>JAUJOV010000058.1 GCA_030447545.1 Sphingomicrobium sp. | reverse complement strand
GCAGGGCCTCACCCTGCTGGTCACGCTCGACGGCCGCAAGCGCCGCGTGCCCTTCGACGCGGAGGCGGGCAACATCCTCGACAGTGCGCGCATCGCCGGCCTGCCCGCGCCTTATGCCTGCAAGGCCGGCGTCTGCGCCACCTGCCGCGCCCGGATCGTGTCGGGCGCGGTCGAGATGGCGGCCCGCTACGGCCTGACCGACCAGGAGATCGCCGCCGGCTACGTCCTCACCTGTCAGTCGATCCCGAAAGGTGAGGGCGTCGAGCTCGACTACGACGCTTGATACTTCAAAAGGAAAACGAGAGTCTTAGGCCAAGCTCTGTCGTCCGGTTCCGAGGCTCGAAGAATTCGATGCTTTCGCCCGAGCCGTCGGGATCGGTCAGGACGAAGCTTGTGGAGCGGTCCAGGTTCCAGTGCCGCACGAACGGCCCGAAGCCGATTGCGTGGCGGCCGAGCGGAAACCGCACGGTGGCGCTTGCCTCGAAGCCATGGCCCTCGTCGAGGTCGACCTTGACGTTCGGAAGCTCCGGATCCAAATCGGAGAAGCGAGACTTGGCCTCCCCGCCGACGACCCAATTATACTGCGCGCTCAGGATGAGCGCGGCGCGCCCGCCGACCGGCAGCCCGGCCGCAACGCCGACCGGCACGTAGGCATAGCTGATCTCCCGGTCGTAGCCGAGCGCGCCGAGCTCCGTCTCGTTGCCGCCGCTCTTATCCTCCAGCACCCGGCTTCCGATCCCGATGAACGGCGTGAGCGTGGCGCCAGAACCGACCGCGATATCGCGGCCCAGGTGGAACTCGAGCTGGCCGATGCTTTGCGAGACATTCTCGAGCCGGCCGTCACCGGAAGAATAGTCGACCGAGCCGAAGTCGGTCGACAGCCGCGCCCGCAGAAACATCCCCGAGCCGATCGTTTCCACATAGCCGAAGGTGATGCCCGCGAAGGTTCCGTCATCCTTGGCGACAACTTCCCCTTCGAACCGCTCGCGATAGCTATAGTCCAGGACTTCCGCGCCGAGTTCGAAGCCGGGACGCGTCTGCGCCTCGGCCGCCGATGCCACGAAAGCGGCGCTTGCCGCAGCCAATCCCAATGTCGCCTTCTTCATCAGACCCCTCCCATTCGCCTGCCGGATCAGCAGCTGCCGTGCCGAAAGGTGGGCGAGCAGGCTTGTGCGAGGCTTACGGGTGCGGCCTTCCGGCCGTAAGCTTGGCGTAAGCAAAGGGGCCGATTAAGAAACGAGCTGGGGGTCGAAAGCGCCATGCGGATATTGCTGGTCGAGGATGAGCCGGAGCTCGCGGCCGCAACCGCGGCGCGGCTGACCGGCGAAGGCTTCGTCGTCGATCATTTCGGCTCGCTCGGGGAAGCGATCGAAGCGGCGATGGCGGCCGAATATCGCGCCGTCCTGCTCGACCGGCGCCTGCCCGACGGCGACGGACTGTCGCTGCTGCCGGTGCTTCGCACCCGGGCGGCGGTGCCACCCGTCATCCTCCTCACCGCCCTCGACCAGATCCCCGACCGAGTGGCGGGACTCGATGCCGGGGCCGAGGACTATCTGATCAAGCCCTACGCCTTCCAGGAGCTGCTTGCCCGCCTTCGTGTCCTCCTGAGGCGTTCGGGTGCGGGCTCGGGTGCGTCGCCTCCCGGGGTCAGGATCGGCCGACTCGAATATGATCTTGCCGCCCGCGAGCCGCGGATCGGGGGCACGGCTGTGGCGCTTCCTCGCCGCGAACTCGCCATACTCGACGCGCTGATGCGCCGGGCGGGGAGGGTGGTCATGCGGGAAAGCCTCGAAGCCCAGGTCTATGGCTTCGACGACGAGATCAGCTCGAATGCCCTCGAGGCGCATATTTCCCGCCTGCGCAAGCGCCTCTCCGAGGCTGGCGCCGGCGTGATCCTGCACGGCGTCCGAGGCGTCGGCTATATGCTGAGGGCCTCGTGAGGCGCCCGCGGCCTTCGCTGGTTCGCCGGATCACCCTCGGTTTCATCCTCAGCATCGGCACCGCCTTTTTTCTTTTCCTGTTCGCACTTTACCCGATCGCGCTCATCGAGGAGGACGAGCCGATCGGCCCTGAGGTCCTGACCACCTATATCGCGGATGATTTGCGTTTCTCGGGCCAAGGGCGTCCGGAGCTTCGACCGGATCCCAGCGTCGCCCCTTTTTCGGCAGCGCATCCGGGCGCTTGGTTCACCGCGCAGGCCGGCAATGCGGTGCTGAGCTTCGGTCCGGTGCCTCAGGAGGTGCAGGATCGGCAGCGGCGCTTGCCGGGCCCCGCCTATACGGCGCGCTATCGCGATCTCGGGGTGCCGGGTCCAAGGGGAGAGGCGTTCACTCGGGAAGTGCGGGTCGGGGAGCGGAACGTCCTCGTGACGGCCGGAGGAGTGGATTCGGGCTCGGTCAGTTTCGGCGGCTATCTGCACTATACGTGGCGGAACGATTTCTTCTGGATGCCGGTGCTCGTCGCACTCTTCAACCTTGCAGGCGCGCTCATCGCCATACCGATTGTGCTCAGAAGCCTAAGGCCGACCGCTCTTGCAGCGGCGGAGCTGGACCCCGCCGATCTGTCCAAGCGGCTTCCGGAAGCCGGAGTGGTCAAGGAATTGCGGCCGATCGTCCGCGCCTTCAACGCGGCGCTTGACCGACTGGCCGACGGGTTCGAGCGCCGCAAGCGCTTCATCGCCGATACCGCCCACGAGCTGCGCACTCCGCTCGCCATCCTCAACATGCATGTCGAAGTGCTGCCCGACGGCGGCCGTAAATCCCACCTGCAACGCACGGTCTATCGGCTCGGGCAGATGGTTGGACAGATGCTGGACGCCGAACGGCTGGTGCTGGGGGGGCGGCATCGCGAGGCTGTCGATCTGGTCGCCCTGGCGCGCGCCGCGGTCGCCGATATCGCGCCGCTCGCTATCGCGAACGGTTATGAACTCGCCTTCTCCGCCGAACAGGAAAAGGTGGTGGTGGAGGGCGATGCGCACGCACTGTCGCGAGCGATCACGAACCTGCTCGGCAACGCGCTTGCGCATGGCGGCGGTTCGGGAATTGTGGACGTCCGCGTGCATGCGGACGGCCGCCTCGACGTGTCCGATCAGGGCACCGGGGTCCCGGTCGAGGCGCGGGAGCGGATCTTCGAACCCTTCCATCGTGAGCGCTGGGACCGGGACGGTTGCGGGCTGGGTCTCCATCTCGTGCGTGAGATCATGCACGCCCATGGCGGCCATGCGCGGTTGCTGAGCTCCGGCCCCGGCGCAGTGTTTCGCCTTGAATTTCCCGCGACTCAGCCGGCCTGACCGGTCCGGAGTTTTTCAAGGCCGTTCAGCATCAAATCGACTGCCATCTCAGCAAGCATGTCGGCGCTGATACTCCCGCTGGCCCTAAACCAGGTGTGCGTCCAGTTGATCATCCCGAAGAAGAGCATGGTCAGCGGCAATGTCATCGAACTCGTCTCGGGCCGGATCTCCCGCACCAGGGTCTCGACCACCGAGATGATCCGCCGCTGCTTCGCCACCACTTCCGCCCGCCGCTCGGCCGGGAGGTTGTCGAGCTCGTTAAGAAGCACCTTGTGGCTGTCCTGCGCGCCGACATAGAGGCGCATGAAGGCGAGCGTCAGCGCGCCGAGCCGCTCCCTCGCGCCGCCCGCCTGCACCGCATCGGCCGCCGCATCGACCAAAGCGTCGAGATGCGCGGCCATGACCTCGTAGAGGATGTCGTCCTTGGACGGGAAATAGT
>JAUJOV010000057.1 GCA_030447545.1 Sphingomicrobium sp. | reverse complement strand
TCGCGATGTCCTCGAGCATCGCCTTGCGGCGATCGCCGAAGCCCGGCGCCTTGACCGCCGCGACCTTGAGGCCGCCGCGCAGCTTGTTGACGACGAGCGTGGCGAGAGCCTCGCCCTCGATGTCTTCGGCAATGATCAGCAGCGGACGGCCCGACTGGACGACCGCCTCGAGGATCGGAAGCATCGCCTGGAGGTTCGAGAGCTTCTTCTCGTGGATGAGGATGTAGGGGTCGGAAAGCTCGACCTGCATCTTCTCGGGATTGGTGATGAAATAGGGGCTGAGATAGCCGCGGTCGAACTGCATGCCTTCGACGACGTCGAGCTCGAACTCGAGGCCCTTGGCTTCCTCGACCGTGATCACGCCCTCTTTGCCGACCTTGTCCATCGCCTCGGCGATCTTCTCGCCGACGACGGTGTCGCCATTGGCCGAGATGATGCCGACCTGGGCGATCTCGTTGGAGCCCGAAACGGGCTTCGAACGGGACTTGAGGTCCTCGACGACGCGGGTGACGGCAAGGTCGATGCCGCGCTTCAGGTCCATCGGGTTCATGCCGGCCGCAACCGACTTCATGCCCTCGCGGACGATCGACTGGGCAAGAACGGTCGCGGTGGTGGTTCCATCGCCGGCCACGTCATTGGTCTTGGAGGCGACCTCGCGCACCATCTGCGCGCCCATGTTCTCGAACTTGTCCTTGAGCTCGATCTCCTTGGCGACGGTCACTCCGTCCTTGGTGATCCTGGGAGCTCCGAAGCTCTTGTCGATGACGACGTTGCGGCCTTTGGGCCCAAGCGTCACCTTCACGGCATTGGCGAGGATGTCGACGCCGCTCAGGATGCGCTCGCGCGCCTCGCGGCTGAATTTCACGTCCTTGGCTGCCATATGGCTACCCTTTCTTTCTCTGGAAGTTCGCTAAGTTCGCTCGTCAACACGCGCGCAGGTGCGCGCGCGAGGCGAAGGTCAGGCGGCCTCGCGCACGGCGCTGGCGCCTTCGACGATGCCGAGGATGTCGCTCTCCTTCATGATCAGGAGATCCTCGCCGTTGAGGCGAACCTCGGTGCCCGACCATTTGCCGAACAGGATTCGGTCGCCGGCCTGCACGTCGAGCGGCGTCAGCTTGCCGGCCTCGTCGCGAGTGCCCGCGCCGACGGCGATGACTTCGCCTTCCTGCGGCTTTTCCTGGGCGGTGTCGGGGATGATGATCCCGCCGGAAGTCTTTTCCTCGGCCTGCACGCGGCGGACGAGGACACGGTCATGAAGCGGCCTGAAACCCATTTCGGTGCCCCTCTCTTACTAAGTTGAACCTGGCGTTGGCACTCTCAGGTGGGGAGTGCCAGCGATGCCGGGCATATGGGTCGAGCTTTCCTACTCGTCAACACCCCGCTCATCCTGCGGCGGAGGTCAGCCCCAGTGCATCGCGGCGGCTCCAGCGCCACATCATCAGTAGCGATGCGACAACCAGGCCGACGGCAAGGCCGGTCCACACTCCGACGCCCTGCCAGCCGGCAAGGAAGCCCAGGCCAACGCCCGTCCCGATCCCGACCACCCAATAGCTGAACAGCGCGAACAGCATCGGCACCCGGGTATCGTGAAGCCCGCGAAGCATGCCCGCGCCGACCACCTGGGCGCCGTCGGCGATCTGGAAAACGGCCGCAACGGCAAGGAAGGCGACGGCCAAATCGGCGACTCGCGAATCGCGAGCCTCGGGCTCGAGGAACAGGCCGATCAGCGCTCGCGGCTCGGCCCACATCAGGAGCGCCATCGCTGCCATGAAGCCGACGCCCAGAAGCCAGGCGGTCCAGCCGGCGCGGCTGATCCCTTGGCGATCGCGGCGCCCGAGCGCGAGGCCGACGCGCACGGTCGCCGCCTGGCTGAGGCCCAGCGGTACCATGAAGCTGAGCGCGGCGATCTGGAGCGCAATGGCGTGGGCGGCAACGCTGTCGGCATCGATCAGGCCCATCAAATAGGCCGCGGCCGCGAACACCGCGGCCTCGAACCCGAAGGCGAGCCCGATCGGGAGGCCCAGCCGGACAAGGTGCCTGAAGCGCGCCCAGTCCGAGCGCCACCAGTTGCCGAACAGGTGGAACCGCCGGAACTGCCGGTCGGACATGATCACCAGCGCGAGACCAAGCGCAAGCAGCGTCCAGGTGATCGAGCTTGCAACGCCGCCGCCGAACATTCCGAGCGCCGGCAGGCCGAGGCGGCCGAAGATCAGCGCCCAGCCGAGGACTGCATTGAGCACGATGCCTACGAGGCTGATGACCAGAATCCAGCCGGGCCGCTCGAGCGCGGACAGGAAGTTGCGCATCGCCTGGAACAGCAGCCAGGGCAGGATCGCCCACCTATAGCCCTTGAGGAACAGGCCGGCGTCACGCGCCAGCTCCGGCTGCTGGCCGAGCAGAAGGATGATTTTTTCCGCGTTCCACAGGAGCAGCCACAGCGGCACGCTCGCGATTCCCGCGACCCACAGCGACTGCCGGAAGGTTCGCCTGACGTCCCGCACGCAATGGGACTTCGCGCCCAGCACGGTGGCCATCAGCGGCGAGGATGCCGTCACCACCCCGAAAGCGAGGAAGGCGATCGGCCAGGTGAGGTTGATCGCCAGCGCCGCGGCGGCGAGCTGCCTTGCGCCCAGCCAGCCCATCAACACCACGTCGGTAGCCTGGATGACCTGGAAGGTGACGTTGGACAGGATCAGCGGCCAGGCGAGCGCGAGCATCGCCCGCAGCTCGTCGGCCCAGCTGCGCGCTTCTACCCCGCTGACCCCTGCTGCCGCTGCCGCATCCATCGCGCGCCCCTAGCCTCGGCCGCGAGGTTCAGTCGAGATTGGGCCTCAACCAGTGCTCGGCGCATTCCACCGAGACTTCGCGCCGTGCGGCATAATCCTCGAGCTGATCGCGGCCGATGCGCGCGACTCCGAAATACTGGCTGTCCCGGTGGGCAAAATAGAAGCCCGACACGGCCGAGGTCGGAAGCATCGCGAAATTCTCGGTCAGCGTCACTCCGCCCGGATCACCGCCGAGCATTTCGAACAGGATCGGCTTCAAACTGTGGTCGGGGCAGGCGGGATAGCCCGGAGCAGGGCGGATCCCCTCGAACTTCTCGCGAATCAGGTCGGCGGTCGAAAAATGCTCCTCGGCATAGCCCCACAGGCGATTGCGCACTTCTGCGTGAAGCACTTCGGCGAAGCCTTCCGCGAGCCGGTCGGCGAGCGCCTTGAGGAGAATGTCCGAGTAATCGTCGTTCTCGGCCTTGAAGCGCTCGAGGTGGGGCTCAAGCCCGTGGATTGCGACCGCGAAGCCGCCGATCCAGTCCTCGCCTTCGGGGTTGATGAAGTCGGCGAGGCACAGGTTCGCCCGGCCCTCCCGCTTCTTCACCTGCTGGCGAAGGAAGGGCAGGCGCGTCCAGTCGTTGCCGGCGAGCACGCACAGGTCATCGCCCTCGCGCCGGCAGCGCCACAGGCCCACCTTGGCGCTCGCCGTCACCCAACGCTCGGCGATGATCTGGTCGAGCATCTTCTGCGCGTCGTTGAACAGGCTCGTCGCGCTCTCACCCACGACCGGGTCCTCAAGGATCGCCGGGTAATTGCCGGCAAGCTCCCACGCCCGGAAGAAGGGCGTCCAGTCGATCGACGCACGCAGGTCGGCGAGCGGCCATTCGCCGAATTCGCGCAGGCCCGGATATTTGGGAGCGGGCGCCTGGCCCGACGCATTGTAGGCAAAGCCGTTGGCGCGGGCTTGCTCGAGGGTCGCAAGCTCGCTCTGCCCACTGCGCGAGCGCGCCTTGCGAAGCGCCTCATATTCGTCGGCAGTCTTGTCGAGGAGCGGCTCG
>JAUJOV010000015.1 GCA_030447545.1 Sphingomicrobium sp. | reverse complement strand
GCACGCCACGCGCGGCGACCCGGACCACGAGGCTGTGCATGCGTCCCTGGACCCGGATCCAGGCTTGCGGATGATGGCAGGCAGGCGCAGGCAGGCTCAGGCTAGCGCTGGGCTTTTTCGAACTTCATATGCGGGCGCAGGCCGGAGCGGGAGGATTTGAAAGCGCGCTTTTTGCATATGCAAGTTGCGTACAACAAGAGGCTCTTTCCGCCAGACACGTCACTCATGTACAGGGAGGTCGATGAACAATCCTGCCGGTGACTCGCAGAGCAGGCGACATAGCCTTTCGGACTGGCTCACCCTCCACGAGCTTGATCCGGTAACCTGCCGCCGCATTCTTGACGCTATGACGTGGGAGGCTACCAGCGAACCAGCCACGCACAACAGCTTGAACTTAGGATACGAAGCGATTGACCCTGAGATCGCCTGGGTGAGAACCGTTGAGGCAATGCGCGATTTCTTACCCGAGCAGCAAAGCATCATTGACGATACTTTCGAAAAGACCGTCAAGATCGTTGTAGATCAACGTGATAAACCACGGAAAGCGCTCACACTCGACAATGGGCCGAGTTCATACCCCACTATCCTTTACGGCTATCGCGGCGAGCCGTTCGACGCCCTGGTCATTGCGCATGAGTTTGCGCATGCCTTGCAGATCAGGGCGAGTCGGGGAAAATTCGTCCCGCCGATCATAAGGGAAATCTGCGCATTTCTCGGCGAGGGCGCGTTGTTGTCTCACACCCTTCGTAGAGATGAGATGCAATATACCCACTTGGTACAAGCCTGGCGGGAAGCCAACCATAAGTATTTCGGAGCACGAAGGGATCATCTGCAGGCGGCTTTGGTAAGAGAGGATGCGCCTTACAAATATTTCTGGAACTATCCCATTGCTCGCTCTCTCGCAATCCAGATCTCTGACCGGTGTTCCCAGGATTGGATCTGGAGCGTCTTCCAGGGCGAACGATCGGTTCGAGGAGTTCTGCGGGAGTTGGGCTTTCCTGGGAGCTAGTGCGGCGATAGCGCGCGACGTAGCCGAGATGACACTTCGCCGCCGAACCAAACTTATGTGCTCGGCGCCAATGTCGAGCGTCTGACGCTGCGCGGCACGAACGCCGTCAGCGCCACGGCCAATGCGCTCTACGGCAATGCGGCCGCCAACGCGCTGTACGAGATTGCCGGCCCGACAGTCTCACCGGCTATGACCGCGATGACCGGGTTTGATGGCGGCGCCGGCATCGACAAGGTGGTCCGCGGCTCGGCAACGACAGCTATCATGTCGACTGCGGCAGCGACACGCCGGAAGGCGCGGCCGAGGGCACCGACTATGTCTGTTCGACGGTGACCACACCTAAGGGCGAAACTCGAGCGGCTCACGCTGCTCGGCGAGAACAGCGTCAATGGCAGCGGCAACGAGCCTGCCAACAATCGACCGGCAATTCCGCGACGAAGAGGCTGTACGGCCTCGACCACGTGCTGACCGGCACGGCGCGCGGAACGACGTCTTTTGCGGCCGCGGAGCGCGTGGGGACAAGATTACGGCGGCGCTGCCAGCGACAGCTACATTGTCGATGCGTCGACCGCTGCCGCATATGAAAACGCCGGCGAGGGCGCGGACATCGTCTATGCGTCGGTAGCGCTTACGTTGCGCGCCGATGTCGAGCGACCGGTACGGCCAACATCATCAGCAAGGGCAACGAGCTTTCCAACACGATCATCGGCAACGTCGGTGCCAATGACCTCTACGGCTATGCGGGCAATGACCGTGTGGGCGGCGGCGGCGGCAGCGAGCGGCTGTTCGGCGGTCTCGGCGCCGACGCGCGGGAGGGCGGGAAAGGCCGGCAACGCGGTTGCCTCGCCTCGCCCGCTTGAGCTAACGCCGGCGGCACGCCCAGCCGCCAAAGTCTGCCGCGCCGAGGCTGTGCCGGCCTCATCACACTCCGCAAGTGAGTTCATTTGGATCGCATATGCTGCCGAACCTGATCGTCATCGGAGCGCAGAAATGCGCAACGTCGAGCCTCCACCTTTACCTCGACGCGCATCCGGAGATCTTCATGTCCCGGACCAAGGAGCTCGACTTCTTCGTTGCCGAAAAGCAGTGGCCGCGCGGCCTCGACTGGTACCGCGCGCAGTTCGAGTCAGCCGCTCCGCTAAGGGGGGAATCGTCTCCAAACTACACGGTCTTCCCCCACTTCGCGGGAGTGCCCGAGCGGATGCATTCAGTCATCCGCGAGGCGAAGCTGATCTACGTCGTGCGCGATCCTGTGGACCGTATGCTGTCGCAATATGTGCACGCGCGGCAGACCGGTAGGACGAAGCTCGGCGTGCGCGAGGCGCTGCTCGACCCGAACGGCCGCTTCTACGACCGCAGCCGTTATTGGACGCAGCTCTCGCAATATCTCGCGCATTACGACAAGTCGCAGATCCTCGTCGTCGATTATGACGAGCTCGCCGGCGCGCCGCGCGAGTGCATGCGCGGGATCTACCGATTCCTCGGCGTGGACGATGCGTTCGAGTCCGACCTGTTCAGCCGCAGGTTCCACCGCTCTCAGGGCAAGCGTGAGTTCACTGCGGTGGGCCGGGCGTTTCAGGCGGGTTACAGGGCCGTGAAACGCTTTCTTCCGGGCACGGCCTCCGGCGCGCGGCTCGCGGGCGGGTGGCGCAAGCAGCTGCTCTCGCGCCCCATCGAGCAACCGACCCTTACTCATGAGGACCGCCGCGCGATCGCTGCTCACTTTGTCGACGAGGTTGCCGCCTTGAGGGACTGCACCGGCCAGCGCTTCGCCGGCTGGTCCGTCTAGTCGGCTGATGCATCACGGGAATCGCACAGCCGCCCAGTCCTGCCGATGGCGGCGGCGGCGGCGCAGAATGACGAGCTGGCGGCTGGGAGCTCGGGCGCTAGCAGCGCCTTGCGCGGCAGTGAGCTCTGCACGCGAGAATATGGGCCCGCACTCGGTGCGTCGGGAAAATTTTCTTCACCGGGTCGTCAGGGCAGCGTAGGGATAGTTGATGAGCGGACGGCTGCGAAGCATTGCAAACTTCATACCGCCAGCGCGCGTGGTAAAGTGGTCGCACAGGGCGGCGACGGTGGCGGTGCGCAATAGCGTCGTGGGACTGCGCATCAATCCGAAGGCGCGGCGATCGATTGCTCAAATCCGCTCGCGGATGGAGAACGACGCGTCTCCGTGGACGAGGATTATGGAGGATATCGGACGGTCGGCGAGCACTTCCGCGGCAGCGCTTCCGGGCGCTCTGTGGGGGTTTTGCTTCGCGGCGACAATCACCTCCCTGCCCCCGCGTCGATAAGAGAGGGGTGACTCCATTAGCAAGCAGGAACGACGTGATAAGCAGGCAAATAACGAAAGCGCTGAATCAGGTTGAACGCGTGCCATGGCTGTATGATGTACTCTCCGGAGCCAAGAGAAACCTGCTTCCGAAGCAAACAAGTGAACTCCACCAGTGTTTCAAGGAATATTCACGGCGAAAAGGGACCAGGTTTCATTTCTTCAACTAGGTGCCAACGACGGGCTGTCGAATGACCCCGTAAGGCATTTTGTCGTGTGGCGCGGCTGGACTGGAGTGCTTGTGGAGCCGATCCCGGAGGCCTTTGAGCAACTCCGAGCCAACTACAAGCTGCAGAAGAAGCGACTGCGATTTAGGCGGGCAGCCGTCACTGTCAGGGAAAACGACTTCCTGGACCTTTACCGAATTGATGCTAGCAAACTTAGCCAACTCTCACGAAAACGATCACTCCGGCTCCTGAGAAAAACGTCCTTTTCGAAAGAGCACGTGGAAAAGTTCCTCTTACCCGGCGAAGAAATCCATAATTCAGGAACGTGTTCCTGCAGCCAAGATCAGCGAACTCTGGTCGAATTTCGGTTCTATTCCCGTACCCGACGTAATGCTTCTTGACCTGGAAGGATATGAGCGCATTCTGCTGCTTGAGCACAACTTCCATTCGTGGTCGCCAGAGAGTCATCGTCTTCGAAGCGGCGCACATTCCTGCGCCTGAGAAGGCGCTAATTGTGGATCGACTTCAACGAGCAAGGTACCGGTGCAGAGATGCGGGTGTTGATATGATCGCCCTGAAGGGCGGTGACTAGCTGTTACGTAAAGGCTCACGTGTTTCGATATTGCACGATGGAACCGCTGCCACCGTCCTTGCCTTTCAGTGCTGGAATTGTAAGCAACGGACCACTCGCGTAACGATGCCTCAAGGTCACCATCAGCATCACACCATTTCCAGAATTCCCTCCAGTCGCCTTCGGCTTTCTCCAGGCGGAATTCCATCGATTGCGGCTTGTCCTTGAGGAATGCACGTATGTTTTCGGTAACAGTATCGACGTAGTCCATGCAGACCGTCGCTCGATCCTCTTCCCTACACCGCATGATGATCGATTTCCTGTAAGCGTTGATAATGCTCAACTCATTGTTCCATCGGCGTTCGAAACTCCTCACGACCTCGGCAGGGTCACGCATCAGGTGTACATATTTTGCGTTTGGACCGTACTTGGCATCGAGCCTGCCCAACAACCAGGAAAGGCGGTTGTCGGCCTCAACATGATTCGGAGGGTAGGCAAAACGGTCGTCGCCAACCAGCGCCGACCGCGTCTCATGGCCTGACGAATAATTTCTTATGTGGCTCGCCGCGCGGATAAAGGTCGTCGAACCGCACCGACCCGCACAGAGGACGAACACGTTGGTCATGCAGCCGTCGCTCCCAAAATACCTGGAACAGGTCACAACAAAGTTTCGAGTGGGGCTTATGTAGAGTTTACAGGTCCTGGGATGGCCGAAAACGTCCACATCAGATGGCACGCGTAATCGGGTCCTAGACAATCTTCAACCAAGGTCCATCCTGCAATCGCGTTCCGATCAAGGAGTGGAGTGACCATCGGGCAGCGCATTGCAGACGCGGCCGGGAGGGTTCATCAAATGAATACTGAGGGCACAAAAGAGCGGCGGACGAAACTGGGCCCTCCTCCGCTGGTGACAGTGATCGTCCCCGTGTACCTGGAATGGGAGCGGAGGACCCTCTGCCTTCCAGCGCCGAACCGTCCACCCGTGCCGGACGACAAATTCGAAATCATCGTTGTTAACAACGAAGCCATTCCGCGCACCTTAGAGGAGTTGCCGCCTAACGCACGTCTCATTCACGAACCTCACCCCGGATCCTACACAGCCCGCAATGCCGCAGTGGCGGAGTCCCGTGGAAGATATCTCGCCTTCACCGACAGCGATTGCATCCCGGACGCGGATTGGCTGAAAAATGGGCTAGACGCACTGATCGAGCATCCGGCTACGCGAATCGCCGGGCGCGTCGAGATTTTCCGCGAAAAAGATTCCAGCTACCTCGCCTACGTTTACGACCTACACACGGCCTTCCGGCAAGATCGAACCGTGGCGAAGTGGAGCGCCTGCGCTACCGCCAACATGATGGTAGAACGCGCCGTGTTCGATCGTGTGGGTCCCTTTTACCACCGGTTCTCGGGCGGAGATTTCGAGTGGAACCTGCGAGCCAAGGCAGTCGGGATCCCGATAGTCTTTGCGAAAGACGTTGTGGTCGAACACCCGGCGCGGAGAGACTTGAGGGCCATCATACGGAAGCACCGGCGGAAGGCGGGGTCGCAACTCGACGCAAAAGTGTACCGCTTCGTTCTCGGGCGCATGATCTCTCCGCTGAGACAGGTTGCGAGGTTGCGACGAGAGGGTGTGCCCTGGGGCACAGTGCTCCTAATTACGACAGTGTATTCTACTGCCGCTCTCGCTGAGATACTGGAATTCGGCCTCGTTCGCTCTGGCATCAAGAAGCCGAACAGGTCCTAGAAGATCAGCTAATTTCTTACCAATCTCCCCATGGTACTTCATATGCTAATTGCGTGAGCGGCTTCTTCTCCATTGGGAGCAACCGCCGCCGCTATTTAGGCACACGATTCAGCTTACCACTGTGTTTAGAAGCTGGGACCGGCTGAATGACCTTTCCCCTTTCGGTGGAGACCCAGCCCCGTCAAGAGCGGCTCTTCTGATGCTCTCAGTCGGCATCTGCTCGCTCTGCGAGCAGCTGTGATGAATGGACAAGTCACGGCACTGCCAGAACTGGCACCTTCATCATCGCGAGCTTACGGCTGCGCCAATGTCCGCAGTGGGTCGCAGGCAGACATTCGATACGACGCGCAGGCGGTGAACAACCAAGAGACGCAGGGACTTGCTTTAAGGGCCCTCGGGACCTGGAGGTCGATGCGGAACGGGCGACGGCAAAACGGCCCTCACAGTATGACCGGTCGGCACCAAGGGTGCTGGCCGAATATCCGCAATGGGTCGACGCGGACATTTCGAGCTAGCATCCGATTCGTGAAAAGCTGACATCCGGCCATCACTGGCGGCGTGAGGGGAACGGTGCTTGTTGCCTCAGTTCGCCTCCCCCGCAGATTCCCTCTGCTCCCTGGCCATGGCGCGCTTGCCGTCGGACTGCGCCTGACGTTGATCTGCGTCCGCTTGCGCAGCGAAGGATTCGAACTGGTCTGTTCCTAGTTGCTCCTTTACCCCCGAAGTTGCAGTGCAATTCACACGGGAGCAGTGCAGGACTTCGGTTTTCCCCGCTCTACTAAACCAGACGGCCCATTCCCCCGAGTCTGCGCATGTGACGCGCCATTCGTCAGTACCGTCTAACCCGGCTGTGAGAACCCCGCTGGTGACCAGATTACATCGTTGACCCAACCCTGTGACCACCGCCTGGAGTGTAGCGAGACGTTTTGGCCCGTTTGCTGCCATGAGCTTGAAGGAAGTGGGGTTTGTGGCCCGGGCATTGGAGCGATGCTCAGCACTCAAGTCTGGCGCAGGCTGCTGCTCTGCGGCGCTGTGAGCCTCGTCGCCACAACCGACCAAGCAGACGTTTCCAAGGACTACAACCGCAACTCTGGCCAGGGGGGACAATCTCATAGGCGCAGTGTGTGAGTGTTTTCTCGAGGCTGCAATGAGCAAAATGCCCACGGAAAATCTGCGCATTGGGTTTACAGTCGGCCTAACCTGCTAATGTCCGCAATGGGCAAGCGTCAGTCGTTCTCGCTGACGGCGGAAATCCGATTACTCTCCGCTCCACTCTCTTGCCGTTAGCGGCGTCTGACGAGGTGCTAAATAAGGCCGGCTTTAAGAATGTCCGCCGCGCCACTCAGACTGACACGAACATGGATCCTGTTTCATCGGATTAATGAGACATTCGCGCTCGCGCTTAATTCCGCTCTACCCATTGAGGCTCTACCCATTGAGGGCGTGGTGCATCTTCCACCAACCCTCCCCCGATGGGCATAGTTGATCCGATGTTGGTTTGTGCTAGGCGGTGGGCATGTCAGCAAAGGCGCGGCTCGTTCTGTATCCGATGTTGGCGCTCTATGGCGTCGCGCCCGCCATCACCGGCGGATATGACGGCCTGGTAATCACTGCGCTGGCGGCACCGCTTTACGCGATAGCCCTCGAACTAATTGTGTGGTCGAAGTAATTGCCGGACATGTCGGCTTCCACCAAAGCGGACCTTTAGCGCCCCGGCTCGAAAAGCCCCGGTTTCTGCCGCCGCGCTGACTTGGTGGCACGGAGGAAAGCACCACCTTTCCACCCATTCCGGAGATTGCGGCTGACGTCTGCTTTCGACCCAAAGCAGACATTCGATTATGGTCCCACGCGGTGCTCGCCGAGCAGTGTTTCACGGTGGCCGCAAGTGGCGAGATGACTCTCAGGCGCTTCGCCGCTCCCGCGAACGCGCGTTAGATCCCGCCATCGCCAACCTGCTGAGAAAAGCGCACAATGCGCTCGAACCTTTCATGGGCACTGCCGAGGCATCTGGGAATATTATGGCCAAGGCTCTGATCACTCAGAGGCAGCGCCGTCTGCTCCAGTGGCTCTTCTTGCGCCGAACATTCAGCGCGCGATCCTCGAGGGCAGGCTCCGGACACCTTGAGCGTGGCGAAGCTGATCAAAGCCGAGCCCCGATCAGCTGGGACAAGCAGCGAGAGTTCTTGGGATCTGCCTGCTGACTCGCGCATCCCTCGTGGAAAACTGCAGCCGAATTTGGCGGCGAGACTCGGGCAGAATTTTTATTTGATCCGGGTAGGGAGTAGTCTCTGGGGGCTCCAACCCTGAGAAAGGCGCAGAACCGCGCCAATCTCTCCGGCCGTGCGAAACGACACTGAGCGGCGCTATGACCCGCTCGCCTCGGTCACTTCAATGACGCCATCCAGAGAGAGATGCCCTGTCAAATCTGTGTAGCCATAATGGAACGGGGTAACGCTTCATTGTAGACTGCATCTGTGTCGGGAAGGCTGATGCCCTCCTCGTCGTCGCAGTCCAAGCTGACTCGCAAACGGAAATAGAACCTTGGCACGTTGCACCTCCATTCCTCACAGGGCAGCGCACTAGGTCGGGGGCGAGGAATCTTATTCACCTGGGGCTAAGATCAGTGGGCCTAACCTGGATCCTGTTGGCTACGTCGCGCCTAATGTCCGCAACGGATCGGAAGCGCACACTCGAGGTTGGCACGCCGCTTGCAGCGTTACGGCAGATGAAATGTTCAGCAAATCAGAAGCCTTTCGAAACAAGGATCTCTCCGCCCTTGCGAGATGCGTTCACTTCCGAACACTGGCTGTTCAAGAGCGGACATTCTGACAAATTACGACCATCGTGCGCGCCAAACCGTGCACTGTAATTCCGCGCCAGAGACTGACGGACAGAATCGGCCTCTGAATGGCCGAAGGGCTCGGTCTCCGGAGACGGATTCAGGCCTCGGAAGGCGCAGAACTGCGCCATCCTTTGCCGAACAAGAAAAGAGACGTAATTCTCGAAATGTGGGTGGAGGCCCGAGCCGGAATCGAACCGGCGTGCAAGGATTTGCAGTCCTCTGCGTAACCACTCCGCCATCGGGCCGCGGCGTAAGCCTTTCCCGGCTTTTCCGGATTGGTCAAGCTTCCGCCCGCGCGAAGGTCGCCGCAGTCAAGCTACTTGCGCTCCTCCACCATCGCACACGCTTTTTCGACCAATGGTGCCGGGGCAGCTTGGCGCGCGGGGAGCCGCAGGGTAATACCGCCCCGACGCCTCTGCGGCGTCGCTCAGGACGACTGCATCCCTCATGTGTATTAGGCAAATATAACAGTCTATGACGATGCACGCCCCAATTCCGGATTATGCCGCCGCCCGCGAGGCGATGGTCGATTCGCAGCTCCGGCCGCAGGGCGCGAGTGGCCCCGCGGTCGTCGCGGTCATGTCGCGTGTGCCGCGCGAGCTGTTCGTGCCCGAAGAGCAGCGGCCGCTCGCCTACACCGACCGCGCGGTCCCGCTGGGCGAGGGGCGGGCGATGTCGCCGCCCACGGTCCTCGGGCTGCTACTCACCGCGCTGGTGCCGGAACCCGGCGAGCGGGCGCTCGTGGTCGGCGCCGCAACCGGCTATTCGGCAGCCGTACTCAAGGAGATCGGGCTGGACGTCATCGCTGTGGAAAGCTCGCCCGCGCTCGCTGCCGTTGCGCGCGAACGCGGCCTCGACATTGTCGAAGGGCCGCTCGAGAAAGGCCACAAGCGGGGCGCCCCCTACGATCTCATCCTGATCGACGGTGCGGTTGAGACCATCCCCGATGCTTTGCTCGACCAGCTCAAGGAAGGCGGCCGCCTCGCCGCTGCCCTTGTCGCCCAGGGGGTCACTCGCCTTGTCGTCGGGCGCAAGGCGGCCGGCGGCTTCGGATATCGTTCGATCTCGGACTCGGCGGCGCCTGCGCTGCCCGGCTTTCAAAAGCCGCGAGCCTTCACCTTCTAGACCTGGAGCTTGCCGCCCGTGCTTCGCAGAATCGCCGCAGCCTCGCTCGCCGCAGCATTGCTGACGGGGACTGCGTCTGCCGACACCATGCGCGAGGCGCTGGTGTCGACCTACAGCACCAACCCGACGATTACCGCTCAGCGCGAGGCATTGCGCGGGACCGACGCGACGGTTGCGATCGCTCGCGCTCAGGGCCGGCCGCAGGTCAGCGCCACTGCCGGCGTGAACCAGGACCTCACGCGCACCGGCGGCGGCAATGGCCGCAACTTCTCCGCCGGCGTGGACGTGAGCTACCCCTTGTTCAGCGGCGGCAGCGTCCGCAACAACATCCGCGCCGCGGAGGCCCGCGTCGAATCGGGCAGGGCGACTCTCCGCGCAGTTGAAGGCGACGTCTTCACCGAAGCGGTGTCGGCCTACATGGACGTGATCCGCGACCGGGCAGTCGTCGAGCTGAACCAGAACCAGGTCGAGGTTCTGACGACCAACCTCGAAGCCACGCGCGACCGGTTCGAGATCGGCGACCTGACCCGCACCGACGTCGCCCAGTCCGAGGCGCGCCTCCAGCTCGCCCGCTCGGGCCTCGCGACGGCCGGCGCTAAGCTCGCCGAGAGCGAGGAGAACTACCGCCGAGTAATCGGCAAGCGGCCTGGGCCGTTAGCGCCGCCGCCGCCGCTTCCGCCGCTTCCGGGCACGCCCGAGGAAGCGGTTCGGATCGCGTTGGTCAACAATCCCGACCTGATCGCCGTCACCCGCGCGGCGCGCGCTGCGGGGCTCGACGTTAACGTGGTGAACGCGACCCGGCTGCCGACGGTCTCGGCGATCGGCAGCGGGCGCTACACCAATTATCTGGGTAGCGCCGACGACCAGTTCGCGCCCGGCGCTCCTGAGTCCACGACGGCCACTGGCGCCGGTGTCCAGGCGCGGATCCCGATCTATCAGGGCGGCCTTCCCGCCGCTCGCATCCGGCAGGCGCGGGCGATCGAGGCGCAGCTGACCGAGCAGGTGATCGGCACCGAGCGCCTGGTGGTCGCAAGCACCCGCGCGGCGTTCGCGGCCTATGAAGCCGCGCGCCGGGTGATCCAGTCGAACCAGACGGCGGTCGAGGCCAACGAGCTCGCGCTCGAGGGCGCTCGCGCCGAGCAGCGCGTCGGCACCCGCACCGTGCTCGAAGTGCTCAATGCCGAGCAGGAGCTGCTCAATTCTCAGGTGGCTTTGGTCAGCGCCCGGCGCGACGCCTATGTCGCCGGTTTCCAGCTCCTAAACGCGATGGGCCAGGCCGAAGCCGACGATCTCGGCCTCGAAGGCGGGCCGCTCTACGACCCGCTCGGCAATTACCGGCGCGTGTCGGGCAACTGGAACGACTGGGCAACCGACCGGCGGCAGGGGCCGACCGCCACGCGCACCGTCACTGCCGAAGAGGCTGCCGGCACCTTGCCGGTCGTGCCGCCGGTCGCTCCGCCGCCGCCGACCACTCCGCCGTACGACCCGGCTTCACCGCCGGCAGGGGTGACTCAGCCCCAGCAATAGGCGATATGCCGGCTCATGCAGCCGTCGGGACGTGAACCATCGATGGAAGAGATCCTTGCGTCGATCAAAAAGGTGATCGCCGAGGACAAGGGCGGTCGCGCCGGCGAGGCTCGTGTCGAGCAGCCTCTGGATGAGGTGCCGGGCGACGAGGAGGACGAGGAGGCCGTGCTCGAACTCAACGAGCCGCTCGCGCCACCGGTCGAGGCGGGTCCGCCGCTGCTCGACCAGGCGGCGGCCGAGGCGAGCCGAAGCGCCCTCGAGCAGCTGAGCACGGTCGCGGCGTCGGTCCCCGCTCCCCCGCCGACGAACCCGCTCGAAGACATGGTGCGCGAAATGCTCCGGCCGATGCTCAAGCAATGGCTCGACGAGCATTTGCCGCCAATGGTCGAGGAGCATGTGAAGCGCGAGATCACGCGCATCACCGGCCGTCCTTTATAAGTGGTCATTGCGAGGAGCCGCAGGCGACGCGGCAATCCAGCCGCTCGATTGCTTCCCCCGGCTCCTGGGCCGGGGTCGCAATGACAAAAAAAGCCCGCTAACCGCCGCCCGCATGAGCGAGCTCCCGAAGACCTTCGATCCCGCGGCCATCGAGCAGCGCTGGTACGAGCATTGGGAGTCGCGCGGGCTGTTCCGGCCAGACCGCCCGGACGCTCAACCCTGGACGATCGTCATGCCGCCGCCCAACGTCACGGGCTCGCTGCACATCGGGCACGCGCTCGACGACACGCTCCAGGACGTCCTCACACGCCGGGAGCGGATGCGGGGCAAGGACGCCCTATGGGTGGTCGGCACCGACCATGCCGGGATTGCCACCCAGATGGTGGTCGAGCGCAACCTCGAGAGCCAAGGCGTCAAGCGGGCCGAGATCGGCCGCGAAGCCTTTCTCGAGCATATCTGGGAGTGGAAGGCCCAGTCGGGCGGCGCAATCACCCGCCAGCTGCGCCGGCTCGGAGCCTCGTGCGACTGGGCGCACGAGCGCTTCACCATGGACGAGGGCTTCTGCCGCGCGGTCACCAAAGTGTTCGTCGAGCTCTACCGCCGCCGCCTCGCCTATCGCGACAAGCGCCTCGTCAATTGGGATCCCAGGTTCCAGACGGCGATCAGCGACCTCGAGGTCGAGACCCGCGAGGTGCAGGGTAAGTTCTGGCACCTCAAATATCCGCTGGAAGACGGCTCGGGCGCGATCCGCGTCGCCACGACTCGCCCCGAGACCATGCTCGCAGACATGGCCGTTGCCGTGCACCCCCAGGACCAGCGCTACTGCGAGCTCGTGTCACGCAAGGCCAAGGTCCGACAGCCGATCACCGGGCGTCTGCTGCCCATCATTCCTGACGAGCATGCCGACCCGGAGCTCGGCAGCGGGGCCGTGAAAATAACACCGGGCCACGACTTCAACGATTTCGAGGTGGGCCGCCGCGCCGGCATCGCAGCGCGCGACATGCTCAACATGTTCGATGCGCAAGCCTTTGTCGTGCAGACGCAGGATGGGTTGATCCCGGCCGAGCTGCTCGGCCTGTCACGCGAAGTCGCGCGAAAGCGCGTGGTCGAACTGCTTGAAGCCGAGGGCGCGCTAGAGCGTGTCGAGGACCGAGTCATCCCGACCCCCTACGGCGACCGCTCGGGCGTGGTGATCGAGCCCTGGCTCACCGACCAATGGTACGTCGACGTGAAGCCGCTTGCCGAGCGGGCATTCGCCGCGACCACGTCGGGCGAGATCAGGATCGTGCCGGAGACCTGGGCCAAGACCTGGTTTCACTGGCTCGAGAACATTCAGCCGTGGTGCGTGTCACGCCAGCTTTGGTGGGGCCACCGCATCCCGGCATGGTTCGATAGCGGCGGCAACATTTTTGTGGCCGAAACTCTTGACGAGGCACAACAGCAGGCCGGGCCCGGTGTTCCGCTGCGCCAGGAGGAGGACGTGCTCGACACCTGGTTCTCTTCAGCGCTGTGGCCGTTCGCTACCCTCGGCTGGCCCGAGGAGACGCACGACCTCAAGCGCCACTATCCCAACGACGTCCTCATCTCCGGCTTCGACATCATCTTCTTCTGGGACGCGCGGATGGCGATGCAGGGGCTGGAGTTCATGGGCGAAGTGCCGTGGCGCACGCTCTACCTCCACGGGCTGGTCCGGGACGCCAAGGGCCAGAAGATGTCCAAGTCGAAGGGCAACACCGTCGACCCGCTCGGCCTGATCGACCGCTACGGGGCCGACGCCCTGCGCTTCACGCTCGCGGCGATGGAAAGCCAGGGGCGCGACATCAAGCTCGACGAGAAGCGCGTCGAGGGCTACCGCAACTTCGCGACCAAGCTGTGGAACGCCGCGCGCTTCCTGCAGATGAACGGCGTCGGCGCCTCCCAAAGCATCGCCGCGCCCGACGCGGCGCTTCCGGTCAACCGCTGGATCATCGGCGCTGTCGTCGACACGCTGGCGAAGCTCGACCGCGCGTTCGACGAGCTGCGCTTCGATGAAATGGCCGATGCGATCTATCATTTCGTTTGGGGCACCTTCTGCGACTGGTACGTGGAGCTGATCAAAGGAGCGTTCGACGAAGAAACCCGCACCGTCGCCGCCTGGACGTTCGACCAGATCCTGGTGATGCTCCACCCGTTCATCCCGTTCGTGACCGAGGAGCTGTGGAACGCTTTTGGCGAGCGGCCGTACGAGCTGATCCTGGCCAAATGGCCCGCGCCAGAAGCCGAGCGCGATCCGCGGGCCAAGGCCGAGATCGAGTGGCTCATCGAGCTGGTCAGCGAAATACGCTCGGCCCGGACCGAGCTGAATGTCCCACCATCCGCGAAGCTGCACCTGTTCGCGGCAAACCCGCCGGACGAGACCGTGTCGCGCCTCGACCGTCAGCGTTCGATGGTCTCACGCCTGGCAAGGCTCGAGTCGATCCAGCTGTCCTCGTTCGACGGTTCGGGCGCCGCTCAGGTCGTGGTCGGCGGCATCACATTTGCCCTGCCGCTCGAAGGCGTGATCGATCTCCAGGCGGAACGTAGCCGGCTGTCGAAGGCGCTGTCGGCCGCAGAGAAGGAGCGGGACAGTCTCGCCGCGCGCCTCGCCAACCCCGCTTTCGCCGAGCGCGCCAGGCCCGAAGCGGTCGAGAAAGCCCGCGCCGACCACGACGCCAAGACCGCCGAAGCCGAGCGCTACCGCGCCGCGCTCGAGCGGCTCGGCTAGGCCGCGGCCTTCGCCTGTTCGCGCGGCGCGGCAACCCACACGGCTGCTCGCGCCACGCCAACCGTCACCGGCGTCCGTGCCGAAAGCTCGCCGTCGATCGAGATCGGCTGCGGGGGCTTGGCCTTGATGTGCAGCTTGGCCCCGTGGAACTCGGTCACCGTTGCCTGGCGCGAGCTCAGCTTGAACACCGTTGCAAACCAGCTCCACGCGAGCCCTAGCACGCTCCGCCCGGTCACCGCCTGGACGACGATCTCGCCGCTGTCGACGCGGGCGCTTTCGACCAGCTCGACGCCGCCGTGATGCGTGCCGTTGGCGATCCGGGCCTCTGTCGCCCACACCCGGTGCACCTTGCTGCCGTCGTCGACATAGAGCCGGAACGGCCGGAACTTGAAGGCCACCCGAAACGCCCACAGCACGTAGCCCAGCATGCCGAGATATTTCTTGAGCTTGTTCGGCACCGTCTCGGCAATCAGCGGCGACATGCCCATCGCCGCTGCATTGGCGAAAAAGTCCTTGTCGATGTAGCCCACGTCGATCCGCTTCCTTGCGCCATTGGCGAGCACGTCGATCGCGCCCTCGAGGTCGACCGGGATGCCCAAGGTCTTGGCGAAGCTGTTTGCAGTGCCCAGCGGCAGGAATGCGAACACGGTCTCGGTGCCGAGGAAATCGTCGATCGTGGTCGACAGCGAGCCGTCGCCGCCGCCGACGATCACCATAGGCGCGCCGTCGGCAATCGCTCGCCGGATGATCGGCCGCATCTGGTCGGGGTCGTCGACCGCGTGCCGCTCAATCACCTCGATCCCAACGGCGCCGAGCCGCTCGCACGCCTCCTCGAACGCCTGCTCCCCCTTGCGGCTGTGGACGTTGACGACCACCACGGCCTGCTTCGGGAGGGGGCGATCGGGCATGACGCCCCAATGCCCGACGCGCAGCTTTCTTTCCACAGCCGTCCCGCGCTAGACGCAGCGCAACATGGAAACCGCCTCCTATCCCGCGTTGAGAATGCGCCGCGGCCGCTCGTCGCCGTGGATGCGCGCGATGCTGGCTGAGCACCGGCTTCATCCCACCGACCTCATCCTGCCCATGTTCCTATGCGAAGGCTCAGGCTGCGAGGAGCCGATCGCCACGCTGAGAGGCGTCAGCCGCTGGAGCATCGACCGCATCGCCGAGCGCGCACGCGAAGCCGCCCGGCTCGGCATCCCCTGCGTCGCGCTATTCCCGAACACGCCGCAGCAGCTTCGCACCGACGATGCCGCCGAGGCGCTCAACTCCGACAATCTGATCTGCCGCGCAATCTGCGAGATCAAGGGCGCAGTGCCCGAGATCGGCGTGCTCACCGACGTCGCGCTCGATCCCTACACGGCGCACGGGCACGACGGGCTGATCGACGAGCGCGGCTGCGTGATCAACGATGAGTCGGTCGCCCTGCTTGCCGAGCAGGCACTGATCCAGGCCGAAGCGGGCGCCGACATCATTGCCCCGTCGGACATGATGGACGGCCGCGTCGCCGCGATCCGCTTGATGCTCGAGAGCGAGGGCCACTGCGATGTCGCGATCATGGCCTATGCCGCAAAATATGCATCGGCCTTCTACGGCCCGTTCCGCGACGCGGTCGGCTCGACCGGCCGGCTGAGGGGGGACAAAAGCAGCTACCAGATGAACCCGGCCAACGCCGGCGAGGCGCTGCGCGAGGTCGCGCTCGACATCGCGGAGGGCGCCGACATGGTGATGGTCAAGCCGGGCCTTGCCTATCTCGACATCATCTGGCGCGTGAAGGAGCACTTCGGCGCGCCCACCTTCGCCTACCAGGTGTCGGGCGAGTATGCGATGATCGAGGCCGCCGCGGCCGCGGGTGCGGGCGACCGCGACGCCCTGATCCTCGAAACGCTGATCGCCTTCAAGCGTGCCGGAGCGACCGGCGTGCTTACCTACCACGCTCGATGCCGCGCGGCTGATCGCCGGCTAGCCGCCGAGCCGCGCCTGGAGCGCCTCGATGCGCGCGGCCTCGGCGCCTCCGCGCGCTGCGACCCCAGCGGCCGCAGCCTCGATCGCTGCACGCCCCGCGGCCGGGAGGCCGCCACGCGCAGCCACGGCTTCCGCGACGATCGAATCCACGTCCGCCATCGCCCGAGTGGTCGGCGCGCGCGCCGCCTGGGCGCTCGACAGCGCCTGCTGGGCCGCGATCCAGCTCTCGCTCTCGCGCGCGCCCGCAGCCGCTGTCAGCCGCTCTGCCGCGGCCGCTGCGTTGCGGAACGCGGCGTCGCCGGCCTGTGCCTGGTTGACCAGCTCGGAAAGCCGCGCCCCGACCGCGGGGCTGACCGCCCCGACGAGCACAGGATTTTCCACCGGAACCCGCGGGTCGATCGCCTCGGATGAGCGCGGCGCGAGCGACGGTCCGGGCGGCGGCGCGGCGCAGGCGGCGAGCATCGCGACGCCTAGAAGGATCGGACAGCTGCGCATCAGGCGCCAAGCCCTACGGTCGGCCCCGGCGAGTGGCAACCGTGAGGCTTGCCTCGATGAACCCGCCACCCTATGTCGCGCCCCTGCCGTTCGCCGGCAGCGCGCCCGTAGCTCAGCTGGATAGAGCACCAGACTACGAATCTGGGGGCCGGAGGTTCGAATCCTTCCGGGCGCGCCATTCTCGTGACTTGTCGGCCCGCCTGATCCAGCCCCCTGCGTCGTTAGCGCTTGTTCAAGCCGTTGTCCGGCTGTGATAGTCCGCGAGCATGAGCCTTCTGGTGCAGCTTCTGGTCTCGACCGCTCTGATCGTTGCCGTAACCCTGATTCACGGGACCGGAGTCGTGCTGAGCGCCCGGATCTTCCGCTGTGAGGAGGGTACGCTCAGAGAGCAGCGGCTGGCCGTTCGCGAGTTCACGGTGATGGTGCCAATGGCTCTCTGGCTTTTCGCACTGCACACGACGGAGATCGCGCTTTACGCCGCCTTCTACCTGATCGTTGGAGAAGCCGAGACGCTCGAGCGGGCGCTGCACATCTCCGGAATGGCGTACACCACGCTGGGCGTGGCCGAAGGCCAGGTGAATGAGTGGCCGCTCGTCGCGACCTTCGAGGGCTTGGCCGGCTTCCTGCTCATCGGCTGGTCGGCGGCAGTGTTCGTGACCGACATGGACAAGGTGCTGCGACGCCGCGACTGACCGCGGCCGCCGGCCCACTCGAGCCCGCCCAGCTCCACTCCCGCCACGCGTCAGGCCTTGGCCGCGACCCCCGAAATGCGGCGTCCGGCGTTCTGAGCGAGCTCCGTGCCGTGTTTGTGCGGCGTGTGCCCGGTATCGCGCTCGAACTCCTTGTCGATCTCGGCGATCAGCGGGTCGGCCTTGTCGCCGGCGACCGCGCGCAACAGCGCGTCGATCTTCAGCTCCATCCGGTCGTCATTCTCCTTCGAAGCAGGCGAGCCGATGTAGAGGAAATAGGCGAGGCCGAGCACTTGCCAGAGCAGCTGGAGGAATTCCGACTGCCAATTCTCGAATGTCTCGCGAAACATCTGGTTGGTGAAGTTCGCGACTTCCGGCGTGTCACCGTGCGAGCGCGCTTCCTCGACGTAGCTGTGCCAGCCGAAATACCAGTGGAGCAGCAGCGAGACGAGAAAGAAGGTGAGGGTAATCCACCCGTAGGCATATCTGCGGAACATGCTTTCCTCCGGGAACCGTTCGACTGCCGTAATGAACGCAGGAGCAGCAGCGATGTTGCTGCTGGAACAGGCCTGTGTTGGAGGGCGTTAGCCGCCCCGCCATGGCTTCAGGCCCAACCATCCCCCCTCCCGGACCGGAGTCGCTCAACAGCGCGCTTCGCCGCAACATCGACGTCCTCAAGCGGCGCCGGCAGGAAGAGGAGGCGAACGCACCGCTCGACGAGCGGCTGGCGAGCGCCATCGCGCGCTTCGCGGGAAGCATGCGCTTCGTCTATGCGCACCTGTTCATCTACGGCTTGTGGATCGTCGCGAACCTTGGCTGGGTCGGCATCGAGCCGTGGGACCCGACGTTCGTCGTGCTCGCGATGATCGCGTCGGTCGAGGCGATCTTCCTCTCGACGTTCATCCTCATCACCCAGAACCGGATGGCCACGGCCGCGGACCGGCGCGCCGAGCTCGACGTCCAGATCAGCCTGCTTGCCGAGGCCGAGATCACCAAGCTGGTGCAGATGGTTTCAACGATCGCCCAGAGGCTCGACGTCACCTCTGCCCAGCGCTCCGACATCGAGGAAGCGAAGCGCGAGGTTGCCCCCGAAGCGGTGCTCGACGCGATAGAGAGTAGCGAGACTCGAAAGAGCTAGGTCAGGCGCTCGCTCCGAGCGAGCTCATTCCCGCGCGCTCGGCGAAGTCGGCAGCCAGCTTGGCGTGCCAGGTCCGCGCCTGCTCTGTCATTGCGCGCTGTGCGGCCATCCGCTCTTCGACCGCCCGCCGCCGATAATAACGATCGTTGGACTCCATCCTACCGTGCCTCCCCGGAACGTGCCTCCGCAGGCAGGATGCTCGGAAGAAGCTAATACACCGTTAATATCCACAGCCGTGCCAAGCTGACACAGCCTGTTGCTCCCTGGTGACAGCAGCGGCGTCATTTCGGATCATCCACGAAACTCAACGACTCGCCGCTCGTTGGAGCAGCAAGAAGGCTGGAAGGAACCACGGATGTTTAGTGCGATCGAATCCCGCCGCGACCCGTTCGACCCCGCGCTTCGGGGTTATCACGCTGTGTATCGCGAGAATGAAGTCAATTATTGCCCCGGCTGCGCCCGTACCCACTGGCTGATCGGCCGGATGTCGGCCGAATGCGCGTTCTGCGGGACGGCTTTGCCGCTCCAGGAGGCGTACCAGGTCGGGCCTGCACCCTCGGTCGTCGGGTGGAGCTCGCGGCCGAGCTATGCGGAGCTCAACGCCGCCTGACCGGCAAAAGCGGATTCGCTTAGCGGGCGGGGCCGTTTTCGGTTATACTCGGTGCGCTATGAGCAAGGCCGTGCTGTCTCTGCTTGCCCTGTCGCTGGCGACGTCTGCCGCTCCGGCGAGCGCCGGCCCGGCCGGCTTCTCGATCGTCAATGCGACGGGCCTTGGCATGAACAGCCTGACAATCCGCCGCTTCGGCAGCAGTGACTGGCGGCCGCTCGGCACCGCGCCGAGCCCGGGCGCGCGTGCATCGCTCCAGTTTGCCGACCCGGGCTGCGCGTTCGACATCCAGGCCAGCCTCGAGGGCATCGGCACAGTGGTGTGGAGCGGCGTCAATCTGTGCGAAGTGAAGGCAGTGATTCTGAACCGGAACGAGTCGGGCGCGCTCTGGGTAGACTACGAATAGGCCGCAACCGCCGCTTCACCGGGGCGCAATGCGGTCCGATCTGCACCGTCGCGGGCGCGGGGCGCACCGAATCGAGCAGCTTCGCGCCGGCCAGGAACACCACGCCGGTGCACGCGGCGGCAAGCACCCAGCCGTACGCCCCCGGATAAACTTCGAGATAGTAGCGGCCGCGCTCGATCGCTCCCAAAGCGATCGCATAGGTGACGAGCCAGGCCTCGGCCCGGGTCTTGATCACAAACAGGCGGCCGATGCGCCGCAACCTGGCCTTTGCCGACATGCGATATCTTAAGCAAGCGGCGTGCCAGCGGCTGAATTGCGCGCTTTTTCCTCAAGCAATATGGTGAAGTGTAAGTTAACTCGACGCCATTTCGGACAAATCCATCGCTTCGAGCAACGCAGCGCGAGCCGCCTCCACGTCGCGGATCAGTGCCGGCTGCTGCAGGTCGGCATGGTCGATCTCCACCGGCCAGTGCCTGCGCACCATGTCGGCAATCGCATCGAGCCTGTCGTCGTCGACCAGAAAGCGCGGATCGACCGTCGAGGTATCCGCGACCACCCGCAGCCGCAGGCAGGCGGGGCCGCCGCCGTTGGCCATCGACTGGCGGACGTCGACCACTTCAACCCGCCGGATCGGGCCGTTGACCGCGACATGCCGCTCGAGCCACGCCCATACGGACGCAGTCTTGCGCGCTTCGCTGGGCACGACCAGAGTCATCTCGCCGGCGGGCGGGCTCACCAGCTGAGCGTTGAACAGATAGGAGGAGATCGCATCCTCGAGCGGGACCTCGTCCGCGGCGACCTCGACCAGCTCGAACCCCGGCACGAGCCGCTCGCACCGCGCGATCACCCCCTCCCGGTCCTCGAACGCTTCGCTATGCGCGAACAGCACGCGCTCGTTGGCCACCGCGACCACGTCGTTATGGAAAGCGCCCGCTGCGATCGCCCGCTCCGACTGCTGCACGAACAGCGTGCGCTCGGGATCCAGCCGGTGCAGCCGAGCGATCGCCTTCGACGCCTCGACATGCTGGCGCGCAGGAAATGCGCCGCCGCTCACGCCATAGACGAACAGCTCGATTCCGGGTTCGCCATGCCCGGGCGTCAGCCGCATGTGGTTGGCGGCGCCCTCGTCGCCGAACGCCGGCGGCACCGGCGCATGCACCGCGAAGTGCCGCTCGTCGCCGAACGCCAGCCGAATCTGAGTGAGCGTCGCCGGCCATTCGTGGCTGCGGTGCGTCATGGTCCTCAGGTTCGCGACCGTCAGGTGGCACCGCCCGTCGCTTGTGTCGGGGGCAGGGGACACCGTCGCCGCATTGGCCGCCCACATCGCTGAAGCCGACATGGCGGCCGCGGCAAGCGGCGGGTCCGCCTTCTCAATCTTCGACCCCAGCGCTTCGAGCCAGCCGCGGTGCGGCCGCGGGTGCGGCACGAACACGCCCTGGGCAAGACCGAGCGCCAGGTTCGCGCGCATCTTGTCTATGCCCTGCAGCGCGGCCGCCCGCGGCTGCGACACCTGCCCGCCGTGGCGCATCGAGGCGACATTGCCGAAGCTCAGGCCGGCATAATTGTGGGTCGGCCCGATGATCCCGTCGAAATTGATCTCCTCAAGCGGCATCTATCGCCTGATCACCAGCAATTCGTCACCCGGCCTGGCGCCAAGCATTTCGGCGGCCTGCGCGTCGATGCAGATGCTCCTTCGCCCAGACCGCTTCACCGCCGCGCAGCAGGCGACGAATTCCTTGAGCCGGCCCTTGGCGACGAGCATCTTCTGCTTTCCGCCGTCGGAGATCTCGGCGAGGGTCTCGACCTCGGACTCGCGGATCGTTCGGATTCGGTCGGTCGGCGCGGTCATGGTCGGCCCGCCGTCGAAGATGTCGAGATAGCGGTCGTAGACGAAGCCTTCTTCCTCGAGCATCCGCATGGCCGCGCGCCCGCTCGGGTGCGGCTGGCCGCAAATGGCTTTGGCGCCGTCGGTCAGAAGCGCCAGGTAGATCGGGAAGCGCGGCATCAAGTCGGCGATGAATTTGGTGCCGTGGATCGCGTTGAACTCGTCGGCTTCCGGGAAGCTCATCCCGAAGAACTTGCCGGCAAGCGAATCCCAGAATGGTGAGTTGCCCGATTCGTCGATCGCGCCGCGCAATTCCGCCAGAGTGCGCTCGCCGAAGCGCGCCCGGTGGAGCTTGATGAACAGATAGCGGCTGCGTGCGAGCAGAGCCCCCCAGCCACCCGCCCGGCAGTCCGGGTGAAGGAACAGCCCGCCGACCTCCGACGAGCCCTCGAGATCGGTGGTCAGCGTCAGCAGCTGGTTGCGGAAGGTCTTGCCCAGCTCGTGACTGCTCTGGGTGAGCGTACTCAAATGGTAGGAATAGAAGGGCTGGATCACGCCGACCTGGCCGAAGATCTGGCAGGTCCCGCGGATCTTGCGGGTGCGGCCCTCCTCGAGCACGAACATGTACAGGTCGCCTGTCTGCTCGTCGGTTTCGCGCGCGAAGCTCTCCTGCGAGCGCGCGAGCTTCTCGACCAGGGCGCCCCGGTCGGGCGGAAGGTTGGTGAACCCGCCGCCGGTCAGCTTGGCCATCTCGTAGATTGCGGCGAAGTCGTCCGCGCACGCAGCCCGCACTCGAAAGCTCATCGCGCGCCTCCCGCCAGCCGCAAAATGGTGAGCGCCGACAGCGCCGCCCGCTCTCCCAGGCTCTCGACGATCAGAAACTCCTCCATGCTGTGGATCTTGCCCCCGCGCACCCCCATCGTGTCGACCACCGGCACTCCGCAGGCGGCGATATTATTGCCGTCGCACACCCCGCCGGTGGCTTTCCAGCCGATGACCTGGCCAAGGTCCGCGCCCGCTTCGGCAACCAGGCCGAACAGCGCTTCCGCCTCGGGGGTCATCGGCTTGGGCGGCCGGCCGAAGCCGCCATGCACCTCGATATAGACCTGGTGCTCTCGTGCAGTCTCGTCGAGCGCCTTGGCCACCAGGCGCCGCGCAATCTCCTCGTCGTCGCCGGTGCGCGGCCGCATGTTGACGCGCAGGATGGCAAGGTCCGGGACGACATTGTTCGGGCTTCCGCCGTCGATGCGCGCGGGATTGATCGACAGCCCCGGAGTGCGCGACATCGCCAGCCGCAGCGCGAGCTCGGACGCCGCGACGATCGCGTTGCGCCCATCCTGCGGGTTGCGGCCCGCATGCGCCGACCGCCCGCGCACCACGAACGAGAAATTGCCGCTGCCCGGCCGCGATCCGGCGAGCGTGCCGTCGGGCAGCGCGGCCGGCTCGTAAGTCAGCGCAGCCGTCTTGCCGCTGGCCGCCTGCGCGAGCAGCGCCGCGGAGCCCGGCGACCCCACTTCCTCGTCGCTGTTGATGATCACCTGATAGCCGAGCTGCTGCGCGCCCGCGCTCGCCTCGACCGCCTTGAGCGCGGCGAGCATCACCGCAATCCCCCCCTTCATGTCCGCGACGCCGGGGCCGTTCAGCACTCCGTTTTCGATCCAGCGCATCTGCTGGAACCCGTGATCGGCGTCGAACACCGTGTCCATGTGGCCGGTCAGGAGCAGCTGCACGCGCGCCTCCGGCCTCACCGTCAGCCGCAGGTTGCGGCCATGCTCGAGCTCGACCTTTGCGCCCGACGCATCGATCGTCTCGACCGGCCTGGGCTCGACCAGCTCGACCTCGCCGGCAAGCCGCGAAAATGCGTCAGCCAGCAGCCCCGCCATGTGCTGCAGTCCGGGCAGGTTGCGTGACCCGCTGTTGACGGCAGCCCAGGCCTCGACCTGGCCGAGCATCGGCTCGGCCTTGGCGCGTTCGACGATCTCGCGTTCGGCGGACGACATTTCCCCCATGCCGGCTCTCCTAGCGAGCGCACCGGCCGAACGCCACTCACCTGCGTGCTTTNCAGCCGGCGCGCGATCTCCTCGTCGTCGCCGGTGCGCGGCCGCATGTTCACCCGCAGGATGGCAAGATCCGGGACCACATTGTTCGGGCTCCCCCCATCGATTCGCGCGGGGTTGATCGACAGGCCCGGCGTGCGCGACATCGCCAGCCGGAGCGCGAGCTCGGACGCTGCGACGATCGCGTTGCGCCCGTCCTGCGGATTGCGCCCGGCATGTGCCGAGCGCCCGCGCACGACGAACGAGAAATTCCCGCTGCCCGGCCGCGATCCGGCCAGCGTGCCGTCCGGCAGCGCCGCGGGCTCATAGGTCAGCGCCGCCGTCTTGCCGCGAGCCGCGTCCGCAAGCAGTCGCGCCGAGCCGGGGGACCCCACTTCCTCGTCGCTGTTGATCACCACTTCATAGCCGAGCTGCTGCGCGTGCCCGCCCGCCTCGACCGCGTTCAGCGCCGCGAGCATCACCGCGATGCCGCCCTTCATGTCGGCGACTCCGGGGCCGTTCAGCACACCGTCCTCGACCCAGCGCATCTGCTGAAACGCGTGGTCGGCCCCGAATACGGTGTCCATGTGGCCGGTAATGAGCAGCTGCGCCGCTGCGTTCGGCCGGACCGTGACATGAAGGTTGCGCCCGTGCTCGATCTCCATTCTCTCGCCCGACACATTGATCGCCTCGACCGGTGCGGGTTCGACCAGCTCGACCGAGCCGGGAAGGGCGGAGAACGCATCCGCCAGCAGCCCCGCCATCTGCTGCAGCCCCGCGAGATTGCGCGACCCGCTGTTGACCGACGCCCACGCTTCGACCTGGTCGAGCATCGGCTCGGCCGCGGCGCGTCCGACGATCTCCTGTTCGATGGCGGTGAGGCCCCCCATGGGCCGGTTCCCTAGCCGCGCCCTTTCCGGAACGCCACACCACCAGCTTGTGCCGCTTCTTGTGTCTGCTTTGGGTGGGAAGCGGAGATGCGCCATTGCACCATCCCCGCTGCAAGCGCTTCTCTCAAGAAGCGCGCGTGCAGTATCACGCACCCAAACAAGAATGAAGGATGATGCTTAGGACCTGTTTCCGCCAATGGGTGAAAAGCGGACTTGCGCTTAGGTCGGCGGACGTTGCCGCGCCGCCTTCGTCCCGGCAATCGCCGCCGCTACCGCCCGGGAAGCGGTTTCGAGAGGCCCATGGCTGCTAAACCCAGTTGTCCGAACGGGCTTGCAGCGTCGCGCTGAGCAGCCGAGCCTATTCCTGCTTGTCGTCTTGGGGAGCGTCAACGTCCACGGTGGGGACCTCGACCGTCCTGTTCTCTGTACCGACGTTCACCGATGGCGCATCGACGTCGAACTCAGGGGCCTCCCCGCCCGTGGCGTTGACATCCACGTCGGGCATTTCACCTTCCTTCGTCTGGTCCACATCGCACGCGGCGATAACCAGGCAGCTCGTTAGAACCAGCGCTGTGTGCATGAGCTTCATATGCGACTCCCTAACCTTTCCGGCGACGGGTGCTCCGGCCAGCCTGGCATGATGCATGCAACACACACTGCCGGGGCCCCTGTTGCCACAAGCTCCCAATCATTTCGCCGAAGGAGAGTTCCAAACAGGTGACGGGACTCATGATCGCATTGAGTGAGAAACGGGACATTGGCGCCGGCTACAGATACTCCGCGAAGTCCCTGAGAAGCCGCTCGTAAAGGTCGCGCTTGAACGGCACGATGAGGTCGGGAAGCTCGCTCGGCTCGACCCATTTCCACGCGCAGAACTCGGGGTGCTCGGCCGCCTCGATCCGCACGTCTGCGTCGGACCCAAGGAAGCGCGCGAGGAACCAGTGCTGCTGCTGGCCCCTCCATTTGCCGCCCCACAGCCGCGCCCGCCACTCCTCCGGCAGATCGTAGCGAAGCGCTTCGGTGCATTGCGCGACGCGCTCGACAAGCTCGGGCTTGATCCCGGTTTCCTCCTCCAGCTCGCGCAGCGCCGCGGGCCAGGGCTCCTCGCCCTCATCGATCCCGCCCTGCGGCATCTGCCAGGCGTCGTCGGGATTATCGATCCGAGCGCCAACGAACACCTTGCGCTCGCGATTCAGGAGCATCACTCCCACACCCCGCCGGTAGAGATGATCGTCGTTCATGCCGCTGTCCTTGCGAGGAGCGAAGCGGGGAAGCAATCCATTCGCGCTCACTTTCGGGATTACTTCCCCCGGGCTGCGCCGGGGTCGCAATGGCCGCGCCGTGGGTCTAAAGAGGTGCAAAGGATTGAATCAGGACGAGTATGGCGACCGCCACCCATCTTCTCACCGAGCAGGAAGCGACCGCCCATCCTCAAGCCGAGGCGGTCGTCGTCCGCTTCGCCGGGGACAGCGGCGACGGAATGCAGCTGACCGGCGGCCAGTTCACTCTGTCCACTGCGCTCGCCGGCAACGACCTTGCGACCTTCCCCGACTTCCCGGCCGAGATCCGGGCCCCGCAGGGCACGACCTTCGGAGTGTCCGCGTTCCAGATCAACTTCGGCTCCTGCTCGATCGAGACCGCCGGCGACCAGCCCGACGTGCTGGTCGCGATGAACCCGGCCGCGCTCAAGGTGAACGTCGACGCGCTTCGGGAGGGCGGCCTGATCATCGCCGACGAGGGCGAGTTCACGCCGCGCAACCTCGGCAAGGCCGGCTATGAGTCGAACCCGCTCGAGGACGGCAGCCTCGCCAGGTGGCAGCTGATCCACTTCAACATCTCGCAGCTCACGCTCGATGCGGTGAAGCCGTTCGGCCTCGGCAACAAGGAGGCGCTGCGCTGCAAAAACATGTGGACGCTGGGCCTCGCGCTGTGGATGTTCGACCGCGACCGCCAGCCGATCGTCGACTGGCTCAAGCAGAAATTCGCCAAGACGCCCGAGCTCGCGGAAGCGAACATCGCGGCCTTGAATGCCGGCCACGCCTATGGCGAGACAGTCGAGCTGGGCGCTCCCGCCTTGCGCCGGCATCATATCGCGCCCGCACCCGCGGAGCCCGGACTCTACCGCACCGTCACCGGCGCCGAAGCGCTTGCGATCGGCCTCGTCGCCGGAGCGCAGCTCGCGGGTTTGCGCATGTTCTTCGGCTCCTACCCGATCACTCCGGCAAGCCCGCTGCTTCACCATCTCGCGCGGCTGAAGGAATATGGGATCACCACCTTCCAGGCCGAGGACGAGATCGCGGCGATCTGCGCGGCGCTCGGCGCGTCCTACGCGGGGCAGATCGGAGTCACCTCCTCGTCGGGCCCCGGAATCGCGCTCAAGTCCGAAGCGCTCGGCCTTGCGGTGATGACCGAGCTTCCCTTGGTCGTAGTCAATTCGCAGCGCGGCGGGCCTTCGACCGGCCTTCCGACCAAGACCGAGCAGTCGGACCTCTACCAGGCGCTCTACGGCCGCAACGCCGACTCGCCGCTGCCGGTGATCGCCGCGCGCTCGCCCGCCGACGCGTTCGAATGCGCAATCGAGGCGGTGCGCATTGCCACCCGCTACATGACCCCGGTGATGCTGCTCACGGACGGCTATATCGCCAATGCCGCCGAGCCGTGGCGAGTGCCCGACATGAGCGCCTACGAGTCGTTCCCGGTCGACTTCTTCGACACTCCGCCGGGCGAAGGCGAGGGGGTGATGCCCTACGCCCGCAATCCCGATCTTGCGCGCCCCTGGATCAGGCCGGGCACTCCCGGCCTCGAGCACCGCATCGGCGGCATCGAAAAGGCGCCGGGCTCGGGCAACATCGACTACTCACCCTCCGCTCAGCAGGAGATGACCAACACGCGCGCAGGCAAGGTCGCCAAGGTCGCGGAGTCGATCCCGGACCAGGACATCTGCCTCGGCCGCGAGGGCGCGAAGCTCGCGGTCGTCGGCTGGGGCTCGACCTTCGGCCCGATTCACCAGGCGGTCCGGCGCGCGCTCCGCCGCGGCCTCGACGTCGCCCACGTGCACATCCGCCACATCTGGCCGATGCCGGCAAATTTGTCTGTCCTATTGCGCTCGTTCGAGCATATCCTCGTGCCCGAGATGAACATGGGCCAGTTGAAGACGCTTCTGCGCGACCAGTTCCTGGTCGATGCGCGTCCGCTGTCGAAGGTCAGCGGCCATCCGTTCCGCATCGCCGAAATCGAGGCGGCGATCAACGCGGCTCTGGGGGAGGACTCACGCGCGCGCGTTGAGGAGCGAACTTAGTGAACTTCCGGTATCTCCCTACCGGCCGTTTGAAATCATGAGACCGATCAATCCCTGGCCGATGATCATCATGCTGATCCTCGTACTCGTGCTGATCTACTGGATAATGTTCTGATGAACGACATCACGCCCGTCGCACCGACCACCGCCAGGGACTAGGCAAGCGACCAGGAGGTGCGCTGGTGCCCTGGCTGCGGCGACTATGCGGTTCTCAAAGCGGTCCAGCGCACGATGCCGGACCTCGGCGTCGCGCGCGAAAAGACCGTGTTCGTGTCCGGCATCGGCTGCTCGAGCCGCTTTCCCTATTACATGGCGAGCTACGGCTTCCACACGATCCACGGCCGGGCGCCCGCGGTCGCGACCGGAATCAAGCTCGCCACTCCCGAGCTCGACGTGTGGATCATCACCGGCGATGGCGATGCACTGTCGATCGGCGGCAACCACACGATGCACGTGCTCCGCCGTAACCTCGACTGCCAGATCCTGTTGTTCAACAACCAGATCTACGGCCTCACCAAGGGCCAATATTCACCCACCAGCCGAGTCGGCACGCGCAGCCCTTCCACTCCGTTCGGCTCAGTGGACCGGCCGGTGACTCCTTGCATGTTCGCGCTCGGATCGGGCGCGCGCTTCATCGCCCGCGGGATCGACGTCCACAAGGCTTTGCCGGACGTCCTGAAGGCCGCGCACGCGCACCGCGGCGCGAGCTTCGTCGAAATCTACCAGAATTGCGTGGTCTACAACGACGACGTGTTCGCGTCGTTCACCGAGCGTGACGTGGCGACCGAAAAGCAGCTGTGGCTCAAGGCCGGCGAGAAGATGCTGTTCGCCGGCGGCACGAAGGCCTCGCGCTCGATGTCGAGCGCCTGGCGCTCAAGGTGGTCGAAGGCGACGATCCCGCGGTGCTGACCCACGACCCGAAGAACCGCGGAGTGGCGGCGATGCTGATCGAGCTGCCGCAGGGTTTCCCCGTCGCGCTCGGCGTCATCTACGAGGACCCCGCGGCGACGTTCGAGCAGTCGGTGATCGAGCAGAACCGCGCCGCCGCTAGCGGAAGACCGCCGACCTCCAGAAGCTGGTCAGCAAGGGCCAGACCTGGATGGTCGAGAAAGAGCCGCACAGGCTCTGATCCGCCCGCAAGAATTGGACAATCTCACCCACTCGATGGTCGGCTGGGCGCTGGGCCAGGCCGGGCTGAAGAACAAGACCGGCAAGGGCCTCGCCGCGCTGATCCTCGGCGCCAACATGCCCGACATCGACGTCTTCTTCGGCCATGCGCCGTGGGACCCGCTGGCGATCCACCGCGGCTTCACCCATGGCCTGGTCGGGGGCATCCTCGTCATGCCGCCGGTGCTCGCCGCTCTGCTGTGGCTGCTCGACCGGTGGCAGATCAGCCGCGGCGCCCGCTTCAGGAGCGGCCTGCCGTTGCGGCTCGGCTGGCTGCTTGGCTTGTCCTACCTCGGCGCCATCACGCACCCGCTGATGGACGTGCTCACCACCTATTCGGTCCAGCTGCTTTCGCCATTCTCCGACCGCTGGTTCCACGCCGGCGGGCTGTTCATCATCGACGTGTGGCTATGGCTTCTGCTCGCGATTGCGATCGGCGTCTCGAAGCGGCGCGAGGCGAGAGGCCGCGAGTGGCAGCGCATCCCGCAGGCGGCGCTCGCCATTCTGCTCGGCTACATCGGGCTCAACCTGCTGGTCAGCGCGACGGCGAAAGCCGCGGTTCGGCAGTGGGCCGGGGAGCGCCCGGTCGACGCACTGTTCGCTTCACCCCCGCCGCTCGCATTCTGGCGCCGTGAGCTCGTGTGGCGGGAGGGCGATTGTTACCGCCGAAGCCGCTTCGATCTGCTCCGCGGCGGGCGAGGACCGGTCAGCGAGTGCCAGCCGACCAACATGGACTTGTCCCTGGTCCGCGAAGCCATTCGCCGCGACCCTCGCTTCCGCAAGTTCCTCAAATGGTCGATCCTGCCGCAGGCGGAGGTGGATCGCGGCCCGTGCAGCGCCCGAATCGCGATCGGCGATGCGCGCTACGGCGAGGGCCGCCGCTCGAGGCTCGCCCGCGAAACCGTGCTTCCGACGGGCGGCGTAGGGTGTTGAGGCAAAGCTCGACAATGCGATGCCCAGTCCATAACCCGCGGACATGAGCACGCGAGGCGCGCATCTGGTGCATGGCGATCGCGGCTTCTCGACCGGCGGCGGCATGGTTGCGCGCGTCGTTGCACCCGCCTTCGCGCGCGTGGTCGACCGCATCGACCGGCGCCTCGAGTTCGGCGGGATCGACGCGCGGCTTCCAGGCGGATCGCGCCGGCGGCTCGGCTTCCACGCTCCAGGCCCTACGGCCGTCGTCGAGCTCAGCAGCTGGATGGCTATCGTGCGCCTCGCGCTGTCGGGTTCGGTCGGCTGGTACAAGGCGTGGGAGCTCGGCGAATGGTGCTCGCCCGATCCGGTGCCCTTGTTCGAGCTGTTCAGCGCCAACGCATTGTCTCTCGGCGAGGTCGGCCGGGCGAAGGGCCCGGCGCGCTGGGTCAACGCGTTCGGCCACCGCTTGCGCGACAATGCGCCGCGTCGGGCGCGGCGGAACATTGCCGCGCACTACGACCTCGGGAACGACTTCTACTCGGCCTGGCTCGACAGCACGATGACCTACAGCTCGGCGCGCTTCGGCTCGCCGGATGAGCCGCTCGAGGCCGCGCAGCTGCGCAAGATCGGAATGCTCCTCGACCGGCTCGAGCTCCGCGCCGGATCGCGGCTGCTCGACATCGGTTCGGGCTGGGGCACGCTGGCGATCGAGGCGGGCAAGCGCGGGGCCCAGGTGGTCGGCCTTACGCTCTCCCAAGAGCAGAAGGACTGGGCTGAGGAGCAAATCGTGCAGGCGGGCCTGTCCGACCGGGTCGAGATCCGCCTCCAGGACTATCGGGAGATCGACGAGCAGTTCGACGCCCTTGCCTCGGTCGAGATGGTGGAGGCGGTGGGCCAGCGCTGGTGGGGAGCCTATCTCGACTGCATCGCCCGCAACCTGAAGCCGGATGGCCGCGCGGCGCTGCAGTTCATCAGCATCGATCACCGGCTGTTCGGCCGCTACGCGCGCAACGCCGACTTCATCCAGACCTACATTTTCCCGGGCGGGCAATTGCTCGACCAGCCGACGTTCGAGCAGCTTGCGAAGGAGCGGGGTCTGGCATGGCTGGATCGCGAGGGCTTCGGCGTCGACTATGCCGGGACCTTGAAGCGCTGGCGCGAGCGCTACGATCGGGCGGTGGCCGTCGGCAAGCTCCCGGGGTTTTCGGACGAGTTCCACCGGCTGTGGCGCTACTATCTGATGTACTGCGAAGGGGGGTTTCGCGGCGGAGCGATCGATGTCGCGCAGGTGACGATGGTGAAGGCGTAGCGGTCTGACCTGGGCCAGGCTCATCTACGACGTCGGCGTCGATAACGGCGATGACAGCGCCTATTACCTACCTGCACAAGGGCTTCAAGGTGGTCGGCGTGGAAGCCAATCCCCTGGCGGTCCCGCTGCTGCGCCACCGCTTCGAAGCGGAGATTGCACAGGGCCGTTATGTCCTGCTGCCGCTGGGTGTTGCCAAGAGTGCCGGCGAGGCGCCCTTCTGGATTTGCGACTATCACCCCAAGGGAGCAGCTTCGATCGGCGCATCGCCAGCCGTGCCGGTGCGCGGCACCACTGCGTGACGGTGGAAACCTGCCGCTTTGGCTCGATCATCGAAAGATTCGGCCGCGCCACCTATTGCAAGATCGACATCGAAGGGAACGACGACCTGTGCCTCGAGGATCTCACCCATCGGACGGCGCCGCGCTTCCTGTCGATCGAGCTTGGCGAGGGCGACCGCCAGCTCCGCCGACTTGCGAAACTCGGCTATGCGAAGTTCAAGATGATTTCGCAGCGCACGCTTCGCCAGCCGAGCCTGTTGCTCCTGTCCCTCAAAGCGCATCTGCCGGCGCCCGCCCGAAGGCTGTTCTCGGCTGCCGAGATAGTGGCAACCAGGCGCGGGCTGGATGCGTCGTGGCGCTTCTCGCCGGGCTCGTCAGGCCCATTCGGGGAAGACACGCCCGGCGAATGGCAAGGGCTCGACGCGGCGCTCGAGACCTGCGGGCGCATCGGCCGGCTCGGGCACGACCTGTCCGAGTGGCACGACATCCACGCCTCGTTAGGCTAGCCGATCAGCTCTCCACGCGCACTCGTTCGCCCGAGGGCACATCGGCAGTCACCCTCTGCACGATGAACTCGGCCACCACGTCGGGCGGCTTGACGCTCTCCGGCTCCTCGCCGGGAAAGGCGAGTGCACGCATCCGCGTCCTCGTTGCGCCTGGGTCGACGATGTGCACGCGGATCCTGCCGGTATGCTCGGTCTCGTCGGCATAGGCGCCGAGCAGATTCTCCAGTGCTGCCTTGGACGAGCCGTAGGCGCCCCAGAAGGCGCGCGGCTCGTGGCCAACACTCGAGGTTACGGCGATGACGTCCGCCCGGTCGGCCTTGCGCAGCAGTGGGTCGAAGGCTGCGATCAATGCGTGGTTTGAGCCGACGTTGAGCGTCAGGACGCGCGCATACTCCCTTGGGTCGATGTGCTCGACGGGAGTGAGCGAGCCGAGCATCGCGGCGTTGAGCACCAGGATGTCGAGTTTCTGCCAGCGCTCCGCGACTGCCGCCGCCAGCCTGGGGATCGACTCGCCTTCGGTGAGATCCAGCGGCGCGATTGTCGCCGTTCCGCCTGCGTCGTGGATCCGCTCCTCGACCTCCTCGAGCGCCGTGGCCGTGCGGGCGACGAGAACCACGTGCGCGCCCGCTCGAGCCAGGGTTTCGGCGGTGGCGGCACCGATGCCGCGGCTCGCACCGGTCAGGAGCGCGAGCTTGCCGTCGAGAGGCTTCGAATCAGTCATTGAGGGCCGCGTCTAGCGGTTAGCGGCTGGCGACCAAAGACAGCGGCGCACCCGGCACCTTCTCCTCGGCGTCGGTCAGCAGCGTTGGATAATCGCCGGTGAAGCAGGCGTCGCAGCGCTGCGGCTGCCGGATATCCCGCTCCGAGCCAAGCGCGCGGTAGAGCCCCTCGATCGAGATGAAGGCGAGGCTGTCCGCGTTGATGTAGTCGGCCATGCCTTCGACGTTCATCTGGGCGGCAAGCAGCTTTGTCCGCTCGGGCGTGTCCACGCCATAGAAGCAGCTGTACTTTGTCGGGGGCGACGCGATGCGCATGTGCACTTCCCTGGCGCCTGCGTCGCGCATCATCTGCACGATCTTCACCGAGGTCGTGCCGCGTACGATCGAGTCGTCGATGAGGACTACACGCTTGCCGCGGATCAGCGCCGAATTCGCATTGTGCTTCAATTTCACGCCGAGGTCGCGGACTTCCTGGCTTGGCTGGATGAAGGTCCGGCCGACATAGTGCGAGCGGATGATTCCGAGCTCGAACGGGATGCCCGACGCCTGGCTGAAGCCGATCGCCGCGGGAACGCCGCTATCGGGCACGGGCACGACCAGGTCGGCTTCGACCGGAGCTTCCCGCGAAAGCTCGGCGCCGATCGCCTTGCGCACTTCGTAAACCGAGGTCCCGTCGACGATCGAGTCGGGTCGGGAAAAATAAACGTGCTCGAAGATGCACGGGCGGGGCTGCGCCTGGTCGAATGGGCGGAAGGAGCGAATCCCCGATCCGTTCACGACCACCAACTCGCCCGGCTCGACATCGCGAAGATAGCTTGCGCCAATGACGTCCAGAGCCACGGTCTCCGAAGCGAAGATGATCGCCTCGCCGAGCTTGCCCATCACCAGCGGCCGGATTCCGAGCGGATCGCGGCAGGCGACCAGCCCCTGCTCGCACAACACGAGTAGGGAATAGGCGCCTTCGACCTGCTTGAGCGCATCGGTCAGGCGATCGAGCGGGTTGGTGCAGTGCGAGGTCGCCACCAGGTGGATGATCACCTCGGTGTCGCTGGTCGACTGGAAGATCGAGCCGCGCCGGTTGAGCGTCCGCCGGAGCTTCATCGCATTCGATAGATTGCCGTTGTGGGCGACCGCAAAGCCGCCGTCGTTGAGCTCGGCATAGAGTGGCTGGACGTTGCGAAGGGCAGTCTCGCCGGTAGTCGAATAACGGACATGGCCGATCGCCGTCCGGCCGGGGAGCCTGCGCATCACCTCATCGCTGTCGAAATTCCCGGCGACATGGCCCATCGCCCGGTGCGAATGGAAATTCGCGCCGTCATGGCTGGTCATGCCGGCGGCCTCCTGGCCACGGTGCTGGAGCGCATGCAGGCCCAGCGCGACGAAGCCGACGGCGTTTTCGGCACCCCAGATGCCGAAAACCCCGCACTCCTCGCGTAGCTTGTCCCCGTCAAACAGGGGTTCGAACGGATTGGTGGTGAGCATGCATCCCCGCCTTGCGTGCCAGGATCCTGAATATAGGGACCGCGACCCCCTTTGTCGCCCCCTGCCTGAACGGGGATTGAAGGCGCGGCGGATAAGCGCCTAAGCTCCGGCAACCAGGGGGCTGCTCAAGCGAGGCCGATCTATTCCGCACCGGTGCGCGAGGCACGGTTCATCCTTGAGCAGGTGCTTTTAGCTGGCTTGCTTCTGGTCGACATACCACGGGCGAAGCATCTGCACCTTGTTGCCGATCTCCTTTTTGGGCGCGAGCCGCGACAGGTCGAATGCATCGGTGAACTGAATGCCGAACTTGCCTGATTGAGCCCAGCGCACGGTTCCGGTGGCCGGGCCCGCACCGACGATGTCCATCGTGATCTGAGTCCCCGGAGCTACCGGGTCAGCGCATTCGACCAGCGCTCCCATCGCGGAAATGTTGCGCATGCGCACTTCGCGGGTCTGGCCGCCGATGGAGGCGATCGCTCGCCGCATCAGCCGGTGGCGAGGCTCGCGCGATGATTGGTAGCCGTCTGGCACTGCAGTCGAGCGGCCCGCCTGCTCCCGCGCTTCCTCGCCGCGCACCGGACGGCCGAAGATATAGCCTTGCACCTGGCTACACCCGAGCTCGCGGATGAGGTCGAGGTCGTCGTGCGTCTCGACGCCTTCGGCGCAGGTGTCCATCTTGAGACTCTCCGCGAGTGTCACGATGGCTCGAATGATCGCGCTGTTGCGGCTGGTGCTGGAGGCCGCGCCGCGAACGAAGCTCTGGTCGATCTTGATCTTGTCGAACGGGGCCTTCTTCAAATAGCCGAGCGAGCTGTAGCCCGTGCCGAAGTCGTCAAGCGCCAGCCGGACGCCGAGCTTCTTGAGGTTCGCAAATGTCTCATCTGTCGTTTCGCCCTCGGCCAGGAACACGCCCTCGGTGATTTCGAGCTCGAGCCGCGCCGCGCGTACTCCGCTCTTGGCGAGCGCGTTGGCGACCGTCTCGACGATGCCCGGATCGTTGAACTGGATGGGCGAGAGGTTCACGGCGATCCGCACCTGTTCGGGCCAGCGGGCCGCCTCCTCGAGCGCGGTGTCGAGCACCCAGGTGCTGATCCGCGCTATCAGCCCGCATTCCTCCGCGAGCGGGATGAACTTGTCGGGCGAAATCGGCCCGCGCGCAGGGTGGCTCCAGCGGACCAACGCCTCGAAGCCGCAGACCTCCTCGCCGGCGGCGCGGACGATCGGCTGGTAGGCGACCCACAGCTCACCCTTGTCGATAGCCTGCCTGAGGTCGTTCTCGAGCACCTGGCGGTCCGAGGCCTCGCTGTGCATCAACGGTTCGAATAAGCAGTGCTTGCCGCGTCCCGCAGCCTTGGCGGCTTACAGCGCAAGGTCCGCGTCGCGGATCAGGCTGTCGGCCGTGCAGCGGCCAGGGTCGCCAATCGCCACTCCGAGCGAGGCGCCGATGACCACCCGATGGCCCTCAATATTGTACGGCCGCGACACCTGCTCGATCAGGGTACGCGCGAGCGACTCGAGCAAGCCGATGTCGACGGTGCCCGGAAGCACAGCCTTGAACTCGTCGCCGCCGAGCCGACCGACCTCGCCATGCTCCCCCAGCACTGACTTCAGCCGATCGGCCACCTGCCGAAGCAGTGCATCGCCTACCGGGTGGCCAAGCGTGTCGTTGACGTTCTTGAACCGGTCGAGGTCGATCAGGAACAGCGCGCAGCCCTTCTGCCGGCGCGCGGCGTTCCGCAGGGCCTCGTCGAGCATCTGGCGCATCATGGCCCGGTTTGGGAGGCCTGTGAGCGAATCGAATCGCGCGAGGCGGGTGATCTCCTGCTCCGAGCGGCGCTGCTCGGTCAGGTCGGTGCCGATGCCACGAAAGCCGAGGAACCGCCCCCGCTCGTCAAAGATCGGGTTGCCGGACAGCGACCAGTGAATGTCCTCGTCGCTCGCCGCCCGGACCACCACGTCCGAGAAGGGAAAGCGCGCCGAGAGATGGAACCCGAGCGTCTTGCTTTGCGCAACCGTGTCCGCAGTGGTGTCGACGGACAACAGGTCGGTGAACTGACGCCCGAGCAGCTCATGAGCGTCGCAGCGGAAATCATCGGCAAGCTGCTGCGAGACGTAGGACAAAGTGCCCTCCGCATTGGTTTCCCAGAACCAGCCGCGCCCTGTGTTTTCGAACTCGTCGACGAAGTTCAGCGCCTTGCGCGCCTCGGCGTCGAGGTTCAGCCGCTTTCGCCCGGCGGCGATCATCGTGCGGGCTCCGATCAGAGTGTAGCCGATGATCAACGGGGACAGCAGCGCGGTCGCTGTGACCACGCTCGGCGAGCGAGTCAGGAGGAGCGAGCCGAACAAAGCGGACGCCGTGTTCACGAGCGCGAGCGCGGGAGAGTTGATGCTGAGGATCGTCGCCATCATTGCCCCGGCGCCGATCAGCAGCAGCGAGATGGCTTGATGGTCGGCGGGGGTTTTCACTGCGCCGGCGGCGGCGACGAAGATCCATAGTGCGCCGACGGTCGCAAGATAGGCGCACAGGCCGCGCACGACGCTGTGCGGCTTGAGCCCCAGCCTGTCACGGAAGTGCAGGGCCAGCGCGGCCGCCACATCGAGCAGCAGCACCAGCGCCAGTGGCAGGGCGATCATCATCAGCTGCGAGGAACCGCCTCCCGAGTGAAGCCACAGGAAGGCTCCCCCGGCAATCAGATGCGTAAACGCAAGCAGCAGTGCCGACTGGTCCATCGAGGCGATTCGCCACGACAGAAGCGAATCCTCATCGGTCGACTCAGGCGCCTTGACGTCGAACCACAAGGCCTCGCCGACCGACGCGCGTTCTGGCGGAGCAGCTGCTTTTTCTACGGCTCGTGCGAAGCGCGCTCTACGCATTGTATCCCTGACCCACGGGCTCTTGCGCCCGGCCCAGGTTTTTACCGGGAGCGAGTTAACACCACGGCTAAGGATCAGGGTTACCGCGGCATTACCTATTCCTCCCCCGGCAAAAAGTCCGGGACGGAAAGGTATCGCTCGCCAGTGTCGTAGTTGAACCCGAGGACCCGCGGGTTTTCGCCGAGTTCGGGCAGTTTCTGCGCAATTGCAGCCAGTGTTGCACCCGACGAGATCCCGACAAGCAGCCCCTCTTCGCGTGCGGACCTGCGGGCCATCTCCTTTGCATCGTTCGGGTCCACCTGGATGACGCCGTCGATGAGGCTTGTGTCCATGATGGCGGGAACGAAGCCGGCGCCGATCCCCTGGATCGGGTGAGGGCCCGGCTGGCCGCCGGAAAGCACCGGCGACAAAGTCGGTTCGACTGCGAACACCCGCAGGTTCGGCCATTCCTTCTTCAGCAATTCGGCGCAGGCGGTGATGTGTCCGCCTGTGCCAACCCCGCTGATAATCGCATCCAGTGGCCGGTCGCGGAAATCCTCGAGGATTTCGGGGACCGTCGTTCGGCGGTGCACCTCGAGGTTGGCGGGATTTTCGAACTGCTGCGGCATCCAGGAATCCGGGATCTCCTGCAGGATCTGATTGGCCCGCTCGATCGCTCCCTTCATCCCCTTCTCCCGGGGCGTGAGGTTGAAGCTCGCGCCATAGGCGAGCATCAGCCGCCGGCGCTCGATGCTCATGCTTTCGGGCATGACCAGCACGAGGCGGTAGCCCTTGACTGCCGCGACCATTGCGAGGCCGATTCCGGTGTTGCCCGAAGTGGGCTCGACGATCGTCCCGCCGGGCTTGAGCCTTCCCGACCTTTCGGCGTCCTCGACCATGGCGAGGGCGATCCGGTCCTTGATCGACGCCCCGGGGTTGGCGCGTTCGGACTTTACCCAGACGTCGGCGCGGTCGCCGAACAGTCTGTTGATACGGATGTGAGGCGTATTGCCGATGGTCTCGAGAACGCTGATGGCCTTCATGTCGGGATGAGCTCCTGCGCGTCTGCTGGTGGTGGGGAAAGCCCGTGGACGCTTTGCGTCACTTTATGGGGACTGAAGCGGCAAGCTTGTAGACCTTCAGACGCCGCTCGCAACGGCCGGAGGCTTTTCCGGCGCCGGCTCCGGCAGGTCGAAGCTCCTCGCGCGCCTGAGCTCCGGGAAGAGTTGAGCCCAGAGCAGGGTGATGCCGATTGCCGCGAGGCCGCCCGCGACCGTGGCGGTGATCGGACCGACAAACGCCGCTGTGAAGCCGCTGCGGGCTTCACCAAGCTCGTTCGAGGCTGATATCGCGAGCGTCGAGACAGCGCCCACGCGGCCGCGCATATCGTCGGGGGTGTGAAGCTGGATCAGCGACTGGCGGATGTAGACCGAGAACATGTCGGCCGCGCCAAGCACCGTCAGCATTGCAAGCGACAAGGTGTAGGAGCGCGAAAGCCCGAACACGGCCGTCGCCGCGCCGAACACCACGACGGCGGAAAGCATCTTCACTCCGACATTGGATCGAAGCGGCTGAACCGAAAAGAAAATGGCCGTCAGCGTCGCTCCGACCGCCGGAGCGGCGCGGAGCGGGCCGAGCCCGTCGGCGCCCACGTGCAATATGTCCCGCGCGAAGATCGGCAGCATGGCCGTCACTCCGCCGAGCAGCACCGCAAACAAGTCGAGAGTGATTGCGCCGAGCACCAGCCGGCTTCGCCGCACATAAGAAAGCCCGTCCGCCATCTGCCTCAGCGGGCTTCCAGGCTGAAGGGCGGTGCGGCGCACGGGCCCGATGGTGAACAGGCGGACGGTCGCGAAGGCGAACAGCGCCGCACTGAATGCGTAGGGGAGGTGCGGCGTCACGTCGTAGAGGATGCCGCCGATCGCGGGCCCCGCTATTGCACCCGCCTGCCAGGCCGTTGAGCTCAGTGCGATTGCCCGCGGCAGAAGCTCCCGCGGTACGAGGTTGGGAGCAAGCGCGCTGAACGCCGGGCCGGCGAAGGCGCGGGCGACACCCAGCAATGCCGCGACCGCGAACAGGGTCGGCAGGCTGATGGACCCGCTCCAGGTTGCCCAGAACAGGATCAGCGCGCAGGCCATCTCCAGGATCAGAACCGCCCGCCCGACATGCCGTCGGTCGAGCCGATCCGCCGTCCATCCGCTGACCGGCGTCAGCAGGACGAGCGGCACGAACTGCACCAGCCCGATCAGCCCGAGCTGGAACGCGGCGTCGCGCACGTCCATCGTCTGTCGGGCGATGTCATAGACCTGCCAGCCGATGACGATTACCATTGCCATCTGCGCGATGGTTGTCGCCAGTCGGGCGAGCCACAGCGCCCGGAACGCGGGGATTTTCAGGGGCTCTGGGATCACTCGCCGCGGCCGAGGAACTCGAGGAGGTCACTGGTCAGCCGTTCGGAGTGGCTTTCGAACAGGCCGTGCGCGCCGTCCTCATATTCGATCAGCCGCGCGCCGGGGATGCTCTTGGCCGCAGTGCGCGCGGTGAGTTCGACCGGCACGGTACGGTCGACCGTCCCGTGGATAATGAGCGTGGGCATCCTGAAGGCCGTGAGGTCGGGCCGGAAGTCGGTCTCGCTAAATGCGCGCACGCAGGCGAGGATCGGCTTTAGCCCGCCCATCATCGCCTGCCGCCACGCATTGTCCACCGCAGCCTCGCTGACCGGGGCAGCCCAGCCGACGCCGAAGAAATCACGCAGGAAGTTGCGGAAGAACTCGGCCCGGTCGGCGCGGATCGCCTCGAGCATGCCGTCGAACACCTCCTTCGGGGCGCCGTTCGGGTTGTTGTCGGTTTTCAGGAGGAACGGCACCACCGAGCCAATCAGCACTGCGTGGCTGACTTGCGTTCCGCGGTGCCTCGAAAGGAACCGCGCGACCTCGCCGCCGCCCATCGAGAAGCCGGCCAGCGCGAGCGGCCCGCCGACGTCCGCCTCCTCGAGCACCGCGGCGAGATCGTCGGCGAACGTGTCGTAATCATAGCCGTCCCACGGCTGGTCGGACCGGCCGAACCCGCGGCGGTCGGGGACGATCGCACGGTACCCTCGTTCGGCAAGCGCCAGCGCGGTCTCGTCGAACGTGTCGCCCGACAGCGGCCATCCGTGCATCAGCACCACCGGCCGCCCGCGTCCCCAGTCCTTGTAATAGAGCCGCGTCCCGTCCTTCGCGCTCGCGTAGGGCATTGCGTCCTCCTGTGCCTGGCCCGATGACCCAAGTCCCCTAGGATAGGTGGATTTGATTCGCTAACCCTGTCGGCAAATGGCGAAACCCAAGACCCGCTACCTGTGCCAATCCTGCGGGTCGGTGACCGCCCGCTGGCAGGGCCAGTGCCCCGACTGCAGCGAGTGGAACACGCTCGTCCAGGAAACCGCCGCTGTGTCCAGCATCTTCGCCGCGAGGCATGACCTGCAAGGCGGCGGCCGAGTGATTCCGCTGGTCGGGCTCGACGCTCCAGCCGCGCTTCCCGAGCGAATCGCGAGCGGGATCGCCGAGTTCGACCGGGCGATCGGCGGCGGGATCGTGCCCGGCTCGGCGATGCTGGTCGGCGGCGATCCGGGCATCGGCAAGTCGACCCTGCTCCTCCAGGTCGGGGCGGAGCTCGCGCGCGAGGGGCGGCAGGTCGTCTATGTCTCCGCCGAGGAATCGGCCGAGCAGGTGCGGCTGCGCGCCGTTCGCCTCGGCCTGGGTGGAGCATCCGTGCAGCTCGCCGCCGCGACGTCGGTGCGCGATATCCTGACGACTCTCGGCGAGGGCGAACCGCCGGCGCTGCTCGTGATCGATTCTATCCAGACCATGCACTCCGACCTGATCGAAGGCGCACCAGGCACGGTCAGCCAGGTGCGCGCTTCGGCCCAGGAGCTGGTGCGCTTCGCCAAGGAGCGCGGCACCGCGCTGGTGCTCGTGGGCCATGTGACCAAGGACGGGACGATCGCCGGCCCGCGCGTGCTCGAGCATATGGTCGACACCGTCCTGAGCTTCGAGGGCGAACGCAGCCACCAGTACCGGATCCTCCGCGCGATGAAGAACCGCTTCGGCGGCACGGACGAAATCGGCGTATTCGCGATGGAGCGGGAAGGCCTGACGCAAGTGCCGAACCCGTCGGTCCTGTTCCTGACCCAGCGCGGCGAGCCGGTCAGCGGCACCAGCATCTTTCCGGCCCTCGAGGGCAGCCGGCCGGTGCTGGTCGAGATCCAGGCGCTGACCGTGCGCCTCGCGACGGGTGCGACCCCGCGGCGCGCCGCTGTCGGCTGGGATTCGGGGCGGCTGGCGATGATCCTTGCCGTGCTCGAGGCGCGGTGCGGCATGAGCTTCGCATCGGCCGAGGTCTATTTGAACGTCGCCGGCGGCTATCGGTTGACGGATCCGGCTGCGGATCTGGCGGTAGCGGCGGCGCTGATTTCCGCGCTCTCGGAGCGGCCGGTGCCGAGCGAATGCGTGACGTTCGGCGAGATCGCTTTGTCGGGTGAGGTTCGCCAGGTCGCGCACGGCGGGTTGCGGCTCAAGGAGTCGGCTAAGCTCGGCTTCGAGCGCGCCTGGGTGCCGGCCGGGGTCAAAGGCGTGGAGGGAATTGGCCTCTCACACTTCACCAACGTCCGAACGCTCGTCGACCAGATCCTCGGGCGATAGGACTGGCGAACCGCTGTAGAGGCCGCTAGCCGAGCGCCGATGAGCGCGCTCGACATTTTCGTGATCCTGCTGCTCGGCGGCGGAGCGATGATCGGCTTCGTCCGCGGGCTGGTGCATGAAGTGCTGTCGCTGCTCGCCTGGGTCGCCGCGATCGTCATGCTTCGCCTGTTCCACGAGCCCATCTCAGCGAGCCTCGGGGAGGCGGTGGGCAGCGCGACCGGCGCCGCCGTACTCGCCTTCGTGCTCCTGTTCCTGCCGAGCTTCCTGTTCATGAAGCTGCTCGCCCGCTCGATCGGCAAGCGCACGCGCAAGTCGGTGCTCGGCCCCGTCGACCGCGTGCTCGGCGGAGGCTTCGGGATGCTGAAGGGCTGCTGGCGGCGACCCTCTTCTTCCTGCTGGCCAACCTTGCGACCGACCTCGTTTATGGGCCTGAGGCCGACCGGCCCGAGTGGATGCGTAATTCGCGCACCTACCCGCTGCTCAACGCCAGCGGCCGGGCTGTAGTCGACTGGGTCGAGACCCGGCGCAAGGAGCCGCAGCGGCAGGAGGAAGCCGTCGCAAGCGGCCAGGACAGGAGCAAGGCCAGTGATCCGCTTCCACGATACGATGAGCCGAGAGAAGCGGGAGTTCGTGCCCGGCGATCCGGAGCGCATCACCATCTACGTATGCGGGCCTACGGTGTACAATCGCGCCCACATCGGCAATGCGCGGCCGGCGGTGGCGTTCGACACGCTCGCGCGGCTGCTTAGGCATGTGTACGGGCGCAACAGCGTCGTCTACGCGGCCAATGTCACCGATATCGAAGACAAGATCATGGCCGCCGCCGCGGCCGAGAATGTGCCGATCGACACAATCACGGAGCGATACAGCCGCTTCTACTTCGAGGACGGCGGCGCTCGGAGTGCCCCGCCCCGACGTGGTGCCCTCGCCACCCAGACGATCCCGCAGATGATCGACATGATCGAGCGGCTGATTGCTGCCGGTCACGCGTATGAAGCCCAGGCGCACGTTCTGTTCGACGCCGAGCTGGCCCGAATACGGACGGCTGTCGCGCCGGCCGATGGACGAGATGATCGCCGGCGCCCGTGTCGAGGTCGCGCCGTACAAACGTTCCCCGCCGACTTCGTGCTGTGGAAGCCGAGCACCGAAGAGCAGCCGGGCTGGGACAGCCCGTGGGGCAGGGGGCGTCCAGGTTGGCACATCGAGTGCTCGGCCATGATCGAGGCGCACCTGGGCGAGACGATCGACATCCACGGCGGCGGCCTCGACCTCGAATTCCCGCACCACGAGAATGAGGTTGCGCAGTCCAGCTGCAGCCATGGGGGCGCCCCGCTCGCGCGATACTGGCTGCACAATGGCATGCTGTCGATGGCGTCCGAGAAGATGTCGAAGAGCGTTGGTAACGTCGTGCGCGTCAACGAGCTGCTGGAGCGCGGCCACAAGGGCGAGGTGCTGCGCCTGGCGCTGCTGTCCGCACAGTACCGGCAGCCACTAGAATGGTCGGACAAGCTGGTGGCGCAGTCGAAGGCAACGCTCGACCGTCTGTACCGAGCTGCCGGCGAGGCTGAGGCGGGCGCAATCGATTCGGGGGTGGTCGAGGCGCTCTCCGACGACTTGAACACGCCGCTGGCGCTGGCGCGCCTGTCGGCACTCGAGGGACCAGCGCTCAAAGGCACAGCACAGCTGCTTGGGCTGCTGACGCAAAGCGGCGACTCCTGGTTCCGCGGCGGCGGCGACGAAGGCGAGGTCGAACGGCGCATCGCCGAGCGCGCCGATGCCAAGAGGAACCGCGACTTTGCGGCGGCCGATCGGATTCGAGACGAGCTCAAGGCCTACGGAATTGTTTTGGAGGACACTGCTTCCGGCACCACATGGCGCCGGGCATGACCGCTCCGCTCTACACGACAGAGATCCTGCGGCTGGCGAGTTCGCTGCCCGAGCCGCAGCGGCTGGAGCGGGTGGACTGGGTCGCAGAGGAGCGCTCGCCGACCTGCGGGAGCCGGATTCGGCTGGAGCTGCAGCTTGACCAGCAAGGCCGGATCGTGGCGCTGAGCCAGGAGGTCCACGCTTGCGCGTTTGGGCAAGCCTCGGCCGCGCTGATGGGGGCCGCGGCGAGCGGGCGCGGCCATGACGAGGTCGCGGCAGCCTTGGTGCAGCTGAACGCCTGGCTCGGAGGCGAGCAGGTCACCGACCTCTGGCCCGGCTTCGAAGCGCTCGAGTCGGCGCGGTCGCGGCGCGGGCGGCATGACGCGATCCTCCTGCCGTTCCGTGCTCTCCTCTCGGCGATGGAGTCGTCGCGCAAATGAGCGGCAGCGAGGCCGCCGCCACTGGCCACCTGCTGCTCGGTGGGGCCGTGGTGCTCGGCGCGGTCCTGCTGTTCGTGAGCCTGTTCCGCCGGACCGGGCTCTAAATGGCGAGCGCCTCGATCTCGAGTCTGCCAGCGGCGATCTCTGGAGGCGGTTAGGAGCGGATCTTCGGCGCCGACCGGTCGCTGCCGGACGAGGTACAGGAGCCTGTCCGCACGGCCGAGGGGCGGCCTTCAGCCGAGATGGCAGGCTGAACCGCCTTGTCGTGCGAGAGGTGCGCGTCCAGCGCTGCGATAATCGAATCGACGACGTCGCTGTGCGCTCCGTCGCCGCTTTTCACGTGCACCTGCGCCTCTGCATAGAGATGGCACCGCTCGCCCGCGAGCCGCTCGAGCGTTTCCTTCCGGTTGACGTTGCGAAGCAGCGGGCGGGTCTCGAGCCGGCCGGTACGGTTGGTCAACAAATCGACGGGAGCGTCCAGCCAGACCGTGATCGCGCGCTCGTTGAGCAGCTTGCGCGTGCGTGGGTCCACGAACACTTCGCCGCCAGTGGCGATCACTCGGACCTCTTCGTCGACCAGCCGGGCAACCAGCCGCCGCTCACCGTCGCGGAAGGCCTCCTCGCCGAACCGCTCGAACACCTCGGCGGGTGTATAGCCGGCGGCGTCCTGGATCGCTGCGTCCGTGTCGAGGAAAGCCAGGCCAAGCCGCTTGGCGAGGCGCCGGCCGACCGTCGACTTGCCCGCGCCCATCAGGCCAACGAGCACGATCGGTCGGTCAAGGCGATCCCGAAGCTTTTGCACGAGCGGGGCTATACAGCGCGACGGCGCGGCGGCAAAAGCCTGCCGTCCCGACGCAAACCACCGAGTGCCGATGCCCCGAGCAGTCATCTTCCTCATTTTGCTGGTTCTCTTGATCGCAGGGCTGCTCTGGTTCTTCGGCAGCCGTGCCTCCGAGGTGCCCACACGCACCATTGAGGTTGACGTGAACGCCCCCGCCGATGCGCAATAGCCCTCTCCTGGCCACCGCGTCCGCCGTCGCGCTCCTCGTGGGGCTTCCGGCGGTCGCGCAGGTCGCCGCGCCTACGCAGCCGGGCAATGTCGCAACTCCGACTCCCGCGCCTGTCCAGCCCGACGCAGCCGAGCCAGCCCCACGCCCGAGGCAGCCTCGTCCCGCCCGCAAACCCGCCGACCAGGTAGGAGAGGGCGAAACCGGGCTTGTCGAGCTCACCGACGCTCTCCTCGAGCCGCCGCCGCCCCCGATCGAATATCCCGAGCATGCCCGACGCGACCCGAGGCTCGCGGGTCGCCTAGATCCTGCGCACCTCGGGCTCGGGGCATATCCGTGGCGCGGCGCCAGCGGTGCGTTCCTCGCGACGCTGATGCGGCGGATGGACGCGCCGATCGCCTCGCGATGGGCGCACATGGCGCTGCGCAACGCGCTGCTCGCGCGGGTTCCTGCGCCCCGGAACGTCGACCCGGTGAATTGGACGGCCGAGCGCGCCTCGCTCCTGCTGCGCATGGGAGAGGCTGACGCAGCAAGGATGCTGATCGCTGGAGTGGACGTGGATCGCTTCAGTCCCCGAATGTTCCAGGTAGCCGTACAGAGCGCTCTGGCCAATGCCGATCCAGCCGCGCTGTGTCCGCTGCAGGAGGGGATCGAGCGGGTCGAGCCGAATATGGTTCAGATCGTCGATGCGATGTTCGACGCGCTTGCCGGCGAGCCCGAGTCCGCTGCGGCGAAGATCGATGCCGCGCGGCGGCGCGGGCGGATCTGCGGCATCGACCTGGAGCTCGCGCAGAAGGTCGTCGGCGCGGGCTCGAACACGGGACGGGCCGTGACGATCGAGTGGGAACCTGTGGATCGGCTCGATGCCTGGCGCTTCGGGCTTGCGACTGCCACTGGCATGATCTTTCCCGAGCGGCTGATCGAGGCTGCTTCGCCGCAGCTTCGCGCCTGGCAGGCGGCCGCGCCGCTGCTTGCCCCCGCGGACCGGCTGGAATCGGCCGAGATCGCGACGGGACTGGGCGTGTTCTCGTCGCAGTCGCTCATGGACCTCCATGCACTCGTGTACGACGGGACGGGGCCCGACGAGCTTCCGGAAACGGAGGCCTGGCAGGTGCGGACCGCGTTCGTCGGCGACAGTCTTGAGGCCAGGCTCGCGGCAATGCGCCGGATCTGGGGCGCGGCGGAAGAGCCGCTGCAGCGCGAGGCCGCGCGCGCGCTGCTGGGGCGCGCGGCGACGCTGGTGCAACCGGACGCGGAGCTTCAGGGTGATGCGCCCAACCTGATCGCATCGATGATGGCGGCGGGTTTCGACCGCGCGGCCGGCCGGTGGGGCGGTGCCGTTGGGCAGATGGACGATGAGCAGTCCGACGTTGCATGGGCGATGCTTGCCGTGGGCGCACCTGACGGGAGTCCGGTCGATCTCAGCGGGAGCCGGCTCACCGCATTCATCAGCCGCGATTCCAGCGAAGGCCGCAAGCGCAGCGCGCTGCTCGTCGCGGGCCTTGCCGGGCTCGGCCGCCTTGACGCGGAATCCGCTGGCCGTCTGAGCGGCCGTTACGGGCTTCGTCTTGGCCACCGGTCGTCCTGGACTCGGCTAATCGACCAGGCCGCGAGCCTCGGGCAGAGCGGCACCGTGCTCGTCATGACCGGAACGGGGCTGCAGGCTCCGGCAATGGCCGACATTCCGCCTGCCCACCTTTATCATGCGATCGCGGCCCTAAAGCGCACCGGACAGGATTTCACTGCGCGCATGATCGCCGCAGAGGCGCTCGCTGGTACGTGACCTTCGAGGACCGAGCGCTCGTCGACCGCTTCCTCGATATGATGGCGGCGGAGGCGGGCGCGTCTCGAAACACGCTGGCGGCGTATCGCGCGGACCTCGAGCGGGCGGCGGAGGCGCTCCGCGGGCCGCTCGGGGACGCGACCAGCGATGCGGTGTCCAGCCTGGGCGAACAGTGGCGCGACCTTGCGCCAGCGACCGTGGCGCGGCGCTCGGCTGCGCTCCGACGCTTCTTCGGTTTCCTGTTGGACGAAGGCATTCGCGTGGACGACCCCTCGGCTGCGCTGCCTCGGCCGGTGTTGCAGCGGCCGCTGCCCAAGGTGCTCGATGCAAGTGAGGTGTCGTGCTTGTTCCAAGCGGCGGAAGAGCGCGCTGCGAGCGGAGAGCCGTTGGCGCAACGCAATTTAGCACTGCTCGAGCTGCTTTACGGCTCCGGCCTTAGGGCGACGGAGCTTGTCAGCTTGGCACGCGGGGCGCTGCGCGTCGGGCAGCCCTTCCTCATCCTTCAGGGGAAAGGCTCCAAGGAGCGACTGGTACCAATTTCGAGCCGCGCAGAGGCAGCCGTTGTGCGCTGGCGCGAGCATGTGCCGACGTCCTCTCCTGGCTGTTCCCGAGCGGCAAGGCGCACCTCAGCCGAATCCGGCTGTACCAGCTGGTCCGGGAGATGGCTGGCGATGCGGGCATTCCGCCGGAGCGCATCAGCCCCCACGTGCTTCGCCACGCCTTTGCGACGCATCTGCTTTCGGGCGGAGCGGACCTGCGCGTCGTGCAGTCGCTGCTCGGCCACGCCGACATCGCCACGACCCAGATCTACACGCACGTGGACAGCGCACGCCTCGTCCAGCTCGTCAACCAGCGGCACCCGCTTGGCGACCGGCGTCGTTGACGCCGCCGACTCGCAGCCTTACCCGCCCGCCCGATGCAGACCTACCTCGATTTCGAGAAGCCGCTCGCGGAGCTCCAGGCGCGTGTGGCGGAGCTGCGCGAGACGGCGAACAATGGCGAGCTCGACCTCGATCCGGAAATCGCGAGGCTGGAAGCCAAGTCTGCGAAGCTGCTTCGGGATACCTACTCGAAGCTCACGCCCTGGCAGAAGGCGCAGGTCGCGCGTCATCCTGAGCGGCCGCACTTCAAGGATTATGTGGCGGGCGTCGCGGACGAGTTCCTTCCGCTCGGGGGCGACCGGTCGTTCGCCGACGATCCGGCCATCCTCGGCGGACTCGCGACAATCCATGGTCGGCGCGTGCTCCTGCTCGGCCATGAGAAAGGGGATGACACGGCGTCACGCCTCAAGCACAATTTCGGAATGGCCAAGCCCGAGGGCTATCGCAAGGCCATCCGCCTTATGATGCTTGCAGACCGGTTTCGGCTACCGATCGTTAGCCTGGTCGATACGCCAGGGCCTTCCTGGGTGTGCAGGCCGAGGAGCGCGGCCAGGCGGAAGCGATCGCCCGCTCTACGGAGGCCTGCCTTGCCTTAGGAGTCCCGCTGATTGCAGTCATAGTGGGTGAGGGCGGATCTGGGGGCGGTCGCAATTGCCGCCGCCAACCGCGTGTTGATGTTCGAGCACGCAGTCTATTCCGTCATTTCCCCGAAGGCTGCGCGTCGATCCTGTGGCGCACGGCGGACAAGGCGGCGGATGCGGCCGAGGCGATGAAGATCACGGCACAGGACCTGCAGGCGCTCGGCGTGATCGACAGGATCGTGCCGGAGCCGCTCGGCGGCGCCCACCGTAACCCGGCCGCGGCAATTGACAGTTTGAAAGCCGCCGTCGTTGAAGAATTGTCCGGCTGCTCGGCGCTTGGACGCGAGGAGTTGCTCAAGCAGCGGCGAGCCAAATATCTCGCCATGGCCTGACCGCGCCGGCCAGCAACTGGCCAGTCATGTCTCGTTCAAAGCCCTATTGCCACAACCTGGCCGTAGCGAAGTCGAGAGGTTTCAGTCGATGCGTACCCTTGTTCTGCTGCTGAGCACCGCAGCACTCGCCGCCACTCCAGCACTTGTTTCAGCGCAGATGGGTGGCCGAGTGCTCAACCCGCGCCAAGTTGCCGAGGCGCAGCAGCAGCATCCCGAACTCGTGCAGGAGTACGGCGGCGCGGAAACAGGCGCGCGAGGAGCCTATGTTGAGTCGGTAGGGCGGCGGGTTGCCGCTTTTTCCGGTGTTCCGAGTTACGCCTACCGGTTCACGGCTCTCAACTCCGCGGTCGAGAACGCCTTCGCAACGCCCGGCGGGTACATCTACATCACGCGGCAGCTGATGACGCTGATGGATAATGAGGCCGAGCTCGCTTTCGCGCTCGGTCACGAAGTCGGACACGTCGCAGCCAATCACGCGCAGGCGCGGCAATCCTATTCGCAGCGCAACTCGGTCCTCGGTGTGCTCGGGGCGGTGCTTGGCAGCGTCCTTGGCAACAGCGTGTTCGGTGAGATGCTGTCGAGAAGCGCGCAGCAGGTGGCGCAGCTCGCGACCCTGAGGTTCTCGCGCGAGCAGGAGTATCAGGCCGACACGCTTGGAATACGCTACCTGATTTCGGCGGGCTACGATCCCATCGGGGCACCAGGGATCCTTGCCGCGCTTACCCGGGCGAGCGCAATCCAAGGACGCGTGCAAGGACGCACCAACCGGCAGACGCCCGAATGGGCAAGCACCCATCCGCTCAGCGAAAATCGCGTTCAGCGCGCAGTCGTTGACGCGCGGGCGACGGGGCGTCTCGGCACCGGCATTCGCAATCGCGACCAGTTCCTCGCGCAGTTGGAAGGCGTCTATGTCGACGACGATCCCGCTCAGGGAATCATCGACGGGCCGACATTCACGCACCCGGATCTCAAGATCTTCTTTGCGGTGCCTCCTGGGTACCTGATGCAGAACAGCTCCAGCGCCGTTTCGATCAGGGGCTCCGCAGGCCAGGCGCAGTTCAGCGGCGGCCGGTACCGGGGGAGCATCGAGAACTATATGTTTCAGGTTATTCAGCAGCTCACGGGCGGCCGTACGCAGCTCGCGTTGTCGCCTCCTCAGCGCACCTACGTCAACGGCATTCCTGCCGCTTTCACGACTGCGCGAGCCAACACTTCGTCAGGTGGCGTCGACGTCAGCGTGTTCGCATATCAGTGGTCACCGGACACGATCTACCATTTCGTGATGCTCACCAGGGGTGGCTATGGCATCGGCCCCTTCGTGCCCATGGTGCAGTCCATCCGCAGGGTCACGGCGGGTGAAGCCGCGGCGATTCGGCCGCGAATCGTTGACGTTCACGCGGTTCGGGCGGGCGAGACGGTGCAGTCGCTGGCCGGGCGGATGGCCTATCGTAATTTCCAGGTTGAACGATTCCTCGCGCTCAATGGCCTGCAGCCGAACGCGCCCATATCGCCGGGGCAGAAGGTGAAGTTGATCGTCTACGGCGCAAGAAGGGCTTGAGCTCAGGCTCGATTCTGCGAGGTCGCGGTCCCGACCTCGTCCGAGATACCCGTCCACATGCCATTCGTACCGCCGCCGAGCAGCGCGACGGACCCTACGATCGCGACTGCGATAAGTGCCGCAATCAGCGCGTATTCCCCCGCGGTCGCTCCGGACTTCTCGGTGAGCAACCGGCGCAAAGTTCCACGGATAGCGCTCACGCCACCCTCCTTTGGTCCACGTCCACATCTGACAGGTAACAGCAGGGGCGTTAACAACTGATGCCGGCGGCTAGTTAATGTCATCGCTGCTCGCTTCACTGCGAATCGGGCGCGAGCGGCGTCCAGGCGGCGAAGTGGAGCAGCTCAAAGCATTCGATGACCTTTTCGCCTCCAACTACCTCGCGGAACCGGTCCGCGGCAGCTTCAGCAGCCTTGCGGCTGAGCGGCTGCCTGGACCGGGCGGTGAGCACGTTTGTGGCGCCCATCGAGCGCAGGTCGCGGACGAGGTCGAGCAGGGAGCTGTAGGCGACCTGCACGCGGTCGACGTCCACGACCGGCATGGCAAATCCCGCCGCGGAGAGCAGCTCTGCAAGCGCCGAGGGGTCGACCCGCGGATGCACGCGAGGTGATGCGCCTTGCATATGCTCGTCGGCCGCCCGCATCGCCGCCCGAAGCCGCGGCAGCGAGTTGCCACCGGCAAGCGCGCCGAGGAACAGTGAATCGTCGTGCAGAGCGAGGCGAACGGTAAGCAGCGCTCGCGGCAGGTCGCCAACGGTATCCAGAGTACCGACGGCCACGCAAAGGTCGGCGGCGGCGGGCTGCAGCTCCATCCGGTCCTCGAGTGCGCAGGTCCCGGCTGCGGCGCGGGCGAACAGCGGCCCCGGATCGATCACCTTCACTTCGTCCGCGTGCCGCAGCAGGCGCTCGCGCCACTCCGGGTCAAAACAGCCGATCAGCAGGGCTGAGCGGAAGCGCCGGCGCACCAGCGACAGTCGCTCGAGGACGTCGTCGAAGGCGCGATCGTGCAGAAACAGCTCCGGGCCGACGCGAAATGCCCGGTCGCGCCGCAGCGCACGCAGACGCTCGTCAAACAAATCCGTCGCCACGTGCGCGCTTGTGCGACGGGGCGGAAGCGGCGACAAGAGCAGGGTGAAGGTTGATGCGGTCATCCGGGTGGGGCTCAGGCAGCTCCTGGACTTCGCGCTTCCGGCGCGCTGCGCGGGCTGTGGCAGCATTATCGATCAGCCCCACAATTTCTGCAGCGAGTGCTGGAAGCAGGTTGAGTTTCTCGGTGACAGCGGTTGCGCGTCGTGCGGGCTGCCGCTGGAGGCCACGGATGCAGAGCAGTGCGCGGTGTGCTTGGCAAAGCCGCCGCGCATTCAGCGCACGCGCTCGGCAGTTGCGTATGGCGATCTCACTCGAAGCATTGCGATCCGGCTGAAGTACGGGCGCAAGGTTGCGCTTGCGCGAACGATGGCCCGATACATGGCGCCGCTGGTGGGCGCGATTGACCGACAACCGCTGCTCGTCCCGGTGCCGCTCCATCGCGCGCGGCTGTGGCAGCGCGGCTTCAACCAGTCGGCACTGGTCGCACGCGAGCTGGGCAAGGCGACCGGTCTTCGTTCAGAGCCGCGGCTGCTGAGGCGAATCAAGCGAACTCCACCGCTGAAGGGCATGAGCCTGCGACAGAGGCGGCGGATCGTCGCCGGTGCGTTCGAGGTCGATCCCGGGGCGGACCTCAAAGGCCGGACGGTCGTTCTCGTGGACGATGTACTGACCACCGGAAGCACGGCC
>JAUJOV010000056.1 GCA_030447545.1 Sphingomicrobium sp. | reverse complement strand
GCACTGGACTAAGCCACTGCAGGAGCTAAGGTTTGCGGCGAAGGTTCAAGGACGGGGAGGGTCTTCGATGTTCCTGAGGCTGATCGCTGCAGCCCTGCTTGCGCTGCTCGGGCCGACTGCAGCGCTCGCTCAATGGCACGTCGCCGAAAGCCGCAACTTCATCATCTACAGCAGGAGCGCCCCGGCGGAGATCGAGAAGCTCGGCGCCCGGCTCGAGGCCTACGACCGCCTGATGCGAATGGCGACAGGGACTGGCGACGAGAAGGAGCCGGTGAAGGTGCGAATCTTCGAGGTCGCGCACCTCGGCGAGGTGCGCGATGCCGCCGACGACGATGGTGGGGTGGCCGGCTTCTACAGCAGCAATATCCTCGGGCCCTATCTCGTCACCCCGCGCACGACCAGCGGCGCCAGCAGGGACTTCACCCCCGACCTGGTGCTGCAGCACGAATATGCCCACCATTTCATGCGGCAATATTTCCCCGCCGTGTACCCGCGCTGGTACACCGAAGGCTTCGCCGAGCTCATCGGCTCGAGCAAGATGATGGACGACGGCCGCATCGGCTATGGCATGCCCGCCGAGCACCGGGGCAACGACATCCTCAGCTATTGGGTGCCCCTGCAGGAGCTTCTGACCCGCGAGAAGATCACCTACCTCGACACCTATGGCCAGGGCTGGGCCGTCACGCACTTCCTCACCTTCGACAAGCAGCGCGCCGGCCAGCTGCGGCAATATCTGCTCGCCCTGACCAGCGGCAAAAGCATGGCGCAAGCCGCAACGGCGTTCGGCGATCTTTCAACGCTCAACCAGCAGGCGCGCCGCTACGTCGGCAGCGGAGCGTTCGAGTACAAGCCGGTGCGCGTCGCGATCGCTCGGCCGGCGATCCGCAAAATCCGTGCCGCAACCAGGGGCGAGGCCGATCTCATGCCCGAGCTCGCGGCCTTTCGCGACGACGACCTGAGCTTCATCAGGAAGATCGGCTACCGCGAGCGCGAGCGGCGGTTCCGCGAGCGCACGTTGCAGAGCATCCGTGCAAAGGCGGCGCGCCACCCGTCCGATCCCTTCGCGCAATATTTCCTGGCCGAAGCGGAGAATGCGGCCGGCCACCGCGTCCAGGCCGAAGCGGCGGCTGACCGGGCCCTGGCGGTCGATCCCAACCACGTGCGTGCAATGGCGCGCAAGTCGATCCTTCTCTCGCACCGCGCATCGGCGGCGACCGGCCCGCAGCGGCTGGCCTTCAGCGCGCAGGCGCGCCGGCTCGCCGCGCGCGCCAACCGGCTCGACGTCGAAGACCCGCTGCCGCTTCTCGCTTATTTCGAAAGCTTCCGCCTGGCGGGGCAGGAGCCGCCGCCGATCGCCGTCGACGGCCTCAGGCAGGCGGTTGCAACCTACCCGCTCGAGATGAGCCTGCGCCAGCTGCTGATCGACTTCCACGCCGCCAAGGGGCAGTACGAAGCCGCGATCGGCCTGTTGCAGGCGATCGCCAACGAGCCCCACGATTCGCCGCGGCGCGATGCGGCGCGCGCGCAGCTGGCGAAGCTCCAGGCGGTGCGTGCCGCACAGGGGAACAAGGCGGCCCGCTCCTGATCACAGGTCGAGCCGGGCCTGTCGCGGCGCGCGTTCCGCTTCGAGCAGCCTGCGCTTGCGCTCGAGCCCGCCGGCATAGCCGCCGAGCGAGCCGTCCGAGCGCACCACCCGGTGGCACGGCACCAGCACCGCGATCGGGTTCGCACCGTTGGCAGTCCCGACCGCGCGCACCGCGCCCGGCTGGCCGAGCGCAGCGGCGATTTGGGCGTAGCTTCGAGTCTCGCCCGGCGGGATCTTGCGAAGCTCGCGCCAAACCGCCTCCTGAAAGGCCGTGCCGCGCACGTCGATCGGAAGCTCGGGCGCAGCCGGCGGATCGTCGAGCGCCGCAAGCACCCCCTCGACCAGCCCGCGCATCGACCCGTCGTCTTTCACCAGCTCGGCGTCTGGGAAAATCCGCTGCAGCGCCTCCTCGCCCTCGTCGAACGTCAGCCGGCAAATGCCCTTGGCGCTCGCCGCGATCAGCAGCGGTCCGAGCCTGCTCTCGACGATGGTCCAGCGGATCGCCTGCATCGCGAGCAGCCTAGCACAAGGACAGCCGCAGTTCGCCCCATCCACGCGGCCACCCCGCACCGCCTTGCATCGCCCGGCACCCCCTGCTAGTGGCGCGCCGACCCATGGGGGCGTGTGGCGATAAACCGCAACAGCGCCCCGTTTTTTCATGGGGCAATTCCAGTTCTGGAGCTTCGAAGGCGCGTGGAGACATCCGGCGGCAATCAGGCCAGCTTAGCGGGGCGCTATGCGACCGCTCTGTTCGATCTGGCGCGCGATGAACGGCAGATCGACGCAGTGAGCCGCAGCCTCGAGCTGCTGGCCCGGACGCTGGCCGATTCGCGCGACTTCGCCGGGTTCGTCTCGAGCCCGCTGGTCGACCGCAACGAAGCGCGCGACGCGTTCGAGGCGGTCGCCGGCGAGCTCTCGCTCGACCCGATCACTCGAAACTTCCTCGGCGTGCTCGCCTCCAACGGCCGCAAGGACCAGCTGTTCGCCGTGATCCGCGGCTTCCGCCGGCTCGCCGCCGAGCATCGCGGCGAGACCACCGCCGAAGTGATCAGCGCGCACCCGCTCAAGGACGACCAGATCGCCGCGCTCAAGGCGCAGCTTCGCACCCGCGCCGGGCGCGAAGTATCGATCGAGACTCGCACCGACCCCGACATATTGGGTGGAATCATCGTCAAGCTGGGAAGCCAGATGATTGATGCGTCCATCCGCACCAAACTCAACCGACTCGCCCAGATGATGGCTGGCTGAACGCCCGCTCGAAGGCTTCGATGAAAGGTTCGAAAATGGACATCCGCGCCGCTGAAATTTCCCGCGTGATCCGCGACCAGATCGCCAATTTCGACGCCGAGGCGGAGCTCTCGGAAGTCGGCACCGTGCTGTCGGTCGGCGACGGAATCGCGCGAATCCACGGGCTCGACAACGTCCAGGCCGGCGAGATGGTCGAGTTCGAGGGTGACGCCGAGACCGGCGGCATCAAGGGCATGGCGCTGAACCTCGAGGCCGACAATGTCGGGGTCGTGATCTTCGGCTCGGACGCCACCATCAAGGAAGGCTCGACCGCGCGCCGCACCGGCTCGATCGTCGACGTTCCGATCGGCAAGGCGCTGCTCGGCCGGGTCGTCGACGCGCTCGGCAACCCGATCGACGGCAAGGGCCCGATCGAGACCACCGAGCGCCGCCGGGTCGAGGTCAAGGCGCCGGGCATCATCCCGAGGAAGTCGGTGCACGAGCCCGTCCAGACGGGCTTGAAGGCGCTCGACGCGCTCGTCCCGATCGGCCGCGGCCAGCGCGAGCTGATCATCGGCGACCGCCAGACCGGCAAGACGGCCGTCGTGCTCGACACCTTCATCAACCAGAAGAACATCAACGCCAGCGGCGACGAGAGCCAGAAGCTCTACTGCATCTATGTCGCGATCGGGCAGAAGCGCTCGACCGTCGCCCAGATCGTCCGCGCGCTCGAGGAAAATGGCGCGATGGAATATTCCATCGTCGTCGCCGCGACCGCTTCGGAGCCCGCGCCGCTGCAGTTCCTCGCGCCGTACACCGGCTGCGCAATGGGCGAATATTTCCGCGACAACGGAATGCACGCGGTCATCGTCTACGACGATTTGTCCAAGCAGGCCGTCGCCTACCGCCAGATGTCGCTTCTGCTGCGCCGCCCGCCGGGCCGCGAAGCCTATCCGGGCGACGTCTTCTACCTCCACAGCCGCCTGCTCGAGCGCGCGGCCAAGATGAACGAGGCGAACGGCTCGGGCTCGCTGACGGCGCTCCCGGTCATCGAGACGCAGGCGGGCGACGTGTCGGCCTACATCCCGACCAACGTCATCTCGATCACCGACGG
>JAUJOV010000014.1 GCA_030447545.1 Sphingomicrobium sp. | reverse complement strand
CGCGAGCTGTGGCCGCCGCGGTTGCGGGCAGTGAAGAAATAGGTCTGGTAGGTCTTCTCGGCGGTCTGGATCCCGAAGCCGAGCGGCCGCCCGTCGCGCGAATATGACCCGCCGCCGCCGTCGGCGTTGAGCGCGAACTCGGCGTCGGTGTGCTTGCGCCACTCGGTCGAGCCGAAACGCGCGCTGTTCATCGCCGTCTCCTCGTCCCCGGTGAAGAACAGGATGATATCGCGGTTCGGCACAAATCCCGACTGCTTCAATTTGATCAGCGCGAGCGTGGTCGCGACGATTCCGTTCTTCATGTCGGAGGTGCCGCGGCCGAGGAAGTAACCGCCCTCCTCGCGAAAGGTGAACGGGTCGAACGTCCAGTCCTCGCGCTTGGCCTCGACCACGTCCATGTGGCCGAGGATCAGCATCGGCTTGTTCGTCGGCTTGGGCGAGCGCCAGCGGGCGATCAGCGCCGCCGTCTTGTCGCCCGGCAGCCCCTCGTGCGGGATGATGCGGATGTCGCTCGCCGGGAGCCCCGCGGCCTTGAGCTCGCCGGCGATCAGCTCCGCCATCTTCGGCACCTGGCCGCGGTTGATGACCGTGGGGATCTCGATCGCCTTTTCGAACAGGGCGCGGGTCCGCGCCTGCCACGCGGGATCGAGCTGCGTCGGCTGGGTCAGAGGATTGGGCGCTGCCAGCGCGGGCGCGGACAGGCAGGCGAGAAGCAGGGTGAGGCGGCGCATCGGGCAGTCTCCTGGTTTGTCGGCGAGGCTAGAGCGCCGCTTGAGCCGGTCAAGCTTCGGCGGCGCCGTGGCCCTCGGCGAGATATTCAGCGCTGCGCATCTCCTCGATCCGGCTGACGGTGCGCTGGAACTCGAAGCTGCCGTCGCCTTGTCGGAACAGGCCCGCGGGCTCGGCGTCGGCCGCGGCGAGCAGCTTCACGCGATGCTCGTACAGAGCGTCGATCAGGGTCGTGAAGCGCGCCGCCTCATTGCGCATCTCCGGGCCCATCACCGGAATGCCGACGACGATCACGGTGTGAAAGCGCTGGGCGATGGCGAGATAGTCGGCCGCGCCCCGCGGCTCGCCGCACAGCCGCCTGAACGAGAAGACCGCGACGCCCTTGAGGCTCTTGGGCACGTGCAGCGTGCGCCCGCCGCCGACATCGAGCTCCTCGCTCGGCACCTTGGCGCGGTCCTCGACGGCAAAGTCGGTGAGCCTGAAGAAGGCGTCGCTCAGCGCTTTGGTTGCCTGCGCGCCATTGGGCACGTGCCACACGCGAACACCGCTGAGCCGGTCGAGCCGATAGTCCGTCGGACCGTTCACCTCGACCACGTCGAATCGGCTCTCGATCAGCTCGATGAATGGCAGGAACAGCTCGCGGTTGAGCCCGTCCTTGTAGAGGTCGCGCGGCGGGCGGTTGGAGGTGGTGACGACATGCACGCCGCGCTCGAGCAGCCGCTCGAACAGGCGCGAGAGAATCATCGCGTCGGCGGGGTTGGTCACCATCATCTCGTCGAAGCACAGCAGCCTCGCCTCATCGGCGATCTGCTCGGCGACCGGCTCGATCGGGTCGCCGTCCTCGCTCATCCGCGCCTGCCTCAGGCGGCCGTGGGTCTCGAGCATGAAGGCGTGGAAGTGGACGCGGCGCTTGGGCGCCACATCGATGTGGTCGAAGGCGAGGTCCATCAGCATCGACTTGCCGCGCCCTACCCCGCCCCACAAATAGACTCCGGCGAGGCCGTCCCGCCGCTTCCCGAGAAGCCGGCGGAGAAGGCCGCCATCGCTGGAGCTCAGCTCGGCCGCGAGCCGGTCGAGCGCTGCGACCGCGCGCGCCTGCGCCGGATCGGCTCTCAGCTCGCCGGCGCTGAGCAGCTCGGCATAGGCGCCCCCGACCGCGGCGGTCATGCGGGCGCGTTGCGATCGCGGATGCGCTTCAATGTGCCCGTGAAGCTGTAGCAGGGCTCGCCGTCCTGAGTGCAGACGCCCTGCAGGAAAACATGGCCGCGGGTCTGCCTGACCAGCTCGACATGCGCGTCGAGCGGCACGCCCGGCCGGCCGCGAGCGATGAAATGCGTCGTCATGTCGAGCGTCACGTAATGGCCCTCGGCCATGCCCGCGCACCGGCCCCCGGCGAACATCGCCATGTCGACGAAGCTCATCACCGCGCCGCCGTGGATCGAGCCGCCCATGTTCCCGTGCGCGTCAGTCGGGAACATCCGGCACTGCGCGCGCCCCGGCGCCGTAGGGCGGAACAGCAAGCGGCCTGTCGCCGCGGCGAACGAGCCCCGGGGGAAGTCGCCGTAGCTGAACCAGCCGGGAAAATCGGGATCCTCCTTTGCGCCGGTCGGCAGGGGGATGTCGGTCGGAGCATCCATGGTTTCGGCTCCGAAGGGAGCTAGGCAGCCCGCTCGGCGATCAGCTTCTTGGTCTCGGCGATGGCCTTGGCGGGGTTGAGCCCCTTCGGGCAGACGTTCGCGCAGTTCATGATCGTGTGGCAGCGGTAGAGGCGGAACGGGTCGTCGAGCTGGTCGAGCCGCTCGGCCGTGGCCTCGTCGCGGCTGTCGGCGATCCAGCGATAGGCCTGGAGCAGCACCGCGGGGCCGAGGAAGCGGTCGGAGTTCCACCAGTAGCTCGGGCAGCCGGTCGAGCAGCAGAAGCACAGGATGCACTCGTAAAGTCCGTCGAGCTTCGCGCGCTGCTCGGGCGACTGCAGCTGCTCGCGCGCTGACGCCGGCGCGCTGTCCGTCTTCAGCCAGGGCTGGATCGCGGCATATTGCGCGTAGGCGTGGCTGAGGTCGGGGACTAGGTCCTTGACCACTTCCATGTGCGGCAGCGGCGTGATGCGCACCTCACCCTTGATGTCCTCGATCGCGGTCGTGCAGGCGAGGCCGTTGCGCCCGTCCATGTTCATCGAGCACGACCCGCAGATCCCCTCGCGGCACGAGCGGCGGAAGGTCAGCGTCGGGTCGATCTCGTTCTTGATGCGGATCAGCGCGTCGAGGACCATCGGCCCCGTCTTGTCGAGGTCGATGGTGAAGCTGTCGTAGCGCGGGTTGGCGCCGGTGTCGGGGTCGTAGCGATAGATCCGGAACGTCCTGGGCCGCCCACCGGCCTCGGGCGGGTGCTCACGGCCCTTGGTGATCCTGCTGTTCCTGGGAAGTCGAAACTCGGCCAACGCATGGCTCCTGAAAGAGATTTGCCGCGCCGCTACCATGAGCGGCCGCCGATTTCCAAACGCGGAACGTCGCGTTTGGGAGCCGCTCAGCGGCTCGGGAGCGCCGGAATATCGAAGTTGATCACGTCCTCGCGGCGGCCGAGCTTCGAGTAGAGCGCTATTGCCGGCTCGTCGCCACGATCGGCCTGAATGAAGACGGTCTCGGCAGCATTGGCCGCCGCGATCTGCCGAACCGCCTCGGTCAGCGCAGTGGCGACCCCGCGGCGGCGCCGGTCCTCGCGCACTGCCAGGTCGTAGACGTAGAACTCGCTGCGCTCCTGCTCGAACTTCACGAGCTCGTAGGCGACGAGGCCGCCAATAACCTCCCCCCTCTCCATTGCGACGAGCGCGACGAATTCCGGGGTGCCGAGCAACCGGTGCAGATAGGCGCCGCGAGGCGGGTGCGCCGTGTAGGTCTCGACCTCGCCGAACGCTTCCCCGAAGAGCCGGTTGAGCGCGAGCATCAACTCGATGTCCGCGGGGGCGAGCCGGCGGACGTAGAACCCGTCCGTCGCGTCGATCACGCGAGCGCGACCGAGCGCGCGGCCTCCAGCACCTCTTGAGCGTGCCCTGGCACCTTCACCTTGCGCCAGGCGCGCAGCACTTCGCGGTCGGGGCCGATGAGGAAGGTCGAGCGGTCCATGCCCATATACTTTCGGCCATACATCGACTTCTGCACCCAGGTGCCGAATGCCTCGGAGATGCGCCCGTCCTCGTCGGAGGCGAGCGGCACGCTGAGGCCATATTTGCCGATGAACTTCTCGTGGCTCTTCATCGGATCGCGCGAGACGCCGACGACCTTCACTCCCGCACGCTCGAACTCTCCGGCGAGCGCGGTGAAATCCTGCGCTTCGCGAGTGCACCCCGATGTGTCGTCCTTCGGGTAGAACCAGAGCACCAGCGGCCGGCCAGGCGAAGAAAGGTCGACGCTCGTTCCGTCGCTTGCCGTCACTGTCACCGCCGGCGCTCTGTCCCCTTGGTCGATCATGTGTCGTCCCTCACCGATTGCCATAATGCGGCGATCCTTTGCCGCGCATCGTCGTGAGCGGCAAGCAGCGAAGCCCAGCTCTCATGCCCGCACAGCGAGGCGACGAGGGCGCGCGATTCCTCGGGCGGCTCGTTGCTGTCGGGGGCGACCAGCCGCATCACCACGAGCATTCGGCTGAGCAGCCTCAGGTCGGCGTCGTACGAGGCCTCGATCAGCCCCTTTTCGGCAAGCTCGGAAATGGCAAACTCGAGGCGCGGATCGAGCCCCTGGCCGTGAACCAGCTGGAGCGTGTGCACTGCGAACTCGAGGTCCACGAGCCCGCCGGGCCCGAGCTTGATGTCGAGCGGTCCCGACGGCGGCTTGTGGCGGGCCATGTCGCTGCGCATGTTCGCGGCGTCCTCGCGGTTCCGCGCGGGGTCACCGGCCGAGCGCAGGATCGACGTGATCGCCTCGGCAAGCCGCGCTCGGCCCTCGCCGGATCCGTGCACCGGGCGGGCTCGGCACAGCGCCATATGCTCCCAGGTCCAGGCGTCGCTGCGCTGATATTCGACGAACCCTTCGAGCGACACCGCGAGCATGCCTTCCTTGCCCTGCGGTCGAAGGCGCGTGTCTATGTCGTAGAGCGGGCCGGCGGCGGTCGGAACGCTCACTGCTGCCGTGACCCGGTTGGCGAGTCGGTTGAAATAGTCGGTTGCGCTAAGCGATTTCGCGCCGTCGGAGACAGAGCCGTGAGGTGCGTCGTAGATATAGATGATGTCGAGGTCCGACGCGTGGGTGAGCGCCCGCCCGCCGAGCCGGCCGAGCGCGAGGATCAGCAGCTCGCCGCCTTCGATTTGCCCGTGCGTGCGCGCGAACTCCTCCTCTGCCGCGCGCGCGAGGGCGACGATCGTCCCTTCGGCGACATTGCTGTAGCCCATCGCCACGTCGAGCGGATCGGCGTGACCGGCAACGAGCTGCACGCCGAGCGCGAAGCGCCGTTCGTTGACGATCCGTCGAGCGCGGTCGAGCGCCTGGTCGTACGGCTCGCCGGCCATTGCCGAGGCAAGCCTTTGCGCCATCGCGTCGGGTTCCGGCGGAAGAGCGAAGCTCGATTCGTCGATCAGCCCGTCGAGCAGCTCGGGCCGGCGGGCGAGCATGTCGGCAAGTGGCGGCGCAAAGGCGAGGATCAAGGCGAGGTGCCGGCCGAGGTTCGGCCGCGCTTCCAGCAGCCGGTAGAGATTGATGCCGCTCGACAGCCGCTCGACGATGTCGGCGAACCGGTTGAGCGCCCGCTCAGGGTCGGGACCGGCAGCAATCTCCCTGAGCAGGCGAGGGAGCATTGCCTCGAACGCGCTCTGCGCCGCGGCCGATCGCAGCGAGCGAGCGCGTGCGGAGCGCCACTCGGCAATCCTCCTCAGCGGCACCTGGGGGTCATCGAAGCCGAGGCCCGTGAGTTCGTCGGCGAGGATTGCGGGGTCGTTCGACAGGCGCCCCTCGCGCTCGGGTGCAAGCGTGTCGAACAGCTGCTCGGCGCGTTCGACCTGCGGGCGCACGAGCTCGATCAGCTGCTCTCCATCGGCGAGCCCGTGCAGCCTCGCAACTCCCGCCAGCGACTCGCGATCGAGCGGCAGCAGGTGGGTCTGCGCGTCGTCGATCATCTGCACCCGATGCTCGATCGTGCGCAGCAAGCGGTAGGCGTCGGCCAGTGCCTCGGCGTCGCCTCGATCGAGCCGCTCGGCCTGCGCGAGCGCACTTAGCGCATCGAGCGTCGCCGGCACCCGCACCGACGGGTCGCGGCCGCCGTGGACCATCTGCTGGATCTGGGCGAAGAACTCGACCTCGCGAATGCCCCCGCGGCCGCGCTTGAGGTCGTATCCGGGGCCGAGCCGCGCGCCTTGCGCGAAATGGTCGCGGATTCGAGCCGAAATCTCCCGCACCTCGTCAATCACTCCGAAATCGAGCGACCGGCGCCAGACGAACGGCTCGATCGACCTGAGGAAATGCTGCCCAAGCGCCTTGTCTCCGGCGGCGGCGCGGGCGCGGATGAAGGCTGCCCGCTCCCACGCAAGAGCGCTCGATTCGTAGTGGGATATGGCCGCGTTCACCGGCAGGACGATCGGGGTGACTTCGGGCGAGGGCCGAAGCCTCAGGTCCACGCGCGCGACATAGCCGTCGCCGGTGCGCTTCTGGAGCAGTTCGATCATCCGCCGGCCGACCCGGACCGCCGCTTCGCCAGGATCGTCGCGCTCGCGCCGCGGCATGACCTCGGGGTCGAACAGCAGGATGAGGTCGACGTCCGACGAATAGTTGAGCTCGCGGCTGCCCAGCTTGCCGAGCGCCAGAACCGCCATCCCGCGCGGCTGCGCATCGGGGACTCGTTCGGCAAGCGCGGCGACAAGCGCGCGGTCGATCGCGCTGTCGGCGAAGTCGGACAGAAGCCGAGTCGCGGCTTCGAACGAGAACTCGCCCGCAAGATCGCCGAGGGCGACCGACAGCGCGATCCCCAACCGCTGCCGGCGCAGCTCCTGCTCGACCGTCTCGCCAGACGCTGAAAGCGCAGTCTCGACGGCCGCGAGGCTGCCCGCCTCGATGAACCTTTCAGCAAGCTGAGGGAGCGCCGCAGCCGCGTTCGCGAGGAATGGCGAGTATTTTCGCGCACGGGCGAGCGCTTGTTCGCGCCGCGGCCTTTTCGCAGGGTCCATTCTTGCGGCAGTGCGTTGCGCGGCGGCCACGATTTGGTGCAACCTCCATCGGGGTCGGTCGTTCAGTGTCGACCATGCAAGCGGAGCGTCGATCCACGGCGACGGATATCAACATGGACCGCAGAATCATCCGCGTCGATATCCCCCAGCCCACGCCGGAGTGACGGCGGCACTGCGACGAGCCTTCTCGCCGCTGCCCCACGACGCATGCGAGCGCGACTTTTCGGACTTGCTGCAAAGGCTGAACTGACCTCGTGCGAGTCATCCCGGCGAATGCCGGGATCCAAGCCAAGTGCTATTCCTGTTCGTGGTCGCGGCTGAGATCGTCGACTTCGCCCATGATGGACTGAAGCGCCGACTTGTTCGGATCAGTCCGGTGCTGGCGCCGTGACGGCAGCTTGCCGCTGGTCAGCAGGCTTTCGAGCGCAACCCGGCCGCGAGCGACACGGCTCTTGATCGTGCCCACCGCGCAGCCGCAGATTTCGGCCGCTTCCTCATAGGCAAAGCCGCCCGCACCAACGAGGATCAGGGCCTCGCGCTGCGGCTGCGGCAGGTGCATCAGCGCGCGCTGCATGTCGGACAGCTCGATATGCCGGTCCTGGCTCGCCGGCGCGGCGAGGATCTTGGAGGCGGTAAGGTCGTCCCACTCGCCCTTGAAGCGTGCCCGGCGCATCTGGCTGAGGAACAGGTTGCGCAGGATGATGAAGGTCCAGGCGCGCATGTTGGTGCCGGCCTGGAACCGCTTGCGGGCCGCCCAGGCCTTGAGCAGCGTCTCCTGAACCAGATCGTCGGCAAGGTCGCGGCTTCCGGAAAGCGAGCGGCCGAAGGCGCGCAGGTGCGGGATCACCGAGGCCAGCTGCTCCTTGAACTCGGGGTCGGACAGCGGAACCGGCTCTTCGAGCACCTCCGGGGCTGCTTCGTCGTCTATGTCTTCGGCCACTAGTCCCCACCCGGATGACAAATACAGACGCGACAGCGCGCAAGCACCGCCTCACTCATAGCATTGCGAAGATGACGAAAACGAGGCCGTCAGCGGGCCGCGACCCCGAAGATGATCGCGAATAATACCACCACCAGAACGAGGCCGATCCCAAGCACGTAGCGCGTCATGTGCGGCGTGTAGCCGGCGCGCGCCTCGGTCGTTGTGACTTGTTCCGGCCGCTCGTCAGTCGTCATTCTCTCAAACACCATGTTTCGGCAGGCCAACGCGCCGTTTCAACCCATGTTCCGCCTCTGTTACGGCGGAAATCAGGCCGGTACGGTTGCCGCGTCGAAGAACAATGCCTGCGCAATTGCCGCCTTCACGGTCGACCGCTGGAACGGCTTGGTGATGAGGAAGGTGGGTTCGGGCCGGGTTCCCGTCAACAGGCGCTCGGGAAAAGCAGTGATGAAGATCACCGGCACCGAAAATTCGGCGAGGATGTCCTTGACCGCGTCGATGCCGCTCGAATCGTCGGCGAGCTGGATGTCGGCGAGGACCAGCCCCGGCGGATGCTGACGCGCCTGCGTGACGGCCTCGTCCCGAGTGACCGCAACGCCCGTGACGTTATGACCGAGGTCGCGGACGATCGTCTCGATGTCCATCGCGATGATCGGCTCGTCCTCGATGATCAGAACGTCGGCGAGCGTCTGACGCTCGATCTCGCTCAACGCCTCGGCGACGAGCGAATCGACGTCCTCGGGGCTGGCGCCGATCAGATAGCCCGCGTCGTCAGACGAAAAGCCTTCCAGCGAGGTCAGCAGGAGCGCCTGGCGCGAGAGCGGAGTGATCTGCGACAGGCGCGCCTGGGCGATCCCTTCGGCGCCGGTGAAATCCTTGCGAGGCTCCTCGCCCTCCTCGACATTGGCGGTCGACCAGATCGCGTGGAACGTCCGGTACAGGCCGAGCCTCGGGTCGACGTCGCGCGGGAACTCGTCCGGCTGAGCGACGATTGCCTCCAGCGTTGCGCGCACGAAGGCGTCGCCATGAGTCTGGCTGCCGGTCAATGCGCGCGCGTAGCGGCGCAGGAATGGCAGATGAGGAGCGAGTTCCTGACCAAGCGACATAGATGAAGGCTCTCCTAGCCGTGAACGGGGCACTCTTTGAGGACGCACGCGCTTCGATGCAAGCCTTCGCACGAGCGCCGGTCGGCCGATGTCCATTCCCCGCGACAGATGTATGTCCGCTGGAACAAAGGACCGGGCATTTGGTTTCCGTACGCGCGCGGCGCCGTCGCTGTGGGTGCGTTCGATGTCGCGCGAGTCGCGTCAGGCCCGTGCCTGGCCTTTTTTGTAAGGCGCGCCTGGCGCTGCAGCAGAGGGTTCAAACCCGTTGCACCGCGCGAAGCGACCGGTAAGGCGAGGCGCGCTGTACCCGCTCAAGGGGGGACAAGAGTTTGGGTGTTTCGGACAAGGCCGGCTCTTCCAACGGTGCCGACCGCAATGCGGCGCAGAACAAGGCGCCTGACGGGAAGAAGGGCCGCAAGCAGCGGACTGGCGTTCTTGGACGTGCGCTGCGCACGATCTACGACGACACGCTGCGCGAGTCGGTCCCCGACGATTTCATGAACCTGCTCGGGAAGCTCAGCTGAGGCGTTGACGGAATTGCAGCCATGCTAAGCGAAGCTGGCCGGCGCTTCGCCGAGCTGTCGACCCCGGCGAAGCTGTTGCTGATCCTGAGCGCAGTCATCCTGCCCATCGGCCTGGGCCTGGTCCTGATCGCCAACGAAGGCATTCGCGATGCCAACGCCCTGCTGCGCAGCCAGGCGCAGGAAGAGTCGCGCCTGTCGGCGCGCGGGATCGAAAGCCTGATCGCGCGTAACGCCATGGCCCTTCGAGTGGCCGCCAACGGCCGCATCGGCACCGGCCCCGATCCCTGCCTTCGAGTCCAGCGATCGCTGAGCGTCACTCCGGCCGTGGCGCGGCATTTCGAGCTGCTGACGCCGGGCGGCGAGACCATTTGCGAGGTCGGCAACGTGCCGGACGCCGGGCCTCTGCCGCTGGTCGCCCCGGGCGACATCGCGCTGACCATCCTGCCAAACGAGAACGGCCTTACCTTGCGCGTCGGGGTGAGCGGCGGAATGGCGACCGGCACCCTTTCGCAGGCGGAGCTTCGCACCGCCGCCCTGGACGCGGTGCCCGACGTGCATGGCCTCACCATCCGCGATCGTCAGCACGAGCTCGTCCTGATCGCGCCCGATCCGCTACGGCGAGACAAGCGGGAGTACAGCACAAGCGTGCTGCCGATCGCCAGCGGTCGCCTCAACGTCCTCCGCTGGTCGCAACCCGCGTGCCGGTGGTCACCACCGGCGACCGGCTCATGCTCCTGCTGCCTTTCCTGATGTGGCTTGTAGCCGCGCTGCTCACCTGGTTCCTCGTCACCCGGCTGCTCATAAGGCCGCTGCGCCAGCTCCAGCGAGCAGTCGTCGGCTACGAGCCGGGCGACGCCGACTTCGTGCTGCCGCGCAAGCTCGGGCCCGCGACGGGAATCCAGGAGCTGCGCGATGCGTTCGGCCGAGTGATCGCCCGGGTCGAGCGATCCGAGCACGAAATGGCCGACGCCCTCGAAGGGCAGCGCAAGCTGGTTCGCGAAGTCCACCACCGGGTGAAGAACAACCTCCAGGTCGTCGCCTCGCTGCTCAACATCCACGGCCGAAGCGCCGAGAGCCCCCATGCGCGCGCCGCCTACGCGTCGATCAGCCGGCGCGTCGGCGCCCTGTCGATCGTCCACCGCAACCATTTTGCCGAGATGGAGGAGAATCGCGGGATCGCGCTCCGGCCGCTGCTGGCCGAGCTCGCCGCGGAGCTTCGCGCGACCGCACCCGAAGCTGCGCGCGGCCTCAAGATCGAGCTCGACCTCGAAAGCGCGAATACGACGCAGGACGTGGCTGTTTCCGTCGCATTCCTCGTCACCGAGATCGTCGAATATGCAATGCTGCATACCCCCGAGGAGCCGCTCGAGATCTCGCTTCGCCGCACCAGCGAGCTGACGGCGCGCCTGGCTCTCAACAGCAAGGTTCTGGTCCCTGACGAGGACGGCGTCCGCGAGAAGGTCCAGTTCGAGCGGATCGTCGGGGGGCTTGCAAAGCAGCTTCGCTCGACCCTTGATCGAAAGCTCGGCCGCTACAGTGTCGAGATGCCGGTTTTCCCGCCGCTCTTGCCCTGAAAAGAATTCGTTACGGGCTCGACGAAAAAAGTTTCCAATGGCCCGGAACCCGTCCGAAAGAAGGGGCGTTATGCAGTTCGGATAGTGACCTTTTGCCCCCCCGCTCTCGCTATCCGCTTAAATGGGCCCGGAACCGCCAACCCTCCCCCCCCCCGGTGGCGCTTCCGGGCCCACTCTTGTCTCAGCCCCCTCATCAGCAGTTGAAGCGCCCGCCTCAGCAGTCGCGTCGCGGCGGCTGCGGCGCCAGTGCGTGAGGCGGATCGCGAGGATCGCAAGCTCGTAAAGCGCGTAGAGCGGCACCATCATCATCAGCATCGAGACTGCGTCCGGCGGCGTCAGGACGGCGGACACCGCCGCGGCGGCGACGATCGCGTAGCGGCGCGAGCCGGCGAGCTGCTCGCGGGTGACGAGACCCGCGCGTTCGAGCAGCATCAGCAGGATCGGCAGGAGAAAGGCGACTCCGAAGCCGAACAGGAAGCGCGTGCAGAAGCTCAGGTAGTTGCCGACCCCGGGCAGCGCCTCCTGCTGAACGCCGCCCACGTCGCCCTGAAAGCTCAGCAGGAAATGCAGAGCCCAGGGCATGGCGACGTAGTAAGCAAAGGCGGCGCCCCCCAGGAAGAAGAAGGGCGTCACCAGAAGGAACGGGAGGAGCGCCTTCTTCTCCCTGGCGTAGAGGCCCGGCGCGACGAACTTCCACATCTGCATCGAAAAAAACGGGAAGCCGATCATCAGCGCGGCGAACAGCGCCACCTTCACCTCGACGAAAAAGGCTTCGAAAATGTCGGTGTAGATGATCGTGCCCTGCCCGGCCGCGAGCAAAGGCTGCACCAGGAAGGCGAAGATCGCCTTTGCGAAGTAGAGGCAACCGAAGAACAGCAGCACGAGAAGCCCGAGCGAGCGGAGCAGCCGCCCCCTCAGCTCGGCCAGATGCTCGAGCAGCGGCGCCTTGGTCTCGTCGATGTCGTTCACGGCAATTCGCGCTGCTCGGGCGGGAGATCCTCGACCCGGGCGGGGGGCAACGGCGCCATCTCGGCCGGCGGCTGCTCAGGCACGTGAAGCGGCAGCTGCGGCTCCTCGGCCTCGGCCCGCTGACCATCGAGCAACGCCGGATATTCGCGCATGATGCGGTCGTTCTCCTCGCGCCACTTCTTCTCCATCTCCTCGAGTTCTGCCTCGCGCATCATCGTCTCGATGCCGCTGTGGAAATGGCGCGCCATGCCGCGGACCTTGCCGATCCAGCGGCCGACGGTGCTCATCGCCTTGGGCAGGTCCTTGGGGCCGATGAAGATCAGCGCCACGACGGCGATGAGGATGAGCTCGAAAGTGTCGACGCCGAACATCGGCTCGGCCTTGCCAGCGCGTTTAGCGGTCGTCGTGGGGGCGGGCAGCCGGTTCCTCGGTGCGGCTCCGCTCGGGCGTGACTTCGATCGGCCGGTCCTGGTTGCGCGGCAGCGAGCCGGACTCGCGCGAGCGATCGTCGACGCGCTCCTCCTCGTCCTCGCTCATGCCCTTCTTGAAGCTTTTGAGACCCTTGGCGACGTCGCCCATCATCGCCGAGAAGCGGTTGCCGCCGAATAGCAGAAGGATGATGATCGCAAGGATCAGGATGTGCCAGAAGCTGAACGAACCCATGGGTGAACTCCGCCAGGTCAGGCCATGCGCGGCCCTCTTGTCGCCCCCATCTAGTCTTCCTGCTCCTCGCTTTCCAGTTGCTCTTGGTTGAGCGCCTGGAAGATGCCCTCGTCGAGCGGGTCGAGAAGCCCGGCGGCCTTGAGGTCGTCGATCCCCGGAAGGTCGCGCCTCGAGCTGAGGCCAAAGTGGGTGAGGAACTCGGGCGTGGTCGCATAAAGCAGCGGGCGGCCAGGGCCTTCGCGCCGGCCGGCGGTGCGCACCCAGCCCGCTTCCATCAGCACGTCCAGCGTGCCCTTGGAGATCTGCACCCCGCGAATCGCCTCGATCTCCGCGCGGCTGACCGGCTCGTGATAGGCGACGATCGCAAGAGTCTCGGTCGCCGCGCGCGAAAGCCGCCGCGGCTCCTCGCGGGTGCGGCGCAGAAGGTGCGCAAGGTCGGGGGCCGTCTGGAAATGCCAGCGCCCGCCGCGCTCGACCAGCTCGATGCCGCGGCCCTCGTAGTCGACAGCGAGCTTGCCCAGCGCAACTTCTACACCGGCCTCGCCGACATGTTCGGCGATCTCCTCGACGCTCAGCGGCGTCGCCGATGCGAACAGGGTAGCCTCGATCGCTCGCACCAGCTCGTCCATCAGGCGGAGCGGACCTTCAATGGCGCAAACGGCTCCTCCTGCGCGATGTCGAGCCGGCCGCGGCGGGCAAGCTCGAGCGCCGCGACGAAGCTCGAAGCAAGCGCCGAGCGGCGGAACAGAGGATCGTCCGTGACAGGCAGAAACGCCTCGATGTCGAGCCATTCGATCGCCAGCCCGAGCATCCGGCTGACCCGCTCGATCGCCTCGTCGAGCGTCATGACCGAGCGTGCATGCACCACGTGCATCGGCGGCTGGGTCCGCGCCTTGACGATCCCATAGGCGGCGAACAGGTCGAACGCGCTCGCCTGCCACGCCGACTTGCGCACCAGCCGGAGCCCCTCGGGAGCGCCGCGAACGAACACGTCGCGGCCGACGCGGTCGCGCCCGAGCAGTCGCGCGCCCGTCTCGCGCATCGCGTCGAGGCGCTGGAGCCGCATTTGCAGCCGAAGCGCGACCTCTTCCGGGCTCGGGTCGGCCTGCGGGTCCTTGGGCAGCAGCAGGCAGGACTTCAGATAAGCGAGCCAGGCGGCCATCACGAGATAGTCGGCGGCGATCTCGAGCTTCAGCGCCCGGGCGCCGGCGATGTATGTGGTGTACTGGTCGACGAGCTCGAGGATCGAGATCTGGGCGAGGTCGACCTTCTGCGCGCGCGCAAGGCTGAGCAGCAGGTCGAGCGGGCCTTCCCACCCGTCCAGGTTGAGGGTCAGCTCGTCCGAGCCGACCGGAAAATCGAGTGGCTCCACCCCCACAGAACGAAGATTAGCCGCAACTTGGCCCGGTGCGAAGCCGCGCCCCGAGCGAATTGTGGATAAATGGGACGCTCAGGCCAGCGCCAGAAGCTCGTCGCGCTTGGCAGCGGCCTGGGCATAATCGGGGCCTTCCTCGTCGACCAGCGCCGTCGCCATCGCCCGGGCGAGCCGCTCTTCGGACTCCTCGCTCATCGGCGGGACCGCGCCCGCAACCGCGACCATCTCCTCCATGTCACCGGTGCAGTGCAGCGCCACGTCGCATCCGGCCGCGACCACTCCGGCCGCACGCGCGTCCGAGCCGCCCCTGAGCGCGTCCATGCCGATGTCATCGCTGATCAGCCAGCCGTCGAAGCCGATCCGCCCGCGAATGATGTCGTGGATCACCTTGGGCGAGAGGCTCGCCGGCTGCTCGGGATCCCACGCCGTGTAGACCAGGTGCGCGATCATCCCCATCGGCGCATTGCGCATGGAACGGCTCGAGGTCGATCTCGAGCTCCTGGGACGAGTGGATCACCGGCCGCGCCTTGTGGCTGTCGACCAGCGCTCGCCCGTGGCCCGGCATGTGCTTGACCACGCCGACGACTCCGGCCGACGCCATGCCGTCGAGCACCGCCCGGCCAAGCGCAGCGACCTGCATCGGCTCCTCGCCCATCGCTCGGTCGCCGATGATCTCGCTCGCGCCGGGCTGACGAACGTCGAGGACGGGCAGGCAATTGACGTTGATGCCGCACGAGCGGAGCGTCAGCGCGAGTGCCCGGGCATTGGAGCGCGCGGCCTCGATCGCCGAAGAGGGCGCGGCGCGATAGAGCCGCGCGAACGCCTCGCCCGGTGGAAAAGCCGGCCAGCACGGCGGCTTCATTCGGGCAACGCGGCCGCCCTCCTGGTCGATCAGGATCGGCACGTCGTAGCGGCCGGAGATCGAGCGAAGCTCGTCGGTGAGCCGCAGCAGCTGCTGCTGATCGACGCAGTTGCGCGCGAACAGGATGTAGCCCGCCGGATCGGCGTCCCGGAACAAGGCGCGCTCTTGCGCAGTCAAATCCGGCCCAGCGAGCCCGTAGATCGCCGCCTGCATCAGTTCACCACGAAGCAATTCTCGCCGCCGGCCTGCAGCGTCCGGCACATCTCGCGTGCTTGCTCGGGCGAAGCCGCCCCGGCGCGCAGCCGCATGCCCCCGTCGTGCGGGACGACCATCTTGTTCATGCCCCCAAGCGCGGGGAATCGCGCCGACAAGGCCGACCAGGCGCGCTCGGCCTGAGCGCGGTTGTCGAAGAAGCCCATCTGGAACACGCTGCCCTTCGCCCCCGTCGGCTCTGCCGGCTCCTCGGCGGGCGCGGGCGCGGCAGGCTCGGCCTCCGTCGGGGCGGGCGCGGCGTTCGGCTGCTGCGGCAGGCGCCGGACGTCGAGCTGAGCATCGGTGTCCTGGCCGGCGCTGGTCTCGAACGCGGTCTCGCTTTCGCCCGCGACGTCGAGCCCGCCGGGGTTCGGCGGGCGCACCTTGTACGGGCCCGGCTCGGCTCGGATCAGCTCGGGCTCGCCTGCGCCCGGCGAACCATTCTGGCGGCCGAGCCAGAAGAAGGTGACCGACACCAGGACCGCGGCGAGCAGCACCACGAGAAGCGCACCGAGCATCCGGCGAGCCGGGACTCCGCCGGGGCCGTCCTCGTCGTCGACCGCCTCGAGCCAGGGAAGCGGCTCGTCATAGCCCGATCGGCTGTCGGTCATTCCCGCTCCTGCTCCGCGCGCCCGCCAGATCGACGACGACGCAGCTCTGCCCGATGGTTCTCATCCGCTGGCACAGCACTTCGGAGTGCGCTTGTGAAGTGGTCCCGAACTGAAGCCGGTAATAGGTGCGCCCGTCCCTCAGCGAGGGAATGTCGGTCGTGACCGCGCGAAGCTGCCGAATCCCGGGATAGACCTTCACCAGCTTGTCCCAGGCGCGCTTGGCCTCAAGACGCGACGGATAGGTGCCGATCCGCACCATCCGGCCTGAAGCGCCGGCCGATTCCCACGAGGTCCACAGCTCACGTCCGGTTGCCGAGTCGGCGGGTTTCGCCGGCGGCGTCTTCTTTGTCCGGGCGGCGGAGCGCCTGGCTGGAGCACGGCCAGCCGCCTGCTCAGCAGGCGCCGCCGGCCGCACTTCGGGCGTGTCCGGCACGACCACCGGGGCAGGCTCCACCACTGGCTCGACCTGCGCCATCGGCTGCTCCTCGACGATCGGCTGCACCGCCACGGGCTGGGGGAGCTTCACCGTCGTTTCGGGCTGAGCCGTTTCAGCGGCATCGCCCGGGCCGCCGATGTCCGCGCTGTTCCTTCCGAGCCAGAAGGACGAGCCCGCCAGCACCAGCGCCGCTGCAATGCCCCAGCCCAGCAGCAGCCCGCGCTCGCGCCCGCGTTCAGGCGCCTTGTCGTCTGTCAGCCACGGCAGCCGCTCAAGCTCTGCCGCCGCACGTACGTCGGTCATCGATCAGCGCATCTCCTCGGTCGCAGCCACCCCCATGAGCGCGAGACCGCTGCGGATAATCTGCCCGATGGCGAGTGCCAGTTCCAGCCGGGCGCGAGAAAGTTGTGGATTGTTCTCAACGATGAAGCGGCGGGCGGGATCGTCATTCCCGCGGTGCCACAACGCGTGGAACGCGGCCGCCAGGTCGTAGAGGTAAAAGGCGATCCGATGCGGCTCGTGAGTGGTCGCCGCAGCCTCGACGGTCCGCGGATATTGCGCCGCGAGCTTCACCAGCGCGAGCTCCTCCTCGTCGAGCAGACCGAGGTCGGCGCGCGCATCGAGGCTCAGCCCCGCCTCTGCCGCCTTGCGCCCGAGCGAGCTGATCCGCGCGTGCGCATATTGCACGTAGAACACCGGATTTTCCTGCGACGCCTCGACCACATGCGCGAAGTCGAAGTCGAGCGGAGCGTCGGCGCGGCGCGTAAGCATCATGAAGCGCACCACGTCCTTGCCGACCTCCCGCACCACGTCGGCGAGCGTCACGAACGAGCTCGAACGCTTCGACATCTTCACCGGCTCGCCGGCGCGGAACAGCCGCACCATCTGCACCAGCTTGACGTCGAGATCGACGCGCCCGTCGGTCAGCGCTCTGACCGCCGCCTGGACTCGCTTGACCCAGATGTTGACCAAATGGTCGGCCTCGCGGGCTTTCTGCCAATGATAGGCGGCATCGGTGCCGAAATAGGTCCAGCGCCCGTCCGGCCGCTGCATTGGCCGGTCCTGGTCGTCGCCGAACTGAGTCGAGCGGAACAGAGTCAGCTCCTCGGGCGCCCAGTCGTCGAGGGGGTCGAGGCTCTTGGGCCGCTCGAGCACGCCCTGGTACACGAGGCTTTTGTTGCGAAGCACCTCGAGCGCTTCATCGGCCGCGCCCGAGCGCTGCAGCTCGGCCTCGGAGGCGAAGCGGTCGTGACGGATCCCGAGCAGGGCGAGGTCGTGCCGGATGAGGTCGAGCATCGCCGAGATGGCGCGGCTGCGGAACAGTTCGAGCCACACGTCTTCGTCCTCGCCGGCGAAGCAATCCCCGAACTCCTCCGCGAGGGCAGCGCCCACCGGCACCAGATAGTCGCCCGGGTACAGCCCTTCGGGGATCTCGCCGATGCCTTCGCCGAGCGCCTCGCGGTACCTGAGATGCAGCGAGCGGGCGAGCGTATCGACCTGCGCCCCCGCATCATTGACGTAATATTCGCGCACCACCTGGTAGCCCGCAGCCGCGAGCAGGTTGGCGAGGCTGTCGCCGACCACCGCGCCGCGGCAATGGCCGACGTGCAGCGGACCGGTCGGATTGGCCGAGACATATTCGACGTTCACCCGCTCGCCGCTGCCGATGTCCGACCGGCCGTATGCGCCCGCTTGCCGCACGATCGTGTCGAGCTCGGTGCGCCAGGCGTCCGGCGACAGCTTCAGGTTGATGAAGCCCGGCCCTGCGATTTCGGCCGACGTGACCTCAGGCAGAGCCTCGAGCCGAGGCGCAATTTCGCCCGCCAGCGCCCGGGGGTTTGTTCGAGCGGCCTTGGCCAGCACCATCGCCGCATTGATCGCAAGGTCGCCGTGCGCAGTGTCGCGCGGCGGCTCGACCGCGACCGCCCTGCGCTCTGCTTCCGCCGGCACCACGCCTTCGGGAACAAGCTCGTCGAGCACTCCGTCGAGGAGCGCTGCATATCGCGCGTAGAGGCTCAATTCTCAGCTCACAGATGCTGGAAAAGCGGCGCCTCTAGCGCACCGCTTCAAGCGCGTCACCTGCCCGTCACCCTGGAGTCAGGCGCGGATCAGGGTCTTCCCGAATGGCTGGCCGCTGCTGTCGGGGAACAGCACGCGCATGGTCTGCCGCGGATCGAGCCCGTAATGCTGCGCCAGGGCCGAAGCGATCAGGCCATCCAGATCGATCGTGGGCTTGAGGTCGCGCCCCTCGTACAGCGCCGAGGGACCAAGCCCCGGCCAGTCGGCAATCACCTTGCCGCCTTCGACCGCGCCGCCGAACAGCATTGCCGCGCCGCCGGTGCCATGGTCGGTCCCGCCGGTGCCGTTCGGAGCGACGGTCCGGCCGAACTCGGTCGCGGCGATCACCAGCGTGTTCGCCCAGACAGGCCCGAGCCCTTTCTTCAGCGCGACGACCATATTGTCGAAGTGCCGCAGCCGGGTCGCAATGCTGGTGCGCTGGCCGGCATGCGTGTCCCAGTGGTTCGATTCGATGAGAGCGATCCGCGCGCCGTCGCCCCCCACGAGCAGCTTGGCAGCGAGCTGGCCCATTGCACCGGCGTTGAGGCGGCCGTCCGCAAGGTCGCCGGCCTGGGCACGGGTCGCAATCGCGCGGCTCCACACCGCATGCAGTTGCGGATCCTGTTGGTACAGCGCGCTCACCCGCATCAGCAGGTCGTCAGACGCGGTCGGCAGCGCCGATGGCGCAAAGGAGGAGACCGCATGGGACCCACGCAGGATCATCGGAATTGCGGGCGCGAGCGCCAGCGCCTGGCCCTCCTGCCGCGGGAGCAAAGTCAGCAGGCGGTTCATCCAGCCGTCGTTGTGCTGGTACGGCTTGCGTCCGCCGGTTTCGAGCAGGTTCTGAGCGTCGAAGTGCGAGCGCCGCCGAGTCGGCAGCGCCGTTGCGTGGACGAACAAGGCTTCGCGCGCCGAGTAGAGCTTTGCCGTCTCCTTGAGCTGCGCATGAAGCGTGAAGAAGTTGTCGAGCTTTGCTCCGGCCAGGCTGTCGGCAGCAAGGGCGCGGCGCTCGGAACTCAAGCACGGATCACCTGACGGATCAAGGATCTACAGGCCGTCTGCCCCGCAACGATGAAGCACGAAGATGAACCGCTGATGCACGCAGATGCACCGCGGGTCGGTGCGCGCCCGTGTGTTGGGCTTGTTCGGAAAAGCGCTGGCTGCAAACATAGCGCCTGCGCCACCTGCAACCAGGAATTGCCTGCGATCGAACATGCTCATCTCCTCATGAACTCGGGCGAGACGAGCAGCAGAGCGAGGCCCTGCTGCGGGCTTTCGGCCCGCTCGATCGCGGTGCGGGTGGCGGCGGACAGAACGCCCGGAAGGACCCGCTCCGCGATTGCGCGCGGGTCGACCTGCGACCCCGCGCCGGACGCGAGCCGCTGGACCGCATCGACCCGGCGAAGCATCGCATCGGGTCCGGTCCAGCTGGCGGCGGTGTCGGCCCAGCCGGCCGGGGATCCGGGCTGCCAGGTCGGCTGCCCAAGCTGCTTGAGCAGCTGCGAACCTAGGCCGGGCCTGACCTGCCTCTCGCCGAGCGCCCGCATCGACGAGACGGTCCACTCCCACGGAGTCTTGAACTTGGCCGGGCGCTCGGCCCAGGCTTCGGGCGAGTCGATGATCGCCCGGTACACAGTCGGCAAATCGCCGCCGCTCGACAGATAGGCGCGCGCCAGCCGATCGACCATCGCCGGCGGCGGCTCGTCGCCCGCGAAATGGCGGGTGAGCTTGGTTGCCAGGAAGCGGGCGGTCGAGGGATGGGTGGCGAGATCGGAAAGGATCGCGCGCGCCTGCTGCTCACCAGGCTGCGCATAGCTCCGGCCGACGATCCGGCGGGCGCCGGGCTCGTGGACCGCGTCGGCGAACGAATAGCTTCCCGGCCCCGCGTCCCGGACGTAGCGCGACACGCGGGTGCGCTGGACTCCGCTCACCGTCCAGCCGGTCAGCGCGCGGGCGAACTCGGTCACATCGGCCTGCGTGTAGCCGCCGTTGACTCCCAGAGTGTGGAGCTCGAGGATTTCGCGAGCGAGATTTTCGTTGAGCCCGCGGTTGTTGCCGCGCTGGCGTGCGCGCTGCCCGGCCTGCGAGTTGGGGCCGATCGACTGCGCCTGGTCGAGGTAGATCAGCATCGCGGGATGCTGCTCGACCGCGAGCAGCATGTCGCCGAACCGGCCGAGAACATTTGGCCGGATCGCCTCGAACTCGAGCAGGCCGGCAAGACCGACCGTCGGCAGCCTGTCGGCCGAAACCGCAAAGTGGTTTGCCCAGAAGTGGACGAGCCGCTCGACGAAGGGCGTGGTCGTGGTCATCGCAGAGACGAGCCGCGCCGAATTCATCAGCCGGTATTGACCGTGGATGTCGCGCACCAGCTCCTGGCGCGCCTCCTTGCGGGACGGCATGGCAGGCTGCGCAGCAGCCTGCTGCGCACCGTCGGCCTGCATCCGGGCGCCCTTGCGCCGGCCCATCCGCCCGGCGGTCATGTAGCCGGTGAGATCGGCGGCGACTTCAGCGCGGCTTGGAACCGAGCGCAGAGCAGCGGGCCGCGGCTCGAAGCGACCGAGCTGGCCGAGCAGCCAGCGCTTCGGATCGCCGGCCAGCGGCTCGTCGGGACGGGCGCCGAGGCCGAAGCGGTTCAAGGCAATTGCAGGTGCGGCCATTCGTCAGGTCCCTTTGCGCGGGATATCCCCCTATTACCATGAATTAGCGCTGACCGGGTCGGGACCGGTCAGAACCGCTCGGGCAGCTCGACCGGGCCGACCAGCTGCTCGTGGCGGGCGATTGCGAAACGGTCGGTCATCCCGGCAATGAAATCGCCGATGGTGCGCAGCCGCTGCACGTCGTGGGCGGACTCGCCCTCGGGCCGCCACGGCTCCGGAAGCAGCGCCGGCTCATCCCGGTAGCAGGCGAAAAGATCGGCGATCACCCGCTGCGCCTCGCGCCTGATCGGCACCATCTCGGGCGCATTGTAGAGCCGCTCGTAAAGGAAGGTCTTGAGCGCTTTTTCCTCCCCGGCCAGCTCGCTCGAGAAGCCGGCCAGTTGGCGCCCGGCGCCGCGAACCTCCTCGATCGTCGCGACGCGCGCCCGGCTGACCCGCCGCTCCGTCTCGGCGAGCACGTCGCCGACCATGGTCCCGATCTGGTCGCGCACGAGCGCGCGTTGCCGAAGCTCGTCGGAAAGTCCCGGGTGCCGCGGCCCGATCGCCTCCCAGTGGCGGCGGACGAAGGGCACCTCGAGCAGCTCTTCGAGCGCGATCAGTCCTGCCCGCAAGCCGTCGTCGATATCATGATTGTCATAGGCGATGTCGTCGGCCACGGCGGCGACCTGGGCTTCCACCGAGGGCCAGCTGTCAAGCTCCAGATCGAACGCGGCGTTGGCCTGTGCAAGCGCCCAGGGCGGGCTCTCCACCGGGCCGTTGTGCTTGGCGAGCCCCTCGAGCGCTTCCCAGCTGAGGTTGAGCCCGGCGAAGTCCGGGTAGGTCGCCTCCAGCTTGGTCACGAGCCGCACGCTGTGCGCGTTGTGGTCGAACCCTCCGGCCTCGGCCATCGCAGCCTTCAAGGCATCCTCGCCGGCATGGCCGAACGGAGGGTGGCCAAGGTCGTGCGACAGGCACAGCGCCTCGGTCAGGTCCTCGTTGAGGCCCAGCGCGCGCGCCATTGTCCGGCCGATCTGGGCGACTTCGAGGCTGTGGGTCAGGCGCACCCGGTAGTGATCGCCGTCGGGAGCGACGAACACCTGAGTCTTGTGGCGCAGGCGGCGGAACGCGACCGAGTGGATGATCCGGTCGCGATCGCGCTGGAAGATGTCGCGTGGGCCGCGTGGGCCGAAATCGTCCTCGCTGAAAGCCCTGCCGCGCGATCTCGACGGGTGCGCGGCGACGCCTTCGTGAAGGGTCATTCAGCGGGAAGTTTGCGCACCGGCTGGCCGGGCTGGCTCGTCCACTCGAACGCGTCGATGCTCACGCTGTCCAGGCCTTCCGCGAAGATCTCCGCCTCGCGTGAATTGCGGAACGGGCCGATCAGCAGCCGGGCGCGGTGGCCGTCCTCGGCGACATAGGGGCTGATTCCTTCGAAAATTTCGCGATCGCGCGCCTTGAGCCGCTTGAACTGGCCGGGAAGGGCGGCGGCGTTGGGGCCGCTGGCGAGCTGGAGCCACACGCGCGGCCTCGCAGGCGCAGCAGCGGCGTCGCTCCTGCTTGTGGTCTGCGACGTGAGCCGCGTCGGGAGCGACGTGGACGCGACCGCACTTGGCTCCGGCTGCGGCGCCACTGTCGGCGGAGCGCTCGGCGCGGGCGCGGCAGGTTGCGACGGGGCTTGAGTCAGGAAGCGCTCGATCGAGCCGATCCTGTCTACCGGAGCGCCGCTGCTCGCCTGCGGCGGCTGCGCGATCGCGGGCGAAGCAGCGGAGGCATGCTGGGTGGCTGCGTCCGGGAAGATGCCGAGGTTCACTGCGGCTGCCTTCTGGTCCGAGCGCAGCGATGGCAAGCGCTGGAAGAAATAGGCCATGCTCGCCGAGGAACCGGGCATCCGCGCGTCGAGCGCGGCCTTCGCGCCGGCCGCGTCACCGCTCAGCGCAAGCACGAACGCGCGGCCGCGCATCGCGCCGGGGTCGCGCCGCGCGAGCAGCGGGGTCAGAGTGGCGAGCGCCTCCTCCTTGTTTCCGGTGATTGCGAGGCTCAGCGCGAGCCGCCGACGCGCTTCGTCGACGTCGCGTCCGACCAAGGCCGCGCGATAATCGGCCTGCGCCTGCGGGTGCTGGCCGAGCAGGTCGAAGGCAAGGCCGCGGTCAGCGCCGATCATCGACTGGGTCGCGCCGCGCTGCAGCGCCCGCGCGAAATATTGCAGGGCGCCGCGCGGGTCGCCGTCCTGGGCGAGCGCAGCGCCGATCCCGGCCTGGGGCAGCGGGCTCGCCGGCCAGACCTCTTCCGCGCGGCCGAAGAAGCCTGCCGCGGACTGGGTATCGCCAAGCGCCAGCGCCGCCCGGCCCGCCCCGATCAGCGCATCGAATTGCCTGGGGGCTCGTGGCGAGCAGCTTGATGTTGCGCGCAAGCGCGTCGGCCGGGCTCTCGGCATATTGCGCGCGCGCGGGGACGCCCGCGATCACCGCGCTGACCAAAGCAAGGATGAGCGCCGCGATGCGGACGCGGCTGGACAGAGCTTTTGCCATTCGACACCCCCGTTAACCACGGGACCTTGCGCAAAGCTTGCTGGCTAGAGCCCCTGCGGCGAGCTGTGGCGCGCGGGCGACGAGCGGCCCCGAGGCCCCGCCACGGGTTGCGCGCTACTGATTGTTCTGGCGGTTGAGGAAGCGCGGGATGTCGATCGGCTCGCGGCGATAGGCCGAAGCGCCCTCCTCGCCGGCCTGCGCCTGGCTACGCCGCGGGCGATGTTCGACATGCGCTCGAACAGGGTGCCGGCTTCGCGCTGCATCGGCTGGTCGGCCGAGCCGCTGTCAGCCGCTTCTCTTCGTCCGTCGGCGGAGCGATCGGTGCCGATCCGACCGGCGGCGTCAGGATGTCATCGCTGTCGAGCAGCAGCTCCCGCCTTCCGCTTCGTCCTCGGTCGAAAGCTCGAGCGTCTTGGGCTCTTCCTCGACCGGCGCGGGCTGGGGAGCGGCGACCGGGGCGACGCTCGCTCGCGGGAAGGCGAAGACCTTGCCTGGCTGCGGCTGGATGGCGGTTTCGGCCTCGATCCCGGTCGCGACCACGCTCACGCGGATCTTGCCCTCGAGATCATTGTTGAACGCCGAGCCCCAGATGATGTTGGCATCCGGGTCGACCAGCTCCTTGATGTGGCTGGCGGCCTCGTCGACCTCCATCAGGCGCATGTCCTCGCCCCCGGTGATCGAGATGATCACGCCCTTGGCGCCCTTCATTGAGACGCCGTCCAGCAGCGGGTTGATATCGCCTTCTCGGCCGCCTCGATCGCGCGGTTGTCGCCCGAGGCCTCGCCGGTGCCCATCATCGCCTTGCCCATCTCTCCCATCACCGAGCGAACGTCGGCGAAGTCGAGGTTGATGAGGCCCGGCATCACCATCAGGTCGGTGATTCCGCGGACGCCCTGCTGGAGCACCTTCCGTCGGCCATCTCGAACGCTTCCTTGAAGGTCGTTTCCGAGTTGGCGAGGCGGAACAGGTTCTGGTTCGGAATGACGATCAGGGTGTCGACGTGCTGCTGCAGCCCGATCCCCGCGTCGGCCGAGCGGCCGCGGCGGGCACCTTCGAAAGCGAACGGCTTGGTCACCACTCCGACGGTCAGATCCCGCGGTCGCGCGCCGCCTTGGCGATCACCGGCGCAGCACCGGTGCCGGTGCCGCCGCCCATTCCGGCAGCGATGAAGCACATGTGGGCGCCGTCGAGCGCGCGCTCGATGTCGTCTATCGTCCTCGGCGGCCGCTCGGCCGATCTCCGGCCGCGATCCTGCGCCGAGGCCCTGAGTGATCTTGAGGCCGAGCTGGATCCGCCGGTCCGCGCTCGACGCGTTGAGGGCCTGCGCGTCAGTATTGGCGACGATGAAGTCGACGCCCTGAACATCTGCGCGCATCATGTTGGCGACCGCATTTCCGCCTGCACCACCCACGCCGATGACGCTGATGCGCGGGCGGAAGCTGTCCACTTCGGGACGGATGAAATCAATGCTCATGCCAAAACCCCTTCAAGGCGCCCAGCGCGTTGAACCTCCACCGGGATTCCTTTGTGAATCATCGCGAGTCGCAAGCCAAGCGAAAAAGTCGCTGCGCCCGTGAAAAGTTAGGAAAAGCGAGGCCGCGAACTCCCTCGCGGCGGGCGGGGAGCGGCTATGGCCTCGATCGGCCGAGAATACGCCCGGTCGCCGCGTCGACGTCGACCCAGATCACGTGGCCGTCCTTGACGAACTTGAGGCGATAGCGCTGGCCGTTGAATTCAGGTCCCAGATAGTCGGCGCCACCCATGAACGGCATCACCCGCCGCTCGATCTGGGGCAGCGGCATGGCCCGGCCCTGGCGTGCCGCATCGAACGCGCGGTCGGCATCGCGCGGCGGATCGGCCAGCGCGGGGCTGGCTGAAAGGCCTGCGGCGACTGCCGCGGCAAGAAGGCGCGTTCCAAAGGCGCATCGCGACTCTCTGGAGCGGCTTCTAGCACGGCGCTTTGAATGTCTTATGAATGCGCGTGAACGGCTGCGTTAAGGGTCACAGCCGTGGCAGAAAAGCCACGCCCCGCGGGTGACGCGGCCGCGCCGGCTCGGCTAGTGGCGGCGCCGATGGCGGCGGCGCTACTTTCCTACGAGGGCCTGGGTCTCATTCAGGGCGAGGGATGGCTGTTCCGCCAGCTCGACGTCCACGTGCGCCCGCGCGACCGCTCCGCGCTGATCGGCCGCAACGGCGCGGGCAAGACGACGCCCTCAAGTGCCTCGCCGGGCTGATCGACCCCGACGAGGGGCGGCGGACCATCGTTCCGGGCACTCGGGTGGTTCTGCTCGAGCAGGACCCGGACATGCTTGTCTTGACGCCGCCGCAGGCGGCGGCGAACGCGACCATTCGACCCTACTTGACTGGGTGCTCGGCGGAGCGGACGCGCCCGAAGCGCACGAGGCTGCGGCGATCGCCGACCAAATCAGCCTCGACCTGTCGCGCCCGGTCTTGGCTGCGAGCGGCGGCGAGCGGCGGCGGGCGGCGATCGTCCGGGCTCTTGCGCAGCAGCCCGACGTGCTCCTGCTCGACGAGCCGACCAACCATCTCGACCTTGCCGGCATCGAATGGCTTGAGGACTGGCTTGGCCGCTTTGCCGGCGGCTTCATCGTCATCAGCCACGACCGCACCTTCCTCAAGCGGCTGACGAGGAGCTGCGTCTGGCTCGACCGGGCGCAGATTCGCCGCGCCGAGATCGGCTTCGGCGGGTTCGAGGCGTGGATGGAGAAGGTCTACGACGAGGAAGCGCGCGCAGCCGAGAAGCTCGACTCCAAGCTCGCGATCGAGCTGCGCTGGCTCGAGCGCGGAGTGACCGGGCGGCGGCGGCGCAACCAGGGCCGGCTCGCCAAGCTCCACGAGATGCGTGCCGAACGGGCAGCGATGCTCGGCGCGCCCGGAGCGGCAAAGCTCACGATTGCGAAGGACGAGGTGCGGTCCAAAGCGGTGATCGAGGCCGAGCACGTGTGGAAGAGCTACGGTGAGCGAACGATCATCCGCGACTTCTCGCTGCGCGTGCAACGCGGCGACCGGATCGGCATCGTCGGCCCCAATGGCGCCGGCAAGACGACCCTGCTGAGGCTGCTGACCGGCGAGATCGAGCCGGACTGCGGCACGGCGACACGCGCGAAAACTCTGACCGGCATCGTGATCGACCAGCAGCGCAGGCTGATGGAGCCGACCAAGCGCGTTCGCGACGTGCTCGCCGACGGCGGCGACTGGATCGAGGTTCGCGGCGTCAAGAAGCACATCAAGGGCTATCTCAAGGAGTTCCTGTTCCCGCCCGACCTGTCCGATGCGCTGGTCGGATCGCTGTCGGGCGGCGAGCGCTCGCGGCTGCTGCTGGCGCGCGAGTTCGCGCGCGAAGCGAACCTGCTGGTGCTCGACGAGCCGACCAACGACCTCGACCTCGAGACGCTCGACCTGCTTCAGGAGGTCATCGCCGACTATGACGGGACGGTGCTGATCGTCAGCCACGATCGCGACTTCCTCGACCGGACGGTGACGGTGACGCTCGGGCTCGACGGCTCAGGGCGCGTCGACATCGTCGCCGGCGGCTACGAGGACTGGGCGCGGCGCAAATCCTCGCCGTCGGCGGGAAGTGTCAGGCGCGCAGCGGCGGACGGAGGGGGCAAGGTGCCCTCGGGGGGCTCCGCCGACAGCTCCCCGTCAGGCGGAGCAGTCACGCGCAAACTCGCCTACAAGGACCAGCGTGACCTCGACCTGCTTCCGGCGGAGATCGAGCGGCTGGAGGGTCAGATCGCAGCGGCCGAGGAAGCACTTCACGACTCCGGCCTCTACGCGCGCGATCCGAGCCGCTTCGCCGAGCTCACAAAGCACGTCGCAAGGCTCCGCGCCGACAAGCACTCGGCCGAGGAGCGTTGGCTCGAGGTCGCTCAGCTGGCGGAGAGCCTGGTCCGCCAAGCTTAGTGCCGAACCGCGGTCGCTTCGGCGATGGCCGCGCTGAGCTCGGCCTGGCTGACGGGCTTGGCCGCGAAGGCCGCGTCGGGGGCGGCTTCGAGCGCCTTCAGCCGGGTCGCCTCGTCCGAATAGGCGCTGCAAAAGACGATCGGCACCGGAGTCACACGCCGCATTTCGGCGGCGGCTTCGATGCCCGACATGCCGGTGCCCAGATTGATGTCGAGGATCACCAGCTCGGCGTCCGCCAGCGCTGGAGACCAGAGCGCCGTCTCGCCGTCGCAGAAGATCGCCACCACGTCGTGACCGAGGTCCTCGAGCAGGCCTTCGATCATCCAGGCGGCCATCAGCTCGTCCTCGACGATCACGCAGCGCAGGCCCGTTCTGGCTTGCGCCTCCGGTTGGTCGGCCGATTGCGGCGTGCCGGCCTTTTCCTGCTCGTAAGCTGCGAGTTGATTGGCTGGCGTCATTGCGCGTGCGTCCCTTCGCTTTGCTCGGTCGATGGAAAGTCGAGATGGAGCTCGAGCCCGCCGGGGAGCCAGTGGAACTCCGCGGTCCCGCCGAGCTCATGGCCGACGCTTGCGTTGATCAGCCTCGTTCCGAAGCCGGCGTGCTTCGGCTCCGCCACTTGCGTCATTCCCTCTTCCCGCCAGCGCAGCTGCACGACGGGGGCACCGCCCGAGGGTTGCAGCGTCCAGCTGATCGACACCCGCCCGTCGGGCACGCTCAAGGCACCGTGCTTGATCGTGTTGGTCAGAAGCTCATGGATCACGAGGCTCAGCGCAAGCACGGACCTGGGCGGAAGCATGACCGGCGGCCCGTCGATGCGCACCCGGCCGTCGGCTTCGGACGTGTAGGTGCCTGCAAGCTCCCTTACGAGCGAGTCGAGCGGCGCGGCCTCCCACACTTCGGCAGTGAGCAGCGAATGGGCCTTGGCAAGCGATGCAAGCCGGCCCGAGAAGCTCGATGTGAACTCGGGCACGCTCGTGCTGGTCTTGGCCGTCTGGTGAGCGATTCCGAGCACGACGGCGAGCATGTTCTTGACCCGGTGGTTGAGCTCGTCGAGCAGGAGCTGGCGCTGCTGCTCGAGCCGCTCGCGCCGATCGATCTCGGCTAGCAGCGCCTCGCGCTCCTGGCGGAGCGCCGCCTCGGCCCGGGTGCGCTCAAAGACCCTCCCGACCTGCTCGCCCAGCGTGTGAAGCGTCGGCCATAGCGACAGATCGGGCTCGGCCGCACTCGAGTGGAAGAATTCCAGAACCGCGATCGTGCGGCTGCCGCTGAGGATCGGGAAGGCGAAAGCCGCGTGCAGCCCAAGCGAGTGCGCAACCCCGGCGCGCGGGAATTCGGGGTCGTGTTCCACATCCGTGATCCACACCGGCTGCTGCGTTTCGAGCACTCGGCCGGGAAGACCCGTGCCGGGAGTGAAGCTGAGGTCGCGAGTCACCTGTTCCAGCGGCGCGAAGTCGAATGGCTCGCAGGCGTGCCAGATTCCGGTATCGGCCAGAGCGTGCGTCTCCTCGTCCGAGTAGCTGAACGCATGCCCGAGCGACCAGCCGGTAATCTCGCATACCGCCTCGAGGCAGCCGCTCATCACCCGCTCGAACGAGCTGCTTTCAGAGGCGAGCGCGGTCAGGCGCGACAAGGCTTCCGCCTCGATCGCGCGGCGCCTGATCGTCGCCTCGTCGAGCTTGCGCCGGGTAATGTCGCGCAGGAACCCGAGGAACACCCTCGTTCCTCGCGAGCTAGTCGGAGTGATGGAGAGCTCGACTGGGAATTCCTCGCCGGTGGATCGCAGCGCGCTGATCTCGATGTGGCGCTTGAGGACGGGACCCTCGCCCGTTGCGAGGTAGCGATCGAGGCCCTCGTAGTGAGCGTCGCGATAGCGATCGGGGATGATCAGCGAGCTCAGTTGCCGTCCGACCGCTTCCTCACGCGACCAGCCGAAGGTCCGCGCCGCGACCTCGTTCCACGCCGCGACCGACCCGTCTTCGCGCATCACGATCACTGCGTCGAGAGCCGTCTCCAGCACCGGGCTGAGGTCCGGAAGACTCGGATCCAGTGCGGCATGCATGCGCGCCCCATAAGGGCGGCGACCGCACGGGTCGAGGCGAATTGCAGCCGGGAGCGATGCTTCGCCCCGCCTCCAGCTTCACCCGCGTCGAGGGTCGCTCAGCCGCTCGCGGAACGCACCCGTTTGCTGCGCTGTTCAACCGGTGCCCGCAAGTGGAAGGACGTGACGAGTGACTGGACCCGCCAACAGCAGGCAGGCCGCGCATGGCCGCGATGCCGACTCTCCCTGGCACATGCCTGCCGGGGCGTGGAAACAGGTGCTCGTCCGCACCTGGAAAGAATCGTCGATCGACAATGTCGGCCTGGCGGCCGCGGGCGTCGCCTTCTACGGCTTCCTTGCGCTCGTGCCCCTGCTCGGCGCGACCGTCATCATATACGGGCTGGTCGCCGAGCCGCAGACGGTCTTGGGCCACGCCCGTTCGCTGACTGCAGTCCTTCCTGCCGACGTGGCCAAGCTGATCGGCGACCAGCTGATGAACGTGGTGCAGACGTCAGGCGGCAAGAAGGGCCTGGGCCTCCTCCTCGCGCTTGCAATTGCGCTGTGGGGCGCGCGCAACGCGGCGACTTCGGTCATTTCGGCGCTCAACATCGCCTATGAGGAAGAGGAGAAACGCGGCTTCGTGAAGGTCACTCTTCTGGGCCTCGCAATGACTGTCGGCGCAGTGCTGATGGCTCTGCTCGGCATCGGGTCGACAGTGGTGCTGGGCTACCTGCACCACCTCGTGCCCGACGCCGGACCCGTTGGCGAGCTGCTGTGGAAGGTCCTGACCTATGCTCTGGTCGGGATTGCAGCGGCTGCGGCGGTGGCTGCGCTCTACCGCTACGGCCCGTCGCGCGAGATTGCGAAATGGCAGTGGCTGAGTCCAGGCTCGCTGTTCGCCTCGGTCGCCTGGCTGCTGCTGACGCTCGGGTTCGGCTTCTACGTCGCCAATTTCGGGAATTACAACGCGACCTACGGCTCGCTCGGAGCGGTCGTGGTCCTGCTCACCTGGATGTATCTTTCGGCCTATGTTCTGCTGTTCGGCGCCGAGCTCACGTCCGAGCTCGAGCACCAGACCGCCAGGGACACGACCGCAGGCGCCCCCCGGCCACTGGGTGATCGAGGCGCATGGGCTGCCGACCACGTGGCTTCGGGGGCAGATGGAGAAACCGGCGGCTCGCACGGCAGCGGCCAGGACGCGCCTGCCCCCCACGAGGACACCGGCGGCGCGAGCGGCGATGAGGTGCGGGCTGCCTTGCCTGGCCGGTCATCCGCAAATGCTGGCCGAGCTGAGCACGCGGCGCCGGGCCGCACCCGCACCGACGAGGGAGACCACCCCTACATTGCCTCGCGGCTGGCAACGCGAGCCGGCGGGCTTGCCGGAGTGCAGAGAATCGGAATGGTCTCGTCGGCGCTCGCCACCATCGGCCTGGGGCTTTTGCGGCGGCGCGGACGCGAGTTCGCGGGCGTCGCGCTGATCGCCACTGCAGGAGCGCTCTCCCTGCTCAGGCGTGACTGAGCGGCGGCGCGGGCTCAGCCCGTCAGCTGGTACTGCTTGAGCAGGTCGTAAAGCGTGGGACGGCTGATCCCGAGCAGCTTCGCCGCGCCCGAGATATTGTTGTCGGTTCGTGCAAGCGCCTGGCGGATCGCCTTGCGGTCGGCGACCTCGCGCGCGCTTCGAAGGTTGAGCGCGAACTCGCGCTCGGGCTCGCCCGCCGCACCGGGCAGGTCGAGGTCCTCGGCGGTGACCGCCTTGCCGTCGGCCATGATCACGGCGCGCTTGATGCGGTTCTCGAGCTCGCGCACGTTGCCGGGCCAGGCATAGGCGTCGACTGCGGCGATTGCGTCGGGCGACAGCGCCTGCACCTTGGGGTTGAGCTCGCGCGAGAAACGGTTGACGAAGTGGCGCGCGAGCAGGACCGCATCCCCGTGGCGCTCGGCCAGCGAGGGGATCTTCACCACGATCTCGGCGAGGCGGTAATAGAGGTCGTCGCGGAAGCGGCCGCTGCCGATCATCGCGTCGAGATCCTGGTGAGTCGCGCAAACGATGCGCGTGTCGACCGCAATCGGCGAACGGCCGCCGATGCGCTCGATCACCCGCTCCTGAAGGAAACGCAGAAGCTTGACCTGGAGCGGCAGCGGGATGTCGCCGACCTCGTCGAGGAACAGGGTCCCGCCCTCAGCAAGCTCGATCTTGCCGACGTTCGACTTGACCGCGCCGGTGAACGCGCCGCGCTCGTAGCCGAACAGCTCGGCCTCGAGCAGGGTTTCGGGGATCGCCGCGCAGTTGATTGCGACGAACTCGCCTTTTCGCGCGCTCTTCTCGTGGACGGCGCGCGCGAGCAGCTCCTTGCCGGTGCCTGAAGCGCCGAGCAGCATGACCGACACGTCGGCGCTCGCGACGCGCTCGATGGTCTTTGCGACCTTGAGCATCTCGGGTGCGGCGCTGATGATCCGCCCAAGCACCTGGCCGCCGCCGGACTGCTCGAGCCGGCGGTTCTCGGCTTCGAGCGAGTGCACGTGGAACGCGCGCGCGACGATCAGGCCGAGCTCGTCGATATCGACGGGCTTTCGGTAGAAATCGAACGCGCCCATCGCGATCGCCTTGAGCGCGCTTTCGCGTGCTCCGTGGCCAGACGCGACGATCACCTTTGCGTCGGGCTTGAGGCGCAGGATCTCGCGCAAGGTCTCGAAGCCTTCGGCCGTGCCGTCGGGGTCGGGCGGAAGGCCGAGGTCGAGCGTCACCACCGCGGGCTCGTGCACGCGCAGCGCCTCGATCGCCGATCGGCGGTCGCCGGCGAGCACGACCTCATAGCCCTCGTACGCCCATTTGAGCTGGCGCTGCAGACCTTCGTCGTCCTCGATCACGAGGAGCACCGGGAGTGGGGTATCGGTCATGCGCTTTTCCGTCTGGGTTGCTCGGCCGGTTCGGCCGCGGGCACGAAGATCGAGAATTCGCTGCCGGCGCCAGGGGTGGAATCGACCACCAGCCGGCCGCCCATCGCCGAGACAAGCGAGCGCGCCTCGAAGGAGCCGATTCCGAAGCCACCGGCCTTGGTCGAGGCGAACGGCTGGAACAGGCGGTTGCGGACGAAATCGCCGTCCATCCCGCAGCCCCGGTCCGCGATGGTGATCCGGACCTGGGAGCCGGCGCGCGCGACGCGCACCGTCACCGGCTCATGCGCCGGGCTCGCCTCGACCGCATTCTGGAGCAGATGGCCGACGGCCTGCTCGAGGCCGGCCGCGTCGACCACGGCCCAGCTCGATGCGTCACCGAGCAGCCGAACGTCATGGTCGCGCCGCTTGGCTGCGATTGCCGAGGAAAGGATCGCCCGGAGCGGCTGCGGCTCGGGCGCTGCGCGCGCGCCTGCGCCTGTGGGGAAAGGCGTTCGAGAAGCTCGTTCATCTTGCCCACCGAGCTGCGCAGGGTCGCGACCATGTCGGCGCGGAACTCGGGATTGTCGGCATGGCGCTCGGCGTTGCGCGAGAGCAGTGACAATTGGCTGACCAGGTTCTTCACGTCGTGCAGGATGAAGGCGAAGCGGCGGTTGAATTCCTCGAAGTGCTGCGCGTTCGACAAGGCCTCCTGCCCGTGCGCTTCGGCAAGCGAGCTTGCCGCCTGGCGGCCCGCCGCGCAGCAGGTCGAAATCCTCCCAGTCGAGCGCTCGGCGATATTCGGGCCCGGCGAGGAGCACCATCCCGACCAGGCGGTCGTGGTGGATCAGCGGATCCCGACCCAGGCGCGGCGCTCCTTCACCATCCATTGGGCACCTCGCGCAGGCTGTCCGTGGAACTCGCCCAGCCGCCGCGAAAAGCGTCGAGCTCGACGATTCGGCCCGTCGACTGGAGCTCCAGCCAGAAGCCACGCGAACCGTCGATCTCACCCGCGGGCGGCTCCGTCCCGGCCAGTTCCACGCTGCCGCCGTGGCGATGGCACCCGACGGCTCGGCAGTCACCAGCAGCCCACCCGGAGAATCGAGGATGTCGGCGAAAGCCTTGACGACTCGTTCGCCGAGCGGCGGCGCGTCCGACCCGGTAGTGCCGAGCGTCTCGGTAAAGCGCAGCCATTCGGTGCGATAGTCGTAGCGGTGCTCGAACAGATGCTTGGCGACCTTGACCTTCGCCCAGCTGCGCGCGCGCGCACTTGGAAGGAGCACCATTGCCGCTACGGTCATTGCCGCGAGCAGCCCGATCAGAAGCCCGCGCGACCAGTCCCAGCCGGTGCCGCGAAGCGCGGTCGCGAGGATCGCCATCAGCGCGAAATAGCCGCAGATCGCGAGCAGCGAGAGCGACTGGAACGTCGCGGCGCGCGACAGCCGAATGCCAGCCCTCCTCGCGCCTGACCGCCAGCGCGAACATCGGCGCGATCAGTGCGACGATCGCACCACGCCACTCGGTGAGGCCGGGCGCGAGGCGAGGGTCGAGATAAGCGATGGTGTAGAGGTTGAGGTCGTAGCTCCACATCAGCGACAGCGAGAGCATTGCGAGGCGTATGTTCGAGCGGCTCGCGGGCGAAGCCTGGCCGTAGAGGTTGTGGACGAGCACGAGCGCGCCGGCGGCGGCCGTCACGCGCAGCAGCTGCTCGGTGTCGGCGACCGCGCCGCTCGCCACGAACATCGACAAGGTGTCGACGACCAGCTGGAACCCGAGCACTGCGGCGACCGCGGCATAGACCAGGCGAACGCCGTGCTGGCGCTCGTCGCTCGATGCCGAAAGGCTGTAGAGCAATCCGATCCACACCAGGTTGCGCGCGGTTTCGGCATAGCTCGACAGCGGCTCGCCCGGCATCACCGCGGTGATCCACGCCCAGCAGGCGGTCACCGCGAAGCCGGCGAGCAGAAGCTTCTGCTCGTGCAGCCGCGCCGCGCCGACGCGCCAGATGGTCAGCGCAAGGAAGCCCGCCGCGGCGAGCGCATGGCTCCAGAAGGCGATCAGCGTGCCCAAGCGGCGTCACCTGTCAAATCGGCCGACATGCGCGCCGGTGTCGCCAAACTTTACAAATAAGTGGTGAACGCCGGCAGGCGGGCGGCGCGCGGTTGGCCGGCCCGACAGCGGATCACGCCAGTTTGGCGCGCCATGCAACGGGGCTTCATTCGGGCGTGGGCTGAATTCCGGGCTTTGCCGCGGCCTAGGACCCGCGAGTCGAGGCAGTGGGAACCAGGAGGCAGATCGACGTGCCGGGATTGTTGGGCGCCAGCTGCAGCTCGCCATGAAGGCTGCTGACGAGCCGTTGCACGAGGCGTGAACCAAAGCTGCCAGGCTGGCCATCGGCCGTGCCTACGCCTTTGTCCGCTACCGTGATGCTGATCCGGTCCCTGGTGACCTCCCGAACCGTGACGCTAACTGGACCTGCAGCGCCTGCATAAGCGTGTTTTCACCGCATTGGTCGAAGCTCGCTGACGATCAGCGCGATCAGGAGCGCCTCGTGCGGCGGAAGGCGCACAGGCGCAACATCCAGCGTCACCTGGCTGCGCCACGTGTCCGGCCAGGTGCGGATCAGCCCTTCGACAAGTTCGCTGAAGAAGGTCTCGACGTTGATCAGCTCAATGTCGTCCGATCGCCACAGCCGCCGGTGCAGCAGAGCGACGGAAAGCACGCGGTCGCGCGCCAGCTCCAGCTGCCTGCGCACGGCCTCGCCGTCGGCGGCGCCGAGTTCCTTCTCCTGCGGCTGAAGCATCGACGTGACGAGCTGGAGGCTGTTCTGCACCCGGTGATGCATCTCGCGCATCAGCAGGTCCTTCTCCGCCACCGCGCCGGTTAGCTGGCGGTTGAGCCCGCGAGCGCCTTTTGCCGGCCAATCTCCGCCAGGCTGGCGGAAACCCTGCGCGCGGCCTCCTGCTCGTTGGGGCGCCACGGGCGCGAGCGGCCGCGTACCGTCTCTGCCCACAGCTCGAACGACCGTCGCGGCGTCAGCTGGCCGGGCAAGGCGCCGGGCTCGACCGGCTTGTGCGGATTGCCGGCCCAGTTCACCGTCTCCGTCTCCTCGGCGCGGAACCAGAAAATCGCCGTCAGCGGAGTGCGCGAAACGACGCAGGCAAGCAGGCCGCTTGCAGTGGAGCTCCAGTCGGCAGCCGAAGCATAAAGCCGGGACAGCTCGCTGGTGACCAGCTGGTCGCTCGCGGAGCCCTCGATCACCCAGCGCGCGAGGTTCCTCACCGCCTCTTCCGGCGGAGTGACGCCGCTGCAGAGGATTCGCTGTCCAGCAACAGCGCGATGCCGTCGGCGGCGATCAGCCGGCGGAGCTCGTCGACGTTGGCGCGCAGGCCCGCGGCAACACTGTCCGCTGCCGCAATCACCGGCAGGATCTCCTCGCGCCGGCGAGTCAGCCTCAGCGCCTCGCGCTGGGTATTTTCTTCTTCGAGCCGGCTGATCGCCTGATCGAGGGCGATGCCCACGCGGCGGCACATCTCGCGCTCTTCGTGCGGGATCGCCTTCGCTTCGCCGTGGTGGCAGGCGATCAGTCCCCACAGCGCCCCTCCTGGACGAGCGAGATGGAGGCGGACGCCCCCACCTCCATGTTCTTCAGATACTGGACGTGCACCGGCGAGACGCTTCTCAACAGGGCCCCGCTCAAATCCAGCGGGCCGTCCCCGCCGGCGATTGCTACCGGCTCATAATCGGCGTCGCAGATCACGCGAATGGGATTGCACAGGTAGAGGCTGCGCGCCGGGCTCGGAATGTCGCTCGCGGGAGAGCGATGGTTGAGGAAGGGCTGGAGGCCGCTCGAGCGGGACTCGGCGATCACCTGTCCCGAATCGTCGTCCAGGAACCGGTAGATCATGACACGCGAATAGCCGGTAATCGCGCGAACCCCGTCAGCTGCGATCTGGCTGGCTGCAATCACGTCTGTCGACGCTGCAATACCGCTCACGATCGGCAACAAGTCGCCAAGTACTTCGGCGCCGGTTTTTCTCTTGGCAGGTGCCGGCTCTGCCTCGACGATCAGCTCGTCGCCCGAATGGTGGACGAACAGGTCGACCGGCATTCCGCCGACCAGGTCGACCGTGCGGACATATGTCGCCTGCGCCGCCGTGCTGCCGAGTTCGGACGCCGGCACCTGAAGCAGTGCAGTTGCGTCCCGGTCGATTGGACTCCCTTCGCAGCCGAGCAGCCTGTGCACATGGCCGGCCGCTCGGGTAACCCGCATTTCAGAGTCGACAGCCAGCAGGCATCCGTGCGGCTGGATGGCGCCCGGAATATGGATCGGCTCGCGATTGCAGACGCTGAGGTCCGGCTGCGCGAGTTCGAGATCAGGCACGCGCGTACGCCGGTTCGACGAGCAGCGCCTGGAACAGCGAGAATGCCCGCCGCGCACCGGCGATCAGTTCGTCGAGCGCTCCGTCTCCTTGTCCTTCGACCTCGAGCCGGCGGCACAGCGAGCGCCAGCGTTCCGCGTCCGAGGCTGATCCGCGGAAGAAACGGCGGCCCCCGACTGAGGGGCCAAACAGATAGTCGAGCTGCCTGTAGATGACCTTGCCGCCAAGGGCAGAACCTTCGACGACATAGGCTGAGCCAAGCTTCGCCGCCGCCGTTGCCGGAGCGGGCCAGCCGACCGGTGTCGGCAGCGGCACTCCAAGCGCGCGGAGATCATCCCGGAGCAGTTCCTGCCGTGCGCCGTCCAGCCGCAGGCCTGCAGCAATAGTGAAGTGGAACCGAGCGATCGTGCCGAGGAGGTCCGCATATTCGCATCGCCCAAGCCGCTGCTGTGCAATCGCGAGGAACGGCGGCGCCTGGTGCAAGCGCTCGTGCACGGCGGCCGTGGCTTCGCGAAGCGACGCACGCACCTTCCACTCGGCTGAAGCAGACGATTGCATCGCTCGTCGGTAGGCGGGCCGGCAAGCGGTGTCGACCTGTCGCGGTGCTACCAATCCTGAGCCCCGCCGTCGGGAAGCGCGCGAATTTTTTCCTCGAGGATATGCCGGGGAGTGGCGGCATTCTTCAGGCGGGTGGTTCGATAACGCACGCCTCCGAAGACAAGCCGCGTGCCCAAAGCCATCCACGAGGTCACAGCTCGCTCGGCCAGCCATGCCGGCGCCCACAGAGCAGTGCTCGCTGGAAAAACGGTTGCGCCCTTCCCCTTCCTGCGCCCCATCTCCGCAGCCGCCACGGCGCCTGCCGCGGCTGCCAGCAGCCAGCCTGGACCGCGTCGGTACGCGAGCACGGCCGCGGGCAGCAGGGCCAGCTGTGCAGCCAGGCGGGTCGGCCGCGCCCATTCGTCATAGGCCTGGCGGACCCGCTGCGAGAAGAAGTGAGTCGCATCGGGCGGCCGGCGCTCGACGAACAGATCGAACGGCACTGCTTCCCGGCCTCCACCCGCCCTCACGGTGCGAACCAGTTCCAGATTCTCGAACAGCACCTCTCCCGAGTAACCGCCCGCGTCCAGCAGCACCGAGCGGCGCACGCCGAGCGTCCCGGGCCAATCGCCGTCCCTAAGCCGGTTCAGCAGACTGCGTGCTGTATCCCAGCGCGCATGCCAGGGCTGAGGGCTGAAGAAATTCTGCGGGCGCACCACCTCGTGCTCCTGGAGCAAGGCCAGCATCCTGACGAGCTCCGCCCGACGATAGCGCACATCATCATCGGCGATGATCACGCATTCATGCCGCGCTTCGCGCACGCCCGTCATGACCCCTGCCACCTTGCCGTTGGTGGTTCGCCCTGCCGGGCGCAGATGACGAACGTGGGACGACCAGGAGCGAGCATGCGTGTCGAACGTCTCGGGCGGGGAGCCGTCCACCACGATCACCTCGTCGATCGTTCGGCTCAGTCGCTTGAGATAGCCGGACAGCGCCCGCGCCTGGGAAACCTGTGCTGCAATCGGCAGCACATAGCTCGCGGCCAAAGGCCTGGCCTTGCCCGTTGAGTCACGATCGATAGCGTCTTCCATGCCATACAAAGCCTTCATCGAACCCGAAGTTTCCCTATGCGGAAGAGGCGAAGGGGGATCCAGGCGGCGTCCGCTGCCTCAGGTCTGTCCCGGAACCTAGGCTTGGTCCTCCCGTTCCTGTTGCAGATCGAAACCGGTGACTTTCCCATGCTCCTCGATGACATGACTGTCCTGAAAAGGCGCGAAGAGTTGCTGGCGACCATCGCCGACGAGGCATTTCCATGGGTGGGCGCCAAGTCGGCGATGGCGCGCGGTACGCTGCGGACGCTCGTGTGCCACTCGCTCGACAGCGCCTGGGACGATGTGCGGATACACTCAGAACTCATCGAGTGGGTCAGGGAATATCGCAGGAACCCGGCCGGGCTGCGGAGCCTGGCGGTGGTGTTCGAAGGCCCGCTGGAACTGGCCGAGAAACAGTTCGAAGCGGCCATGTGGAAGCGGTTGCAATCGCTTGCCGAGAAGGACGAGTGGCGCGGCCAGCCTTACGATGAGACCGTGAGTTCGGACCCCGACGATCCGCAATTCTCGCTCAGCTTCGGCGGGGCCGCGTTCTTCGTGATCGGCCTGCATCCCAATGCCTCGCGCCCGGCGCGGCGCGTCCCGCGGCCAACGCTGGTGTTCAACCTGCACGACCAGTTCGAACGCCTGCGAGAGGAAGGCCGCTATGAGCGGCTGCGCGAGATGATCATCAGGCGCGACGTTGCGCTTTGCGGTAGTGTGAATCCGATGCTCGCGCGTTTCGGGGAAAGGAGCGAGGCGCGGCAGTATAGCGGGCGCGACGTCGGGGAGGGCTGGCGCTGCCCGTTTCGCGATCCGCGCGACGCGTGACGGTCACCCAGATCGAGCCGCGCACCGGGGTGGCCTTGCAGTTGCGCAAAGGGCAGACGCTGCGGGTCATAGACCCCGAGGGCGTCCAGGTGTCGGACCTGGTCGCCTACAACGCTGCCGACGTGCGTGAGGCGATCTCCAACGGGCGGACGTTCGATTACGAGCAGACGATTGCGCTCACGTCCGGCAATCGCTTGTGGTCGAACCGTTCAAGGCCAATGCTGGCAATCGTCGAGGATAGTGTCGGGCGTCATGATTTCCTCCTGACGCCATGCAGCGAGGCGACCTTTCGCTACTTCTATCCGCACGAGCCGGTGCATCGCGGCTGCTTCGGCAACCTGACCGAGGCGCTTGCACCTTACGGTGTCGAACCTGACATGATCCCGTGCGCGTTCAACCTGTTCATGAACGTGTCCGTCGCCGCTGACGGAAGGCTGCGTGTCGAGCCGCCGGTGAGCCGGCCCGGAGACTATGTCCGGCTGCGCGCGGAGATGGACCTGATCGTCGGGGTGACAGCCTGTTCGGCCTATGCTTCCAACGGCGGCAGCTTCAAGCCCATTCACTACCAGCTGGAAGCTGAGGTCACGACACCGCCGTGAAGAAGAGCTTTGAGCTTGGCTCTTAGTAGCTCTGCGTGTTCCGACGCGTGCGTTCCACCCATTGCGGACACTCCGGTGCGTCGGCACTTTCTATTCGCATGGGCGAGGGGCGCGTCCGCATCAACTGTTCCCGTTGCCGGTCAGCTGGATCGCACCTGGCGGGCGCGGGTCGCGGCCCTCGCTATTCCTGGATCTTGAGCGGGACCTCCTGCTCGAGCGGGATTTGATATTCCTCCTTGCGGTTATCGACCATCTTGCGGAACCATTGCTGCCCGTCCCAGGAGTTGCCCGCCTTCAGAAGCATTTCGGCCAACGGAATGACATGCTCGTTGGCTAGTCGGATCGAACCGTGGGAAACGGCCTTTCCGAGCGACTGCAGATTGTCCGTTCCGTGGATCGTGTACGGCATCTTGTAGACGAGACGGGCGCGGCCCATCGGGTTTTCGGGATCGCCGGGCGCCTTTGGCTCGCGTTCCTCCGCCCACTCGCTGTTCGGCGGCACCCAGCGCGGATTGACATCGACGCGGTGGAACGCGAACTCGCCAATCGGAGTGGGGTTCTTCTCGGTGCCCACGGCAACGTCGTGAGTGTGCAGCAGGCGATCGCCGCGGTAGATGCGCAGCTTGCGGTCGCTCTGGTCGACCACCAGTCGCAGATCCTGCATTTCCGCGCGCGCTTGCTGCCGCATTCGCGCGCGCTCCGCTTGCGAGCCCTGGCCCTCGGAAAGCGCCTTTGCCCGAGCAATCGCTTGCCGGTCTTCCTGCGACAGGTTCGCCGACCCCGATTGCTCGGCCGTGTTGCGGGACTGAGCCGCGGGTGATTCACCGCTGTCGTTGCCCGTGTTCACATTGACGTCGCACGCGGCGACGCTGATCAGTGCGCAGGCAGCCAGCATTTTCCCTGTGATCGTCAATGCACTTGTCCTTTGTAAAAGGCCCGCCCCTTCACAATGATCGTCAGAAAATCGCCTTGAGAACCCCCCCCACGACAAGAAGGCCGATCAGAAAAACGATGCCGACTACCCAACCGAGAATCTTGAGCATCACTACCTCCTCCGAGACTAACGCGCGCGGGTTCTAACGGTTCTGAGTTGCTGCTTGCCGGTGCAGTCGCCAGGGACGTCTGATCAATTCAGAAGAGTTTTCCGCGGCAGGCGGGACATGGCGGAAACGACCGACTGCAGCAACGTTGACCGGGAATGCTGGAGATTGCCCAACCGCTCGGGCCCGTGATCCGCGGCCTGCTCCTTACCGCAGTCGCAGTCCTGTGGACGGTTCTGCTTGTTCGAATCGTCGGGCTGCGGGCCTTTTCCAAGATGACCGCGTTCGACTTCGTCGCGACGGTCGCGACGGGATCACTGATCGCGCAGGCCGGCACTCGCGCCCAATCGGACGAATATCTGCAGGCGCTCGCAGCGATCGGTGGCGTTTTCCTCGTTCAGTGGAGCCTGGCCAAGGCTCGGCAGGTGTCAGAAAGAATGAAGAAGGTCCTCAGCAACGACCCGGTGCTGCTGATGGAGCATGGCCAGTTTCTCGAGCGGGCCATGGCCGAAACCCGGGTGTCCCGATCCAACCTGTTTGAAAAGCTGCGGTCGGCGGGCGTCGCCGACCTGTCCCAAGTGCGTGCGGTAGTGCTGGAGACGACGTGCGTCATTTCGGTCATCCTCGGTGATGAGGTCGAGGAGCAAGTGATGGAGGGTGTCCGCCGGATCTAGTCGCGGCGGGACAGGCAGAGAGCCGACCGATGTTCCTCGGCAGCCCGATCTGCTAATTCAAGCTTCGCGCAATATCGGCATGACGGCTGCGAACCTTGGCCAGCGCCGGTCCCTGCAGCTCCTGCTCGGCAAGCGACAACAACTTCGCCGCCTCGCTTGCGAGAGCCACTCTGTCCCCGGATGCGGTGCAGTGCGCGCCAATGGCGCCGAGCGTGTCGAGTGCGTGCAGCGCCGCGTTCATGTCTCGCGCGACATATTGCAGCATTCCGCCGAAGCCCTGCTCGACGAACCGTGCAAAGCTCCAGGCATTGGCGATGACCCGCACCACGCCGCAATCGTCTGCGCGACGCGACGCGGGCATGCGCCTGCGGCTGACTTCGGCGGCGGCAGCGCCGAGCCAGTCGAGGCAAGTGATTGCAGTGAAAGGATCATTGACTCCGGTGGATAGCGCCCGCGCAGCTATCTCCACCAGTTCGTCGACCAGGAAGAAGATGTCCTGCGCCGGCGTTCGGCTGTTGCCGATACCGTAGCTGCGGCAAAGATCGCGCTGCGTTTCCTCGTTCACCTTGCCGCTCGGCCAGGCGGAGATCAGCAGTTCCCCTGCGAAGAGATAGTCTCCGGGTTCACGATGCAGTCGAAGCAGGAGATCCTTGTCCTTTGCAGTCTCCATCAACGTCTCATCGTCCACGGTCTCGATGTAACCGTTGGTCCATGCGCCAATCTTCGCCACCCCGGTTCCTTCTGCCAGTGCCCGCTCGGCCGACTGGGTGTCGTTGCGCGCAACTTCATCATCTGGCGGGGGATCGCCGAGATGAGCCGGGAATCGCTTTTCCACCGACTTGAGGAGTTGCTTGCCAACTCGCGCAACGACGTTGTTGACGTTAATGCTGTTGGGGACGTGGTGGATGAAATAGATCAGCACCCCGATCGAGCAGAGCGCCAGCAGAAGGCCTACCATCACGGCGATCTGCGGCACGAACTCGCCCTCGTCCCCACCGCGGATCGTCCGCAGCACCACCAGGCAATAGACGAAGGTGGCGATAAACGTGCCGAGCGTGACCTGGTTGCCGCGGTCGCTCATGAAGTTCGTCAGGATTCGCGGGCCATACTGGCTGGCCGCATATGCGAGCGCGACAATGGTGATGGAGAAGACGACACCCGCGACCGTGATCATTGAGCCGGCAATGGTGGAAAGCACCTCGTGAGCGCCCTCGGGTTTGGCTTTCTGATACCACCCCAGTCCGTCGAGCAGCCCGGCTGCCGGCCCGGCATCGAGCCAAACCACGAGCGCGCCAAGAACGATGGCCAGGCCTGCCATCAGGCTCGGGACGAACCAGTAGCTGACGCGAACGTCGTAGAGCAGCTGGAGTAGACGGGCTCGCATGCCCTTCACGACGCGCGGCATCCAAAATGGTGCCCCGCCTTCACCACCTGTGCGGAACCCGACCAGCGATCGCCTTTCCTACAACCCCTGCCCTGCCATTGACGGGGTGCTCGGGATCGGGCCGTTGCAGCGGCGGGAGGACGAGGGCTGATCACACGACGCCGAAGGTCCATCCCTCCGCCTGTGCTATCTTGGGTGTCAGGCACTCGGGGGCGAATGCTCGCGGCTCGTCGCGAGCAAGGGCGCGCATGCCGGCGGCGGTGACGAGTGCGTCGGTCTGGTGGTCGCTGGGCTCCAGCGCCAGGCGCACCGCCGGGCTGCCGAGGCCTTCGAGCGCCTGGTTCAGCTGCTTGCGCGTGCGCAGCTTGGTCCCCCGCATCCCCGCGCGGCGCAAATAGATGCGGGTGTAGATCTCGACCACCGCGCTGCCGCTTGTCGGAAGCGGGTCCATCGGCCAGATCGCGACCCTGCCGTCGATCCGGTGGAGCAGGCGCATGCCCGAGAAGCTCGCCTTGGCGACTTGCGCGGCGCCGATCGCGTCGTATGCGCTCGCGGTCTTGCGACCGCCCTGCGCGTTCAACCGCGCGTCGCATTGGCGAAAGCGCACGAAGTCCGCCTTCACCCCGTCGGCGATGCCGAAATAGAAGTGGCGGCGGTGCACGGCCTCGAGGAAGCTCGCGGCGCCGAGATCCTCGTCGGGCGCGCATGCATCGACATAGGCCCAGAATTCCCGCGCGGTGGAGGGCACTCCGGGCTCGCCGGGCAGGTACTCGCCGCGCTCGATCAGCGGCGGGGCGAAGCTGAAGTCGAAGCCGAACAGCGTAGGCTCGGCCGCCGCGCGCTCGAGCAGCCAGGCGAGCACCTCCTCGCGCGACCAGACGTGCCGCGGCCGGACGAGGCGCGGCGGGGCATCGCCGCGCGCTTCCGCAATGGCGATGCCCTTGTGCCGCCGCCCCTTCGCCCCCGACCAGTCGATCGCGACGTAGGCCGCGAAGCGATCGGTCACACCAGCGGCGGCTGGCGATCGTCTCCGGGCGTGCGCTCAGCCGACGCGCGTTGCTGCGGCGGCGCAGAAGGCGCGTCGATTTGCGCCTCCGCCTTGTCGGCGGCCCGATCGAGGAGCCGCGCCGCAGCGTCGCGGCCGCCGAGCCCGAATGCGAGCGCTGTCGCGACCGCAGCCGAGCCGAGGATCAGCCCGAACGCCAGAATCACGATCTCGTTGGCAAGCCCCATGAAGGTGAGGCCGATCGCCGTGAACAAGGCGATGATCGCATAGCGCACGATGGTCTGCGCATAGCCGCCCTCGCCGGTCGAGCTTCCGACCAGCGGCGCGATGATGCGCGCGAGGAAGATGCCGGCAACGATGATCAGCGTTCCGAAGATCACCTTCCCGCCGAGCTCGGTCACCTGCGCGAGGAACAGAGCGATGGTGCCGCCGCCGAGCTGCTTGGCCGCTTCGATCGACGCGATGAGGATGATTGCGACCATCGCGACGTTGGCGACGATGCGCGACGGCGTGGCAGTGGCGGGCACCACTCCTGTCGAGCGGATCGCCTGGTCGAACCCGGTTGGCGGAAGCACCGCCTCGATGATCGACTTGAGGAACTTGGCGGCGATGAACGCAATGCCGATCCACAAGGCGGCGCTCAGCACCCGCGGGATCGCCGCGAGGATCTGGTTGAGCATGTTGACCGCCGGAACCGAGATCGCCTCGATCCCGAGCACCTGAAGCGCAGCGATCGCGACCGGGATGATGATCAGCGCGAACACCAATATACCGGCCGCGCGCGCGAGGCTTGCGCGGGTGGTCGGCCCCGAACTGGTCGTGGCGCCGGTCGCCGGGCCGGCAGCCGGAACCGGCGGCGGCGTCGGCGCGGACGAACTGTTGTCGCCAAGCCCGATCCTGCCGAGCATGCCGTCGACGTTCGCCGCGTTGAGCACGGTCTCGACCAGCTGCCGGACGATCCGCGCCACGATCAGGCCGACAAAGAAGATCAGGCCGGCGCCGATGAGCCGCGGCAGGAAGTTGAAGATCTCGAGCGTCAGCGCGTTGATCGGCGCGAGGATCTGCCCGATGCCGAGGAACTGCAGCGCGGCCATGATGCCGACCAGCCAGATGATCAGCTTGGCGATGGTGCCGATCTGATGCCCGACCGTCTCATGCTCGTTGCCGGGCGTGTGCTTGCGCAGCGCGGGAGTGCGCGCGATCGCCTTTTGCAGCGCCCATTTGACCGCTCGCGCGACCAGCCAGGTCGCAACGATGATCAATATGGCAATGAGGACCTTGGCCCCCAGTTCATCAGCTGGCCTTCCCAATAGCCGTCCCGGCTGTTGTACATCGCTTGCTCCCTTGTCGGATTGGTTGCCCCTCAAACGCCTCGGGAGCGCTTTGTTTCAAGCTCTCGCCGCCGCTCTTCCCAGAAGTGCAGCCGCTCGGCGACCTTCACCTCGAATCCGCGGTCGCTCGGCTCGTAGAAAGTCTGCCGCTCCAGCCCTTCGGGCCAATAGTCCTGCCCGGGAGAAGCCATGTTCAGCGTCATGGTCGTAGGCATAGCCCTTGCCGTAGCCGATGTCCTTCATCAGCCGCGTCGGTGCGTTGAGGATGTGTGGCGCCGGCATCAGCGAGCCGGTGTCCGCGGCCGAACGCCAGGCCTTCTTCTGCGCCATGTAGGCTGCGTTCGATTTAGGCGCGGTCGCGAGGTAGAGACAGGCCTGGACGATGGCGAGCTCGCCCTCGGGTGATCCGAGGAAATCGTACGCGTCCTTGGCCGCGAGGCACTGGACGAGCGCGTTGGGGTCGGCGAGCCCGACGTCCTCCATCGCCGCGCGCGTCAGGCGGCGGAGCAGATAGAGCGGCTCCTCGCCCGCGACCAGCATTCGCGCGAGATAGTAGAGCGCGGCCTGCGGGTCCGAGCCGCGCAAGGCTTTGTGGAGCGCGGAGATGAGGTTGTAATGACCTTCGCGGTCCTTGTCGTAGACCGGGACGCGGCGGTGGAGCAGGTCGGACAGCTCTGCGGGCCCGAGCGGCTGGTCGATCTCGACCGAGAACAAAGTCTCAACCTGGTTGAGCAGGAATCGGCCGTCGCCGTCGGCGCTGGCGATCAATGCTTCGCGCGCCTCGACCGTAACCGGCAGCGCTCGGCCCTCGAGCGCTTCGGCGCGGCGGATCAGCTCCTCGAGCGCCCCATGGTCGAGGCGCCGCAGGATCAGCACCTGGCAGCGTGACAGGAGCGCGGCGTTCAATTCGAAGCTCGGGTTCTCCGTCGTCGCTCCGACCAGGGTGACGGTGCCGTCCTCGACATAGGGCAGGAATCCGTCCTGCTGTGCGCGATTGAAACGGTGGATCTCGTCGACCAGCAGCAGGGTGCGCTGGCCCGCCCGAGCGGCCGTCCGGCTTTCAGCGAACACTTTCTTGAGGTCGGCAACGCCCGAAAAGACCGCGGAGATGGCGACGAAGCGCATTCCGACCGCGTCGGCGAGCAGTCGGGCAGTGCTGGTCTTGCCGGTGCCCGGCGGCCCCCACAGGATCATCGAGGAGAGCTTGCCGGCCGCAACCATGCGGCCGATCGCGCCGTCGGGGCCGGTCAGATGCTCCTGCCCGACGACCTCTTCGAGGCTTTTTGGCCGAAGCCGGTCGGCAAGCGGCGCGTGCTCTGCCGGCGCCTCGGCCCGCTCGGGCTGCTGGGGGAGCTCCTGATCGCCGAACAGGTCAGCCATTGCCGCAACCTAATAGGCGCGCCGCAGCAAAATGCACGGGAGCTCTTGCTGCACATGTTTTCGCGAGGTCTGCGGTCCGCGTCTGAGCGACTGCGTCTGGATGGCTGACGAGCGGCGCCTCGGCTCCGCCCCTGACGGCAAGGGCGGGAGGAGCGCCCGACAAGCGCGCCTCCCGTTCCTCTTGTTTTAGGCTGAGACGTTCCGCGCCCGGCTCGCGCTGTGGCCGCCATGGCGATAGAGGATGTCGCCGGCTTGATCGGCCTGATCGCCATGCACGGCTACGAAATAGCCGCCCTTGTTGATCTGCTCTTCATAGTAGCTTGCGTCCTCATCGCTTACGCCGTGCTTGGTGAGCAGGCCCGACACGCCTCCGGCGGTTGCGCCGGCAGCGGCACCGATGGCTGCCGCTTCAGGGGCGGCGGAGGCGGCGATCGCTCCTGCTGCCGCGAGCGGTCCCACTCCGGGGATTGCCAGTGCGGCCAGGCCGAGCAGTGCGCCCGCACCGCCGCCCATCAATGCTCCCTTGACGGCTCCGCTCTTGTTGACGCCGTCGTCGTCATGATCGCTCATGCCTGAGCCGTCGCCGCTTTCGGAGGGTCCGACGATGGAAATGGCAGTATCGGGAATGCCGGCGGAGCGAAGCTCGGCAACAGCGCGCTGGGCTTCGTCGCGACTGTCGAACACTGCGGATGCAATGCGATCGGTCATATGATTCTCCTTGTTCGGGGGTGCTTGCGAGCCAGTGGCCCGTCGCTAACCCAACCGCTGCGTGGACCGGGTTGTTCCTGCGGTCTGCCGCGAGGAATCGTCCCAATGTCTGCTTTGGGTCGATAGTGGGTGCTAGGCCAATGCCTGCGCTCGCGGCGGGACCTCGCTCGAGCCTTCACCCTTGTAGCGAAACAAGAGCGCGAGCAGCGCGATCGGCACCACCGGATTGAGGTTTACCGGACCCGGCGCACCGTACGCCTGCGCGATTGCGAGCATCGGCAGGCACCACAACAAAGCGACCGCGGCCGCAGGCGCTCGGCTCCGCGCGAGCCACAACAAAGGCACGACGAAGATCAGGCAGTCGTAAAGGAACAGATAGGGGCTGATCAGCGTGGTCGCTGCAGCCAGCACGCCTGCTCTCCACAGCGGATCGCCGCCCGAGCGCCACGCCATCCAGACGGCGCCCGCGGCGGCCGCGGCGACGCCCAGGTGGATGGCGAAAGCGGCCTCCTGCGACAGGCCGATCTGCCTCGCCGAGGCGTAGACGCTGGCGAGCTTTTCCCAGCCGACCAGGCCATCGCGGCCGATTTCGACGTAGAGCGGCATCTGCGCGATCCACGCCTCGGTCGCAGCGATGCCGAACAGCGCAACGCCCAGGATCATCAGGCCGACCGACGACAAAGCGGCGCCGGCCACTGCGCGCCAGTGGCCGGCGGCGACCAGCGTGAGCGGCAGCAGCAGTCCCAGCTGCGGCTTCAGCACCAGGCAGCCGAGGATCAGGCCGGCGGCGAACGGCCTGCTGCCGATAAGCACCATCCCGCCCATGAACAGCGCCGCGGTGACGAACGCGTTCTGCCCGATGGCGGCGTTGACGAACACGGCCGGCAAGGCGGCGCACAGCAGGCCCGAGCCGGGAAACATGCGCGTGGCGACCGCCATGTACACCAGGAAGGTCGCCGCGACCCAAAGCGCCATGGCCGCCGGGAACGGCAGCCAGGCGAACGGAACGACCAGCAGCAAGAAGGCCGGCGCATAGGGGAAGGGCATCTGCCCTCCATCGAAGCGGGCGACGGCGCTCTGCAGTGCATGGAGGGTCGGCAGGTCGTAGGCCGCGGCCGGGTTGCCGGCGAGCGCAAGCCGCGCCGCGCCCCAGAAGCTGATGAAGTCGCGGTCGCTGGGCTCGAGCGCATTGCGCAGCAGCTCGATCGCGAAAAGCGTGAGGACGAGCAGGGCAAAAGCGGTTCCGACCGTGCGATAGACGCCGTAGGGGTCGGGCTCGCGCGGCAGCGACTGCCGCTCGGCAAGATCCAGGCTTGGCGTCACTGGCGCGACGTAGGTCACGGCTTCCCCACCACAGGTGCGGGCCGGGTTTAGTGCCAACGCCTTGATAAAACGCTTACGAGCCTGTGCGGCGCGAAGCGCTTGAGCGACTAGCCGCGAAGGTTGAGCCGGGCGAGGCGCTCGCGGCGCTGGATCACGCGCTCATAGACCTTGAGCACGCTCGAGTTGATTCGGTCCCAGTCCATCGTCCTGGCAAAGGCGAGACCCGCCTGACCGTGCTTCCGGCGAAGCTCGGGGTCCACCGCATAGGTCTCGAGCGCGTCGGCGAAGGCGTCGCTGTCGCCGGGCTCCACCAGCAGCCCGGTTTCACCGTCGCGAACCAGGCTCGTCGCGCCCGTCGCCACGGCGGCGACGACCGGCAAGGCGCAGGCCATCGCCTCGAGCGAGACGTTGCCGAACGTCTCGGTGATCGAGGGGTTGAGGAAGACGTCGGCGCTGGCGAGCGCGCGCGCAAGGTCTGGACCTTCCTGGTGGCCGACGAACACCGCCGACGGTGGCAGGTGCTGCTCGAACCAGGCTCTCGCGGGCCCTTCGCCGATGACCAGCACGCGGTGGCGGACGTTGCGCGGCTGAAGCGCGGCAATCGCATCGAGAAAGACATCGAGGCCCTTCTCCATCACGATCCGGCCGAGGAACGCGATGGCGAGCTCGTCGTCGGCGATGCCGAGGGAGCGGCGCCAGTCCGGTCGCGCCGCGCCGGGTTGAACTGCTCGCGGTCCACGCCGCGCGCCCAGATCCAGATATGCTTGCTCATCCGCTGGGCGCGAAGCACCGCCGCCGATGATCCGGACGGCACGAGCAGGGCGTCGCAGCGCCCGTAGAAGCGCCGCAGCAGCGCCCGGGCGGCCGGCTCGAGCATCTGCAGGTGGTAATAAGCAAGATAGGTTTCAAAGCGGGTGTGGACCGATGCGACGGCCGCGATGTTGCGCCGCCGGGCCCAGCTGATCGCTCGGTGGGAGACGATGTCGGGGCTCGCCACGTGGACGACGTTCGGGTTGAACGCGGCAAGGTCGCGCCGGGCGGCCGCGGTCAGCGCGAGTGGCAGGCGATATTCGGAGCGGAACGGGATCGGCATCGCGGGCACGGAGACCAGTTCGCCGGTCGGCTCGAACGCCGGATTGGCGACGGTCGGCGCATAAATGCGCACCTTCACGTCCTGGCGAAGCAGAAAAGCGACGAGCCGGTTGAGCGCCTGGTTCGCGCCGTCGCGCACGTAATTGTAATTCCCCGATAGCAGGGCGACGCGGATTTCGCTTGGCTCCACGGGGCAAGCCCTTAGCCCTCGAACACGCAAAAGGCAATGTTGGGCGCTGTTGCATGACCGAGCCAGTGATGAAGACCGGACTGCCGCCGATCGCCCGACGGGGACGCGCGCCTGTTCATCCTCGGCAGCCTTCCCGGAGACGCGTCGCTCGCAGCTCGGCGCTACTATGCCCACCCGCAGAACCAGTTCTGGCGCCTGGTCGGAGGAGCGATCTGCGAGCAGCTCGAGCCGCTTGCCTACGAGCAGCGCCTCGAGCGGCTTGCCGAGCACGGGAATCGGCCTGTGGGACGTGATCGGCTCGGCCTCGCGCAGGGGCAGCCTCGACCAGGCGATACGGACCGCGGCCCACAACCGGATCGAGCGCCTGCTCGAGGACTGGTCCCGCCCTCGAAGCAATTGCGTTCAACGGAAGCACGGCCGCTGCCGCCGGGCGAAGGCTGCTTGGGCCCAGCCGCGCCTCACGCGATCGACCTGCCCTCGTCGAGCCCGGCGAATACCAGGCCGTTCGCTGAGAAAGCCACGGCCTGGGCGCAGCTTGCCCGCTTCTGCGCGCCCGGCGTTGTGCGCACAAGCGAACGAGCCGAGAGAAGGCAGGATGATTCCGCCGGAAACTGACGAAGCCGACAGTGAGCAGCGGCTGTCTATGGTCGACGAGGCGCTCGTCGCGGGCACCATCGCCAACACCAACGGGCTGCTTGTGATCCTCGCCAAGCTCGTTTCCAGAGGCGTGTTCGACCGCGACGATCTCAAGGCCTTTTCCGACAGCTATTCCAAGCCGCTCGACCATGTCGGAATGCGCGAGAACGAGCTCGTCACGCAGATGCAGGATCAGATGGAAGCCACCCTCGCCGAGCTGATGCGCTACCTGAGCGAGCGGGATCTGGGGTCGGGCGGACGCGATTGATTGCCCGCGGCCGAGCGCACGTTACATCCGAGATTCGACCCGAAGGGCAACACGAGGACTTCAGACCACTGAACCGCCGTCCTTTGCCGGACCACGGCGCTGCTGTGGGCGCGCACGCTCGATCCTGAGCGGCGGAAGCGAAGTGATCTCGAAGCTGCTTGTTGCGATCTCGACGCCGGCCTCGTCAAAGCCGCGGATAATGTCGCGTGTCACCTTGTCCTTGATCTCACGAATGCCATGGTCGGGCGTCAGGAAGCGGACCGTCAGCTCGATCCAACCCTCGACCAGATTCCAATAGACGCACGGGTCGATTTCGCCGACGCCGACGCCATAGCGGCGCTCCAGCCGCGCGACCTCGGCGTCCCCCAGCCCGGCGCCGCGCACCGCATGCCGGCGCGCCGCGTCGAGCATCACCTGCTCGGCGCGCTCGCGATCGTCGGTGAAGTGGATCGACAGGCTGATCTCCTCCCACACATAGGGGAACTGATCGGTGTAATTGAACACCGGCTCGCTGAAGATCTTGTCGTTGGTGACCGTGACGATCCTGCCGGTGAACTGGCGGCTCTTCACCCACACCGACGGCTGATTATCCTGCATCGGCGGCGGCTGGCCCATCTCCATGATCTTGGTTTGCATGAATGACAGCGCGATTACGTCGCCGCGAACTCCGCCCATGACGATGCGGTCGCCGACGTTGAAGGTCTTGCCGCGCAGGATCACGAAGTAGCCGGCGACCGCGGTAATCACTCGCTGCAACGCAAAGGCAATGCCGGCGCCCAGCAGCCCGATCACCGTCGCCAGTCGCGCCGGATTGTCGAACCAGATGGAGGCAATTGCCAGGATGAGCAGCGCGGCGACCGTCAGGCTGACGACCTGCCGCGCCCAGAATTGAAAACGCGTGCCCGAGCGGCTGCCGATGAAGGTGCGCAGGATCTTGCGAAGCGTCCAGGTGACCAGGAATGCCGCAGCAATGAGCGTGAACGTCAAAAGCAGCTTGCGGAAGTTCTCGGGCGTCGCGCCGATCAGCGTGACTCCGAAAAGTCGCAGGGACTCGCCGGGGCTCACTTAAGCGAAGCCACTCTCAGGCTGAGCGCTGGTCATGCCAACCTTCCGTTCCTGTGGCACCCGGCACACCGAACATCCGTCCGGTGGTGAGTTCCACCGACGGCGTCATGCTGGAAGGGGCTTGCAGAATCAACATTCGGTCGTGCGCGCGTCGCCGACCCTTCCCAGGGTCCGCTCTCGACCCGGTGCGGGCATTCGTCGGACCAGCGGACGGAGCCGCGTTGGACAGTGATGCTGCAGATTGGCGATGCGTCCGGCCCGGCGCGACAATCGCGATGATCTGCAGAGAACAATCTGGATCGCGAGCTCATGCACGAAGTTCGCCGGCTCTAGCCGGCGAAGCGCGCCGCAGCCTAGACGAACTCGACCTTCGTGCCCTTGCTCACGGCTTTGGCCAGTTCCCTGGCATCCCAGTTGGTAAGCCGAACGCAGCCGTGGCTGGCAGTCTTGCCGATGAGCTTCGGGTCGGGCGTTCCGTGAATGCCGTAGCCGTCCTTGCTGAGATCGATCCAGGTACCTCCGACCGGGTTGTTCGGGCCGGCGGCGATGGTCAGCTTCTCGTCCGGGCCCCACTCGCGTCCGGACGGGTCGAAATGATAGGTCGGAGCTGCTGCGATGGCGGTCACGTCCATCGTACCGCTGGGCGAGGGAAAGGTGCTGCTTCCGACCGTTGCTGGATAGGTCGCGACGAGCGTTCCGTCCGCTGCGTATGCGCGCAGGGCGGACGCCGCTTTGTCGACTTCAATGCGCGCCACGTCTGACTGGAGCTCGTCCTTGCCGGGCACGATGACATTGATCTCGGTCCCCGCGGCGCCGAAGTCGGCCCCGGCATTGAGCGCCTTGAGGAACGACTGGGCCATGTGGAATTTCTCGGCGATCGCCTCGGCCGGGCTTTCGTAGGCGAGCGTCTCCAGCTGCGCCTGCTCTTCCATCGAGCTCGGAACCTGGACGAAGGGACCTGCGACATCCTCGGACGTGAGCGTGTAGCGCTGCACCAGGTTTCCGGAATAAACGCTGCGCAACTTGCGCAGCAACGAGGCGCTCAGCTTGCCGTCCGCAGGCATGCCGTTGGCGCGCTGGAACGCCTTGATGGCGCGGACCGTGTTGCCGCCCATCGCACCATCGACCACGCCGGGTGAATGCCTGCTGTGATCCAGCAGCACCTGCGCAGTGAGCGTCTCCATGGTTCTCGCCCCTGAAAAAACCTGTCCTTCGGCAATGCCCTCGATCGAAACCGAGGGGCTGGACTGGGCGATCACACCAGCGGGTGCTGCTGCGAGAATGAGGGCTGGCAAGACTGTGAAAACGCGCAAAAGTTCTGCTCCTTGAGGGCTAGTATACCTACGGCCTCCGGACGCTAATGTTCCTGATTTGTCGGGGTTTTTGCCTTAGCCACAAAGTACGGCTCGTGTTCCTGACAACGCTCCCGAACCCATGCACGGCGTCACCCTGTGTCCGCTTCCACGGAACCCGTCGAGTGCGGACTCATTTGACTTGAAGGACGTCGAGCATGACGCGGTTGGCCTTGATTTCCTCTGCGCCCGTTGGCGCCTGCAACTCAGCTGGAGTCTCCACTCAAGACTTGCGGCAGGCGGCAATGAAAACGCTCACAAGCCCATGGTTGCTGCCGACCCCGGCAAGGCTCCGGACCGGCAGCGGTTCTGCATGACAAAAGGCTCATCGTAGGAAGGACGCGCAAATTCCGCCGATCAATGACCGCTGTCCGGCTGTGCTCGTCGACCGGAACAACTGCTCCAGCTTTTCCGTGTGTAGCCAGTGAGCTTGGGCAGTGCAGGGCTCGTTCAGCGTCTCCTGAGCCGCCAGGCCGCGGTGCTGCTTGCTCGAAACACGGTCGTAAGCGTCCTCGTCTTCACCATCGGCCTGGCGCTGATGTGGTACCTGGTGGAGCGTTTAGCGATGAACAAGCTGGCGGCCGCCGCCCTTTCGTTCATCGCGGCCAACACGATCCACTACACCTTCGGCCAAGGCTGGATATACCGCGGCACGGATCG
>JAUJOV010000013.1 GCA_030447545.1 Sphingomicrobium sp. | reverse complement strand
TGGAGCGGGCTCGGGTCGCCCGGCATGTTGGGCGAGAGGCGCACTGTCCCCCCGCGAAAGGTGAACGCGCCGCCCCGGATCCGGTTGACGAACGGAACGAGCGGGAAGCTCGCCGCCTCAAGCACGTTTTCGACGCCACTGTGACTTGCGCGCAATACCGGCGTCCGGCCGCCCGGGCCGACGTGCTCGAAGCGCGAGATTGCCCCGCCGATTGAAGGGCTAAGCTGGAGCTCCAGCGGACCGGCAGTCAAAGTGAGCAGGTTCGATGCCATGGAAATCTAAACCTCAGCCAACTGACTTATTCACAGATGCGCAACTTCCTTGGGGATAAACCTAGATTAGATATTGCGCCGGGAATCCCGTGGGCAGTATTCAGCACCCGGGGTCCGGGGAGAGGGTTATGGCGAGACGCGTCAAGGACTTTATCGAGATCAGCGAGTACACCTCGCTCGATCAGCTGATCAACACGCTGACTGCCATTCGCGACAGTCTTCCCGAGGATGCCGACGCAGAGCTTCGAATGAAGGGCGACGACGTGTTCGGCCGCCGTCTTTCGATCAGCTATTTCCGCGAGCTCACTGCTCAGGAGGCGGAGTGCGAGGCGCGCTATTCGGGCAACGATTTGCCGGCGCCCAACGCCGAGCTCGAAGACCTGCGCAAGCAGCTCGACCGGGTCGAGTACGAGCGGGACCATAACGTCGCCCGCCGGCGGATCCGCCGAGTCGCCTGACACCGCCGCTGCGGCGGTGCTCCCTTCGCGGACTTTCCGCGCTCTTCCTGCTGGAAAAGGACGTCGATCTCCCGCGCCATGAAGTCGACCTTCTCGGCGCCGAGAGCCGCCAATCGGAGTATCTTCGGCTCAATCCCGCGGGCCAGACGCCTGCGCTCGAGCTCGCCGACGGAACCATCATCTCCGAAGTGCCGGCGATTTGCGAGCTTCTGGAGGAGATTCATCCCGAGCCCCCGCTGATCGGCCGCACGGCCAAGGAACGGGCAATCACCCGCATGTGGTGGCGCCGCGTGGAACTCAACGTCGGGCTGCCGATGGTGCACGGCTTCTACTTCGCCGAGGCGCTCGAGCTGTTCAAGACGCGCACCCGCTGCCTGCCCGAGGCCGCCGAGGGGCTGAAGGAGCGCGCCCGCGACGGCATGCGCTGGATCGACGGGCTGATCGACGGCGAGTGGCTCGCCGGCGACCGATTCACCGCCGCCGACATCTGCCTCTACTGCTACATCGACCAGCTGTGCGAGGTGGGGCAGCCGATTCCCAAGGATTGCACGACCTTGAGCGCTGGTTCGACCGTGTCGGGTCACGTCCGGCGGCCGAGCCGAGCATCTGGAAAGAGCGGCCGATGGGAATGCGCTGCTAGCCCCGTCGGGCGTCGCCGTTCACCATTCGGCGAAGCTTCCGTCGGACTGGCGCCAGATCGGGTTGCGCCAGCGGTGGCGGTCCTTGTGCGCCTCGCGCACGACCGCCTCGTCGACCGTAATGCCAAGGCCCGGCCCCATCGGAATGCCGAGGAAGCCGTCCTTCGGGCTCAGCTGCTCCTTGTCGCTGCAATAAGTGAACAGGTCGGCGCCGACATTGTAGTGGATGCCCAGGCTCATTTCCTGGATCGCGACATTCGGCGTGCACGCGGCAAGCTGCAGGCAGGCGGCGAGCGCTAGCGGCCCAAGCGGGCAGTGCGGAGCGACCGCGACGTCATAGGCCTCCGCCATCGCCGCGATCTTGCGGCACTCGAGCAGCCCGCCGGCGTGGCTGAGGTCGGGCTGGATGATGTCGACCGCGCCCAGCTCGAAGAACGGCTTGAAGTCCCAGCGCGTGTAGAGCCGCTCGCCGAGCGCGATCGGGGTGCTCACCATGTGCGCGATCTGCGCGAGCCCTTCCGGGTTCTCCGACAGCAGAGGCTCCTCGATGAACAGCAGGCCCAATGGCTCGAGCGCCTTGGCGAGCTGCTTGGCGAGCGGACGGTGGACGCGGCCGTGGAAGTCGAGGCCGACGTCCATTCCCTGCGCCTGCGCGGCCTGGACGCGCTGCACGACCTCGTCGAACAGCCTCGGAGTGCCGATCCAGCCGAGCTCCGGCGTCGCGTTCATCTTGACCGCCGAGAAGCCCTGCTGGCGCCGCGCGTCCGCCGCCTCGGCGATCTCGTCCGGCCGGTCGCCGCCGATCCAGGCGTAGGCGCGCACCGGTCGCGAACGCGGCCGCCGAGCATTTCCCACGCGGGCAGCCCGAGCACCCGCCCCTTCAAATCCCACAGCGCCTGCTCGAGCCCGGCGAGCGCGCTCATCAGCACCGGCCCGCCGCGATAGAAGCCGCCGCGATAGCCGACCTGCCAGATGTCCTCGATTGCGTAGGGGTCGTGGCCGATGAAGCGGTCCTTCAGCGCCTCGAACGCGCCCTCGACCGCTTCGGCATGGCCCTCGAGGCTCGCTTCGCCCCAGCCGAGCGCGCCATCGTCCGATTCCACGCGGACGAACAGCCAGCGCGGCGGGACATAGAAGGTTTCGATGCGCCCGATCTTCATGAGAAATCCTGCCCGCTGCCATCCGACGCCTCGTCCTCCTCGACGAGCCGCCGCCGCGCCTCTTCCTCCTGCGCGCGCGCTCGCCCACTCATAGTGCGACGGCGGGACGATCGGAACGACCAAGCAGAGGCTGGAAGCGGGAAGCACTTCGCGCCAGTCGCGGATCAGCCTTTGTATGCGCGCCCGACGTTGCGAATGTTCCGGTCGAGGTCATAGAGACCCAGCGCATTGACGTTGCCGTTGCGCTCGCGAAGCGCAGTGTCCCAGTCGACCTGGTCGGTCAGCGAATACCAGGTGAAGCCGACGGTCGGGATGCCGACGTTGCGCAGGCGAAGGACGTTGGCCCATTCCTTCCACAGCCAATGCACCGCCTCGTCGCCCACCGGCCCTTCGACCAGGTTGGTCTCGGTGTGCATCACCGGCAGCCGGTAGCGGTTGTAATATTGCCGAGGTGATCTCGGTGTAGCCGAACACTTCGCCCGACGAGGTGGTATGTCCGTTCTCGAACACTCGGTGCTCGTTGGTGCGGTAATAATCGTTGCCCAGGATGCAGTGCTGCTTGAGCCGGTTGTGAAGGAAGAAGTGGTACTCCTCCTTGGTCATGCCGCAGTCCATCAGATACTCGAACATCTCGCTGTCGACCCGGCGGCCGTAGTTGAGATCGAGGCTGAGGAAGCGGCGCGAGTTCATCAGCTCGGCCTGGTGGATCGCGCTAGGGCTGTCGGCGTGGAAATATTCCGAGGATTCTGACTGGATGAAGATCGCATCGGCGCGGTGCTTGAAGATCTCGAGCATCGCCAGCACATTGCCTTTGACGATGTGCTTCAATGCCGTGACGAACCCCAGGTCGGTCTTCAGCTGCTCGTTCCACCAGCCGTACTTGGCCGAGAAGATCGCGCAGATGAACATCTCGTTGACCGGCGTGTAGAGCTGGATCCATGGGTAGCGCTCGGCGAACGCCGCCGCATACTGGGCGAACAGTTGCGGGAAGTCCGGGTTCTGGAAATTGCCCATCCAGTCGGGCACTCCGAAGTGGCACAGATCGACGATCGGAGTGATGTCGCGGCGCCGCAGCTCGGCGAAGGTCAGGTCGGAGAATTCCCAGTCGTATTTGCCGGGCGCCAGATAGGTGCGGTGATCGGCGGCCCGGAAGCGCAGGAAGTTGATCCCGAGTTCCTGGACCGCGTCGAAATCCTCGCGCCAGCGCTCGTAGAACCCACACGATTCCATCTGGTCGACGCGGGTGCGGCTGTTGTCGATGGTCGGGATGCTGTTTTCGATCCCGGTCGCGAACATGAAGTTGGCGATCGCCTCTCTCTCCTCGGTGTCGCCTGTTCCACTGCGGCTCCTGCGCTTCCGCGCCGTCTCCCCAGCGCCGCGATAGCCTCGCCGACCAAAAAGAAAACCGGGAGCCATCTCGCATCGGTGCGGTTTATCGCTAACGGAGCGGACTCATGCGCTGGGCTGAAGGTTTCATTGCCGCCGACTGGGGAACGACGAACCGACGCGCCTATCTGATCGGCGCCGATCGGCCGCTGCGGCCGGGAGATGGAGGACGACAAGGGAATCCTGTCGGTGCCGGCCGGCGAATTCGGCGGCGGCAGTCGCGAAATCCGCGAGAAATTGGCCAACAAGCCGCTTCTGCTTGCGGGAATGGTCGGCTCCAACCGCGGCTGGGTCGAGGCGCCCTACGCCCCCTGCCCCGCAGGCCTCGACGACCTGGTCGAACGCTTGGTCTGGCCCGAGGACGGGCGAACCGCGATCGTGCCGGGCGTGAGCTACCTGGCCGACGACTTCGCGGACGTGATGCGCGGCGAGGAGGTGCAGCTTCTCGGCGCCGTCGCCGGAGGGATGATCAGCGCCGACGCGCTCTGGTCTGCCACCCCGGCACGCACAACAAATGGGCCCAGCTCGACCGCGGCAGGATCGCGCTCTTCACCACCGTGATGACCGGCGAGCTGTTCAACCTGCTGCGGGAGCACAGCATCCTTGCCGACCAGCTGTCCGGCGCGGCCGAGGCGGGAGAGAGTCGTTCAAGGGCGTTCAGCGTCGAGCGCCCTGAAAGGTGACGGCGTGACCGCGGAGCTGTTCAGGATCCGCGCCGGATCCTTGCTCGGAAAGCCTGCAGCGCAGCACGCGCCGAGCTATGCAAGCGGGCTGCTGATCGGGGGCCGACGTCCGCGTCGGCCTGGCTGCGGGCGGACAGGGCGAGGTCGTGGTCATGGGCCGGCCGGAGCTTACGCGGCTCTACGCCGAGGCACTTCGGAATCACCGGCCGGGACACTGTCGAAGTCGATGGGGAAGAGGCCTTCCTGGCCGGAGCAGCAAAGATCGCGGAGCTGATCCAATGAGCGCAATCGAGGATTTCCGCCGCCACTTCGCCGACTGCCCGCTGGTCGCCATCATCCGCGGAGTGACTCCGGCGAACGCGCAAGCCACCGCCGCCGCCCTGTTCGAAGCGGGCATCCGGATCATCGAGGTGCCGCTGAATTCGCCCGAGCCGTTCGAAAGCATCCGGGCAATCGCCCACGCGTTCGGTGACCGGGCGCTGATCGGCGCCGGAACCGTGCTCGACCCCGTCGACGTGAGCGCGCGTGAAGGAGGCGGACGGGCGGCTGATCGTCGCTCCCAACACGAACGTGGAGGTCATCACTGCGGTGGTCGATGCGGGAATGGTATGCGCTCCGGGCGTGTTCACTCCGAGCGAGGCCTTGGCGGCGATCGCCGCGGGAGCGCACGCGCTCAAGCTCTTCCCGGCCGAAGCGGCCTCACCGGCAGTGCTCAAGGCGCAGCGCGCGGTGCTGCCCAGGGACATTCCGATCATCGTCGTCGGCGGAGTGACGCCCGACAACATCGCCTCGTGGAGCGAGGCGGGGGCGGCCGGCTTCGGGCTCGGCGGCGGCCTCTACAAGCCCGGCCAGGATCCGCAGGTGACGCTTGAAACCGCGCGTCGCTACGTCGCGGCGGTCAGGCGCTGATGAAGCCGCTGAAGCTCGCCATCCTCGGTTTCGGCAAGATCGCCGCCGACCAGCACGTCCCATCGATCAGCGGCAACCCGCGGCTCGAGCTTGTCGCGACGTCGAGCCGCTCGGGCGCTGGACAGCCGCCCTGCTTCACCGACTGGCGGCAGCTGGTGCGCGAGGTCGATGGCCTCGGAAGCCGTTGCGATCACCACGCCGCCGGGCGTGCGCCATGAAATCGCGAGCGAATGCATCGCGGCCGGGCTCCACGTGCTGCTCGAAAAGCCGCCGACCGTGACTCTGAGCGAGATCGAGGACCTCGCCTGCCTGGCCGAGGCTCGCGGAACGACCTTGTTCGCGACCTGGCACGCGCAGCACAACCCGGCGGTGGCCGCGGCCGCGCAGGCCCTCGCCGGGAAGCGCATCACACAGATGCAGGTCACCTGGCACGAGGACGTGCACAAGTGGCACCCGGGTCAGCGCTGGATCTGGGAGCCGGGCGGGTTCGGCGTGTTCGACCCCGGCATCAATGCTCTGTCGATCCTGGTGAAAATCTTTCCCGGCGCTTTGTTCGTCCGCTCGGCCGAACTGGCTTTCCCCGAGAATGCGCAAACTCCGATCGCCGCCGAGGTGGAGCTGGCGAGCGAAGCGGCGGACGGGCCGCTCAGCTGCAGCTTCGACTGGCGCCGAACCGAGGGCGAGGAATGGACGATTGCGGTTCGCACGGCCCAGGGCACCGACATGCGGCTGACTCACGGAGGAGCGCGCCTGGCGATCGACGGGCAGGAACAGGCGTCTGCCGGCCGCGGAGAATATCCCGACATCTACGCCAGGTTCGTGCAGCTGATCGACGAGCGCCGGAGTATGGTCGACGTCCGGCCGCTGCGGCTGATGGCCGACTGCCTGCTCGCCGGGCGCCGGACCGTCGTTGCTCCAGTCGCCATGTAACCGGGCCAGCCCGTATTAATGCTTGTTATGGCTCGACGCGCAGGCCTAACACTCTAGGGCGGCGGCCGGCCGCGGGGACAGTCCGATGGTGGACATGGATACGGACGAACTCGACCTTCTGGACGAGGCGTTCTCGCGCAATCTGCTGCTTGCCACCTTCCCCCGGGAGGTGCGCGCGCTGATCGAGCCCTACGCCGAAATCGTCGAGCTCGAGCCCGGCGAGCACGTGCAGCGGCGCGGCACCGACGTGCAGTGGACCTATTTTCCGTTCGGCACGGCCATGGTGTCGCTGGTCGTCGAACTGTCCGACGGGCGCTCAATCGAGGTCGCGTCGATCGGCCGCGAAGGCGCCGTCGGCGGCATCGTCAGCTGCGGCCATGCGCCGGCCTTCGCCCACGCCCGGGTCCAGGTCGCCGGCCACGCCATGCGCGTGGCGATGAGCGCGCTCGAGGACGCCAAGCAGCGCTCCGCCTTCGTCGCCAACCTGTTCTGCCGCTTTTCCGATTATCTGCTCGCGCAGGTGCAGCAGTCGGTCGCCTGCAACGCCTTCCACTCGATCCAGCAGCGCTCCGCGCGCTGGCTGCTGATCGCACAGGACCGCGCCGGCGACCGCATCGAGCTCACCCAGGAAGCGCTCGCGGGCTTGCTGGGAGTGCAGCGCACGACGATCAACGCGGTGGTTCGAAGCCTGCAGGACGAGGGGCTGATTTCTGTCCAGCGGGGCCGGGTGCTCGTGACCGACCGCGCAGGCGTCAAACGCCGCTCGTGCGAATGCTATGCGCTCGTGGAAGAGCATTTCGCTTCGGTGATCGGGCCCAGCGGCACAGGCGGCAGCTCCGGCTGCGGCTGAGCTATTCGGCGGCGAGGCGCCAGCCCAGCCTCTGTCCCGCGTGAAACGGCACGAGCTCGATCCCGCCGGTCGTGATCCGCTCCGGCACCTCGACATCGACTCGATCCAGAACGATCGTCCCCTGGTTGAGCTCGATCCCGTAGAAGCGAGCGCCATGCTCCGAGGCGAAGCCTTCGAGCCGGTCGATCGCGCCCTCCTCCTCGAACACAGTCGCATAGCTTTCGAGCGCAAAGGGCGCGTTGAAGATGCCGGCGCAGCCGCACGCCGATTCCTTGGCGTGCCGCGGGTGCGGAGCGCTGTCTGTGCCAAGGAAGAATTTGGGCGAACCCGACGTCGCTGCAGCGCGGACCGCCTGGCGGTGCCGCTCGCGCTTGACCACCGGCAGGCAATAAGCGTGGGGTCTCAGCCCGCCTGCGAACAAGGCATTGCGGTTGAGGTGCAGGTGCTGCGGAGTGATGGTCGCAGCGATGTTCGGCCCGGCATGCTCGACGAAGTCCGCAGCCTCCTGCGTGGTGATGTGCTCGAGCACGATCCTGAGCTCCGGCAGGTCGCGGACCAGCCGCGCCAGCACGCGTTCGACAAACACGGCTTCCCGATCGAAGACGTCGACTTGCGGGACGGTGACCTCGCCGTGGACGCACAGCACCATTCGACAAGCCTGCATCCGCTCGAGCGCCGGATATATGTTGGCGATGTCGGTCACGCCCAGGGCCGAGTTGGTCGTGGCATTGGCCGGGTAGAGCTTGGCCGCGACCCACACATGCTCGCGAAAGCCGCGCTCGATCTCGTCGGGATCGGCCTGATCGGTGAGATAGCAGGTCATCAGCGGTTCGAAGCCGGAGTCAGGCGCAAGCGCCCCAAGGATCCGCGCCCGGTAGCCAGCGGCAGCCGCGACGCTCGTCACCGGCGGGTCGAGGTTGGGCATGACGATCGCGCGCGCGAACTGCCGCGCGGTCCAGGGCGCCACCGCCGCAAGCATGTCCCCGTCGCGCAAATGCACGTGCCAGTCGTCGGGACGGCGCAGCGCCAAGCTTTCCAATGCCACGGCGGCTCCCTAACTGAAGCCCATGGCCGCCACCACCCTGACCGACCGCGCCCTGGTTCGCCTGTCGGGCGAAGACGTCCGCGGGTTCCTGCAGGGACTGGTCACAAGCGACGTGGCTGGCGAGCTTCCGGTCTGGACCGGGCTGCTGACTCCGCAGGGCAAGTGCCTGTTCGATTTCCTCATCTGGGCAGATGGCGAAGACCTGCTGCTCGACTGCGAGGCGGAGGCTGCCGACGATCTGATCAGGCGCCTGTCCCTCTACCGGCTGCGGCGCCCGATCCGCATCGAGCCGGACCCGGGGCTCGCAATCCACTGGTCGCCCGACCGGCAAAAAGGCGCGCCCGATCCGCGCCTGCCTCAGCTGGGCCGCCGCTGGCTCGCTCCGGCCGACGGACCGGCGCAAGGCTGGGTCGAGCACCGCCTGCGCCTCGGCGTCTGCGAAGGCCGCGCGGAGCTCGGCGACGTCCTGTGGCTCGAATGCAATGCGGCCGAGTTGAACGGCGTCAGCTTTTCGAAAGGCTGCTTCGTCGGCCAGGAAAATACCGCGCGGATGAACTGGCGGCAGAAGGTCAACCGCCGGCTGGTGGTCGTGGCGACCGCCGCTCCCGGCCCGCGCACCCGGGCCCACTATCCCGGGCTCGGCCTCGCCGTCGAGCACCGGCGGGTCGACGATCTGGACGGCGCGATCATCCCCGATTGGCTCGCACCTGCGCTGCAGCCGCTTGCCGCCGCTGCCCCCGAGCAATAGGGCGTCGTCTCGAAGGAGTCAGCAATGCGTATCCTGCTTTTGCTCGCCGCACTGTCGCTGTCGGCCGCGATTCCCGCCGCGGCCCAGACCGCCGCCAATGCGGATGCCACCGTGCGGCAGATCGTCTCCAGCGCGCAGTTCAAGCAGGCCGCGGCCGCGCTCGACGCGGGCCACGACCAGTGGGTCAAGGACGTCATCACCATCACCGAGATTCCAGCGCCGCCCTTCAAGGAGCAGGCGCGCGCGAAGGCCTATGCCGAGATGTTCCGCCAGCGCGGCCTCACCGACGTCGAGATCGACGAGGAGGGCAATGTGCTGGGCGTGCGCAAGGGCACTGCCGGCGGGCCGGTCGTGGTCGTTTCCGGCCACCTCGACACGGTCTTTCCCGAAGGCACCGACGTGAATGTGCGGCGCGAGGGCGACAAGCTGTTCGCTCCGGGTGTCGGCGACGACAGCGCCGGGCTTGCGACCATGCTCGCGCTGATCGACGCGATGAAGGCAGGGGGCGTCAGCACGCGCAGCGACATATTGTTCGTCGGCACCGTCGGCGAGGAGGGGCTCGGCGACCTGCGCGGCGTCCGCCACCTGTTCAACAAGGGCAAGTACAAGGGCCGCATCGGCGCGTTCTTCTCGATCGACGGCGGCGGAATGGACTCGATGACCACCGCCGGCACCGGCTCGAAGCGCTACCGCGTCACCTACAAGGGCCCGGGCGGCCACAGCTATGGCGCGTTCGGGCTGGTCAACCCGATGGCCGCGCTCGCCCAGACCGTCACCGACCTCTACAAGCTCGAAGTGCCGACCAAACCCAAGACCACCTACAACGCCGGCGTCGTCGGCGGCGGGACGTCGGTGAACACGATCCCGGCCGAGGTCTGGCTGCTGGTCGACATGCGCTCCGAATCGGCCGAGCAGCTCGGCAAGCTGGAGCCGCAGTTCCTCGCCATCGTCGAACGCGCCGTCGCTGCGGAAAATGCCGCACGCTCGACAAGCGAAGGCTCCATCAGCGCCGAGCCCAAGAAGGTCGGCGACCGCCCAGCGGGACAGACACCGCCGAGCGCTGACATCGTCCAGTTCGCCGAAGCCGCCTATCGCACCGAAGGGATCAATGTCCGGCGCGGTGCTTCGTCGACCGACTCGAATATCCCGATGAGCCTCGGCATTCCGGCCGTCACCGTGGCGCGCTCTTCGAGCGGCGGCCGCGCCCATGCGCCCGACGAATGGATGGGGATCGAAAAGGTGCCGAACGTCAAGTTGAGGCGCATCCTGCTCGCGACCATCCTCGCGACCGCCGGAGCGCGCTAGTCAGTCGGCCGGCGGCCTCGGCGGCACCCCCGCCCTGCGCCTCGCCATGATCCGCGAAAGCGCGATCGCGCCGATCAGCATCCACACGACGTTGAGCGCCGCGGACGGAATTGCGCCGTGCCAGAAGCCGTTGACGATGAAGCCCGCAGCTCCACCGACGTTCATCGCCTGGTAGAGCGGCGACTGGCCGGTCACCCGCCCGATCGACAGCAGCAGATAGGCGCTAAGGATCAGCCCGGCGCCGACCCAGCCGGCGATCTCGACTGCAATCTCGGTCGCGCTCAGGCTGCGAGCCTCCGCAGCACATAGTGAAGGATGCCGCCCGCGCGAAAATATTCGAGCTCGTTGTACGTATCGATGCGGCAGCGCGCGGTGAAGGCGAACTCGCGCCCGTCGTCCTTGCGCACCTGAACCTCGACGTCCTGCCGCGGCTTGAGCTCGCCGATCCCGACAATCGTATATTTCTCGCGCCCGTCGAGGCCCAGGCTCTCGGCGCCCTCGCCGGCGTTGAACTGCAGCGGAAGCACGCCCATGCCGACCAGGTTCGACCGGTGGATGCGCTCGAAGCTCTGTGCGATCACCGCTCGAACGCCCAGCAGCACGGTCCCCTTGGCCGCCCAGTCGCGCGAGCTGCCGGTGCCATATTCCTTGCCCGCGACGATCACCAGCGGGCGCTGGTCCTGCTTGTAGAGCATCGCGGCATCATAGATCGCCATCTGCTCGCCGCTGGGCGCATAGCGCGTGAACCCGCCCTCGACATTGTCGAGCATGCGGTTGCGGATCCGGATGTTGGCGAACGTGCCGCGCATCATCACTTGATGGTTGCCGCGCCGCGATCCGTAGCTGTTGAACTCGCCGCGGGCGACGCCGCGCTCGAGCAGATAGCGCCCGGCCGGGCTGTCGGGCTTGATCGCTCCCGCGGGGGAAATGTGGTCGGTGGTGATCGAATCGCCGAACACCGCAAGCGGCCGCGCGCGCTCGATGTCCCCGGGCGGCACCGGGTCCATCATCATTCCGGTGAAATAGGGCGGGTTCTGGATGTAGGTCGATTCCGGCGGCCAGCTGTAGGTGTCGCCGCCGCCGACCTCGATTTCGCGCCAGCGCTCGTCGCCGGTATAAACGTCGGCATAGCGCCGGCGGAACATGTCCGAATGGACGTGCGCGTCGATCAGGCTTCGGATCTCCTCGTTGCTCGGCCAGATGTCCTTCAGGAACACCGGCTCGCCGTTGCGCGCTGTGCCGATCGGCTCGTCTGAAAGGTCGGAGCGCACCGTCCCCTTGAGCGCATAGGCGACCACCAGCGGCGGCGAGGCGAGATAGTTGGCGCGGCAGTCGGGCGACACTCGGCCCTCGAAGTTGCGGTTGCCCGAAAGGACGCTGACCGCGACCAGATCGTTGTCGGCAATCGCTCTGGAAATCGGCGCGGCGAGCGGGCCCGAATTGCCGATGCAGGTGGTGCAGCCGTAGCCGACTAGGTCGAAGCCGAGCGCGTTCAGATCCTCGCTGAGGCCGCTCGCGTCGAGATAATCGCTGACGACCTTGCTCCCCGGCGCAAGGCTGGTCTTGACCCACGGCTTGCTCGTCAGCCCCAGCTCGCGCGCCTTCCTTGCGACCAATCCGGCGGCGATCAGCACCGATGGGTTCGACGTATTTGTGCAGCTCGTGATCGCGGCGATCACCACGTCGCCGTTGCCGAGGTCGAAGTTCTCCCCCTCCACGGCCAGGCGCGGCTGCTCGTGCTTCTTGTAGGTGTTCTCCAGCTCCTCGTTGAACTGGTCGTCGACCTCCCTCATCAGCACCCGGTCCTGCGGCCGCTTGGGGCCGGCGAGCGAAGGCTCGATCGAGTTCATGTCGAGCTCGAGCGTATCGGTGAACACAGGCTCGGCGCTGCCGGGGTCGTGCCACAGGCCCTGTTCCTGCGCATAGGCGCGAACCAGCTCGATCTGCTCGTCGGGCCTGCCGGTCAGCTGAAGATATTCGATGGTCCGCTCGTCGATCGGGAAGAAGCCGCAGGTCGCGCCATATTCGGGCGCCATGTTGGCGATGGTCGCGCGATCGGCCAGCGTCATCATCGCGAGGCCCGGGCCGTAGAATTCGACGAAGCGGCCGACCACGCCCTTCTCGCGGAGCATTTCGGTGACGGTCAGCACGAGGTCGGTGGCGGTGATCCCCTCGTTGAGCTGGCCGGACAGCTTGAAGCCGACCACTTCGGGAATGAGCATCGACACCGGCTGGCCGAGCATCGCCGCTTCGGCCTCGATCCCGCCGACGCCCCAGCCGAGCACTCCAAGGCCATTGATCATGGTCGTGTGGCTGTCGGTGCCGACCAGAGTGTCGGGGAAGGCGAAGGCCTCGCCGCTCCCGTCCTCGTCGGTCCACACGCAGCGGCCGAGATATTCGAGGTTGACCTGGTGGCAGATGCCGGTGCCCGGCGGCACCACCTGGAAATTGTCGAACGCCTCGGCGCCCCACTTGAGGAACTCGTAGCGTTCGAAGTTGCGCGCATATTCGAGCTCGACGTTGCGCTCGAACGCCCTGGGGGTGCCGAACTCGTCGACCATCACGCTGTGGTCGATGACGAGGTGCACCGGCACCAGCGGGTTGATCTTCTGCGCGTCGCCGCCGAGCTGCTTCATCGCGTCGCGCATGGCTGCGAGGTCGACGACTGCGGGAACGCCGGTAAAATCCTGCATCAGCACGCGCGCGGGGCGGTACTGGATCTCGCGAGCGATGCTGCCCTTATTCTCCTGCCAGTCGACCATCGCCTGAATGTCCTCGCGAGTGACGGTCACCCCGTCCTCGAAGCGCAGCAAGTTTTCGAGCAGCACCTTCATCGAGAAGGGCAGGCGCGACACGTCGCCCAATCGCGGCGGCTTTGGCGAGCGAGTAATAAGCATAGGACCGCCGGCCTGGAGAGTGGATCGTGTATTGAGGCTGTCCTGGCCGACCGAGGTCATGCGTCATGTCCTTCCGCTGTGCGTGGGCTCCACCGCAGATCGCGGGAGCCGGCGTTTAGTTTGGCTTGGCGGGCCTGTAGCAAGCGCGGGCGAACGGGGAAGGGAGGCCTATGAAGCCCGGAAGGCTTCCTCCGATTCATTGCCTCCAGAGGTTCCAATCGACTGCTTCTGATTTAAGTACGCGGATATCATCCACGTCAGCTCGATCTACAAACACCACCAAATTCACGGAGGGATGACGCGCGTTTGGGACGATTATGCCATCTGCTTCGAGAAAGCGCACGGCAGCTGCAACTTCCTGCGTCCTGACGTGGTTTCGTATGTGCGCTCCGGTGATCCCCAGCCGCTCCAGGGTCATGAAGTCTGACAAATCATAGACGCGCTCTAGCCGCACTTGCAGCCGATGAAGCTCGTGCAAAATCTTTGACGGCCACACCGGCTCAAGCATCAACCGGTAGCCGATCTCTGCGAGGACCCAGCTTCCTGCCCGGAAGTATAAAGAACCTCAAACTCGCCAGGGGGCTCCAGCGCCCGGTTGCCACTGCTCTTGTGGGATCGCGCTGCGCACGGACTGTCCGCCAGCCGTGATATCACGCTCGACAGGATCAGGCCTCTAGGAAATCGAGGATCTCACCATCGTGGACACGCCGAGCGGGCATGTTTCAGGTGTAGGCCCCTTCATCCAGACTAGCAATTATCGATAAGACATTGTCCGTTCTGCCTTGATTTATCAGGTCAATAGGGCGCTTTTCATCAAGTAGACGGTGTCGTGAGTATAGCCACATACAGGTTTCATCCGCCGTATAAAACTCGCTTAGGCGGTCAACTACGTACCGTAAGTCTGATATTAAAAGTTCGGTCTTAGGATGTGGCGTAAGCCGCCCCTGTGTCCAACGTGACACTGTGGCTGGTGAAACGGCTGCTACATTGCAATATCACTGCCTCTCAAGCCGCCTCGAGTTCTTAGATGCTCTAGCAGATTTGCAACTGCTCCTGACATATTTATATTTGCCCAATCAAAACAGCTAGAGTGCTCTGGGATCCTCTAAATACAGGTGATGTGGATCGAGACTCTGAAAATCCATTCTCATATAACGCGCTCAAGGCATCAGCATCCTTAATAGTCGGCCTTTCTCCTTCACCAAAACTTCCTTTACCTTTGGATCTTCAAGCTTATAGTTAGCAACTACCCGAGAGGTGCGGACTGCCGGCGCTAGATGATTCAGAAGAAAATGTTCAGCCCGGCGAGACCACCCGGCTCAAATCCTCCAGTTGACGGGCACGCTGAAACGTAAAGTGACGCTTGTAGCGCTCAACCATGTCGTCCCTGCCGTGTGGGCAACATGAAGTGTCGCGACACACTAAACGTGTTCGCGCTCCTCGCGCGGTTAAAACGCTCGAGAGTTGCTCTGCCGTCAGATACCGATCAAGCTCCGGCACATAAATCCGCGATCCGCCCCCGCCGCCGCCGCCTGGCTTCTTTCGAAGATATTCCCCGTCCCTAAAATCCTCCCGTAGCGCAATCCCGTGTGCCAAGGCCCCAATTGCTCCGAAACTCGCTGCAGCGAGTGCGGCAAAAACCCGCCACCCATGTCTGACACTACAGAACGATTCAGATCATGAAAGCCGCGAGCCCCCTCAATAAACCGCCTTGTCCCCTCTCCTGTGGCATGTGCACCAAAGCCGGATACCCGCAGCCATAGGTGATCGAGCTCCCGAATTCAAGGACCGCGCGGCGAACAAATTGCTCATCCCGGAGCGCCGTTATGCGTGTGATCCAGCTGATAGTCGATTGCAATGTTCTGTCCACCGCACCGATCAAGCGCGGACCGAAGGGCAGCTGCCAAATTCAGGTCGACGGACCGCCAGTCATCACTCGAAGCCTCAACGTGGCTAAAGGTCAGAACGGCGTGCACCTGATGAGCCACCGCAAACTCGGCGATCAGACAGGCGGTGTCTAAATTTCTGCCCCGGCCAAAGTCGCTGGGCTCCCATGGCCGGTCCGGATGAGCCCAAGGAAGGTTGGCAACGAGGAGCCAAACTTCCCAGGAGAACCGCTCCGCGAAATTTGGATCAAGGACAATCTCACAGCCGGCCTTCCTCAGCGCGTCTACTAGATGCTTCTGTTCTTTTTGATGTCGCAGCTTCAAAGACAAAGCGGCGGAAAAGGGAGCGGGAACGCCGGTCCAACCATGCTCAGCATCCAACCATCTATGGCCATTATGGCGACGCGGATATCCCGGCGACAGGGCTGTCGGACGTAGCTGATGGATCGTAGCCGCCATAAGGTCTCCTAGAAGCGCTATGACGTTTTTAATTTCATGATGTCAATTTATGAAATTAAAACGTTCCACTGGTGAGATTTAGGGAGCCGGCTGCGATCCGTATCTCCCTTGGTGAGCGCGAGGGCGCGGGGCTGAGGATCCTCGCGGCGCCGGACGCGCACATTTTCCAGGGCGGGCGGGACCGCTTCGCTTATTATGTCGACGTCCGCGACGTCGATGCGATCCATGCCGAGCTGAAGCTGAGGCTCAACGCGCTGCCGGAGGAGCACGTGCACGGGCCGCCGACAAGGACCATGGACAGCGCGAGCTGCTGATCCGGGCGCCGGACGGGCAGGGTGTTCGGCGCGGAAATCCGGGAATAAGTCTGTAGTGTGAGACGGGGCAAAGCACCGGATTTGAAGTGACGCGCCAATCGCTCAGCTTATGGGTGGGGCGATCAAGACAGTGAGATTGCACGGACAGCGGAGGATTCTGGCGCGATCCTGATCAGCAAGGATGAGGACTTTGTGCCCTGCGCCTGCCGGACCGCTTTGCTCTACTGTGGCTCCGCTGCGGGAACATCACCAACCCGGCACTGCTTGAGCCGCTCGACCAGCGGCGAGCTTGATTCCAAACAATGTTCTAGTTACGTTCTCTTCCTTAACATGCGAGCTGGGAAATCATCATTCATCCCAGCAGGTCGCCTCAAAATGGAGGTAAATTCTCTGTCGCAAGTCGCTTTTGCCAACTACGCTTCTCCACTTCTTGGGGGACTTGGTTTTGACCGACCAGGGGAGTGGAGGCGTACGCAGACCAGGAGCCGCCTTGGCAGTTTGGCGCGCGCGCTCCACCGGGAGCGCCGGCTGCGCGACGATTTCTTGAGCAAGGGCCTGTTCGGCGAGCCCGCCTGGGACATTTTGCTCGACCTGTTCGCCTGCGAGGAGGAGGGCCGAGTCGGTGCGCATCAGCAGCGCCTGCATCGGCGCGGCCGTGCCCGCCAGCACGGCGCTGCGCTACCTCCTCCGAAATGGAACGCAGGGGCCTCGTCGAACGCTGCCGCGACGAGATCGATCGCCGCGGCCAATATGTTCGCCTCAGCAAGGAAGCGCGCGAGCATATGGTGCGGCTGCTGGAGCGGATATCGGCGACGCGGGAGGTGGGCACGCCAGGGCTGTGACGGGCGGACTGCTGCTGCTGCGGGGACGCTCGACACTCTCTCGCTTCCTTCCTGAGGAGCCGTCCACTCGCTTTCCCGCTGATCCTCGTCTTGTCTTCCAGATGTCAAAACGGCGGGGCCCGGCGCTGCAACGGAATTATGCCGATGCGCGGAAGCCGTTCCGATTTCATTGCTGCTGACGATGCGCCTCCGCGCTTCAGCATCTTATGCGCGGCTCAAGTGGCTGACGGCCGACGCCGCCGATCCGCGTGAGGCGAGCGCGCCCGATCCATGACGTCAGCAGACGCAATTCGCGTGACCCCGAGGCGGGACAAGTGCCGTCGACTGCCGGTTGTTTCGGAACCGGTTTCTATCTCGGCGCGTTCTTCCCATACCTGAATGGAGGCACAGATGGCCCAAATCCAAGTTCAGCGGCGTGTTGGGGAGTTTACCGAGCCAAAGGGACGCGGGATGCTGACACTGTTCCCTGCGAGGAGCCGGAATGGTCCAGACGAAAATCAATCCGCCGAAAAGCTGCCGATGTGGCGACGCGCCTGACACTCCATCCCGCTGCACCTCGGCGGCCCGGATAAAAATCGGGCGAGGTGCCAGAACGAAGAGACAAGAGCGACCTGCGCCCCTGGGCCAGGCCGCTCTTTCAGCGTCTGGACCAGCTGGTCTGACCCAGACTTTGATTGTAAATCCTGGTGTCGCTGGAAAGCGAGCCGCTAGCGGCGGAGCGGCCGCCGCGGCTGCGGCGCGGGCGCCGCGGTCGTCCCCATACCCCTTCCGGACGATCACCGGTACGTAGCAGCCATTCTGCCGCGCAGGACCACGGTGAGCATCGAGGTCGCCGGGAGGAGTTCGCCAAGCTTGTTCCCGCGCAACGACTTCCCGCGCTGGGCGAGGATGACGTTGGACCGCTGGCACCGCTCGCCGGTGGATGTGGTCTTCGCCTTCGACGTTTGAACAACGGCGCCCGGAGCGGCACTGGCGACCGAGGCGCCGCCGAGGATCATTAAGGCGTTGAGCAGAACAAGGTGACGCATCTCAAGTCTCCTTTCAAACTCACCACCCCGAAACGCTCAGCGCGAGGCCCGGCGCGGCCGGACCTCGCTTGGGCTCAGCGCGTGCCGGATTTCCTGCCGCCTGCCGCCGGCACCGCCGCCGCCTGCGTCTTGCCCAGGCGGCCGATCGTCTGCAGCGCATAATGAAGCTGGAAGTCGGTTATGCCCTTCTTCTTCAGCTCCTCGGACGTGGCGGCAAAGCGCGGATCGGGCTTGCCGTCGTCCTGGATGACATCGTCCTCGACCTTGATCTCGTTGATGAGATGGCGGCGAAGGTCGGCCTCGCGAAGGCGCGGGCGCGCCTTGTAATCGGGATCCGAAAGCTGCGGCACGGCGATGTCGGGCGTGATGCCGCCTTCCTGCACCGAGCGGCCGGATGGCGTGTAGTAGCGCGCCGTGGTGAGGCGGAGCGCCGTGCTCTGGCTCAAGGGAAGCAGGGTCTGCACCGAGCCCTTGCCGAAGGTGCGGTCGCCCATCACGATCGCGCGGTGATGCTCCTGGAGCGCGCCCGCGACGATCTCGGCTGCCGAGGCGGAGCCCGCGTCGACCAGCACGATCACTGGCAGGCCGTTCGCGGCATCGCCGGGCTTTGCGTAGTAGCGCTCGATGTCGCCCTTCTTGCGGCCGCGCTGCGAGACGATCTCGCCGCGCTCGAGGAAGGCGTCGGACAGGCTGATCGCCTGGTCGAGCAGCCGCCCGGGTTCGAGCGAAGATCGAGAATATAGCCGAGCGGCTTGCCGCCGAGCGACTTCTCGATCGAGTTCATCGCTGCGAGCGTCGCTTCGGTGGTGACCTTGTTGAAGGTGTTGACGTTGATCACGCCGACCCGGTCCTTGATCTCCCACTTCACGGCTGGAAGCTCGATGATGGCTCGAGTGATCGACACGTCGAACGGCTTGTCGCGGCCCGGGCGCACCACGGTGATCTTGACCGTTGTTCCGGGCGGGCCGCGCATCTGGTCGACCGCCTCGTCGAGCGTACCGCCATAAACGAGCTTGCCGTCGATGTGGGTGAGATAGTCGCCGGCCTTGATCCCGGCGCGATCGGCAGGCGTGCCTTCGGTGGCGGCGATCACTTTCACGGCGCCGTCCTCCTGGGTCACGTTGAGGCCGAGGCCGCCATAATTGCCCTCGGTCGTGGTCATCAGGGCCTTGAAGCCCTTCTCGTCCAGGTAGGAGGAATGTGGATCCAGTGAATTCAGCATGCCGTCGATCGCGCCCCGCAGCAGGGTCTTGTCGTCGACCGTTTCGACATATTCGGAGCGGACGCGCTCGAACACGCTCATGAAGGCGTCGAGCTCGCGATAGGTATCGACGTCGACGGCGGCGAAGGAGGAGGTCGCCGCGGGGATGAGGGCAACGCCGCTGACAAGGGCGAGGGATCGAAGTAGATTTCCGGGCCATGATTGTCCTGCTCGGAGAGGGCTTTGGAGCGCTTTTACAGCCTTTTTAGCGTCGCGAAAAGGAACGAGGGATGAATGGCGGCTGTCCCGCGGGCGCTCTGCCTCTCCCCTGCCCCCGGTACGGGACGGATCAGCCCAGGAGAAGAGGCGCGATTGGAACCGGCCGGCCGTCCCGGCGAAGCTCCACCGTGACCCTGGAGGATCTGCGCGGCGTCCGGCCGAGGCGGGCGCGCCCATCGGGATGGTCCGGCCGACCGGTACGACGATATCCTCGAAATTGGTGATGAGCGTCGTCCATCCGCCGCCATGATCGAGGATCACGATCCGGCCGTAGCTTCGGAAATTGCCGGCATAAACGACGCGCCCGGCCCGCGGCGCGATCACATCGGTGCCGCCGTCCGTCTCGAAGGTAAGCCCCCGCGCGTGAACGCCGGCGTCGGAGAAATCTCCCCCATGCCGGTGACGAGCCGTCCGTCGACCGGGAGGATGTAGCGGCGGGGGGCGGCGCGCTCCGGCTCTGCAGGCGTGCCGGGGCGGAGCACGGGACCTGGCAGCTGGGCGAGGCTTGAACGGATGCGGGCCTGATATTGCCGCGTGCCCATCAGCGCGGAAAGGTCGCGCGCTTCCTCGCTGAAGGCGAGCGCCCGATCGGATTCGGAAAGGGCGGAGCTGGCGAGCGACCGGGATCGGGCGCGCTCGCGCTCCTCGAGCCGCGCCAGGGCCAAGCGCTGCTCGCGCAGTTCCTCCTGGCCCTCGAGCAGCGAGGCGCGCGCGGTTTCAGCCTGTTCGCGGAGCCGGTTCCCGGCCTTGATTTCCTCGCGCAGGCTGGCGGTGCGGGCGCGGATCACCGGCAGGGTGGAGGCGAGCAACGAGCGGACGTGGACCACGTCATGGACCGATCCTGGCTGCACCAGCGCAAGCGCCGGCGGTCTGCGCGCCATCGTCTGAAGGGCGGCGGTGAGGCGCACCACCGGGCCCTGGCGCTCGGCAAGACGCGCGTTGCTGGACGCGCAGCGCATCGATGATCCGGATCCGCGTCTCGGCCGCGGTGATGTCTGCTTCCGCCGCCTCGATCCGGGCGATGAGGGCGGACGCGGCGGCCCGAGCCTTGGCCGCTTCGCTGGTCGCGGCGGCCGCCTGGCGCTCGAGCCTCCGAGAGCGCTCGGTGGCTTCGTCCGCCTGGCGCTTGGCCAGCACCAGGGCTTCGGCCTCGGTGAGCCGCTCCTGCGCGGCTGCAAGGCCGCCGACCAGGGCTGCAGCCGCAAGTCCAGGAAGGAGGAGGCGCGTGCGCATGCGCCTAAACTTCTTTTCGGTCAGTTGAGCAGGCCGCCCCCGTCGCCAGAGCAGGGCTGCGCAGGAGGGGGCACTGGCCACCTCATCGTTGCGCTCGTCTCGCCCGTCACCGCTATATCCCTCTGCCTGCCATGAATATCGATCAGCCTTCGCGATGATAGGGGTGGTTGGCAAGGGATTGACGTGGCCCGCCACAATTGCTCCGCCAGCATGGCCCGCGCAAGGAGGTGCGGCCAGGTGGCCTGGCCGAAGGCGATGAGGAGGTCGGCGGAAGCGCGCGCCGCATCATCAGATCCATCGGCGCCGCCGATCACGAACCGTGCCTCGCGCTTGCCCGTGTCGCGCCATTGTTCGAGCCTTTGCGCAAGGGCGAGGGATCCCAATTGCTCGCCTTTTTCGTCCAGCAATATGGTGACGCCGTTCTCCGGCGGGGAGGAAAGCTTGCCGCCGCTCTCCGCAAGCTCGGTAAGTTTGGTGGGCCAGGAAACGCGCTTCAGATAGCGTTCGACGAGATCGGCCTCGGGGCCGCGCCCGATCCGCCCGCGCGCCACGATGTGAAGGAGCATCTGTCGGCTATCCTGGAATCGTCGTCCCGATCACGGCATCCCACCTTCTTTCCGGGCGTGTGTTCGATCGCAGAAGAAGATGGACCTCCGGACCCAAGCCGCGGGTGACGGTCGAGTCGAATGAGGGGACGGCCTCAGGCGCCGGGCGCCGCCGCAGCGGCCGCGCTCTCCTCGAACGCCCACATCCGCTCGAGATTGTAGAAGCTGCGGACTTCGGGGCGGAAGAGGTGGACGATGACATCGTTGGCGTCGAGCAGCACCCAGTCGGCGACCGGAAGGCCTTCGATCCGGACATTGCGGCCAAGCTCCTGCTTGATCCGTTCCGTGAGTTTCTGGGCCATGCTCGCCACCTGGCGTGTCGAGCGGCCGCTCGCGATCACCATATGGTCAGCAATGCTGGATTTCCCCTGGAGCGGGATGGTGACGACGTCCACCGCCTGGTCGTCGTCGAGGGAGCGAAGCACGAGATTGTGCAGGGCTTCGACCTCGTCATGATCTCCGCGGGTTTGCGGAGCGGGTGCTGGTGCGGGCATGTACCTCCTTCGGTTAAAGCGGCCGCCGCGTCACGCCGTCGCGCAGGACCTTGGGGTTGAACGTTTTCAGGGAATTTTGGTGCCAGTCGGCGTCGGCGGCCCGCAAGCCGGTGGCGGAGGTCGGATCGGGCGGCAATCTGAGCAGCACGAGTGCCGGAGGTTTCCACTTCGTCCAATGCCGAGCCTGGCGTTCGGGCCGGACGAAGCCCCGCAGCCAGCCCATTGCGCGTGCCGAATGGGCAGGCGCATCATATCCCGGACGCGAAACGACCGCAATCGGAACCGTCGCGGCGATTTTCCGCCACTGCCGCCACTGGTGGAATTGGGCGAGATTGTCGGCGCCCATCAGCCAGACGAACCGGCGATCAGGAAACGCCGGCGCAGCGCGTGCAGCATGTCGACCGTGTAGCGGGTGCCGAACTCCCGCTCGATCGCGGTGACGCGGATCGGAAGGCCGCGCGCGGCCGCGCGCGCCGAGGCGAAGCGGCGGTCCAGCGGCGCCATGCCCTTGGCATCCTTGAGCGGGTTGCCCGGCGAGACCAGCCACCAGATCTCGTCCAGCCCCAGCGCCTTGGCGGCATTGATGCTGATCCGGCGGTGCCCGCGATGAGCCGGGTTGAAGGATCCGCCGAGAAGGCCGGTAGCGATCATGGCGCGGGCGATAGCATGCTAAGGCCAAGGTGCGAACGCCCTCGACGCGCTTGCGGGTTCGTGCATTGTCCTTGCGAAGCGGGGGCTTAGCCGGTGAGCGATGGCATCGAGAGCATAGGGGCGTGCTGCTTAAGGCCATTTCCAATCCTGTCGCCAGCACGTTTGCCCATTCGCTGTGCCTGATCGGCCGGGTCGGCTGAGAATGGTGCTTGCGGCGAGCATCAGGGCATGTTCACCGCACATCGTCGTTGGTGAAGCGGGGGCACCATGGTCGGAAGCATTGAGAGCATCGGCGACGTGGTGACGGGCGGCATCGCTGCGCGGGCGGTGGAGCCGCTATTCAAAGGCGAGCGTGCACAGCGGCATGGCGCTGACCTGCCTCAACTGTTCGCGGTGGTTTCCGCGATCGGCGACTATTGCCATAGCTGCGGCCAGCAGGGGCATGTGCACCGCACGCTGGCGGCCTTATCCACGATCTGTTGCACGGCGTGCTGCATCTCGAAGGCAAGATCTGAGCCTCAGAGCTTCCCAAGCTGATGTTCCGACCCGGCGAGCTCACCCGGCGCTACATCGCCCAAGAGAGGGCGCGGTTCGTCTCGCCGCTCGGAGATCTTCCTCTTCTCGGTTTTCCTGATGTTCGCCGTGATGAAGCTGACGGGGCTCCCCGGAGAATGTATTCGGCAAAGCGACACCCAGGCGGAGATAAAAGCGGAGCTTGGCAACGAAACGGCAACGCTCGACCGGCGCATCGAGCAGATGAAGCGTGGGCGGGACCGCAGGATCGCGCGCGGCGCCGAAGTGGTGACGCTTGAGGAAGAAATCCGAGAAGCCGAGCGATCGCTTTCACGTCCTGGCCAAGATAGCCGGAAAGGCTGCTCCGCAAATGAGCCGAAGCAGGCAGGAGCGCTGAAGCGGGCCGCCGAGGATCCCGTATCGTCACTTTCAATAAAGCCTACCAAGCCGCCAAGCAGAACCCGAAGCTCCTCGCCTATAAGCTGCAGACCAATGCCTATAAGTTCAGCTGGTTGCTGATCATCATCTCCCGTGCCCTCGGCTAGAAGAATGGAAATGAAGTGGCGGTGGCGGCCAAAGCAGCCACGACCACACGGGACTTCGTTACCTATTCCATCTCCGCCGTCTCGATCCTGGCAACCGTCAGCTCGCTGCTCGTGCTGGCCGGCGCGTCGCCCGGCCCGGTGTGGCCTGTTCGCGACATTGTTCGTGCCTTGGCACATGTACCGGCACGCTTCGCGGCGGCTGCCCAAGCTCCGCCGCTTCTCAGCCTTGTGGCGCATGTTCATGCTGCTGCTGTTCGCCTCCGTCGCGCTTATCAGCTTCGCGACGATCCTCGTGGCGCTGGGCGTGCTCGGCTGATCAGGCAGGGCAGGGATATTTCTTGCGCATCAGCCCGCGCGCAGCCCGCTTGGACGCTCGGTCGTTGCGTTGAGCGGCAGGAGATTTCGATGGTCAGCCTGTGGGCGAGAAGCTCGTTCGAGTTCAACCGAAGACCTTGGCCGGCATGCAGTACGGAGGCTTGCCCCGGCTTTCAAGCTCCAGAACAACGCATAAATGCTCGGCGCGGAGCCCTTGCCGCCGTTCCTGTGGCTCTCTTCTTGAGGAGGCCTAAATCGCTGGATCACAGAGCGCCATCGGTCCCTTCGCCTTCAAGGCATTCGCCTTCGCGAGGAAGGTGGAAACCGGCATTGTCTGTCTCTGAAGCGCGGTGAAGGTACCGGCAGCGGCGATCAGAAGCAACGCGGCGGCGCCCTGTGGCGCAAGAGCTGATGAGCTCCCAGCTTGTTGTTGTTCATGTTCCTGGTGCTCAGCCCAGGATGATGGAAAGCTGACAGGCGGGACAGGGATATTTCTTGCGGATCGGTGGCGGTGGACCGCACCGGCATGGTCCGTTGGGCGGGCGGGATGGACCGATACTCTGATCAATCGGTCGAATTGATCGCTGCCCGTCCGGTGATTGCAGTAAGGGGGCTTCCGCCCAGCCTTATTGGCGGCGACCTGCTCGTCGCGCAGTCCTTTCGCGCTGTTCCCGATCTCTTTCTTCAACAGGCCGATGTCGCTGGAGAAGAGCGCCATCGTAGCGGTCGAGGTGCTCCGCCTTGGCGAGGAAGGTGCTCAACGGGCATCGTTTGCGCCTGAAGCGCGGTGAGGGAGCGGCGACCAAAAGCAGCGCGGGGGCAATGTAGCGCAAGAGATCCTCCCAGCTATTTGCGGGAAGGCGGAATCAGCCGAGGATGAACGAAAGCTGACAAGATTCGAGTGTGGTCGGCGGAGGCGCTATCCGCCTCAAAAACCGGTTCCCACTCTTCTCACATGGTCTAGAATGCCGGCGGCCCCTGGAGCTGCGCCACGGCCTCGCGGCCGATGATGGCAAAGCCGGCCGAGCTGAGGTGGAGCTTGTCGACGTAGAACAGGTATTTGTCGGCAAGCGACGGATTGGTGATGCAAGCAGAAGGGCAGGCGCCGGCGCTGATCAGGCCGAAGCCGCGGGATCGGCCTCGACGCGGTCGGCAAGCCGGTCGAGATCGAGATAATGAACGCTGACGCCGCGCCGGGCAGCTTCGCCAACGAAGCCCTTCACCCGTGCATTGTAGCTGTTCGAAAAGGCGGTCCCAATCGGAGCGATCGCTTCCTGACTCGGGCAGACGGCCGGTATCGCCGCCGACAAGGATGTTGCGCGCGCCCGCCCCCACCAGCGCATCGAGCCCCGCCACGGCGTTGGCTGCGCTGCGAGCCGCGGCAGCCGGAGCCGCCGCAATGGCCGAAGCGACCCGGCCCGGGGAAGGGAGGGACGAAGCTCTTCTCATAGGCCCGGGCATCGTTGCCGCCGATCAGATGACGACGAGGTCGGGTGAAAATTCGCCGCTGACGCACGGATAATAGGCCGGCCGCCGCCGGCCAGGAAGGCGCGATATTGCTGATCAAATCCGGCAGGGCGATTGTTGCGGCCCGGGCCCGTAACGGCGCCGCCCAGGGCGAAATTGTCGATTCTCGCGCCGAGGGCGTGCCCATCGTGTCCGCGAAGTTGGTGCCGTTGAAGCGGCCGCGAGGATAGAGCGCAGGCGGCGCGGTCCCGAACAGCTCGTAGATATTGCCGTCATCGGCATAGCTGTCGCCGAACGCGACGATGCGGTCGAACCGCTCGGCCGTTGCGGGCGCGACAGCCGGCCGCCGGCGAGGCCGCGGCGATCGCCGACAGTGCCGAGACCTTCGTCATCATCTTCTATCCATCGAGGGCGGCCGCCGGTGCCCCCAAACAAGGAAGCGGCGCTTGTTTCGATTTCAAGCGGAGGCAAAAGGGGAGCGATGCGTGTTGCGCCGCTCCCTCATGTAAAAGCTGAAGGCTTGACCTAAGCCTTGCGGGGCCGGACCTCCCGGGAAGCCGCCGGGGCGCGCGTGCTCGGGATCGAGGAGCCGGCGACGGGAAGGAGCCCGGCGCTTCGAGGAAGCGGATCCTCGCGGCCGATATCCTCGCCCTTGATCACGCGCTTGGATTCCTCGCCGTTCAGCGTCTCATATTCGAGCAGCGCACCGGCCAGGCGGTGGAGCTCGTCGAGATGCTCGGTGAGCACGGTCGAGCGGTCGATTCCGCTTCCTCGATCAGGCGGCGGACCTCCTGGTCGATGAGCTGGGCGGTCTCCGCGGAAATCGACTGGGTGCGGGCAACGGAATGGCCAAGGAACACCTCGTCCTGATTGTCGCGGTAGCGCAGCCACCCCAGCTTTTTCCGACATGCCATATTCCATCACCATCGCGCGGGCCATGTCGGTAGCCTGCTGGATATCGTTGGAGGCGCCGGTGTTGAGCTCGTCCTCACCGTAGATGATCTGCTCGGCAATGCGGCCGCCGAAGCAGAGCGCCAGCCCGCGCCTTCATCTGCTTCATCGACATCGAGTAGCGGTCACGCTCCGGCAGGTTCCAGGTTACGCCGAGCGCACGGCCGCGCGGGATGATGGTCACCTTGTGCAGCAGGTCGCAGCCGGGCACATGGAGCGAGACGGAGCGCGTGGCCGGCCTCGTGATAGGCGGTCGACTTCTTCTCGTCCTCCGTCATGACCATCGAACGCCGCTCGGCGCCCATCATGACCTTGTCGCCAAGCTTCCTCGAACTCCTCGCATGGCAACGCTTGCGTTTGCGCGCGGCAAGGGCGCGCGGCCTCGTTGACGAGATTGGCGAGATCGGCGCCCGAAAAGCCGGGCGTGCCGCGGAGGCGATGGTGCGCGGGTCCACGTCGGGCGCCAGCGGCACCTTCTTCATGTGCACGGCCAGGATCTTCTCGCGGCCTTCGATGTCCGGGCGCGGCACCACGACCTGGCGGTCGAAGCGGCCCAGGCGGAGGAGCGCCGGATCCACGTCGGGACGGTTGGTCGCGGCGATGATGATGATACCTTCGTTCGCCTCGAAGCCGTCCATTTCGACCAGCAGCTGGTTCAAGGTCTGCTCGCGCTCGTCATTGCCGTTGCCAAGACCTGCGCCGCGATGGCGGCCGACCGCGTCGATCTCGTCGATGAAGACGATGCAGGGCGCGTTCTTCTTGGGCCTGCTCGAACATGTCGCGGACACGGCTTGCGCCCACGACGAACATCTCGACGAAGTCCAGCCAGAAATGGTGAAGAAGGGCACGTTCGCCTCGCCCGCGATCGCGCGGGCGGCAGGGTCTTGCCCGTGCCGGGCGAGCCGACCAGAGGGCACCCTTCCGGATCTTGCCGCCGAGGCGCGCGAATTTGGACGGGTCCTTCAGGAACTCAACAATCTCCTGCAGCTCCTCGCGCTTCGTCGATGCCCGCGACATCGTCGAGAGTGACGCGGCCATGCTTTTCCGTGAGCAGCTTGGCCTTGGACTTTCCAAGCCCATCGCGCCGGAACCGGCATTCTTCTGCATCTGGCGCATCACGAAGAAGGCGATGCCCAGGATCAGCAGGAAGGAAGGGACTGATAGAGGAGGATCAGCCAGACGCTGGTCTGCTGTTCGGAGCTCGGGCCGAAAAGGCCACGCCCTTCTCCTTCAAACGATCGACCAGCTGCACGTCCTGCGGCGCGTAGGTGCCGAACTTCTCGCCGTTGGTAAGCTCGCCGGAGACGATATCCTTGCCGATCATCACCGACTTCACCGTGCCTTCATCGACCCGGGTCAGGAAATCGGAATAGGCAATGCCTTCGCCCTGTCCGGCGCGGTTGCCGCCGTCGATGATCTGCACGAACAGCACCAGAGCGAGCAGGATGCCCGCCCAGATGAAGAGCTCTTCATCCAGGGATTTCCGCCGCCGCCTTGTCCTTGCGGATCCTTGTTGTCGTCGCTCATGAATGCTCCCATCGAAGTGGTCCTTCGATGGGCCCCAGGAAGGGGATCCCGCGAAGTCCGCTCGTGCCTTTGATAACCTATGCCATAGATAGGCATTCAGGGCACGTTGGCAATGTAGGCGGAGATGGTTAACGCGGTGTTTACGGTGCCGCTGGGCGGATGCCTGATTTGCGGCCCTGCCGCGACGTTCCCGGCGCTTGCCGCGAGGAGGAGGAGGACAGCGGCATTCAGCCTCTGACGAGGAGTTCCTCCCCGTGGAGAGCGGCGGAGATATCTCGGGAGGCTGGATCTTGGCTCGGTGGGGAGATGCGCTATGGCCGGCACTGCTGGCGGCGAAGGCTGTCCGATCTGCCTCGACGGGCAGCCGGCTATGTCATCGGTGAGTTGCAGACCTCCTGACTGACAATGGCGGACAGGAAGCCACGCGCCTGCGCTGCCCGGCAGCTGCGCGTATTCCACAAGCGCCACGCCGTCGATCTGCACGATCTGACGTTCGACGAAGGTGCAGCATTCATGCACGACGTTCAAACCGTGTCGCGGGCACTGTTCCAAGCAAGCGCCGCCGTAGTGGGCTATGAAATCCACGGCAACACCATTCCTCACCTGTACGTTCACCTGTTCCCGCGCTATCTGGGGATCCGTTCGAGAGCGGGCCGATCGATCCGCGCTCACGGGACGGAAGACGACCTTCGGAGGCATCGCCGAGATTCGGCAGGCGCTCACCGAAGCCTTTGCCGGACCGCATCCCCCCTGCCATGTTCTTCCTCATGGGGAATAAGAGGGTGCTGGGCTGTGCCGCCTTGCTCGGGGCGGCCATTGCTTTCCGGCCAGGATGATGCTGGGCGGAAGTGGGCAAGGACCAGAACGGGCGGCGGAACGTGCCGGGGACGCTCCGCATGGGAAGCCCAAGCCGGCAGTCCTGGACGTCTATTCTTCGGGTGTTCTTGACGACCCCTATGTGATCGAGCAGCAGCTTCAGGTGGTGGAAGCGCTCGAATTGAGCTGCCGCCAATACGGCAAGCGCTGCGCCGAAGCGCAAAAGGCGCGCGAGCGGGTGGAGGAGAATAGCGCGCGCTGAGACGGTCTCAGGCGGGAGCCCTCGCGAATCGGCGCGCGCCTTTAGATAACTATGCAACTCGTAGAAGGCGCTGGTCATGTCAGATATGCGCCGATGCCGTTGAAAAGGTCCCGTTTGCGCCGCCTGCGCCCACGCTCGCCAAGCTCATCCCGATGCCAGAACTGGCAACCGCTTTTGGGCCGACAGCGGACTGTCTGATACCGAGCGCTCCAAAACGAAAGCGGACCCTCCGGTCCCGCTTCTTGGCTGATCTTGATTGATGAAAGAGAGCTAACTCATTTGCGGCTTCGCGGCAGACGCGACGTCGGGCTCCTTGGGATCCACTTCCTCACGCATGAACTGTTTCACGCCGAGCAGCTTGTAGATGGCCGGGAGCACGAACAGGGACAGGAGCGGCGCTGTGATCATCCCGCCCACCATCGGAGCCGCCAATCGCTGCATGATCTCCGAGCCGGTGCCTTCGCCGATAAGTAGTGGGAACAGGCCTGCAAGAATGACGGCCGCCGTCATCGCCTTTGGGCGAACTCGTAGGACCGCTCCCTCCATTAGCGCATCCTCCAGGTCTTCCGTCCTCGAGAACTTGCCAGCCGCGATCCGCTCCTCGATCGCCTTGTCGAGGTAGACGAGCATGATGACGCCGAACTCGGCAGCAAGCCCGGCCAAGGCAATGAAGCCAACAGCCGTGGCAACCGAGATGGCGTGGCCCATGAGGTAAATGAGCCAGACACCACCGATAAGCGCGAATGGAAGCGCCAGAAGGACGATCAGCGGCTCGCGCACCCGCTTGAACGCGAGATACAAGAGCAGGAAGATCACCCCGATTGTAAGCGGGACGATCACCGCCAGCCTCTTCGAGGCCCGCTCGGCATATTCGAACTGCCCCGACCAGGCGATCGAATATCCCGGCGGCATCCGGACTTCGCGAGCGACCTTCTGCCTCGCCTCGTTGACGAAGCCGACGATGTCTCGATCCCGCACGTCGATATATACCCAGGCTGAAGGTCTTGCATTCTCGCTCTTCACCATCACCGGGCCGTCCGCGATCTTGACGCTGGCGACTGCACCTAGCGGAACAATGCCGCCTGTTGGAGCCAGGATAGGGAGGTTCCGCAGCGCCTCGACGCTTCCCCGCATCTCTCGGGGAAAACGGACGTTGATTGGGAAGCGGGCGAGGCCCTCAATCTTCTCGTCGACAGACATGCCGCCAACCGCGCCGGCGGCGGTGTTCTGGATGTCTTCGATCGACAGCTGGTAGCGGGCGGCCGCTAGGCGGTCGATCTTGACGTCGATGTAACGGCCGCCAAGGATCCGATCCGAGATAGCAGATGACGTCCCGGGTACGGTCTTCACGACCTGCGCTATCTGAGCGCCCAATCGATCAAGGGTGGCCAGATCAGCGCCGCTAACCTTCACACCCACGGGACTCTTGATGCCCGTCGCAAGCATGTCGATGCGGTTGCGGATCGGAGGAACGAAGACATTGGCGAGTCCGGGCACCTTGACGCGCTCGTCGAGCTCCGCGACCAGCTTCTCCATAGTCATGCCCTCCCGCCACTCGCTCTGCGGCTTCAGCTGAATGACCGTCTCGAACATTTCGATCGGCGCAGGGTCTGTGGCCGTCTCAGCGCGCCCCGCCTTGCCGAAGACCGTCTTCACCTCTGGAACGGTCTTGATCATGCGGTTCGTGATCTGGAGCAGCTCCGAAGCTTTCGAGGCGGAAAGGCCAGGAAGCGCCGTCGGCATGTAGAGCAGGTCGCCCTCGTTCAATGCAGGCATGAATTCGCTGCCAAGGCGAGACAGCGGCCACGCGGTGAGGAGAAGAGCGCCGATGGCAAGTCCAAGCACGAGCTTGGGCCAGCGCATCACCCATACGAGCGCCGGCCGATACGCCCTGATCAGCCATCGGTTGATCGGGTTCTTCTCTTCGGGTCGGATCCTCCCCTTGATGAACATGATCATCAAAACCGGGATCAGAGTGACAGACAGAGCCGCTGCCGCTGCCATCGAGTAGGTCTTCGTGAGTGCCAGAGGCGAGAAGAGCTTCCCCTCCTGCGCCTCAAGCGAGAAGACAGGCAGGAACGACAAAGTGATGATCAGCAGCGAGAAGAACAATGCGGGGCCAATTTCGACCGCCGCCTCGACGAGTGTGCTCTTGCGCAGCTGTTCGGTCATGCCCCCATGCTCGAGCTCGGCGTGCTCGAGCTTCTTGTGAGCATTCTCGATCATTACGACAGCGGCGTCGACCATAGCGCCAATGGCAAGCGCGATGCCGCCAAGGGAAAGGATGTTCGCGTTGACCCCTTGATAGTACATGACCGTGAACGCGGCGAGGATGCCCAGCGGCAGCGTCAGGATGGCCACGAGGGCAGAGCGTAAGTGCAAAAGGAAGGCGACGCAGACGATCGCTACGACGATGAATTCTTCCACCAGCTTATGACTGAGATTCTCGATGGCTCGCTCGATGAGCGATGAGCGATCGTAGACCGTGACGACCTCAACCCCCTTTGGAAGAGCCGTCTTCAGTTCCTCGAGCTTTTCCTTGACGGCTTCGATCACCGCCCGGGTATCGGCGCCAGCGCGGACCACAATGATGCCGCCCGCTACCTCGCCCTGGCCGTTGAGCTCGGCGATACCTCGACGGAAGTCAGGAACAATTTGAACGCGGGCTACATCCCCGATCGTCACCGGCGCGCCGCCATCGCCTACTTTCAACGGAATGTTGCGGAAGTCGTCCAGAGTTTCGAGATATCCTCCGACGCGGATCATGTACTCGGCTTCCGCCTGCTCGATGACCGAACCACCGGTCTCGTTGTTGGCGGTCTGAAGCGCCTCCGTCACATCGTTTACGGATACACGGTAGAGTTGAAGCCTTTCGGGATCGACCTCGACCTGGAAGGCGCGCACCATGCCTCCCACGCTCGCGACCTCCGCGACGCCTGCCACCTCTTTGAGCTGGTATCTTAGGAACCAGTCCTGAAGCGCGCGCAGCTGTCCCAGATCATTGCCGCCCGTCCTGTCGACGAGCGCATATTGATAAGCCCAGCCGACGCCGGTCGCGTCTGGACCCAGCGCCGGCGTGACCCCCGGCGGGAGGCGACCGGCGGCTTGGTTCAGATATTCGAGCACCCTCGATCGGGCCCAGTAAAGATCAGTGCCATCCTCGAAGATGATGGTCACGAACGAGTCGCCGAACATCGAGAAGGCGCGGACCGCCTTCACCTTCGGAGCCGAAAGCATGGTTGTCGCGATCGGATAGGTGACCTGCGCCTCCACGATCTGAGGCGCCTGTCCCGCGTAAGGCGTGCGGATAATCACCTGCACGTCTGACAGGTCCGGAATAGCATCGAGGGGCGTGCGGCTGACCGAGTACAAACCCATAGCGGTAATAAACGCCGTGGCGAGGAGGACGATGAGCCGATTTGCGGCCGACCAGCGGATGATACGTTCAATCATCGCGCCGCCTCCGGAGCGATGCGTTCAATGACCGGCGTCTCGCCTTGCTGCGGACGCTGGAAGGCGAAGGTCACCCGCTCACCGGCTCTCCGGCCGCGCAGGAGAGACGGATCCTTGACCGGGAACGCCATGGTCATGGCGGGCCAGTTGATCGCCGTCACCGGCTCGTGGGAGAGCGTGATCCGGCGAGCATTGGGATCCACCGACATCACGACGCCCCGGCCCTGAATGAGGTTCTCCTGCCTCTGTTGCTGTGCTGCTGGTTGCTGACCGCGCGACAGGCGCTCGACGATGCCTGCGAGTGAAGCCTCAGAATCGATAAGGAACTGCCCAGAGACCACGACAACGTCGTTGAGGTTGAGGCCCCTGCGGATCTCTGTCCTGTCGCCGACCGTGCGCCCGAGCTCGACCTCCACTGGAATGAAGCCGCCGCTCCGCTGCACGATCACAACGTTGCGCCTGCCTGTCGAGATGACGGCTTCCGCCGGCACGACCAAGCCTCCGGACGCCGTGCCGCCAATGTTGAGATTGGCAAACATGCCGATCTTGAGGCGCCCGCCTGGGTTGGGGAGCGTGACACGCACGCGTGCGGTACGGGCTTCGGGATCAAGGGTGGGGAAGATGTAGTCGATCCGGCCCTGCCGTGTTTCGCCGGGATAGGCGGGGAAAGAAATTTCCGCCGGCTGCCCAATCCGGATCTGCCCGAGCGAGACTTCCGGCACCTCGGCGACGACCCACACCTGGGAGAGATCTGCCAATTGGAGAATCGATTGGCCGGGCTCGACGCGGGCGCCCGGACGCGCCCCGATGGCGGTCACAACCCCGGAACGGGGAGCAAATACGTNCGACGCGACGCAGCCATACGACGACACGAACATCTTTGCCCGGATCCTTCGCGGCGAGCTGCCGTGCCGCAAGGTCCATGAGGACGATCACGCCCTCGCATTCCACGACATCAACCCGATCGCTCCGGTCCACATCCTGGTGATTCCCAAGGGTCCGTACGTCTCCTGGGACGATTTCACCGCCAGGGCGTCCGACGAGGAGATCGCCGGCTTCGTGCGCGCGGTCGGCACGGTCGCGCGCGATGCGGGCCTGGTGAGCGAAGGCTACCGCATCCTCGCCAACATCGGGCTTCGCGGCGGGCAGGAAGTCGCGCACCTCCACGTGCACATCTTCGGCGGACGGCCGCTCGGCCCGATGCTCGCGCGCTAAGTGCACCGGGAACAATTGCTGCTACTCTGCTATTGCCCTCGCGGCCGCAGCCGCTAGGCTCCGCGGCAACAAAACCGCCAAAAAAGGGGTATTCGAATGGCGACTGCAGCTCCGCGCGGAGGACTCTTCGGCCGGGTCAAACCACTCGACGCAATCCTCGCTACAGCTGAAAGGAAGTCGCTGCACCGCTCGCTTGGAGCGATTCAGCTGACGCTGTTCGGCGTAGGCTGCATCATCGGTGTGGGCATCTTCGTGCTGACCGCGGTCGGCGCGCAGAAGGCCGGGCCGGGGCTGATGATCTCCTTCATGATTGCCGGGGCGGTCTGCGTCGTCGCGGCGCTTTGCTACGCCGAGATCGCATCGATGATCCCGGTTGCGGGATCAGCCTACACCTACAGCTACACGGTCATGGGCGAGTTTATCGCCTGGACGGTCGGCTGGGCGCTGCTGCTCGAATATGCGGTCGGAGCCTCCGCCGTTTCCGTCGGCTGGTCCAACTATCTAACGGACACGGTGCTCGCCCAATCGCTGGGAATAAACTTGCCCGCCTGGCTCAAGGCCGGCCCGCTCGTCCTCGGCGGCCAACCGGGCGGCTTCATCAACCTTCCGGCGGCGCTGATCGCTCTCCTCGTCACCTGGCTGCTGATGATCGGCACTTCCGAAAGCGCCCGAGTGAACGCCGTGCTGGTTGCGATCAAGATCATCGCTCTCACGGCCTTCCTCGTGCTCACCCTGCCACGGATGGAGGCGGAGAATTTCAGCCCGTTCATGCCGGCCGGCGTATTCGGCGGCTTCGGCTCCGGCGTCGGCGTAGTCGGCGCGGCGGCGACGATGTTCTTCGCCTATGTCGGCTTCGACGCAGTCTCGACCGCTGCCGAGGAGACCAAGAACCCGCAGCGCAACGTGCCGATCGGCCTGATCGGCAGTCTTGCCATCTGCACGATCTTCTACATGCTGGTTTCGGCCGGTGCCGTCGGAACGGTCGGCGGCGAGCCGATCATGGGCCCGAACGGCACGCCCTTCCCGGCGGGTTCGGAGGAACTCGCCCGGCAATGCGCAATGCCGCAATATTCCGAGATGCTGGTCTGCTCGCGCGAGCCGCTGGCGCACGTGCTCAGGACCATCGGCTTCGGCACGGTCGGCAACGCGCTCGGCTACGCGGCGTTCATCGCGCTTCCGTCGGTCATCCTCATCCTGCTGTTCGGCCAGACCCGCATCTTCTTCGTCATGGCCCGCGACGGTCTGCTGCCGGAGAAGCTGGCGACGGTGCACCCGCGCTGGAGGACCCCGCACATCGTCACCGCGATCACCGGGGTCGGAGTCGCCCTCGCGGCGGCGTTCTTCCCGGTCGGCCAGCTCGCCGACGTCGCCAACGCGGGCACGCTCTACGCCTTCCTGATGGTGGCGGTTGCGGTATGGATGCTTCGCCGGCGCGACCCGGATCGGCGGCGCGCGTTCCGGGTGCCGGCTTTGTGGCTGGTCGCCCCCCTGACGATTTTCGGCTGCCTGTTCCTGTTCTTCAATCTGCCGGTGGAAGCGATGCTGGTGCTGCCGATCTGGACCGCCATCGGCCTCGTCTTCTACTTCCTCTACGGCTACAGGAAGAGCCATCTGGGCCGCGGCATCGTCGAAGTGCACGAGCCGGAGATCCACGAAATCGAGCCCTCGATCCCCGCCGTCGACGAGCGTGATCCGCTGGATCCGCCGCGTCGCCCGCCGGGCCTCTGACAAGGTTTGAGACGACTCAAGGGGAGGCTCCGGCCTCCCCTTTTTGTCAGATCAGCTCGCCTGTGAGCGCCTTGAGGTCGGCTTCCGGCCGGGCACCGTAATGCTGGATCACCTCGGCGGCAGCAATCGCGCCGAGCTTCAGCGACTGCTCGAGCCCCAGACCGCGCGCCTGGCCCGCGAGGAAGCCGGCCGCGAACAGGTCGCCCGCGCCGGTCGTGTCCACGACCCGCTCCACCGGCTTGGCTGGAACGTCGGCGCGCTCGCCGCCGCGGCGCGTCGCCAGCGCGCCTTTCTCGCTGCGGGTGACGACCAGCGTTTCGACCTTGTCCTTGACCGCTGCAACCGCAGTCTCGAGGTGCGGCACTCCGACAAGCGCCTGGATCTCCGCTTCGTTGGCAAAGAGCACGTCGATCCGGCCGCCGTCGATCAGGGCGTTGAACCCGTCGCGGTGCCGCTCGATGCAGAACGTGTCGGACAGAGTGAAAGCGACCTTCCGCCCCGCCGTCCGAGCGACCTCGATCGCCCGCACCATCGCATAGCGCGGAGTCTCGGGGTCCCACAGATAGCCTTCGAGGTAGAGCACGGCCGCCGAGCGGATCTGCTCCTCGTCGAGCGCGCTCGACGGCAGGTGCTGCGCCGCGCCGAGAAAGGTGTTCATCGTGCGGTGCCCGTCTGCCGTTACCAGGACCATCGAGCGCGCAGTCGGGACTCCGAAGTCGGCCGGCGGCGTCGTGAACTCGACTCCTGCGGAGCGAAGGTCGTGCCTGTAGAACTCGCCGAGCTGGTCGGGAGCGACCTGGCCGATGAACCCCGCGCGGGCTCCCAGCGCCGCCGCGCCTGCCGAAGTGTTGGCGGCCGACCCGCCGCTGACTTCGCGCGCCTGGCCCATCTGCGCATACAGTCGCTCGGCCTCGGCAGCATCGATCAGCCGCATCGATCCCTTGGTCAGGCCCTCGCGGTCCAGAAAGGCGTCATCGGCATCGGCGATCACGTCGACGATCGCATTGCCGATGGCGAGAACGTCGAGGCGGCAGTCGGTCATTCAGGCATCCGTTCCTGTGAGGAAAGCGCGCGCCTAGCTGCCAAGGCACTTCACGGCAACAGCCGCCCGTGCTTGAGTGAGCCAATGCGCCATTCCCTTGCTCTTGCAGCCACGCTGCTCGTCGCCGCCTGCGCGACCACGCCCGCGCCCCAGCCGCAGCCGCAGCCGCAGGCCCCGGCGCCATCCCAGCCGGTACTGCGGGGCAGCCTGATCGGCATGAGTGCCGGAGAAGTGATTGCGCGGCTCGGCCGGCCGGCGCTGCAGATCCGCGAGGGACGAAGCCTCAAGCTGCAGTTCCGCGGCCGCGCCTGCGTTCTCGACGCCTACCTCTACCCGCCGCTCACCGAGATGGGGCCGGAGCGAGTGGCGCACGTGGACACGCGGCTGACCTCAGGAGCCGACACCGACCAGCTCGCCTGCATCCGCTCGCTCGGCGGCTGACAGCTTTGCAAGCGCCCACTGGGCCGCTTCGGCGACGACCGGATCGGCATCGGCGAGGTGCGGCTCGATGCTGCTCGCCAGCTCGGGCTGTCCGCTGTTACCGGCAGCAATCAGGCAGTTGCGGATCATCCGGTTGCGCCCGATGCGCTTGATCGGCGAGCCGGCGAACAACTCGCGAAAGGCCGCATGGTCGAGCGCGAGCAGGTCGGCCAGGCGCGGCGCCGCCAGCTCCGCCCGCGGGAGGAACGCGCGGTTGGCGCCGGCGCTTTGCGCAAAGCGGTTCCACGGGCACACCGCAAGGCAATCGTCGCAGCCGTAGATCCGGTTGCCGATCGCCTCGCGATAGCGCTCCGGGATCGGTCCTTCATGCTCGATCGTGAGGTAGGAGATGCACTTGCGCGCATCGATCCGGTGCGCTGGCCCGATCGCCTTCGTCGGACAGGCGTCGAGGCAGGCGGTGCACGTGCCGCAATGCATCCCGCCCGTCGCCGGCGGGTCGGGCTCGAGCTCGAGGCTCGTCAGGATCACCCCGAGTAACAGCCAGCTGCCATGCTCGCGGCTGACGAGGTTGGTGTGCTTGCCCTGCCAGCCGAGCCCCGCCGCTTCGGCCAGCGGCTTTTCCATCACCGGCGCCGTGTCGACGAACACCTTCAGTTCGCTTGGGCAGCGGGCGACGATGAACCGCGCGAGCGCTTTGAGCGCCTTCTTCACCGTCTTGTGAGAATCGCCGCCCTGCGCATAGACCGAGATGCGCCCCCGCTCGCCTTCGCCCGCGAGCGCCAGGGGATCGCTCGCCGGCGCATAGCTCATCGCCAGCGCAATCCCCGACTTGGCCTCCGGCCACAGCGCGAGCGGCGACTCGCGCTGGTCGGCGCGCGATTCCATCCAGCCCATCGTCCCGTGGTGCCCGGCCTCGAGCCACCGCCTCAGCTCGGCACCCGCCGCCGAGGAAGCGTCCGCCCGCGCGAAGCCGCACGCCACGAAGCCCAGGCGCTCGGCCTCGGCTCGTATTGCGTCCTTCTGGCTACTTGGGGCCTATCCACCTGCAACGGCTACCTTGTTCGGCTGCTTGTCGAAGCCCTGTTCTCCCGATTTTCCGGGCGGGAATTCAGTGCTCGACCCGCCGAGCGTGACGAGGATGTAGGAAGTCCGGCCCCGAGGCCAAAGACCTGTCAAGGATCTCGCCGACAAGCGCGCCGTCGACCACGTCAGCCTGTCGGTGCCCGCCGGCTCGATCTATACCCTGCTCGGGCCCAACGGCGCGGGCAAGACCACCACTTTGCGCATCCTCCTTGGGATCATCGAGCCAAGCCCGCGACCGCCAGGCGCCGGGGCACCAGCGCCCGCTCGAGGCCGCGGCGGATCGGCTATCTGCCCGAGGAGCGCGGGCTCTATCCGTCCATGAGCGCGCTCGAAGCGATCGCCTTCATGGCAGCGCTGCGCGGCCTGCCCATCGCCGAAGCGCGCCGCCGGGGCCCAGGCCCTGCTGGCCGAGCGCGGCATCGCCGACTGGTCGAAAAAGCTCATCCGCGACCTTTCCAAAGGCATGGCGCAGACCGTCCAGCTGCTCGGCACCCTCGTCCACGAGCCCAGCCTGATCGTGCTCGACGAGCCTTTCCGGGCTCGACCCGATCAACCAGGGCAAGCTCGAGGGCTGATCCAGGCGCGCGCCGCAGCCGGCGCGACCGTCATCTTCTCGACCCACGTGATCGCCCACGCCGAGCGCCTGTGCGAGCGCATCGCGATCGTCGCCGGCGGCAAGGTGGCGTTCGAAGGGCTGGTCGACGAAGCGCGCGCCCGCCTGCGGCCGGTGGTGCGGCCGCGCACGCGCCAAAGCGACGGGCCGTGGCGCTCGGTCATTCCCCCCGACGCCTGCCGGCAGGGCAGCGCGAATGTTCGGCCTCTCGAGGGCGGCCCCGGAGCCGCTGCTCAAGGCGCTGATCGATGGCGGCGCGGGCATCGAGACCCTGGCGATCGAGCGGCCCGGCCTTCACCCGAAGCGTTCGTCGCCATCGCCGGCGAGGCGACCGCGCGCTCGATGGACGAAGAGCCGCCGCATGAGGGAGATCATCCGCGGCGCCTTCGTCATCGCCCGCCGCGACGTCTCGGCGATGGTCCTGTCGAGCAGCTTCCTACTGTTCCTGCTCGGCCCGCTGTTCCCGGTGCTGGTCGGCTGATCTTCGGCGGCATCGCCGTCAGCGCAGCTTCGCGAAGCGCCGACCATCGCAGTCGTCGCCGTGGTTGCAACCGCGCAGGAGTTCGCCGCCCTGTCGGCCGCGCGCGACCGCATCGGCGCAGCGTTCCTGAACCCTTCCGCCGGTGACGATCCGCCGCTTCGAGCCGGAGCGCGACGGCGGCGCGCCCTGTTCAGCGGCTGCTCGCCGAGGACGCGCCGGTGATCGCAGTGCTCGACGGCGGCCTCGACCGGCCGCAGCTCAGCAGCGTAGGCCTGCCCCCGGCGACATGCGCCGCCAGCTCCAGCTGATGATCGACCATGCGCGCGCGAGCCAGCAGCCAAGCGGCGCGCCGATCGTGCTCGACGCCGCCCAGTGCCCGATCGGCGCATCGCCCCGTGCAGCGCTCGATGATCGCCCAGGGCGCGCAAGGCGGCTGTTCGTCCTCACCATCCTGCTTGCGACCATGCTGCTCTCCCAGCTGATCGAGGAGAAATCGAACAAGATCATCGAAGTGCTCGCGGCCGCAGTGCCGGTCAGCGCGATCTTCCTGGGCAAGCTGCTGGCGATGCTCGCCGTGTCGCTGCTCGGGATTGCGGTCTGGACCAGCGCCGGAGCGCTCGCCTTCGCGCTGTTCGCCGAGCAGGGCTCGGCCTGCTTCCGAGCCGGCAGTCGGCTGGCACGTACCTTCTTGAGCTCGCGCTCGTCTATTTCGCAATGAGCTATCTGCTTCTCGGCTCGATCTTCCTCACGGTCGGAGCGCACGCCTCGACCGCGCGCGAGGTCCAAATGCTCTCGATGCCGGTCACCATGGTGCAGATCGCGGTGTTCGCGGTCGCAGCGCTGGCGGTCGGCGCGCCGGACAGCGGGCCTGGCGCTAGGCGCGGCCATCTTCCCCTTTGTCCTCACCGTACGTGATGCTTGCGCGCGCCGCCGAGCGCCCCGAGCTGTGGACGCACCTTCCTCGCCATCGCCTGGCAACTGCTCTGGGTGGGGCTGATCCTGTGGGCCGCAGCGCGCCTGTTCCGCCGAAGCGTGCTCAAGTCCGGATCGTCGAAAGGCTGGTTCACCCGCGCGCCGCCGCCTGGCGCGCCGGGAACTTTCACGCCCTTCCCGCATCACCATCGACGACGACTGCCGAGCGCCGCGGAAAGGACCAGCTGAATCATACCGGATCAATCCCGCGCGATTTCCTACTGGGTAGCAACCGCACCCCCGACGAACTTTCCCGGCTTGCCGGCGAGATCGACGTCGACATTGCGATCATCGGCGGCGGCATGGTCGAGATCACCGCCGCTCGGCTGCTCAAGGATGCGCGGCATGACCGTCGCCGTCATCGAGGCGCGCAAGGTCAGGCGGAGGTCACCGGCAAGTCGACCGCCAAGGTCACGTCCCAGCACAACCTGATCTACCACAAGTTGAAGAGGAAGTTCGGTGAGGACGGAGCCCAGGATGCCTGCAGCGAACGAGGCGGCGATCGGCTGATGGCCGACCTTGCCTCGCGACACGGGATCGACTGCGATTTCGAGCCGAAAAGCGCCTATACCTATGCAAGGACCGACGAGCATCTCGATGCGGTCGAACGCGAAGTGGAGGCCGCGCGCGGGCTCGGGCTTCCGGCCTCTTTCACCCCGCAGGCGGCCTGCCGTTTCCGGTGGCGGGAGCGATCCGCGCTTCGACGATCAGGCGCAATTCCACCCGTGCAAATATCTCGCCGGCCTCCGCCAGGGCGATCCACGGCGATGGCTGCCATGTCTTCGAGCAGAGCCGCGCGATCGACTGGGAGCCGACGCGCGTGGTGACCGACGGCGGGACGGTGACCGCACGCCTACGTGATCATGGCCACCCACCTGCCGCTCGGCCAGGTCAGCCTGTTCTACGCCGAGAACGCCCCGCACATGCACCCGGTAATCGCTGCCCGGATCGATCCCGCGAGGGCGCCGGACGGCATGTACATCAGCGTCGAAACTCCGCGCCACTTCGTGCGCACCCACCGGGCCGACAATGGCGACATGTACCTGATCGTCACCGGTCCTCGGTCAAGCACGGCCATGTCGACGAGGAACGCGAGGCGTTCGGCGAGATCGAACGGTTCGCCGCGCAGCATTTCGGAGCCGAGGCGGCGGATTACCGCTGGACCAACGAGGACTATACTCCAGTGGATGGCGCGCCGGCGGTCGCCGGCTGGTCTTCATCGATGGGCCAGGGCTATCTCGTCGCCACCGGCTTCGATGCCTGGGGCATCACCAACGGCACCGTCGCGGGCGTGATCCTCGCCGCCTTGGCCGAGGGACGCGAGCATCAATACGGGCAAGCCTGTTCGATGCCGCGCGGGTCAAGCCGATCGCCGGCGCAAGGAGTTCGCGCAGCCACAATCTGGCGGTGGCCAAGGACCTGGTCGGCGCGGATATATGCAAGGCAAGCCACGTTCGCTGGACGAGCTTGCCCCCGGCGCCGCCGCCATCCTCAAGATCGACGGCGAGAATGTCGCGGCGTTCCGCGATGAACAAAACCGGGTCCATGCCGTCTCGGCGGCCTGCACACATGGGCTGCCTGGTCGGCTGGAACGAAAATGACCGGACGTGGGACTGCCCCTGCCACGGTTCGCGCTACGAAGTGACCGGCGAGGTGATCCACGGCCCGGCCTTCAAGCCGCTCGAGAAGAAGCCGACCGGCCTGAGGGCGCTCCGCTCAGCCGCCGACGCGCGTGAGCCGTGCAGCGAGCGGAGCAAGCGACGGAGCCATCGACAGCAGGCCCAGAAGCGGCCGTCGCGTCCTGCCGTTCTCGGCTGCCCGCCGAAGTGCGGACGCAATCGCCAGTGGCCGTGAAACGCGGCGGGCGAAGCTCGTCTGATAAACCTGCGCGCCGGCCGGCCCGCCCGCTGGTTAAATGCCGCCGCTGCTTCGGACCCCGCTGGCAAGAGCGATCGCAATGCCGTCCCCGGCAAGCGAGGCGATCACCGCGCATTGGTCGCCAAGCCTGAACAGACCGGGCTCCGTAGCGCGTGCGCGCCATCCGTAGGGGACGCCGGCAATGGCTTCCCAGCGGGCGCCTGTGCGGTTCGAGCGCCGGGCGAGCACCGGCTGGCTCGCCGGCAAGCTCGCTCACCAGCCCGTCTATCCCTCCGGCGCCGTTCAGCCGCTCGCGCGCGACTGACACGGCCAGATTGGCGGTGCCGTCGTCCTGCAGAGAAGCCCGGCATAGCCGCCGTCGAACAGGTGCGGCTCGATCACGCCTTGGAGCGCCTCAGCCACCGCGGCCGCGACCGGCAGCGCGGTTCGAAGCCGACCACCGGATCGGCGCCGATAACCTCGCGGACGAGCGAGCCCGCGCAGCTCATGCTTGCCCGTGGCCAGGAACAGGCGTCGGCCTCGACCACTGCGCACCGTGTGTCGAGCCGCACGCTCAGGGCCCCTCTGCCGCCCGCACCGCAATGCCGCGCCTGACGACGGCACCGCCTCGCGCCGCTGCTGATCAGCGCCTCGTCGAGGGTCCGGCGCGAAAGGCCGGCCGCGCGCCGCCATGAAGCCGGGCCTCGAGCGTTCGTCGGCGCTCACCAGCCGCAGGCGCTCGATCGCACGCGCGCCAAGGCCCACGGATCGACGCCGAGCCGCTCGAGCAGAGCCATGCATCCCAGCCACGACGAAGCCGCCGCAGACCACGTCGCGCGGGCCGCTCGTCCGCTCGATCAGCTCGGCGGCGACGCCGGCGCGCGCCGAGCATGATCGCGGCAGCAACCTGCCGGACCGCCGCCGACGATCAGCGCGCGTTCGACGCACAGCCGGAACGGGAAGCGGCGGACGATCTTGGCGGCACTGGCATCGATCCCTGCACGGCTTAGGATCGCGCCATTCGGCCGGCCGGAACAGGCGCGCGATCGACAGCTGGCCGTCTTCCCGCACGATCGGTGCCAGCCCATCAGCCGGCAAAGCAGCGGATAGCCGAAATAGGCGAAGCGATGGCGGTGGAGGTCGTTGACGATCCAGCCCCTGCGCGCCTCCGCCTCCATGAAGCGCAGGAAGTCGCGCGGCTGGTCGTCGGTCATGTGATGCCCGACAAGGTTGCTGATGACGAAATCGAACCCGCCGCCAACCTCCCGGTAATCGCCGGTGCGATAGTCGATTTGGAAGGTCGGACGGCGTTGCGGCCTACGCGCCACCGCCGCGCTCTTCGGGTTGAGATCGACGCCCACCAGCTCAGCCGACAGTCCTCGCCGCTTCGCCCACCGCGCGATCGCGCGCAGCATGTCGCCCTGGCCAAAGCCGACGTCGAGCAGCCGGAAGCCCCGCGAGCCTCGCCAATCGCGCGATCGAGGAAGTTGATCGTCGGCCGCCTCGCGAGCGTCAGCTGTTCACCCGGCCAAGATCCTCGAGGACCCGCGCATAGGTCGACAGGTCGAGCGCGGCGCGATCCATCTGCTCCTCGTCGCGGGAGCGCCAGATTCCTCGCGTCCGCCGTTGCCGCGCCTCTGCCTGTCCGATCGTCCGGCTGTGGAAGCTGCCCGGACCGTTCCATCCTCCAACGCGGGAACCTTTTCCCCGATCCGCATCGAACCGGCAGGGCCGCCGTCGGCGCGTCCACGCTTGAGGCCCCAATGATATTGAACACCAATCTCCAGCAAGATCGCCTTCGTCTCAGCGGCGCGCTGCTCGCCGGTGCTTTGCTCGGCCGGCTGCGGGCATTCGGCGGACCTCAGCGTCGCGCAAGGAACAGGGCCGAACCCCAAGATCCCGCCGCCGGTCAGCACCCTGTTCCGACGGTGAACATCCCGCCGGCGACGGGGTGGCCGGGCGGACGGGCGCCGGTCGCGACGCAAGGCCTCCAGGTGAATGCCTTTGCGGCCGGCCTCGACCATCCCCGCTGGCTCTACGTGCTGCCCAACGGCGACGTGCTCGTCGCCGAGACGAACAAGCCGTCCAAGCCCGAGGGCAAGGGTGGCGGGATCAAGGGCTGGTTCGTGAAGATGTTCATGAAACGCGCGGGCGCAGCCGTTCCGAGCGCGAACCGCATCACGCTCCTTCGCGACGCAGACGGCGATGGCGTTGCCGAGGTCAAGACGCCGTTTCTGAGCGGCCTCGACCCTCGCCGTTCGGAATGGCGCTGGTCGGCGACACGCTCTACGTCGCCAACGCGGACGCGGTGGTGGCTTTCCCGTACAGCGAGGGCGCGATCCGCATCGATGGGCCGCCGCGCCGGATCGCGGCCCTTCCGGGCGGTCGCAATCACCATTGGACCAAGAGCCTCGTCGCCAATGCCGACGGGTCGCGCCTCTATGTCGGCGTCGGATCGAACAGCAATATCGCCGAGCACGGGCTCGAGGGCGAGGTCAACCGCGCCGCCATTCTCGAGGTGGATCCGGCGACCGGTGCCACCCGCCTTTCGCCTCCGGCATGCGCAATCCGGTCGGGCTCGACTGGAACCCCGACACCGGCGCACTGTGGGCTTCGGTCAACGAGCGCGACGAGCTGGGGCGACACTTCGACTATCTGACGAGCGTTCGACCCGGCGGCTTCTACGGCTGGCCATGGAGCTATTGGGGCGCAAACGTGGACACGCGTGAAGCCCCCGCGCCCCGACATGGTGGCGAAAGCCCTCACCCGGATTACGCACTTGGCCCGCACACCAGCTCGCTCGGCCTGACCTTCTCCAAAGGCGCGCGGCTCGGCCCGGCATTGGCCTCAGGCGCGTTCGTCGGCCAGCACGGTTCGTGGAACCGCAAGCCCGCTAGCGGCTACAAAGTGATTTTCGTGCCGTTCGCCGGAGGCAGGCCCGCCGGCATGCCGGTCGACGTGCTGACCGGGTTCCTGAGCGAAGAGGGCGAGGCGATGGGGCGTCCGGTCGGCGTTCAGATCGCTCGCGACGGATCGCTGCTGGTCGCCGACGACGTCGGCAACAGGATCTGGCGCGTCAGCGCTCAGGCGATCGTACCGCGACCCGCGTCATAGTCGGCATGCCCGGGCGAAGCGGAAGCCTTCCGCCGCCAGTCCGGGCCCGAACGCCATGGCCACTCCGGTCTTCCGCTCCGGCTTGTCGAGCATCGCGGCAAGAACGAACATCAGCGTCGACGAGGACATGTTGCCGAACCGATCGAGCACCTCGCGCGATTCCTCGAGCGCTTCGGGCGGCAGGTCCAGAGCCGTCTCGACAGCATCCAGGATCGATCTTCCTCCGGCGTGAACCGCCCATGCGTCGATCGTTTGGTGGGACTCGTTGCCGAGCATTCGCGAGCGAAGATCGCCCTCGACGAGCGCCTGCGCGATATGAGCGGGCACCTGCCCCGACAAATGCATCGCAAAGCCGCTGTCGCCGATGGTCCAGCGGATGAGGTGGGCAGTGTCTTCGAGGGACGCCGCGAACTGGTTGAGCACCTCAAAGCCCGATGGATCCGCACTCACCAGCGCCGCCGCCGCTCCGTCCCCGAACTGAAGCATCGCAAGCAGCGGCTCGATCTCGCGCGTGAACTGAAGGTGGAGCGTCGACAGCTCGACGGTGACGACGAGCACTCGCGCTACCGGTTCGGACCGGACGATATGATAGGCGACGCGAAGCGCCGAGACCGCCGCATAGCAGCCCATGAACCCGACGAACGTCCGCTCGACGCCGGGATCGAGGCCAAGCTCGGCGGCGATGATCTGGTCGAGGCCCGAGCGATGAAGCCGGTGCAGCTTGCAACGACGAGATGGGTGATGCCCTCGATGCTCGTCTTGGCGGCAAGGCTGCCGATCGCCTCCAGCGCCAGCGGCGAGCGGCCTCGGCATAAATACGCATCCGCGCCGACGTCGGCGGCGGCTCGTCACCGCCGTACAGGCCGCCGGGCTCGACCGGCGACCACCGTCGCTGGTCGGCGACAGCACCGACCAGCGATGCCCGATACCGGCCCGCCGCGCCATTCGCCGGAACAGGACCTTCTCCGCGCGCTCGGCAAGCTGCCGCTCGGCCCAGCCGATGAAGGCTTGATGGATGTCATAGCCCGGGACGGCAGTGCCGATCGCGTTGACGTGAGCTGCGGCGGCGGTCAATCCTCAAGCCTTCCGAACTGAAAGATCAAGGTGAAACAGACGCTTGGCTCACGTCCGATGTTCCGGTGGGCGGCGTCCAATGAGCCTGCTGTGAACAGCGCTTCGCCTGCTGTGGCGTCACCTCAGTGCACGACCGCCCGCCTCGGCCGGATCATCGCGGTGAAAGCCGCCGGCGACGGCGCGAGCAGGACGCGCAGCCACACATCGTTGCCGTACAGCGGGATGAGCCGAACGTCGTCCACAGCTTCGCCGCGGTGCAGCCCGAAAACCCGCAAGCGCGGCGTAGATCAGCGCAACGCCGGCGTTCGCCCGCCCCGGCTTCGCGCGGCAGCCAGGCGGACGCCGAAACAGGACGCACCAGGTTGTGGAGCAGGTTCACCGGGAACAGCAGGGCGACCCGCTCCATCGTAACGTCGGCAGCGCCCGGGAGAATGCGCAGCAATGCCGCGGCACGAAGAAGCCGCTCGCCCCGGCCTGCGCATCTCCCTGAGAGCCTTGCCGCGCTCGATCGCCGCATCGACCAGCGCCTCGTCCGGGGCGTCCTGCGGCATCTTGAGGTCCTTGCAGGTCGGGCACCAGGCGCTAGCATTCGATCATGACAAGTCGTCGCCGACCGCATCGCCACGCGCGCGCGGGCACATGGATGCTTTCCGGTTGATCATGCAGCGCTGCAATCGCGCCTGTTCCAGATCGCCCGCGGCGTGGTTCGCGACGACGCCGAAGCCGAGAACGTGCTGCAGCCGATACCCGCGCCTTCGCCAGTTTCGCCGGCTTTCGCGAGCAGTCGACATCTTCGTGGCTCACCAGCGTCACCCTCAACGAGGCGCGCGGCCGCCTCAGGCGCCGCCGCACGGTCAAGTCGACGGTCAGCGCAAAGCGGCGCCGAGATCGTCATGCTCAATTCGGCCGCCCCGACCGGAGAGCCCCAGAGCAGCGCCGCGCGCGCAGATGCGCCTGTTGATCGAGCGGGCCGTGGACGACCTGCCCGGAACCGTTCCGGATGGTCTTCATCCCCGAAGCCCGCCGGCAGCCAGTCACCCACCGGCCACGGCTGCCCACCGCGCGCGCCGGCCTTCGTCAGCCCGCGCGCGCACGCCGCGCTTGGGCGCTGCCGACATCGGCGAGCTCCTTGTAAAGCACCGCGCGGGTCGCCGGGCTCCCGACCTACGGCTGAAGCGCGGCGAAGGCTCGCCTGAGCTGGCGCGGCATCACACCCGATCGGGGTAGACCGGTCGGATGTCGACGGGGATGCCGTCCATCGACGCGATCACCCGCTGCGCCTCGGGATCGAGCACCGCATACTTGTCGAGGAACGCCTTGGTCCCGGCATAGTCGCCATTGCCCTGCAGCCGAACGATCGCGCCAACCAGGTCGCGGATCGCCCGTCGATCTTGCCCTGGTCGATGCGGAAGCGGCCGGCCTGCGGGTCCCACACCAGCGCGCCCTTCTCGCGCGGAAGCGGTACTGCATCGCCGCGCCCTTGCCGTGCGCTTCGCCCAGGCCGAAGCGCATCGCGCGGAACAGGCCCGCGACATAGGTCGCTCGATCTGGTTGCGCTCGGCCTGCGGAAGCACGCCCTGGTCCATCATGTACATGACGTTCCACGCGCCCATCACGTCGGCCTTCGCTTCCTCGAAGCCCGAAGCGATCTCCTTCAATTCCTTGTCCACCGTCGTCTTGCGGCCGTTGACGACGATCGAGCCCGGCCCGAGGCTGTGCGCCAGCTCGTGGAACAGCGTCTCCATGAACATGTAGCGCTGGGTCACGTTCGCCGCGTCCGCGGGCACCAGCACCAGGTTGGCCATGGGCTTCAGGATCCGCTCGTACTTGGCGCCGAGCACATTGCGCAGATCACCTTCTTGGCGCCCTTGGCCTCGCGCACGCGCTCGTCGTTGGGCAGGTTGAAGGCGATCGTCTGAACGCCCGGCACATTGTCGCCGCCGCCGTGCACCTGGTCGGCGACCGCGATCGGCGATTCGAACCCGCGCTGGAAGTTCTTGTACTTCTCCTCGACCGGAAGATTCTGCTCCATCGCGCGCAGCCGCCCCTTGTAGACGTCGAGCGCCGACGATTCCTTCGGGTCCTTCAAGGTGACGAACGCCTCGAACGCCGTCTTCCGGCCGTAGAGCGTGTCGGTGTAGACCTCGTAGGGCCCGATCGCGACCTCGATCGGAGTGTCCTTCAGGTCCATCCAGGCGAGCTCGGACTGGAAATAATCGTCGGTCCGGAACGACTGCGCGCGAAGCGAGAGGAACTTCTTGAGGCTCGGATTGCTGGTCTTCGCCGCCGCTTGCTCGAGCAGCTTCGCCGCCGGCTCGAGCCATTGCTTGTATTCCTCGCTGTAGGGCACTGCGACCAGCTTATCGCCCTGCCGCTTGACCACCGTGTACGGGCTGGTCAGCGCTCGGCCTCGCCGGGATGAGCGGCAAGATAGCGGTCGAACTCCTCCTTGGTGAGGTCGGCCGGGTAGAAGCCCGCGCCCGGAGGCTTGGGCTGGCCGCCGAAGAAGGGCTGCTTGTCGTTGATCGGGTCCCACGGGCCGAAAAAGGCGTCGAACCGCTCGAGCAGCGCAGGGTCGTTCTTCGCCACCACCTCGGCGCGGAGCTGGTCGTAATTGGGCGTGGTCTGCCTCTTGTAGATCTCGCTCATCAGGTCCGCGGCCTGGATGAGGATGTTCACCACCTCGCGCTCCTCGGCGCTGAGGAAGCTGGTGTCCGGGCTCATCTGGATGGTCGCGAGCTTCGACAGGCCGTCGGCCTCTGCGGCCTGCGGCGCGGTTTCGTTCCCGGCTGCGTTCTGTGGGGCGGGCCGCTGACTTCGCACGAGGCGACGGACAGGAGCGCCAGCGCGGCGGCGCAGCCGAGGAAGCGATGCTTGTCATGGCCCCTCCCTAGCAGGCGCTCGGTCGGCCGGGCAATCTCGCGCGCCCGGCCGAACGTCACGCCTCCAGCCTCACAGCCGCCGGACGGCTCGACCGATATTGCGAGGGTAGCGCCGCGTTGCAGATGCTCCGAGACGTCGGCGCCCGGCTCGACCTGCTCGCGCGGGCTGCCCCGCAGGACGCCGAGCGAGCGCGGAGTGCCGTCGGCCGGGATGACCCAAAGCTCGCGGGTCCGGTCATCGCCGACCCTGAGCGCGTCGGCAGCAGCGATCACCAGCCGTCGCTCGCCCGGGTTCCAGGTCGCGAGCAGCCGCGCCGCCGTATCCTCGCCGCCGAGCATCGCCACCAGCGGCGCAGGCGCAGGCGCCGGCGCGCTGGTTTCGACCGGCGCGGTCACTTGCGCCGGCCGGGTGACCAGCACCAGCGCGAGCGAGGCGGCAAGCGCGCTCGCCCCCGCAGCGGCGCCGCGCCAGACGTTCACCCGCCGGCGCAGGTAGTGGACGTTGCCGCCAGCCGGCTCGCCTGCACCCAGCCTGGCCTCGATCGCGCGCCACACTTCATCGCGTGGTCCGGCCGGCGCAATCTCGTCGAGCAGCGGCGCAAGCCGGCCGTACCAGCGACCCACCTCCGCCCGGAACTCGGGGCCGGCGACCAGCAGTGCGCGGGCCCGGGCGAGCTCGTCCCCGTCCAGCACTCCAAGCGCATATTCGCCGGCAAGCTGCTGCCATTCGTCGCGGGGAACGGCGCTCATTGCTCGAGGCACCCCCGCAGGCGCAGCAGCCCGCGCCTGATCCAGCTCTTCATCGTTCCAAGCGGCACCGCCTCGCGAGCTGCGAGCTCCGGATAGGTCGCTCCCTCGAGGAAGGCCGAGCGGATCATCGCCTGCTGGCGCTCCTCGAGCTCGTCGAGGCAATGCTTGAGCCGCTCGCTCTGCTCGCTCTGCTCGAGAAGCTCGAGGGCGGAGTCGGCCTCGTCGGGCACGTCGGCAGCCGCGTCGATCGAGTCGGTACGCAGCCGGCGCAGGCGAAGGCGGTCGATCGACTTGTTGCGGGCCAGCACGGCAAGCCAGGTGATCGGGCTCGCCCGACCTTCCTCGAACCGCGCAGCCTTTTGCCAGACGGTGACGTAAACTTCCTGGAGCACATCCTCAGCTTCGGACTCGCTGCCCAAAAGATGCATGCAGATGCCGAACAGCTTGGCCGATGTCCGCTGGTAGAGGATTGCGAGCGCCGGCCGCTCGCCGCGCGCGATGGAATGAATCAGCGGGACAAGCTCGCGGCTGCTCCCGCCTGCCTTCAACCTGGTCGCCCGATCCATCGTGGCGCCTTGCCGGAACTTCGGGCCCAGTGGAAGCCGGAGCCGAGCCGGCTCAATGCACGAAGCGGGCTACAACGTCGCGATAGCTTCGGCTGACCTTCACCTGCGCCCCTGAATCGAGCACCAGGAAGCATTCGCCGTTGGTATGCGGCTTGACCTGCCGGACCAGGTCGAGGTTGACGATGGTCGAGCGATGGACCCGCTGGAACCGCCGCGGGTCGAGCCTCTTCTCGAGGTCCTTCATCGTCTCGCGCAGGATCAAGGTATTGTCGCCGGTCTGGATGCACATGTAGTCGCCGGCCGCGTCGATCCGCTCGATCGTGTCCACGTCGACGCGGAAGATCTGCCCCTGGTCCTTGATGTTGATCATCTTCTCGTAGCGGCCCGGCGCCGGTGCGACATCGGGCGTCGCGTCGGCAAGCTCCTCGGCCGCCTCGGGCGCATGCTCGGTAAGCGCCTCCTTCAGCCGCCCGGCCTCCTCGGCGCTGCGCTTCTCGGTAAGCCGCTGGCGCACCCGCTCGAGCGTCTGCGAGAGCCGGTCCTCGTCGACCGGCTTCATCAGATAATCGACCGCCTGCGCCTCGAACGCGCGAAGCGCATGCTCGCCATAAGCCGTGACGAACACGAACAAGGGCGGCTCCACGTCGAGCAGCCCCTGGACCACCGAAAACCCGTCGAAGCCCGGCATCTGGATGTCGAGGAAGACCAGGTCGGGCTTGTGGGTCTTGATCGCCCGGATCGCCTCGCGGCCATTGGCGGCGGTTGCGACCACCTCGATGTCGTCGTGGGCCTCGAGCCGGAGCTGGAGCCCCTGCGTCGCCAGCGGCTCGTCATCGACCAGCACGGTGCGGATGGTCATATGTCCTTGTCTCCGGTCTCACAGGGGATTTCGATGATAACGCTGAACCCCCCCTTGTCGTTCTTTCCCGTTTCGAATCGATGCGCGCTGCCATAGGCCTGGCTCAGCCGATGGCGAATATTGGCAAGGCCGACGCCCGTCGACTGGGTCGCTGCGAGCGCGGCGCCGCCGCCATCGCCATTGTCGGCAACCTCGATCCTGACCGCTCCGCCCTCGCGCCGGGCGGTGAGCCAGATGTCGGCGCCGACCTCGCTCGGGGTCACTGCATATTTGATCGCATTTTCCATCAGCGGCTGGAGCAGCAGCGATGGCAGGCGCGCGCCGATCGTCTCGGATTCGATCCTGAAGTGCGGCCTCAAGCGGTCTTCGAAGCGCATCTTCTCGATTTCGAGATAGAGCTTGAGGGTCTCGACCTCCTGCGCGAGCGTCACCTGCGCGGTCGGCTCGTTGGCGAGCGTATAGCGCAGGAAGGACGACAGCCGCGCAAGCATCGCATTGGCGCGCTCGGTCTGCTTGAGAAGCACCAGGGTCGAGATGGAATTCAACGTGTTGAACAGGAAGTGCGGGTTGAGCTGGTAGCGAAGCATCGCGAGCTGCGCCGACGAAGCCTGGCTTTCGAGCCGCTCGCGCTGCTTGATCTGCTCGTCGAGCAGCAGGAAGTAGTTGATTCCGTAATAGAGCGCCGCCCAGGCCGCGAGCAGCGCGAAAGTGAGCAGGATCGCGCCGAGATATTCGACTCCGAACGGCTTGAAGCCCGGGTTGATGAAGGTTGCGATGCTCCACGTCTCGATGATCGAGAAGAGGATCGAGGCGAGGATCACGACGCCCAGCGACACCGGGAGCGTAACCACCGGCCGCATCGCGATCAGCCGCCGGAACAAGGCGGCCATCAGCAAGGTCAGCGAATAGCCGGTCGCGGTCAGCAGCGCCGTGTGGACGATGTACATCGCCCCCATGTTGTTGGCGAAGCCCGACAGCGACCGAAGGATGAAATAGCCGGTCCAGCCGGCGTTCTGAAGGATCCAGAACGCCCGGTTCTTGTCGCGGAAGAAGGGCTGGTCGAGCCCCATGCCGGTCATGATCGGCCGCGCGGGCGAGCGGATTTCGGAGGCGTCGGCTGCAACCGTCCGGCCGCTGGTGCGCTGGTGCCGCTGCTTCAATGCCGCGCTGTCGGTCGCCATCGTGGCACGCCCGGATCGCGCCGATCCTCCACACCGCCGATGCGCGCGACGTCCACAGCTATGCCCGGCCGCTCGAGGCACGAGTCCATCATGTCGCGCTCGACCTCGCCGTCGATTTCGCGTCCCGCCGCATCGGCGGCACGGCGACGCTCGACATCGAGCGCCGCCCGGACGCGAAGCAGATCGTCCTCGACAGCAAGGGGCTCGAGATCGAGAGCATCACCGATGCCGAGGGCGAGCCGCTCCAGTGGCAAGTCGGCGCCGCTCACGAGCATTTCGGCTCCCCGCTGGCAATCGCGCTGAGGCCCGACACGAAGCGGATCGCGATCCGCTACAAGAGCGCGCCCGAAGCCGGAGCGCTCCAGTGGCTCACCCCCGCGCAGACCGCCGGCAAGCAGCGGCCCTATTTGTTCAGCCAGGGCCAGGCGATCGAGAACCGAACCTGGATCCCGACCCAGGATTCGCCCGGGATCCGCCAGAGCTGGGAAGCGGTCATCCGGGTGCCGGCGGGCCTCACCGCAGTGATGAGCGCTCCGCGATCGGCCGAGCCGATCACCCAGGGCGGCGAGAGCGTGTTCAGCTTCAAGATGCCGCACAGCGTCGCCTCCTACATGATCGCCATCGGAGTCGGAGACCTCGCCTTCCAGCCGCTCGGGCCGCGCTCGGGCGTCTGGACCGAGCCCTCGATGCTCAAGGCCGCCGCGGCCGAGCTCGGCGACACCGAGAAGATGATCGACTCGGCCGAAGCTTTGTTCGGCCCCTATCTGTGGGGCCGCTTCGACATGCTGGTGCTGCCGCCGTCCTTCCCGTTCGGCGGAATGGAGAACCCGACCCTGACCTTCCTCACCCCGACCTTCATTGCCGGCGACCGGAGCCTCGTCAGCCTCGTCGCCCACGAGCTTGCGCACAGCTGGTCGGGCAATCTTTCGACCAACGCGACCTGGGCCGACTTCTGGCTCAACGAGGGCACGACCACCTACGCGACCTACCGGATCATGGAGGCGATCTACGGCAAGGAGCGCGCGGCGCAGCAATATGCGCTCGGCTTCGCTTCGCTGATGAAGGAGATCGACAGCATCGGCGGGATGAACCATCCCGACACACGCCTCCATCTCGACCTCGAGGGCCGCAACCCCGACGAGGGGCTGACCGAGATCGCCTATGAGAAGGGCGCCGCCTTTCTTCGCACGATCGAGAGCATCGTCGGGCGCGAGCGCTTCGATGCCTGGCTCAAGGGCTGGTTCAATCGGCACCGCTTCGAGCCGGTCACCTCGGCGATCTTCCTCGCCGACATCCGCGACCATCTGGTCGATGGCGACAAGGAGCTCGAGCGCAAGCTGATGCTCGACGACTGGGTCTACAAGCCGGGCATTCCGTCGAACGTCGTCAGGCCCGACCCGAAGGCCTTTGCCCAGGTCGATGCGGCCGTGCAGTCGTTCGTCGCGGGCAACCCCGCCAACGCGGCAGCCTGGAACGGCTGGACCACCGACGAGCGGCTTCGCTTCCTCAACAACCTTCCGCGCAAGCTGCCGAAGCCGCGGCTGGAGCAGCTCAACGCGGCGTTGAAGCTTAATGAGACCCGCAACAACGAGGTGCTCTACGCCTGGCTGGACCTTGCGGTGGCGAACCGCTTCGACCCGGCGGTCTCGGCGCTCGAGCGCTTCCTGACGACTCAAGGGCGCCGCAAGTTCGTCCGCCCGCTGATCGAGGCGCTCGCCAAGGACCAGCAATGGGGCCGCCCGATCGCCCAGCGCGTCTACCGCCAGGCCCGCGCCTCCTATCACCCGATCACCCAGCGCGACCTCGACAGGCTCGGCCTGATCTAATTCTCCCCCCTCGGGGGAGCTGGCAGCCCCCGGACTTGATCCGGGGGCTGCTGGAGGGGGAGTGCCACCCGCACGCTGACGGAGGGGGAGGATTGGCCTTAACCCGGTCTCAACCCTCGTCGCGCTATTGCTCGTGCCGACAGAAAAGCGAGCGCAGATGTACGAAGCTCCCGACCGCTACAAGCGAATGATCGCCGCGCGCCTGCCCGACGGCGAATCGGGCCTGATCTAATTCTCCCCCTCGCGGGACCTCGACAAGCTCGGCCTGACCTGACCCTCCCCCCTCGCGGGGGAGGTCGATGGGGCTCGCCAGCAATTGCCGTCCCCCACAGGCGCGAAGCGCTGACGGAGGATCGGGGACCACCCCTTCCTTGCCGCAGGCGAGGATCGGCCTTAACCCGGTTTCAACCCTCTTCGCGCTACGCCCCACCCTGACCAGTAAAGCGAGCGCGAATGTACGAAGCTCCGGACCGCTACAAGCGAATGATCGCGGCGCGCCTGCCTGACGGCGAATCCATGGGGCTCGCCAGCGACCAGGCCGACAGCTCGAGCACGCCGCTCAAGGACGTGCAGATGATCTCGCGCGCACACCTCGCCCCCTTCTTCGCGGCCGCCAACGTGGTCGCTGCGCTGATGCTGGTCGCCGGCTTGTGGGCCGAGGTCGGACCGCGGCTGCTCCTCCCCTGGGCGGCCGTGGTCGCAGGCGTCAATCTGTTCGCAATGCAGATGGCGCGCACGCAGGCGATCACACATGTCGGGCGCTCGGGGCGCAGCCTGCCCGAATCGATGATGGTCGGCGAAGCGGTCGGTCGAGCGATCGTCTGGCTGTCGCTTCCGATCTACCTGTTCCCTTCGCTCGCGGCCGGCGCGCAGGTGATCACCGCCTCGATCGCTGCCGGCCTTGCCATCGCCGGCCTCGGCCTGGTCGTCGTCCCGCGCTCGGCGATCGCCTGGATGTCGTCGTTCACCGCGGGCGTCGGCGCCGCCGTCTTCCTCGGGCGCGACACGCTGCCGTTCCAGCACATGCTCTCGATCCTGTTCACTCTGGGCGTGTCGATCTTCGGAGTGCTCAGCGTCGCTCGCTGGGCATTCAACCAGCTGTGCACCAACGCCGATTTCAGCGCGCAGAGCGAAAGCGCCGGCCTCCTCCTCCAGGAATATGAGCAGCGCGGAGTCGGCTGGCTGTGGCAGGTCGATGGCGAGAACCGCGTGACCTACATCAGCTCGCGCATGACGGCCCTGCTTGGGCGGCCCGCGAGCCAGCTCATCGGCCATTCGCTGCCCTCGCTGCTCGGCGGCCATGCCGAGCTTGGCCGCAAGCTGCTTGCGAAGCAGCCGTTCAACGCGCTGGAGATGGAGCTCCAGACTGCCCGCGGTCCGCGCTGGATCTCGATCGTCGGCGACCCGATCGTCGACACCGCCGGAAGGTTCGAGGGCTTCCGCGGCGTCGGCACCGACGTCACCGAGATGCGCCAGACCCAGGAGCGGCTGACCCACCTTGCCAACGTGGACGTGCTTTCGGGCCTGCCCAACCGCGGCCGAGTCCGCCAGCTGCTCGGCGAGGCGCTGCGCACCGCGACCACCACCAACGTGCCGTGCGCGATCCTCTTCCTCGACCTCGACAAGTTCAAGCCGGTCAACGACACGTTCGGCCATCCCAAGGGCGATGCGGTGCTCCGCGCGGTCGCCAAGCGGCTGGTCGACGAGGTCGGCTCCGACGGCCATGTCGGCCGAATGGGCGGCGACGAGTTCGCGATCGTCGTCGCCGACGCGCAGAGCCGAAAGATGGTCGAGCATCTCGCCGACCGGATCATCAGGTCCGTCCGCGAACCCTACATGATCGACCAGACCGAGATCAGCATCGGCGTTTCGATCGGCTGCGCGTTCGGGCCGATCGATGGCGCGACGGTCGACGACCTGATCCTCAAGGCCGACCTCGCGCTCTACGACGCCAAGGGCGCCGGCCGCGGCTGCGCGAAATATTTCTCGTCCGCTCTCCAGTCGGAGCAGGAGGACCGGGTCCGGCTCGAAACCGACCTCAGGCAGGCGATCGGGGCCAGGCAGTTCCACCTCGTCTTCCAGCCGCTGATCAACGCCAAAAGCCAGAAGCTCGTCGGCTTCGAGGCGCTGATCCGCTGGAACCACCCGCAGCGCGGACTCGTGCCGCCCAATGCCTTCATCCCCGTCGCCGAGGAAACGGGGCTCATGAGCGCGATCGGCGACTGGGTGATCGACGAGGCGTGCCGCGCCGCCGCGACCTGGCCTGACTTCATCACCGTCGCGCTCAACATCAGCCCCAAGCAGATCGTCATGCCGGCGCTTCCCAACACCGTCAGCGAGGCGCTCGCCCGCTACAAGCTTCCCGGCAACCGGATCGAGCTCGAAGTCACCGAAGGCATCTTCCTCGGCGACAATGGCGGGACTCTCGACACGTTGAGGCGCCTGCGCTCGCTCGGCGTCGGGATCGCGCTCGACGATTTCGGAACCGGCTATTCGTCGATCGGCTATCTCAACAAGGCCGTGTTCCACAAGCTCAAGATCGACGGCAGCTTCGTCCGCGAAGCCGGCTCGCGGCCGGAGAATGTCGCGATCATCCAGTCGATCGTCCAGCTCGCCAACAGCTTCCGGATGCAGGTCACCGCCGAGGGCGTCGAGACCTCCCGAGGACTTCGAGCGCATGCGCGACCTCGGCTGCCACACCATCCAGGGCTATTTGTTCGGAAAGCCGCTCTCCTACGAGCGCGCGAACCAGCTGGTCGTCAGGCCTCGGCGCCAAACGAATGGCTGGCTGAAAATCCTCCCCACAGCGGGAGGGGACCGCCCCGGGAAAAGCGGGGTGGTGGAGGGGGCCCACGCTAGAAAGGCTCAATGCCGAGCGAGAATAAACTCCCGCGCCAGGTCATATTCGTACGTCGTGACCCGCCCGTCGCCATCGCCATCGGCGATCTCGCGGAATGCAGCCGCCCGGCTGCGCCTCCTCGACCGAGATCATTCCATCGCGGTTGGCATCGTACATCCGCTTGGCCCACTGCATCAGCACCCAGTCGCGCTCGACCAGCTCGATGGCTCTGGGATTGAATGGCCGCGGGTTCAACGGCCGCGGGTTCCACGGCTGCGCAGCCTGAGCGGCAGCGGCAAGGAACAGCAGGAGCCCGGTCATCAGCGCTGCAACGCGCGAACCCGCCGCAGCGTTCAGCCCGAATGCGCCGGAACGGCGAACGTCGCATCCTTGAGCGCACGAACCTTGTCGCGAACCGCCTGCACCGCGTTCGGCTGCTCGGCCAGCGCGACCACCGCCGACCCGACGATCACGCCTTTCGCTCCAGCGCCAAGCGCGCTCGCCGCATGCTCGCCGCTCGAAATGCCGAAGCCGAGCACCGGCGGGGCCGCGTGCTCGTCGCCCAGCCGCTCGAACAGCTCGCCGCGCAAGCTCGTGCGACTCGCGAGCGCCGGGTCCTCGAACCGGGTCACGCAATAGGTATAGCCCGAGCCCAGCCGGGCGATCTGCTCGAGGCTCGCCGGCGGGCTGTTGGTCGCGGCGATCATCACCCAGTCGAGCCCCGCCGCGCGCCCCTGCGGCGAACAGCTCGGCTCGAGCGTGGGCACGTCGCCACCAGCAGGCTGTCGGCGCCCGCCTCGGCCGCGCGCGCGCAGAACCGGTCGTACCCGGGCGCGACGGCGATGTTGGCGTAGGTGAGAATGCCCAGCGGCACGTCGGCAAGCGCGTGCGAACGCGCAGATCAGCGCGAAACAATCCTCGACCCGCACTCCGGCCGAAAGGGCGCGGCGGCCCGCGGCCTGGATCACCGGCCCGTCGGCGACGGGATCGCTGAACGGAATTCCGACCTCGACCATGTCGGCGCCCGCCGACCCCACCGCCTCGAGCAGTCGCGCGCAAGTCTCCACGTCCGGGTGCCCGAGCATCAGGAACAGGCCGAGCGCGCCCTCCCCTTCGCTCTCGAGCCGGGTGAACATGGCGTCGTAGCGGCTCATGCCGACGGCCCGAGCAGCCGCTGCGCCTGCGCCATGTCCTTGTCGCCGCGCCCGGACAGGTTGACCAGCAGCACCTGGCCCTCGTCGCCCAGATTCGCGAGCTCGAGCGCATGGGCAACCGCGTGCGCCGATTCAAACGCGCAGATGATCCCCTCGCGCCGCGCAAGCTCGCGAAAGGCGGCAAGCGCATGCGTATCGGTCGCGCCCACATAAGCGGCACGCCCGCTGTCCTGGAGGTCGGCATGCTCGGGGCCGACCGCCGGATAATCGAGCCCCGCGGAAACCGACCAGCTGTCGCGCACCTGCCCGTCCTCGTCCTGAAGCACGAGCGTCTCCGACCCGTGCAGGATCCCGCGCCGCCCGCGCTGCAAAGTCGCGCCATGCTCATGGCCGTCGAGCCCCTTGCCGGCCGCTTCGACCCCGATCAGAGCGACCCCTTCATCGCCGATGAAATCGGAGAACATCCCGATCGCGTTCGACCCGCCGCCGACGCAGGCGATCACCGCGTCCGGCAAGCGCCCCTCGACCTCGAGAATCTGCGAGCGCGCCTCGCGCCCGATCACCCGCTGGAACTCGCGCACCATCAGCGGGAACGGGTGTGGCCCGGCCGCCGTGCCGAGCAGATAATGCGTGTCGTGGAAGCTCTCGGCCCAGTCGCGCAACGCCTCGTTGATCGCGTCCTTGAGCGTCCGCGCGCCGCTCTCGACCGGCACCACCTCGGCGCCGAGCAGCTCCATCCGGAAGACATTGAGCTGCTGCCGCTCGACGTCGAGCGCGCCCATGTAGATCCGCACTTGAAGCCCGAGCAGAGCCCCGACGATCGCCGTCGCGACGCCATGCTGCCCAGCGCCGGTCTCGGCAATGATCCGGCGCTTGCCCATGCGCTTGGCGAGCAGTGCCTGGCCAAGCACCTGATTGGTCTTGTGCGCACCGCCGTGAAGCAGGTCCTCGCGCTTGAGATAGATGCGCGCCCGCCCGTTGCCGAGATTGCTGCACCGCGTGAGCGGAGTCGGCCGCCCGGCGAAATTCACCAGCAGATGCTCAAGCTCGGCCGCGAACGCCTCGTCCTGCTGCGCATCGAGGAACGCCGCCTCGAGCTCCTCGAGCGCGGGCACGAGCACTTCGGGCACGAAGCAGCCGCCGAAGCTGCCGAACCGGCCGTTCAGCCGCATGGCGCCGCTCGCCGATCGCCCAGCCGCAGCTGCGCGAACAAGTCCTGCAGCATCGCGCGATCCTTCACTCCAGGAGCGGATTCCACGCCCGAGCTCACGTCGAGCGCATAGGCGCCGACCGCCGCCGCCGAGGCCGCATTGTCGGGACGGATTCCGCCTGCGAGCAGCGACCGCTCGAGCAGCGGGTGGCCGCGAACGCTCTCCCAGTCGAACGTCCTGCCGGTCCCGCCGGCGCGGCCATCGACCGCCGTGTCGAACACCAGCCGGTGCGCCGCGGGGCGCGCCGTCGCGAGCGAATCCTCGACGGCGCACGCCGCCCACACTTCGCACCGCCCCTCGAGCGCGCCGCGAATGCGCGCAATGTCCGAATCCGGCTCGCGCCCGTGAAGCTGCACCACGTCGAGCTCGATCAGCTCCGCCGCCGCAAGCACCTGTGCCGGGTCCGCATCGCGGAACACGCCGACGCTCTTGAGCCCCGCGCCGGCCGCTACAGCCGCAAGCCGCTGCGCGTCGAACAGTCCAAGCGCGCGCGGCGTGCCCGGCACGAGGATCAGCCCCGCGTGGGTCGCTCCGCACGCCGCCGCAGCTTCGACGTCCTCGTCGCGAGTCAGCCCGCACAGCTTCACGCGCCCGTGAACCAAAGCGCGAGCCGCATCCGCAACCTCGTGCGCCGCCATCAGCACCGATCCGACCAGGAACCCGTCGACCAGCGGCGCAAGCGCAGCCGCGTCGCTGCGCGAGGCGATTCCGGATTCGGAGATCAGCACGATGTCGTGCGGCACCTGCGCGGCCAGTTGCCGAGTCACGTCGAGGTCGGTCTGAAGCGTCCGCAAATCGCGATTGTTGATGCCGATGATCGCCGGCTGGAGCGCAATCGCGCGGCTCATCTCCGCCGCATCATGCACTTCGACGATCGCATCCATGCCCAGCCGCCGAGCCTCGGCGATCACCTCGGACGCGCTTGCATCCTCGAGCGCCGAAAGGATCACCAGCACCGCGTCCGCGCCGAACCGCCGCGCCTCGGCCACCTGCCGCGCGTCGACGATGAAATCCTTGGCCAGGATCGGCCCGTCGAAATGCTCGCGGACGACCGCAATGTCCTCGAGCCTGCCGCCGAAATCCGGCCCGTCGGTCAGCACGCTGATCGCGTCGGCAACCGGCGCATACGCCCTCGCCGCGGCTTCGACCGAATGCCCGCTGCGATGGCCCGACGGCGAAGCGCGCTTCACTTCCATGATGAACCGCGCGCCCGGCCGTCGAAGCGCCGCCGCAAGGCTTCGGCTGGTCGGCCGTGCATCGGCGCTCACGCCCGCCAGCCGCGAAGCAACCTCGCCCCGCTTGCGCTCGATGATCCGGTCGAGGACCGATTCAGCCACGGCTCGCCTCGACATAGGCGTCGAGCACCGCTCCCGCACGGCCCGAAAGCAGCGCGCAACGCGCCTGCTCGGCCGCGCCGCGAAGATCCTCGGCCTTGCCCGCGGTGAGCAGCAGCGCCGCCGCGTTGAGGATGGTGATGTCCTGCTCGGCCTGGCTCCCGCCGCCCTTGAGCAGCGCCGTGAACCGCGCGGCATTTTCCGCGACCTCGCCGCCCGTCACCACGTTCAGCGGCGCGCGCTGGAGCCCGGCGTCTTCGGGTGCGATGACGATCTCGTCGAGCTCGCCGCCCGACAGGCGCACTGCGCGCGTCTCGCCGTGAAGCGCGACCTCGTCGAGCCCCGAACCATGGACGACCAGCGCCTGGCTTACGCCCATCGCGCCAAGCGTCTGCGCAATTCGCCTGAGCATCTTGCGATCGGCCACTCCGAGCAGCTGCACCGGCGGCCGCGCCGGGTTGATGCAGGGGCCGAGCAGGTTCATCACGGTGCGCACCTGAAGCTGCCGACGGACGAGCGCCGCATGCTTCATTCCCGGATGATAGGCCTGCGCGAACAGGAAGCAGAAGCCGACCTCGTCGAGCAGCGCGCGCGCCTTGTCCGGCTCGACGTCGATGCGCGCGCCGACCGCTTCGAGCACGTCGGCCGACCCGCAGCGGGAGCTCACGCTTCGGTTGCCGTGCTTGGCCATCGGCAGCCCGCACGCCGCCGCCACGAACGCGACTGCAGTCGATACGTTGATCGACCCCGATCCGTCGCCGCCCGTTCCGCAGCAGTCGGCGAACAGATAGTCGGGCCGCTCGAACGGCAGCACCGCGGCGAACAGCCCGCGCGCGGCGCCGATCATTTCCTCGGCCGTCTCGCCCTTGGTCCGAAGCGCGATGAGCATTCCGGCGATCTCGGCGGGTTCGAGACGGCCGAGCACCAGCCGCTCGAACAGATGCTCGGCGTCTTCCGACGTCAGGTCCTCGCCCGAAAGCAGGCGCGGCAGGGGATTGGGCACGGGGCCCGTGTCGGCGACCGGGTGGCGGGCCGGCGGCTCCGCATTGTGGAGAGTGTTGAGCATTTGGTCCTCGCGAAAAGAAAAGCCCGCCGGAAAGCGGGCCGATGTGGAGCTGTCGATCAGTGGTGGATCAGCAGCCGCGCCATCGCGCCGCGAGGGATGCGCCGCCCCACCACCACAGCCGCGCCGAACGAATCTGCACGAAATTGTCGTTGGTGGCGAACAGCTTGCGCATCGCGCGCCTCTCCCAGCCCACGCCCGCAATGTCAAGCACACCGCCTCGCCCAACCCCGGCGCGCAACCGCCGCTCGACTGGGCCAATGCATCGGCGCTGCGGCAGGTCGAGTCATTTCGGTCTCACAAAATCCCATTGCCAGCCGCAATTTAGCCGTTAGCCTGCGAACCTGCGCATCCGGCTTAAGGCCGCTTGTGCGCGTGTTCGAGTTCGGGGGCATTCCTTAGGCGCCGGGGGGCGCTGGTCCACGAAAGCTTGAGCGCACCGGATCCGCCGGGCGGCGGGCTGCGAGCTATGTGAGTGAGGGGGACTGTATCGTGCCACTTGATGCAAGCGGAATCGCGGTTCGCCACGACGGCGCGATTGGGAGCGACCGGCCCAATGACGTCGCGCTGAGCCCGGACGGCGGGCTGATCTACGCAGCCGGGGACGACGGCAACCTGCGCATCTACAGCGCCGACACCGGCGAGCTGCTGCGCACGATCGACGTCGGCACGCGCCTTGGCGCGATCGATGTCTCGCCCGACGGAAGCTTCATCATGGCCGTGGAAATGGTGGAGCTCGCGACCCACCAGGTTCCAAACGGCTATCCGACGTACACCGTCACCGCATACCGGATCGATCTGGCGACGGGCACCGTCACGAGCTTCGACCACGATACGGCCGACTACGACCATACCTTCCAGGACGTCGCGGTCATGGCTGACGGAACAGTCCTGTTCACGCATAACATCCATCCCGGCTGGTCCGGCTGGGCGACTCCCAAGGTGCTGAACCTCGACACGGGCGTCTACACCGCGCTCACCGTCACGATCCCGGGCTCGAGCCTCCTCTCCGGCTCCCACGACGGCAGCCATGCGCTAGTGGTCGATTATAATATCTCCGATGCCGGGGCTTCGCATGTTCCGGAGCGCAGAGGGCCTCGTCGCCGACCATGGATCGTACCAGGACGATGTCAGCGGCTTCAACTCCGGCGTCCACGCGATTTCCGCAGAGGG
>JAUJOV010000055.1 GCA_030447545.1 Sphingomicrobium sp. | reverse complement strand
GCTCGACCGCCGCATGGGCGAGAACGTCTTCGGACGCCCCAAGAGCCCGGTCAACCGCCGCGAATATGGCCCCGGCCAGCACGGGCAGCGCCGCAAGAGCAAGATTTCCGACTTCGGAATCCAGCTTCGCGCCAAGCAGAAGCTCAAGGGCTATTACGGCGACATCACCGAAAAGCAGTTCAAGCGCACCTACCAGGAAGCGAGCGCGATGAAGGGCGACGCTTCGCAGAACCTGATCGGCCTGCTCGAGCGCCGCCTCGACATGGTCGTCTACCGCGCCAAGTTCGCGCCGACGATCTGGGCCGCGCGCCAGCTGGTCAGCCACGGCCACATCCGGGTCAACGGCGTGAAGTGCAACATCGCTTCGAGGCGGGTGAACGTCGGCGACGTGATCGAGCTCGGGCCCAAGGCGACGGAGATGGCGCTGGTGATCGAGGCGCAGACCCTCGCCGAGCGCGACGTGCCCGATTATGTCGTGCCCGACGGCACTTCGCGCATCACCTACACGCGCGTTCCGACGCTCGACGAGGTGCCCTATCCGGTGCGGATGGAGCCGAACCTGGTGATCGAGTTCTACTCGCGCTGATCCACTTCAGCCGAGCCAATCAAGGCGGCCCTCGCGGGTCGCCTTTTTTGTTGGTACGCGCCCCCGCAATGCCCTTGCTTCCCCCTCCCGAATGGGCTGCGCATCAGGCGGTCTGGATCGGTTTTCCGAGCGATCCCGAGCTGTGGCTCGGGGACCTGATCGAGGCCGAGCGCGAAGCCGCGGCCTTTGCTTCGGCGGTTCACTCGAACGGCGCGGGCGAAAAGGTGTGGCTGGTCGCGGCGCACGAGGATGCGGCGGCCAAGGCGCGCGAGCTTGCACCGTTCGCCACTGTAGTGGTCGAGAAGTTCGGCGACGTGTGGCTGCGCGACACCGGACCGATCGTGCTTGGCTCGGGCGGGGAGCGCCGGGCGCAGGGCTTCCGTTTCAACGGCTGGGGCGGGAAATACGACCTCGACGGCGACCAGGATGTCGGCGAGCGGCTCGCCGGGCGCGCGCAGCTGCCCTTCGCCAAAGCCGATTGGGTGCTCGAGGGCGGCGCGATCGACCATGACGGCTCGGGCACGGTGCTCACGACCGAGCAATGCCTGCTCAACCCCAATCGCAACCGCGGCCTGGCGCAGCAGGAGGCGGAGGAGCGGCTCAGGCGCGATCTCGGCTTCGATCGCGTGGTCTGGCTCGGCGAGGGCCTGCTCAACGACCACACCGACGGCCATATCGACAATCTCGCCCGCTTCGTCGGTCCCGGCCGGGTGGCGATCCCGACGCCTGCACAAGACGACCCCAACGAAGCGGTCTACCGCGACGCGGCAAGGCGGCTCGAAGCCGCAAAGCTCGACATCGTGACCCTTCCCTCGCCCGGCCGGCTTACCGACGAGACCGGCGACGTGATCCCGGCGAGCTACATGAACTTCTACATCGGCAATGCAGCGGTCGTGGTCCCCCAGTACGGCGCGCCCAACGACCGCGCCGCCGTCGAAGCGGTCCAGGCGCTGTTCCCCGACCGCGTTGCAATCGGCCTTCGCGCCGACCACATCCTGAGCGGGGGCGGAAGCTTCCACTGCATTTCGCAACAGGTCCCGAAATGACGAAGCTCACGGTCGCCGCACTGCAGCTCGCCTTTGGCGAAGACACGCACGAGAACATCCGCAACGTCTGCGACCTGGTGCGCGAGGCACAGGGGCGTGGCGCTCAGGTCGTTCTTCCGCCCGAGCTGTTCGAGGGCCCCTATTTCTGCCGCGAGGAGGACGAGAGCCTCTTCGCGCGCGCGCGGCCGGTGACCGAGCATCCGTCGGTCGTCGCGATGCAGGAGCTTGCCAAGGAGCTCGGCATCTGGATTCCGACCAGCTTCTTCGAGGCCGACGGGCCGCATCACTACAACAGCCTCGCAATGGTGGCGCCGGACGGCAAGGTCGCGGGCGTCTATCGCAAGAGCCACATTCCCGACGGGCCCGGCTACGAGGAGAAGTTCTACTTTCGCCCCGGCAACACGGGCTTCAAGGTCTGGAGCGGGCCCGAGCGCTCTACGCTCGGTGTCGGCGTGTGCTGGGACCAGTGGTATCCGGAGACCGCGCGCGCAATGATGCTGATGGGCGCGGAGATCCTGTTCTACCCGACCGCGATCGGCTCGGAGCCGCACGACCTCGACCTCGACACGTCGCGCCTGTGGCGCCGGGCGATGGTCGGCCATGCGGTTTCCAACGTCGTTCCCGTGGTCGCCGCCAACCGCATCGGGACCGAGTGCGGCCAGACCTTCTACGGCATGAGCTTCATCTGCGACCAGCGCGGCGACATGCTCGCCGAATTCGGCAAGGAAGAGACCGGCGCGCTCGTGGCAACGCTCGATCTTGCGCAGGCGAAGAAGCACCGCGCGGCGTTCGGCTTCTTCCGCGACCGCAGGCCCGAGCTTTACGGGCGGCTGGTGGAGGACATTTTGAGATGAGACAGTACGCAGCGCTGGCCCTGCTGATGAGCGCGCTGAGTGCCTGCACTCCGCTTGCTCCGGCACCACCGCCGCCCGCTCCTGCGCTGTCCGAGGAAGCGGAGAAAGCCGCGATCCTCGCGGTGATCGCGCGCATGCAGGACGCGTGGAACCGCGGCGACTTTCGCGGCTACATGGAAGGGTTCGCCAACCCTGACGTGATCTTCGTCTCGCGCGGGCGCTTCCAGCGCGACTGGCAGGGCACGCTCGAGCATTATGTCCGCGACTACGGCGGCTCGCCCGAGCGGCGCGGGCGATTGCGCTTCTTCGACATCAGGATCCACATGCTCGCGCCCGACGCGGCGCAGCTGATCAGCCGCTATCAGCTCGATCGGCCCCGGGAGCCCCAGGACGGGATCAACACGCGCCTGATGCGCAAGCGGGGCGGCCGCTGGGTGATCTGGCTCAACCACGTCTCGTCGGTCGAGCCGCCGCGCTAGCGCGTCTCCGTGCGCCTCAGCAGCGCGACCAGCTCATCCTTCCAGAATTTCGCCCAGGTATGGGTCGAATGGCCGCGAGTGTCGTCGGTCGCCCGGACCAGCACATAGCGTGCGTCGGGAAGCCGCGCGGCGGCCTTTTCGGCAATGCCGTATTCGGCCGGGTTGATGTAATCGTCGCTTGAATTGACCCAGGTCATCGGCACCCGGATGCGCTCAAGCGCTGCCGACGGATCGTAATCGAAGGACGCGGCGAGCTGGTAGATGAGGTCGTTGGCGTCGCGCCTCGGAATGTCGCCGGTGATCCGCTCGATGATGTAGGCGTCGGCGGCCTTCGGATTCGGATAGGCCTTTTGCAGGTAGAGCGGCGCGAAACCGACGAGCTGGAGCAGGCTGACCGCGGTGCGAAGCCCCTGCACCGGCTGCTGCGTGTAATTGCCGCCCTGCCAAGCTGGATCGGAGCGGATGCCATCGATTGCCGCCTTGCGCCACATCCGGTTGTGGCCAGCGATGCGCACCGGAAGGCAGGCCATCGGCATCATCGCCTGCACTCGCTCCGCGTGGCCCATGCCCCAGACGAAGCCGTGCATGCAGCCCATCGACGTGCCCATCAGCAGGCGCAGCCGCTTCACTCCCAGGCGCTCGAGCAATTGCCGCTGCGCCTCGACCATGTCGGCATAATTATAGTTGGGAAAGCGCATCCTCAGCCCGTCGCTCGGCTTGGACGAGCGGCCGTGGCCGATATTGTCGGGAAGGATCACGTAATAGCGGCGGATGTCGAGCGGCTGGCCCGGCCCGTAGAGCTCCTGCGCGAAGTGCGGCGCCAGGAACTGCCGCCCGCTTCCTCCGGTGCCGTGAAGGACCATCACCGCATTGACGATCCGCCCAGCTGAATCCCGCCGCGGCGTTCCAAGCGTCCCGTAGTGCATCTTGAGCGCCGGCAAGGTGCGCCCGTCCGAGAAGCGGAAGTTGCGCAGGACCGCGTCGCCCTCTTTGAGCTGCGCGCCATAGTCGACCTCGGCAAGCGCCGGGCTGGCCAAAGCCGCAGCGATCGCGCCGAGCAGTGCGAGAATGGTCTTGTTCATGTCTGGTCTCCGTACGCCTTACGCGCCGCCATCATAGGGCCTTGAGCTCGAGTGCCCGCCTGAACACGCTCTCGAACATGCCCGCGTCAAGCCGTCCCGTATTCTGGTTGTAGCGCGAG
>JAUJOV010000054.1 GCA_030447545.1 Sphingomicrobium sp. | reverse complement strand
GATCAGGATGGGGAACCGCGCGGCCGGGCCGGCCCTCCCAGCGACCGCGATGTCGACGCCGTGCAGTTCGGCCCCAAACTGCTAGGCTCTCGGGCAGACGGCATCAGCCGCCAGGCGGACTGGAGTGCGAAGGTGATGCTATCCCAGGGACTGCCCGCAGGCGTGCTGATGTGGGAGACATCCCAGCCCGACAAGGAACTCGAAGGCTCGATCGGGCTGCTGGCAGAGCTCGCTTCGGCGTCGATCGACCGCGCCAGAGCCAGAGAGGAGCAAGTGAAGACGCGAGCAGCGGGCGAAGCAGCAAGGCTCCGCGAGGCCCTGCTTTCGTCCATCTCTCACGACTTCAGGTCGCCGCTCGCCGCGATCATCGGCTCCTCGACCAGCCTGCTTGATTATGGTGACCGCTTCGACGATTCCGTCCGGCGGGACCTGCTGCTCAACATCCACAGCGAAGGCGAGGAGCTGAACGACTTCGTCACCAACCTCCTCGATCTTACAAGACTTCATTCGGGTGTCGTGCAGCCGGTCAAACAGCGGCTCGCGCTGAGCAGCGTCGTGAAAACGGCAATCGAGCGACTGGAGCGGCACAGGGGCGAGCCGCTGCGCATTCGGACGGACGGCGATTGCCACGCCGAAGCAGACCCGCTTCTCCTCGAGCAGGCGATTTACAACATCGTCGACAATGCAGTGAAGTACGGCGGTTCGCCCGACGCGATCGACATCCTTTGCTGCGCGAACGGCGCTTGCTGCAGCATAACCATAGCCGACCGCGGCCCCGGACTGCCGGAGAAGGACCGGCAGAGCATCTTCACGAGCTTCCATTTCGTCAGGACGACCGGGAGGTCCAAGGGCACGGGCCTGGGCCTGTCGATCGCGCGCGGCTTTGTCGAGGCGATGGGCGGAACGATCGAGGCCCGCGGCCGAGGCGATGGCGAGCGGGGGCTGGAGATTGCAATCGAGCTGCCGAAGGTGAGCTGATGGACCAGGCGAAGATCCTTGTGATCGAGGATGCGCCCGCGATCGTGCGCATGCTCGAGCCGACGCTTGCCGCGGGCGGCGCCACGACGGCAATCGCCTGGAGCGGATCGCAGGCGTCGGAATATCTCGACAATGACGATTATGATCTCATCCTTTGCGACCTCGGCCTGCCGGACGTCGACGGCCAGGACCTGATCAAGCAGATCAGGGCACGGACGGACATTCCGATCATCGTGCTGTCCGCGCGCGGGATGGAGCAGGAAAGGATCAGGGCGCTCGATCCCGGCGCCGACGACTTCGTGCCCAAGCCTTTCGCGGCGGGGGAGCTGCTCGCCCGCATCCGTGCGGCGCTGAGAAGGCGGCCGGCGGCTCATGGTGCAGCGAGCATCAGGCTCGGCGAGATCGAAGTGGACCTCGAACGGCGCCGCGTGCTGATCCAGGGCGAGGAGATCCGCCTGTCCGGGCGCGAGCACGCCTTGCTGACGCTGCTCGCGCAGCGCCGTGGAGGCGTCGTCACTCATCGCGAGATCATCGATCATGTCTGGGGATCTGGCGCGAAGGCGGAGACGCAGTCTGTCCGGGTGCTCGTTGCCCAGCTTCGCCAGAAGCTCGAGGAAGAGCCGGCGAACCCCAGGATTCTTCAGACCGAGCCGGGCATCGGATACCGACTGGCCGACGTGTAGCCCGTTCTTGTCACCGCCGAAGAACTGCGGGCTGCCGGGTGCCCCCGGCGTCTTATGCTCTTCTTATGCTGACTGTTGTGCGCCAGCCTGGCGTAGGTTCCCCCCGAGGCTCGTCGATCCCTCGGCTCGGCAAGCCAGTGCCGTGGCGGGCCTCACCGGTATCAAGCGCTGTGGTGTGAAGCGTTCCGAACAGCCTGGCCCAAGGATCGATGGCTCCGTTCCGCGGCGCGGCGTCAGGTGAAGTTGGTTGTCGTCAATTACCGGGGGGTGCGTGACTTTCGACAACCTTATCGAGTTGGTGCCCTTCATCGCCGTCGGCTTTGCTGCCCAGATCGTCGACGGGGCGCTGGGGATGGCGTTCGGAGTCATTTCGAGCACGCTGCTCATCAGCCTTGGAGTTCCCCCGGCCGTCGCTTCGGCCGGTGTTCACGCGGTGGAGACGTTTACGACCGGCGTCTCCGGCCTCAGCCATATTTCCCAGCGCAATGTGGACTGGCGGCTGTTCCGCCGGCTCGTTGTCCCAGGCGTGATCGGCGGCGTGCTCGGCGCCTATGTGCTCGTGCAGATCGACGCCGCGACGGCCAGGCCGTTCGTCCTCGCCTATCTCGGCGCGATCGGCATTTATCTGCTGTGCCGGGGAATCTACTACCCCCCGACGCACAAGCCCCCGAAAGTGGTGGAGCCACTTGGTTTCGCGGGAGGCTTTCTCGACGCCGCCGGGGGCGGTGGCTGGGGACCGGTCGTGACTGCGAACCTGCTCGTCCAGGGCGCCGAGCCACGGCGCACCATAGGGACGGTAAACACCGCCGAGTTCGTGCTGACCACGGTGATCTCGGCAACCTTCATCGCGTCGCTGGGCTGGGCGCTATTCACGTTCGCTACCGTGGGTCTGCTGATCGGCGGCGTCATGGCCGCGCCCTTCGGAGCGATCGTCGCCAAGCGAGCTTCTCCGAAGGTGCTCCTCATCCTCGTGGGCAGCCTGCTGATGCTTACCAGCCTGTTCGGCGTCTGGAGCGCTCTGTCCGGCCCTGTTGCCAATGCTGCTCCAGGCGGCACTCGGCTTAGCGTAGCGGAAGCGTTCGGAAGCGTTCGGAAGCGGTGAGGTGGCTGGATAGATCGCGCCCTCCGCGCCCGCGATCAGCGCCGTGCAGTCTGCGCAAGAGGCAGGGGCCGGAAAAAGCGAAGGCCCCTCGGCCGGAACCGAGAGGCCTTCCGGCTCGGCGCATCCCACGTGGGGTAGAGGACCGCCGCGCCGCCGAAGTCCTTGCAAAGGAAATCGCAACCAGAGTGATACCTGCATAACTGCATGTGAATCAGGGCGTTAGCATAAGAGTTGCATAAGGGAGTTCGACGATCCTTTCTGCTCTTCTTATGCTCACGGGCCGCTGTGCAAGCGGCTACATGGCACCGCGTTTTTCGATGTTCTCGAGGCGACGAATGTCGTGGCGTGCGCGAGTGCTTTTCTGGAGCGCGGCTCTCTACGCAGCTGTGTTCTTGCTGATCGTCCTGATGAACCGCAGCTAGCTTGCTTCACGCGGCCTTGAAGAAGGCCGCCGTCCTTATGCGCTTCTTATGCTAACCGATCCGATGCTGCGCCAGTATCTTCGGCCCTGAGAGTCGTCGCCGGATCTTGGGCAAGGCTTGGAGGCGGCGGGTCTCAATCATTGGCGCGAGCGGGAGAGGCCCGTGCATCACCCATCTGCACCGGGCCGTTTCCATCATCCGGCTTCAGGCGTGTTCGATCCAGCCTTGGGGCGAGTTCATGGCCGATTACCGCCTGTATTGCCTGAATAGCGAGAACCGCATCGCCGCAGCCGCCGAGTGGATCCAGGCTCCAACGGACGAGCAGGCAATCCTGCTCGTCCAGTCGAGAAAGCTGCGCTTCAGGGCAGAGCTGTGGGACGGGAATCGGCTGGTGGCCAGGATCAGGCCCTACTCGGACGGGTGAACGGTGCTTCGGGTGCAATGCCGCAGTGGACGACTAGAGGCACAAGCCGATCAGCCGAGCGGGAAGGCGGCGACCTCCTCGTAATGCCGGCCGTGGCGCGACAGGCGGCTTTCGTAGAGGATGAAGCTTGTCACCTCGAACGGGGCCGAGGCGAGGTCGGCGTTGCGGCGCAGAAAGGCTTCGACGGCCTCGGCGTTGCGGCGGTTCCAGCGGGCGAGCGTGATGTGCGGGTGATAGGCGCGGCGCTCGGGCTCGAGCCCCGCCTGCTGGCACGCGCGCTCGACCTTGGCCGCAAGCGCGGCGACCGGCTCCTTCGGCTCGATCCCCGCCCAGAGCGCTCCGCCGTTCCTCTGCTCGAACTTGCCGATGCCGCTGATCCGCAGCTGGAACGCGGTCGAGCGCAGCCGGTCGAGCGCGGCGGCAATGTCGTTGGCGTGCGGGCGCTCGACCTCGCCGATGAAGCGCAACGTCAGGTGGAGATTGTCCTCGCCGACCCAGCGCAGCGCCGGGCTGTCGTCCATCGCGTCGATCAGCAGGTCGCGGATCTCCTCCGGGGGGCGGATTGCGACGAACAGCCGGTGCATGGCCGCACCCTAGCGCAATGTCCGCTGCGGACCCCAGCGAGATGCATTGATGCGTTGGCGGATTTTATCGGAACAGATTTTTATCGGGTCCGTCCTGGGTGCAAAAGCGGAGCTTCCCGGATTCGACCGATGGCACCAGCTAAAGACTTGAAGCGTTTGGGCGAAACAGGCCGGGTGGAAGGTCGGGCATGGACAAGTTCGTCGTCGCCAGTGCAGCCGTGATCGGGGCGGTCCTTCTCGGCAGCGCAGCTCCGCCGGCGCCGCCGCGCGAAACATCGGGTGGGCTTCCGGCGCTGTCGGCTCAGAGCCCGCTCAGGTTGGTTCCGGCTGCCTACGCCGTGACCTATTTCGATACAGCCGGCAAGCCAGGGCTTGAGGGCAGGACAGTCACCGTCGCTCC
>JAUJOV010000012.1 GCA_030447545.1 Sphingomicrobium sp. | reverse complement strand
GAGGCGCAGCTTGCGCCTTATCGACCCACGCCGCGTGGACTGGTTTTGCTCGAACCGAGCGCGAATGGACATGAAACTCTCCGTGGATGAGCTTCCTCCGAAGGTTGTTAACAGCGAGTTAGAGTCTCAATCGCAGCCTCGAGCGAGCACGTGGACATTTTCGTTGCCGCCGACGAAGGTGCAGCCCATGCCGACCGCAACCTCCCGCCTCACCCTCCTGCTCAGTGGCTGCGCTGCCCTGTGCCTTGGCGCGCCAAGCGCCACCGCGCAGCAGCCCGCGCCCCTCGCCAGAACCGCGGATGCGGTTCTCGAGTTCGACTTTCCCGGGGTGAGGATCGGCACTGCCGAGGACGAGGCCGGACCGACCGGCGCGACGGTGTTCCATTTCCCAAGGCCGGTGATGGTTGCGGTGGACGTACGCGGCGGCGCCCCGGCGACGATCAACACCGACGCGCTTCGGCTATCCTATGACGAGCCGTTCGTGGACGCGATCACCTTCGCCGGCGGCTCGAGCTACGGGCTATCGGTCGCCACGGGAGTCGCCGAAGCGCTCAAGGAGCAGCGCGAGGATGCAGGAGCGCTTGCCAACATCGCGACGGTCGCCGGAGCCATCATCTTCGACCTCGGGCCGCGCCGCTTCACTACGGTTACTCCCGACGCGCAGCTCGGGAGGAGAGCGCTCGCCGCGGCGCGCGAAGGCCTGTTCCCGATCGGCGCGGCCGGCGCGGGCCGGTTCGCGACCCAGGGCGGCTATTTCGACGCTCGGACCAACTCCGGCCAGGGGGCCGCACTGCGCCAGGCGGGGCCCACCAAGGTCGCTGTCTTCACCGTCGTCAATTCACTGGGCCATGTCGTCGACCGCCAGGGACGGGTCGTCCGCTGTGCCGGCCGGACGCCCGATTCATGCGGCACGATCCACGACCGCATCGCCCGCAAGCTCGATCAGCACGGCCCTCTTACCGCTGCGGCTCCGCGGCGCCTGAGCGGCAATACGACGGTGACCCTGGTGCTCACCAACCAGAAGCTCCCGGTCTGGGCGCTGCAGCGGCTCGCAGTGCAGGTTCACTCGGCACTTGGGCGAGCGATCCAGCCCTATTCGACCACCGCCGATGGCGACGTGCTGTTCGCCGCGACCACCAGCGAAGTGGAAAACCCCAAGCTCCCGGTCCAGGATCTGGGGCTGCTCGCGTCGGAGGCGGCGTGGGACGCGGTGCTATCCACCGTGCCGCGGCTCGATCCGCGCCCCGCGCTCGGACGCGCTGCGACGCCGGAGCAGCTGCGGAGCTACACCGGCCGCTACGAGTTCGCACCGCGCATGCCGCTTACCGTCAGCCTGCAGGACGGCAGGCTGTGGGCCGCAGGCCCGATCCGCGCCAACCTTTACCTGCCCAGCGACAAGGCGGTGGCGCTCGAGCCGATCAACGCCACCGACTTCGCCATTCCAGGCACCCGCGGCGACTGGCTGCGGTTCGATCGAGCGGGCGTGACGATCAACCCGGGCAAATGGCCGGTGCGGGCACGCAGGATCAGCGGCGGCCGCTGAGCCGGTTGTATTTCGCCAGGATCGCCTGAAGCTCCTGGTGCGGCAGGCCATGGACTCGAAAGCCGTCCGCGCCTTCCATCGTCCTGGCCGCGACCATCGCATTGACCACCGCCTCCTCGGTCGCCTGAACGACCGCCTCGAACAGCGGCGACAAGTGGTCGTTCGGGATCATCGTAACGCTGCGCGTTCCCGGCTGCCCGTCCACGCTGCGCAATTGCGGATTGGCCGTGGAGAAGGCCACGAAGATGTCGCCTGAGCCATTGCTCGCGATCGAGCCCAGGCGTCCAAGCGCGAGCGACGGGCGCTTGGCAATGCGCTTGAGCTGGTGCGGAAGGAGCGGCGCATCGGTGGCGATGACGACGATGATGGAACCGTCGCGGCTGCCCTCGTCGGCCGCGCTGCTTGCCGCAGCGGGTGCGCCGCAGGCCTTGTAGGGCATGCTCGGCTTGGCAGGCGCGCGAACGAAACAGGGCAGATGGCTCGCGGACATTTCCTCGCCGACGGGGGCGCCGGATATTCTCAGCAGCCGCCGCGCGAAATAGCCGTAGTTGCACTGGACGAGCACGCCGACCGTATAGCCGCCCCGCTCCGCGGGCAGCCGCCTCGACGAAGTGCCGATCCCGCCCTTGAAGTCGTTGCACATCATCCCCGTGCCGCCGCCGACGCTGCCCTCCGCGACCGGCCCGGCGCGCGCCGCATCGAGCGCGGCAAGCGCATCCTCCTGCCGCACATGGAAGCCGTTGAGGTCGTTGAGCGCGCCGTCCCATGTCTCTGCGGTGACCGGCACGTTCCAGTCGGACTGCCAGCCCTTCGCAACCATCCACTTGAGCGCCGCGTCGCGCACCACGCCGACGCTGTGGGTGTTGGTGATCATGATCGGCCCGTCGAGAAGCCCGCGCTCCTCGAGCCAGGTGGTGCCGGTCATCTCGCCTGCGGCATTCAGCGTGAACCAGGCGCCGAACACCGGCACCGTCGAATTGCGCCCGCGCGGCAGTACAGCAGTGACTCCAGTGCGCACCGGGCCCTTGCCCACCACCAGCGGGCCCGAGCCGCGGACGATCGTACGATGCCCGACCTCGACTCCGGCTACATCCGTAATCGCGTTGAGCGGCCCCGCGGTCCCCTCGAACGGCACGCCGAGGTCGCGCGCACGCGGCTCGGCCTGCGCGGCTGCGGCGAGGACCAAGGCGCCAATCGCAACGACTGCTCTCATTGGAATTCTCGCGATGACGAAGCGATCGCATCGGCAAGCTTCTCGACCAGCTCGTCGATCTGCGCTTCGGAAATGATCAACGGCGGCGAAAGCGCAACCGTATCGCCGGTCACGCGCACCAGCAGCCCGCCGGCAAAGGCGCGGCAGAGCACGTCATAGCCGCGCGCGCCGGCCCTGCCGTCGACTGGCGCAAGCTCGACCGCCCCTACCAGCCCGATGTCGCGCACGTCGATGACGTTCGGCGCCTGCCGAAGCGAATGGACCGCGCCTTGCCAGTAAGGCTCGAGCTCGAGCGCCCGCTCGAACAAGGCTTCGCGGCGATACACATCGAGCGCCGCGATCAGCGCCGCCGAGGCCGCCGGGTGGCCCGAATAAGTATAGCCGTGGAACAGCTCGATCGCTGCGGGCGGCCCCTGCATCATGGTCTCGCGGATGTGCGATGTGACCGCGACCGCACCCATCGGCACCGCGCCGTTGGTCAGCCCCTTGGCCATGGTGATCATGTCGGGAGTCACTGCGAACCGCTCGGCCGCAAACGGAGCGCCGAGCCGCCCGAAACCGGTGATCACCTCGTCGAAGATCAGCAAGATTCCGTTCGCGCTGCAGATTTCGCGAAGCCGCTCGAGATAGCCCTGCGGCGGCGGCAGTACCCCGGTCGAGCCGGCCATCGGCTCGACGATCACTGCCGCGATCCGCTCGGCCCCGCGCTGCTCGATGATCCCAAGCAGATCGTCAGCCAGTTCGCGGCCATGCTCGGGCTGCCCTCGCGCGAAGGCGTTGCGCTGCGGGTCGTGCGTGTGGCGAAGATGGTCGACCTCGGCCAGCAGCGGCCCGAATGCCGCGCGGTTGTTCGCGATTCCCCCGACCGAGATGCCGCCGAAATTGACGCCGTGATAGCCGCGCTCTCGGCCGATCAGCCACACCCGCTCCGGCTCTCCGTTCGCGGCATGGAAGGCGCGAGCGATCTTCAGCGCGGTGTCCGCCGCCTCGCTTCCCGAATTGACGAAGAAGCTGCTCTCGAAGCCCTCGGGCAGAATGGATGCGAGTGCCTCGGCGGCGGCGAAGGCGAGCGGATGACCCATCTGGAATGGCGGCGCGTAATCGAGCTCGCCCATGGCCGCGGTCACGGCCTCGATGATCTCGCGCCGGCCATGGCCCGCATTGACGCACCACAGGCCCGCGGCGCCGTCGAGGATCGGCCGGTCGTCGGGCGTGAAGTAATGCATCCCCTTCGCGCGGGCGAGCAGGCGCGGCGAGGCCTTGAACTGCCGGTTGGCAGTGAACGGCATCCACCAGCTTTGAAGGTTCGGGCGAGCGGCCTGGGGCGTGTCGGTCATCGCTGCCGACTGTACGAGCCGCTCGTCGATCTCCGCAATGGGGCGCGAAAGCCGCGGTCCTCGCGAGCTACTGCGCGAGCTACTGCGCGAGCCTCGCGGCGTTGCCCGCGACCCAGTGCTCGATGCGCATCCACCACGATCGGCGCGATGGGATGAAGCCCGGCTCGGCCGCCGGCTGCTCGACCGGAGCGTCGTAGATCTTCAGATTCTGCGGGATCTTCGGCCGGAGCGTCTCGCGCCCGCGAAGCTTGTCCTCGGCGAGGTTCAATGCGCGGTGGACCTCCTCGGCGGTGAACGGCTTCATCAGGCAGCCGAGCGCAAGATCGGGCATCGGGAAGCTCGGCGCCTTGCCGCTGACGAACAGGCACGGCACGCCCCAGTCCCTGAGTCTTACCGCGACCGAAAAGCCGCTGCTCCCATGGGCGAGGTGCAGGTCGACCAGAGCAAGGTCGGGCTGGTGTCGCTCGGCCGCCGCGACCGCCACATCCGCCTCGTCCGCCATCGCCACGACGCGATATCGCGGATTGTCCTCGATCAGATATTTGAGCGTTGTCGCGAGCTGTGAATCGTCCTCGACGATCAGGATTCTGAGCACCCGGTTCTCCCCATTCCCCCGGAGAAATTTTCGAGAAAGATGCTCGCCTGAAACCCGGCTGCTGCGAAGACCCTGGTGAACGCGGTTTACGACGAACCGAGTCTCGCCGGCGCCCAGCCGAGGTCCAACGCAAAAAGAAAGGCCGGGCCGCTCTCAAGCGACCCGGCCCTTCCCTCCTGTCAGCCCCCAAGCTTGATCAGGCGCGATAGAAAATGTGGGTTCCGATCTTCTCGACCCGGGTCAGGCGGCGGCCCCACGACGGCGCGACATAGTCGGCATGGTACCACAGCACGTCCTGGTCGACTTCCGCGGCAACGTTCTGGGCAGCGATGCGGGCGATCGCCTGCGCCTTGCTCCACGAAGCCGACGCGGTGTCGATGCCGGGAAAGAGGCCGGTCTTTGGATTGACGAACGAGAACTGCCAGGGCTGCTTCATGACCTCGCACCAGCTGGGCGGGTAACGGCCCGACTTGGCGCGGTTGATGACCACGTTGGCGACCGCGAGCTGACCTTCGAGGGTCTCGCCGCGCGCTTCGTGATAGACGGTGATTGCCAGGCACTGGGTCTGCTCGTCGAGCGGAGCGCCGGCGACATAGGTTGCGACCAGGGTGTTGAGCGGAAGGTTGCGGCTCATCATCAGCGGAGCCTGGGCAATGGTCGAGGCGGGAGTGGCCGGGGCGACCCGAATGGCGGTTCCGTCCGGGAGATAAACGACCTTGGGAGCCGCGACCTCGACCTTCGAGCCGTCCGCCAGATAGGCGACCTTCGCCTCGGGAGCGGCGGTCGAGGCCGCCTGGGCCGGAGCCGTGGTCGTGGTGGTGGTGGAAGCCTGCGTCACGGCGGTGGTCGCCGGAGCAGCGGCGCCAACCGGGGCCGCGGTGGCCGGGTTCGAACCGATAAGCATGAAGATTCCCGCAGCCGCGGAAATACCGCGGCGACCAAACAGTCGCTTCAATGGTGCCTCTTTTGCCCTTGCGGACGACCCCCCGGGCGCTTTGAGGCGCCTCGCGTCGCGTTAACGGGGTGGGTCGTCCGTCTTGCCCTGGAGCGCTGCGCCCCCCGGGCGCTTGCTCACTCGCTCTCTTCGCTGAGGGCTAGATAGTCAGATCACTCGAAAACCCAACCCACGCAGCGACGAGTCGAGCCCCCTATGAGATAACGTGCGGAACTGTTTGAAATTGGTTCCATTTATCCGCCAGCGGGCTCCGTTCACCGCGCCGCGGCGGCGGTCAAAAAGGCTTCCGCGCCGCCTCCGGGGTCGATAATCCACCGAATCAATGGCTTCCTGGTTGATGAAATCGGAACCCGGCAGCTACAGCTGGGACGATCTGGTGCGCGATCGCCGCACCGAATGGGATGGCGTGCGCAACAACGCCGCCCGGCTGAACCTCAAGACAATGAAGAAAGGCGACCAGGCCTTCTTCTACCACAGCGTGGTCGACAAGGCGGTGGTCGGCATCATGCGCATCACGCGCGAGGCGCAGCCCGATCCAAAGGACCCCGATTGGGTGACGGTCGAGGTCGAGCCGGTCCGCCCGCTCGCGCCCGTGACCCTCAAGCAGATCAAGGCCGAGCCCGGCGCTCGTGAAAATGGAGCTGATCCGCCAGTCGCGCCTCTCGGTCGCGCCCGTGCGCGACGATGAGTGGCGCAAGCTCATCGAAATGGCGCGCTAGCCGCGCCGTCGACCGCGTAATCGGCTTCTTTCGCGAGCGACTGTCCGGCTAGGGGCTGAGGCATGAGCGAAAAGACCATTCGAGCCGCGATCGTTCAGGCGGAAGTGGCAGCCAGCCTCGAGGAAGGCCTCGCCCTGACCGACGCCAAGGCGCGCGAGGCAGCCGCGCAAGGCGCGAAGCTGATCGTGTTTCCGGAGACCTGGATTCCGCTATCCCGCCTGGCTCGACAATTGCCGCGACGCCGGCCTGTGGAACCACGGCCCGGTCAAGGAGGTGTTCGCACGCATCGCCGAGAACAGCCTCGCGGTCCCGAGCCCCGAGCTCGACCGCCTGTCGGAGACCGCGCGCGCGTGCGACGCGACGCTGGTGCTCGGCGCAAGCGAGCGGGTCGCCCGCGGCCCGGGCACCGGCACTCTCTACAACACGCTTCTGACGATCGGCCCCGACGGGCGGCTGCTCAACCACCACCGAAAGCTGATGCCGACCTATACGGAGCGGCTGGTGTGGGGCACCGGCGACGTCGAGGGGCTTCGCTCCGTCGACACTCCGGCCGGGCGCGTCAGCGCGCTGGTCTGCTGGGAGCATTGGATGCCGCTGGCTCGCCAGGCGCTCCATGAATCGGGCGAGGACGTGCACGTCGCGGTCTGGCCGACGGTGCATGAAATGCATCAGGTCGCGAGCCGGCAATATGCGTTCGAGGGCCGCTGCTGGGTGCTCGCCTCCGGCGCGCTGATGCGGGCGAGCGCCCTGCCGCCCGAGCTCGAGCCGCACCCCGAGCGGGTCACCCACCCCGACCAGTGGGTGCTGCGCGGCGGGAGCGCGATCATCGGCCCCGACGGCGCCTATGTCGCGGGACCCGTGTACGACGAGCCGGCGATCGTCATTGCCGACCTCGACCTCAGGCGAAGCACGGCCGAGCGGATGACTCTCGACGTCAGCGGCCATTATCACCGCGCCGAGATGTTCGACTTCCGCCCGCTTCCGTCCGGCCGCCGCCCGGCCGGCGAAGGGCAGTAAGCGGGACGCAGGGTCGTCGCGGCCGCGCGGTAACGCCGAACCGCTCCGCTGCTGCGCCAACCCGAACTATCGGCCCGTGACGCACCGGCTATCCTGAGCCTCTTTCGAGGGAGGTTTCATGTCCTGGTCCATCGCCCGTTCGGAGGCGCTGTCGGATCCGCTGGCGGCGCGACTCAAGGCCATGACCAAGCTCCGCCGCCTTGCCGAGCTCGACGATCCGGAGGGCCTGGTGGTGCCCATCCTCGTCGACGCGATCCTCATGGCCGAGTCCTATCGCGGAGCGCGCCACCAGATCACCTTCCTGCCCGAGCTCACCCGCAGCGTCGACGCACTGATCCGCGAGATCAACATCCTCGAGAAGGCGGAGGAGATGACGGGGAAGTAGACCTTGCCTAAGGTCCGCTTTGGGTGGGAAAGCCGACATGAGCCGCTGGTGTCTGGTTTGGGTGGAAAGCGGACACTTGTCGGTAGTGAGCTTCCGCTGGCGCTCCGTTGCGTCCAATCAGTCGCCTCTGAGCCGTGTGTCTGGCGAAAGGCGGTTGGACCGACGCCATATCTGCCATGGAATGCGCGCGAAAAGTGACTGCGGCTCGCATAACCCACCGAGGCAGCGACTGACTTGACCGGCAGGTTCGAGCACTTGAGCAGTTTGGCCACCGACGACATGCGCACTGTCTGCACGAAATCATTGGGGCTGGTGCCATAGGCTTCTGAGAAATGCCGACAGAAACAGGCCCGGCTCATGCCTGCGCTTTCGGCGAGACTGGTCACGGTGTGGCGGTCCTGCGGTCGGCTTAATATGGCCGCGGCGACTCCAGCCAGCCGAGGGTTCATCATGGGCCTCAACAAGGATGCTTCGTCGGATGCCTGCGCTCGCAGAACCACCAGCAGAATCTGCTTCATGAGAGCGCTGACAAAAGCTCGAGTTCCCAAGCGCGGCTCCTCGAGCTCGCGCAACATTGCTTCGAACAGCGGGAGCAGCAATCCCCGTTCCGATTGCTCAACAATCGGCTCCTTGAGCTGGCCAAACAGCTGCTGATCGGACGCGACAGTGGCATGAAGAATGGCGCAGCCAAGGACCAGGTCAGCCTCGTCGCTGAATGCTCGAAAGCCAACAAGCCCGTCTTCCATCGGGCAAGCGGTCTGCCCCTCGCACACCTGGGTAATCGGCCCGACACCACGCAGGCTGGTTCGCAACTTCTTCGGCAACACCGCCACCGTGCCGGGGGTAAGCTGATATTCGCTCGGCCCGCACTCCAGGAACCCTTCGCCTTTCAGGACAAAGTGAACCAGCACCTCGTCCAGCGGCTCGGGACGAAGCCTGTATTCCTTGCCTATTTCGCAAATCGCGAATGCATCCACCCGGACATGAATGAGTTCCAGGAATGCAGCTATCGCGGCGTCACTCATCCGCGGCGCTCGCGCGACGGGATTGACTTAGATCAAGTGACGCATGCCTGATCATTGTCAGCGCAAAACGCATCCGCCCTGCAGCTGGTTGCGGGGTTACCGGAAGGCCAACAGCGTAGCGGCCTAACTAACGTGCTTTGGTCAAAAGCCGACGCTAGCCGGTAGCAGGAAGCGAAACTTACGCCGCCTCCGCCCTCCTCGACTGCCGCTTCCTCTCGTGCGGGTCGAGGAAGCGCTTGCGGATGCGCACCACCTTGGGCGTAACCTCGACCAGCTCGTCTTCCTGGATATAGGCGATCGCCTGCTCGAGCGTCATGCGCTTGGGCGGAGTCAGGCGGATGCCCTCGTCCTTGCCGCTCGCCCGGAAGTTGGTCAGCTGCTTGGACTTGAGCGGATTGACCTCAAGGTCCTGCGGCTTGGCGTTCTCGCCGATCACCATCCCCTCATAAAGATCGTCGCCGGGCGCGATGAACAGCACTCCGCGCTCCTCGAGCGCATTGAGCGCATAGGCCACCGCCTTGCCGTGCTCCATCGAGATCAGCACCCCGTTCTGCCGCCCCTGGATCGGACCCTTGAAGGGCCCGTAGCGCTCGAACAGCCGGTTCATGATGCCTGTGCCGCGCGTGTCGGACAGGAACTCGCCGTGATAGCCGATCAGGCCGCGCGAGGGCGCCGAGAAGGTCAGCCGCGTCTTGCCGCCGCCCGACGGGCGCATGTCGGTCATCTCGCCCTTGCGCAGCGCCATCTTGTCGATGACCGTGCCGGAGAATTCGTCGTCCACGTCGACCACCACCGTCTCGTACGGCTCCTCGCGGCCATTGGGCCCGTCGCGGAACAGCACGCGCGGGCGGCTGATCGACAGTTCGAAGCCTTCGCGGCGCAGGGTCTCGATCAGCACTCCGAGCTGGAGCTCGCCGCGGCCGGCGACCTCGAAGCTGTCGTTGTCGGAAGCAGTGGTCACGCGGATCGCGACATTGCCCTCGGCCTCGCGCTCGAGCCGCTCGCGGATTACCCGGCTCTGCACCTTGTCGCCGTCGCGCCCGGCGTAGGGGCTGTCGTTGACCGAGAAGCTCATCGCCAGCGTCGGTGGGTCGATCGGCCGCGCCTTCAGCGGCGCGCTGACCGCCGGGTCTGCGAAAGTGTTGGAGACGGTAGCCTTGATGAGGCCGGCGATGCCGACGATCTCGCCCGCTTCCGCGCTTTCCACCGGCACTCGCTCGAGACCGCGGAAGGCGAAGATCTTCGTCGCGCGGCCTTCCTCGACGACATTGCCGTCCACGTCGAGCGCCTTGATCGGCATGTTCATGGTCAGCTGGCCGCTCTCGATGCGCCCCGTGAGGATTCGGCCGAGGAAGGGATCGCGGTCGAGCAAGGTGGCGAGCATGCGAAACGGGCCGGCGTCGACTCGCGGCCGCGGGACATGGCTGACGATCGTTTCGAACAATGGAGTCAGATCGCCGCCGCGCACATCGTCGCTTACCCCCGCATAGCCCGCACGGCCGCTCGCGTAGAGCGTCGGGAAATCGAGCTGCTCGTCGCTGGCGTCGAGGTTGAGGAACAGCTGGAACACCTCGTCGAGCACTTCGGCCGGCCGCGCATCGGGGCGGTCGATCTTGTTGACGACGACGATGGGCTTCAGGCCCAGCGCAAGCGCCTTGCCGGTGACGAACTTGGTCTGCGGCATCGGCCCCTCGGCCGCGTCGACCAGCAGGATCACGCCATCCACCATCGACAGGATGCGCTCGACCTCGGCGCCGAAGTCGGCGTGTCCCGGCGTGTCGACGATGTTGATGTGCGTGCCCTGCCAATCGACCGAGGTGCACTTGGCGAGGATCGTGATGCCCGCGCTCCTTCTCGAGGTCGTTGGAATCCATCGCCCGCTCCTCGACCCGCTGGTTGTCGCGGAACGTGCCCGACTGGCGGAACAGCTGGTCGACCAGGGTCGTCTTGCCATGGTCGACGTGCGCGATGATCGCGACGTTACGAAGGTTCTGCGATTTTCCGGTGAAAAGTGAGCCGCGCATGTAGGCGCGCGCGCCGAGCTGCGCAATCGGCGCTAGGCGCGGCGCTCGAGGATCTCGACCGCCCGCTCGACTGCGCGAAGCCTGCTCGGGGCGAGCGCGCTCGAGCTTCGCTGCAGCGCGCCGCCGGACTTGGACGGGCGAGCGAGCGCGTCGCGGCCGGCGTCGGTCAGCCGCATGGCGAGCCGCCGACGGTTGGCCGGATCGGCTGTCCGCTCGATCAACCCCGCGCGCACCAGGCTGTCGACCGAGCGGCTGACCGCGGCGCGCCGCGGCCGACTGCCGCAGCGACCTGGCCCAGCGTCGCCGGCTCGTGGGCCGCGACGGCCGCGAGGATCGCGCGGCGCGCGCGTTCGATCCGCTCGGCCGGGCCATCGGCGACATAGCGCTGCGCAAGCGCCGGAAAAGCGCGAACCAACCGCTGCGGGTGACGAGCCCCAGATCATGGTTGCAGCTTAGCAAACATTTGCCGCCGCGCAACGTTGTTGCAGCATCAGTTGCGAGCCGCGCCGCGGCGCGGCAATCCAGTGCGAATCGTTTCGACACGAAGCCGCGCCCGCGCCTCCCGCAACGTCTGGATCCTGGGGTTCGTCAGTCTGCTGATGGACTTGAGTTCGGAGATCTACCACGCGCTTGCCGGTGTTCGTCACCGTGTCGGCCTCCGGCGCTTGCGCTGGGAGCGATCGACGGCGTGGCCGAAGCGACCGCCAGCTTCGCCAAGCTGGCGTCCGGCCGGCTGTCGGACCGAAGCCGCAGGCGCAAGCCGTGGGTGCTGCCTGGGCTACGGCCTGGCGGCTTATCGAAGCCCCTGTTCCCGATTGCCGAAGGCGCGGCGAGCACTGATGGGCGCGCGCTTTGCCGACCGGCTCGGTGCGGCATTCGCGGGGCCACGCGGGACGCGATCATCGCCGACGAGACCCCGCCCGGGATCCGCGGCCGCGCGTTCGGGCCGAGACAGGCGCTCGACACGGTCGGTGCGCTGCTCGCCCCGCTAGCCGCCGTTGGCCTGATGATCGCCCTGGCCCACGACATTCGCGCGGTCTTCTGGATCGCGGCAATCCCGGCGGGCCCCCCCCCCCCCCCCCCCCCCTTCCTGCTCGCATGGGGCGCCTTGAAGGAGCCAATGCAGCACCGCCCAAGCAACGACGCTTCAGCCCTTTTTCGCTGGATTTCGCCAGCTCGACTGCCGACCCGGCGGCTCCTCGCGGTCACCTTCCTGTTCATGCTCGCGCGCTTCTCCGAGGGTTTCCTGGTTCTTCGCGCGCTGGACATGGGCGTTTCCCAACGCTCGCGCCGATCGTGCTGGTGGTATTCAACCTCGGCTTCCTTGCGCTTGCCTATCCCCGCAGGACATTCAGTGACCGGGTGAGCCCCCGGACCATCCTGATGGCGGGGATGGCGGTGCTGATCGCCGCCGACATCATATTGTCGCGCGACATCGGCCTTGTCGGGCTCACGCTCGGAGTGCTGCTGTGGGCGCGCACATGGCGCTTACGCAAGGCGTGTTCGCGCGCATGATCGCCGACGACGCGCCGCCGCACCTCACCGCGACCAGCTTCGGCGCGTTCCATTTCGTCAGCGGCATGGGAACGCTTCTCGCCGCCTCGCGGCCGGCCTGCTGTGGGACCGCCAGGGCGCCGAGGCGGCGTTCGTCGCGGGGGCCGGGGCGGCGGCGGTCGCCCTCGCGATGCTCAACCTGCTGCCGGAGGAGCGCGCCCCAAGGGGAGGGGTGCGTCTACGCGGTAAACCGCTCGCCGCGCTCGGCGCGCCCGCGCCGCTTTGTCGAGCAGCAGCTGCGAGAAGCTGAACTCGGGTTTCATCCGCTCCTCGTGCCGCCTGAGGCCCTCGACCACCACGTCGAGGCCGATGCTGTCGCCCCAGTACATCGGTCCGCCGCGGTAGACCGGCCAGCCATAGCCATAGACCCACACCACATCGATGTCGGACGCGCGCTGCGCCATGCCCTCCTCGAGGATCTTCGCCGCCTTCGTTGACCATTGGGTAGAGCGTGCGCTCGACGATCACCTGGTCGGAGACCTCGCGCACTCGACGCCCTGCCTGGCCGCGAATTCCTCGATGATCTGCTGGACCACCGGCGAGGGGATCGGCCGCCTCTTCTCGTCATAATCGTAGAAGCCCGCGCAGCTTCTTCTGCCCCCAGCGCTCGATCGCGCACAGGGCGTCGCGCAGGGTCTCGGCGCGGCGGGTCGCGGTGCCAGCCGATGTCGACGCCGGCGAGGTCGGCCATCTGGAAGGGCCCCATCGGCATTCCGAAGTCGATGTGAACGCGGTCCACCTGCTCAGGCGCGCCTTCGAGCACGAGCCTGGTCGCCTCGCGCTGGCGCGGCATCAATATGCGTTGCCGATGAAGCCGGGCACACGCCGGCGACCACCGCGACCTTCCTGATGCGCTTGGCCAGCGTCATTGCCGTGACCAGCACGTCCGGCGCAGTCTTCGCCCCGCGCACGACCTCGAGCAGCTTCATCACATTGGCCGGGGAGAAGAAGTGAAGCCCGACCACGTCCTGCGGACGCGAAGTGCTCGCGGCGATTTCGTCAACGTCGAGATAAGACGAGGTGTGGTCGCGAGGATCGCGCCGGCTTCGCAATCGAATCCAGCCGCCCGAACACCTGCTTCTTCACATCCATGTTCTCGTACACCGCCTCGATCACGAGGTCGCAGTCGCCAAGCGCGTCGAAGTCGAGGGTCGGCGTCAGAAGCCCGGTCGCGTTCGACACCTGCTCGCTGGTGAGCTTGCCCTTGGCGGCGCTCGCTTCGTAATTTTTCCGAATGGTTCCGGTGCCCCGGTCGAGCGCCTCCTGGCTCATCTCGACGATGGTCACGGGCCTGCCGGCCGAAAGGAAGTTCATCGAGATCCCGCCGCCCATGGTTCCCGCGCCGATCACACCGACCTTCTGGATCGGCCGCGGCACCACCTCGTCCGGCAGTCCGTCGATCTTCCCGGCCTTGCGCTCGGCGAAGAAGAAATATTGCTGCGCCTTCGCCTGCGGGCCGCTCATCAGCTCCACGAAGAGCCTGCGCTCCTCGACCACCCCTTGAGCGAACGGCTTCTCGCATGCCACCTTCACTGCCTCGATGATCGCCTCGGCGCGGCGAAGCCACGAAACTTCTTCGCATTGGCCGCGCGGTATTCGTCGAACACCGAAGGATCGCACTCGGTCAGCTTGTCCTGGCGCTCCGAAGATCTCGGCAGCGGCCGGATGTCGCGCACCTCCTCGGCAAAAGCGACCGCGTGCGGGATCAGGTCGCCCTCGACGAGGCGGTCGACAAGCCCGCAGTCGAACCCCTGGCGTGCATCGAGCGGGTTGCCCGTCGCGCACATCTCGAGCGCCCGTTTCACGCCGGCAACGCGCGGCAGCCGCTGCGTCCCGCCCGCGCCTGGCAGCAGCCCCAGCCTGACTTCGGGAGTGCCTAGCTTCGCGCTGGGTACGGCCGCGCGATAGTGGCAGCCAAGCGCAATCTCGAGCCCGCCGCCAAGCGCGGTGCCGTGGATCGCCGCCACCACCGGCTTCGAACAATTCTCGATCCGCTCGACCACCTTCGGAAGCAGCGGCTCGATCGGCGGCTTGCCGAACTCCTTGATGTCCGCGCCCGCGAAGAAGGTCGGGCCTTCGCAATCACCACCGCTTTGACCTCGCTGTCCCCTCCGCCTCCTCGATCGCCGCGACCAGCCCCTGACGAACCGCCGCAGACAGAGCATTCACCGGCGGGTTATTGGCCAAAATCATCAGCACGTCGCCGTGCCTCTTGGTGCACACCGGGCTGGTGGCGGCCGGCTTGTCGGTCACTTCGCTCATTTTGGCTCCTCGGCGCGTGCGGGAGGCGCTAGGCCGGGCTGGAAAAGGTGATGAAGTGGGGCAACGCGCAGCGCGGTTCGCGCGTAGTGTAGGTGTGGCGCGCGACGGCATCTTCCCGACCTTCTTCCTGTCCGGCTTCGAATGTTCGAGCTTCGAATGGAAGGACCGCGGCCGGCGCGACGTCGCGGCCGAGCTGCAGCACTATGTCCACGCGGACGAAGATTATGATGCTCGAGCCGCTTGGCATTGCCGTTGCCCGGGAGGGGATCGCCTGGCCGCTGGTCGACAAGGGCAAGGGCCAATACGACTTCTCGGCCATCGACCCGTTCCTGGACGCGCAGCAGCGGCACAACGTTCTGCCGATCTGGGACCTGTGCCATTACGGCTATCCCGACGGGCTCGACCCGCTGAGCGATGCGTTCGTCGAACGCTTTGCAGCCTATGCCCGCGCCGCCGCGCGCTATGTCGCAGAACGGGCGCATCACGGGCCGCTATGCTTCACGCCGATCAACGAGCCGACCTTCTGGGGCTACATGGGCGGCGAGTGGGCGTGGTGCGCGCCGTTCGGCAAAAGCGTCGATTTCCGCCGCCAGTTCACCCTCTCGCTTGCCCGGGCTGACATCGCGGCCTGCAACGCGATCCGCGAAGACTTCCCCGACGCGCGCTTCGTCCATATCGACCCGCTGATCTGGGTCGTCCCGCCGCGCGACCGGCCCGACCTCGCCGAGGAAGCGCACCGCGAATCCTACGAAGACGCGTACATCGCCTGGGATGTGATCTCGGGGCTCAAGCACCCCGAATTTGGCGGCAGCCCCGAGCTGATCGATATCCTCGGCCTCAACAATTACAGCTTCGGCCAGATGGAATATGACCACAGCACCGGCCCCAACAAACCCCTCGAGCCCGGGGACGATCGCATTCGGCCGGTAGCCGATTTGATCGAGGAGAGCTTTGCCAAATACAAAAGGCCATGCATCGTCGCGGAGACTTCGGGCCTCCACGGCGGCCGGCCCGAGTGGCTCGACGACATGACCTGCGAGTGCCTGGCCGCAGTCAACCGCGGCGTGGACCTCCACGGCATCTGCCTGTTCCCGGCGGTCGACATGCAGGATTGGCACAGTGGCGAATGGCTGCACATGGGGATTGCCGACGTCGAGTTGCTCCCGAGCGGCGCGCTGATGCGCAAGCCATTCCTGCCTTACGTCCAGCGGCTGCACCATTGGCAGGAGCGGCTGAAGCGAGTCACGAGGCTCGACGAAGACCCCTACGACGAGCCGGTCGACCTTGATGACGTAACGCGCGCGGCCGCGGAGCTCCGTCCCAAGGCAGACGCTGACTGGAGCTGACCAGGGGCGTTTCCGACTCCCATTTCGCTGTGCTAGGCGGCCCTCCGCACAATATTCCCGGAGTCCGCCAACGTGCCTGTCCAGCGTCCATCTTCCATTCGTCTTGCACTGCGTTGCTCGGCTGCGGCCACGCTCGTCGCCGTGGCCTGCGGGGCGACCGCCCAGACCGTTCCCATCCTTCAGCCCGGCGCGCCTGGGCAGCCGACCGTCACCATCAGCCCGCAGGAAGCGGTGCGTATCGCCAACACGCGCTTCTCGCCCGACGACGTGCGCTTCATGCAGAACATGATCCTTCACCATCACCAGGCGGTGCAGATGGCCGAGCTGGTCAAGGGCCGGACCAGCCGCCCGCCGATCGTCGCCGTCGCCAAGCGCATCGACGCGAGCCAGGAAGACGAGATCAAGTTCATGCGGGACTGGCTTCGCGAGCGAGGCCAAAGCGCGCCCGACCTCAGTTCCGCGCACGCGATGCACGCCGCCCACGGCCCGGGCGAAATGAAGGGCATGGCGACCCCTCAGCAGATGGCGGCGCTCGCCGCAGCCAAGGGCACCGCGTTCGAGCGGCTGTTCCTCGAGGGCATGATCGAGCACCACGAAGGTGCGATCGACATGGCCAATGCGCTTCTGGAGCGCCCCGGCTCGGCCTATGACCCGGTCCTGCACGACTTCGTCAACGAGGTGATCAACGAGCAGGAGGCGGAGATCGAGCGCATGGGCGAGCTCCTCCGCGGCCTTTCGGACGACCGACGCCCGACCCTCGCCGCCGGCTTCCGTGATGCCGGCCAGGCGCTCGGCAACATGCGGGTGGTCGCCTCGCTGCCCAAGCCGACCGGCTTCTTCGATCCCGCGAATCCCGCGGGCCTGAAGCCGAAGAAGCCCGGCGCCAAAGGCGCGGCCGAGAAGGAGTCGGCAGCAGCAGGCGAACGCTCCCCGCTGCTCGGCTTCGCCAATACCGACATGGCCTTCTCGGGCGACCTGCTGGCGGTCGGCAATTACCACGGCTTCAACCTCTACCGCCTTACCGCAGGCGCGCCGCAGCTCGTCAGCTCCGTGATCTGCCCTGGAGGACAGGGCGACATGTCGATCGTCGGCCACCTGCTCATCATGTCGGCGCAGGAGACCCGCGGCCGCGTCGATTGCGGCCGCCAGGGCGTGGTCGAGGACGTCAGCCGCGAGCGCTTCCGGGGCCTGCGCATCTTCGACATCCGCAATCCCGCGGTTCCAGTGCAGGTGGGCCAGGTGCAGACCTGCCGCGGCTCGCACACCCACTCGGTGGTGTCGGGCCCAGGCCGCGACGGCTCGATCATCGTCTACAATTCCGGCACTTCGTCGGTGCGCGAGGAAAAGGAGCTCCCCGGCTGCATCGGCGACGTTCCCGGCGACCCCCGCACGGCCCTGTTCCGAATCGACGTGATCGAGATACCCGTGGCCGATCCGTCGCGCTCGCGGATCATCGACAGCCCCGCCGTCTTCGCCGACCCGCGGTCGGGAAATATCGCGGGCCTGTGGCGCGGCGGCGAGCACGGGGAGGGCACGCAGGAAACGCGCCGCACCGACCAGTGCCACGACATCACCACCTTCCCGACCCGCTCGCTCGCCGCCGGCGCCTGCTCGGGCAACGGCATCATCTTCGACATCTCCGATCCCCGGAGGCCGCGCCGGATCGATGCAGTGACCGACCCAGGCTTCGCCTACTGGCATTCAGCGACCTTCAACAATGACGGGACCAAGGTCCTGTACACCGACGAATGGGGCGGCGGGTCGCGCCCGCGCTGCCGCCCGCAGGACCCGGCCAACTGGGGCGCCAACGCGATCTACGACATCGTCGACGGCAAGCTCCGGTACCGCAGCCACTACAAGCTTCCCGCAGCCCAGACCGAGCAGGAGAATTGCGTCGCCCACAACGGCTCGATCATCCCCGTCCCAGGCCGCGATATCTTCGTCCAGGCCTGGTACCAGGGCGGCATTTCGGTGGTCGACTTCACCGATTCGATGCGCCCGATCGAGATTGCCTTCTTCGACCGAGGACCGATCGACAAGGACGCGCTGGTGCTGGGCGGCTTCTGGTCGACCTACTGGTACGGCGGCCGCATCTACGGGACCGAGATCGTGCGCGGCCTCGACGTGCTGGCGCTCACCCCGAGCCAGCATCTCACCGCGAACGAGATCGCCGCCGCTTCGCTTGCCGACCACCAGGGCGATCGCTTCAACCCGCAGCAGCAGATGCCGGTCACCTGGCCCGACCATCCGGTCGTCGCGCTGGCTTATCTCGACCAGCTTCAGCGCAGCGGCGGCCTAGCCGCCGGCACCATTGCCGAGCTCAGGCAGGCGCTCGAACCGGCGAGCGCGCGAGTCGAGGCAGGGACGCGCGACGGCCAGCTCGCAGCGCGGCTCGCGTCGCTCGCAGGAAGCGTCGCCCCGTCAAGCTCGGACCCCGCTGCAGGCAAGCGCGTGGCCGCGCTTCGGCAGACGCTGACGGGAATCGCTGCGCGGCTGCGCTAGGGCTTGAAGCCTGGGCGCGTTCAGCCGCGCGCGCTCAGGCCTTCGACTTGTAGCCGCAGAGCGCCCCGAGGACGAAGCTCGTGAACAGCGCGAGCTGGACCTTTCCGACGGGATCGTGCCAGCCGAAATATTGCGCGCCCCACCCGAACAGGGCGATGAACATGGCTACCGCCAGTCCGATCATGGCCGCTCCCCCCTCCAACTTTGCCGGATATGGTCCCCGGCGAGCCTGAGAGTGCCCTCGTCGGGTGAAAATAGGGTAAAGCTTGCCGCACTCCCCCGCCGCCGCCATAGGCGGGACATCACCGACCAGGCAGGCACTTCAAGATGAAAGCGCGCGTCTTCGTCACGCTCAAGCCCGGGGTTCTCGACCCGCAGGGAAAGGCGATCCACCATGCGCTCGAGGGCCTCGGCTTCGACGGCGTGCGCGACGTGCGCGCAGGCAAGCTGATCGAGCTCGACCTTGCCGACGGCACGAGCGATGCGCACATCGAGGCCATGTGCCGCCGCCTGCTCGCCAACACGGTCATCGAGAATTTCCGGATTGAGCGGCTGGAGGACGCGCGTTGAAGAGCGCCGTCATCGTCTTCCCTGGTTCCAATTGCGACCGCGACCTCGCGGTTGCGCTTCGCGAGGTGACGGGCCGCGCCCCGGCGATGGTTTGGCATCGGACAAGCGAGCTTCCCGACCGCGTGGATTTCATCGGACTGCCCGGCGGCTTCTCCTACGGCGACTACCTGCGCTCAGGCGCCATGGCCGCGCGTTCCCCCGTGATGCGCGCAGTGGCCGATGCAGCAGGTCGCGGAGTTCCGGTGATCGGCATCTGCAACGGCTTCCAGGTGCTGACCGAGGCGGGTCTGCTGCCCGGCGCGCTCATGCGCAACGCGGGGCTCAACTTTGTCTGCCGCCCGGCCCCGCTGCGCGTCGAGAACAGCCAGAGCCTCTTCACCAGCGGCTATTCGACCGGTGAACAGGTCGTCTTCCCAGTCGCCCACCACGACGGCAATTACCAGGCCGACGCCGACACTCTCGACCGCCTCGAGGGCGAGGGCCGCGTCGCGTTGCGCTACCTCGACGCGGTCAACGGCTCGGCGCGCGGCATCGCAGGGATCCTCAACGACGCCGGCAACGTGCTCGGCCTGATGCCGCACCCAGAGCGCGCGGTCGAACCCGCCCACGGCGGCACCGACGGGCGGCGACTGTTCGAGGGGCTGCTGGAAACCGTCGCCGCCTGAACTGTCGCACGGCCAGACAATCAGCTAAACCTTCCCGGCACGCGCCCGTAGCTCAGTCGGATAGAGCACGAGCCTTCTAAGCTTGGGGTCGCAGGTTCGAATCCTGCCGGGCGCGCCATCGTTTTCAGAGACTTAGGTTTAGATTGCGCCGTGGCAGAAGCGGCCGGCACGAGGCTGCGTAATCGCTACGTAATCCGCAGAACCGGATTGGAGCCCAAATTGCGCCGATCAGGGACCTCTGAGCCACGCCTTCTGCCATTAGTGCCATTAGTGCCAATAGCTCCAGCACGGACTAACAGGCGCGCTGGCAAAGCCCAGCCGTCTGCGCCTTCCCGGTAGCTTGGTTTGGCCTGTTCCTGCCACGTCCAATCGTTTCCGATGGTGTGATGAGGGCCTCACTGCGTTGATCGCCAAAAGGAACTAGCGATGAATGTATCTGGACCCACCACGATCGCCCCCATGGCGACACGGCCAGCCTGCTCTTGGGGTGCCGCTCTAAGCAGCATCTTCAGCGTAGAACCGCGCCTTCCAGCTGAGCTGATGACCCTGGTCGCAGCGTTGGACGCGAGCACATAAGGCTTGTCCGCGCTAACGAGGCAACGATGCACCATTCCACCACATCTAAGCCGAGATACTTCACCGCCTTTCGCTCTGCTGCGGAAGAGGTTGCCGCGCAACGCGAGCTGCTAACTGAGCGGCTCAAGCTCGGAACGCTGCGGGAGCACCAGCGGCAGGGTGCCAACTCCGCCCTCTAGGTCGCCTCGCTACTTCCAGTGCCGACGCCGTGGGCTCCGCGGAGGGCGCTAGGTTGCGACCGATGACACTGGCATTCGGGGCCTAACCAACCCTTGTGCGGGCCGATCACCTTTCCGCAGTCGGGACAGTGCCCCAAATCAGGAGGCGTCGGGGGCTTAGGCATTCCGGCCTTGTCCCGACGCCTCGGCTCCATCAACAAGGTGTTTCGCTCGATCCCGCCAAAACTCCGCGTCGTCCCCGGCAAGCTCATGGAGCAGCAGCTTCATAGCCTTTAAGTCGTCATGGCCGCGCTCAGGCGGAACCTTGCCCAGCACGTGAATCGCAACGGCCAACGCCGTCAGGGTCAGGTCAGCCCGACCCACTTCTTGGGCAAAAGCGAACTGTTCTTCAGTTTGCGAACCGAGGCTCGCGAGCTTGTCGATTGCGTCCTTGCTCATTCTCGTTCCTTCCGAGGCACCCTTACCCCAACGGACCTGCCGCCGTTGATGAACTCGACATCCTGGCCAACAAACCACGCGCGCAACCGCTCGACTGTTCCCGGAGCGACCTTCAACCCACGTTCGAGCCTGCTGATCGTCATTGGCCGGACGCCGGCTGCTTTCCCCATGTCGGCTATGTTAAGCCCTAAGCCGGAGCGGGCCATGCGGCATTGTTGGTAATTCATAACGCGCTAACTAATAGCGACGTACCGTCTTGACAAGACGCAATAGGGCGCTATTTTATAGCGGCTTTCAAGGGGAAAGCGGCTCGCCCCGGTGCTACTAACACCGAGGGCGAGCCTAACCAAAGGAAGGGATAAGCTTCCATGGCTACCAAGCCTCATACCACCGTGAACTGGACGGCTCTAGCGGCCTTACTCATCGCGCTCGCCCTGGGCCGCGCACCCAACGCAGCCAGCCACATTTCCGACGCCGAGCTGGCTGGAAAGGCGGGGCTGTGATGGACCGCCAGAACACCATCAGCCGCCGGCAAACCTGATCGGTATTGGCCTCGCGGGTGCGACCGCAGCCGTTCCCGTCGCAGGGGCCTCGATCGCCAAGACAGCGACGCAGCCCGACCGCAGCACCTGGAACAGGGCGGTCGCTAGATTGAAAACAGCCGAGGAGGAATACGAGCGCATCGACGCTCACACCTCGGCAGCTCACGACGCCGCGGAGGCAGCATGCCCCCGCCGAGACGAGTTCTTCCGCCGCTACGACCTGGGCTGCGGCGTGCCGCGAACGTAACTTCCGAGCCGCGCACATGAGCATCGTGATCCAGCGCGTGGTTGCGGGGCGGCACATGACGCCGGAAGAAGCAAAGCAGGCCAAGCTGACGCCTACCGCGTTGTTGACGACTTCGAGACGTGGTGCACGCGCCGGGATGAGGCGTTTCGCGACCATGCCGCCTGGGAAAAGCCTTTTGACGCAGCGGTGGATGAGCGGGCGTCCGCGCAGGAAGCTGTGCTCGCGACCGATGCTCCCGACCATGAGTGCCTGCTGTTCAAGATCGAGCTGCTGGCACGGATGCTGGAAGAAGCGGACGCCGAGGACGCCGAGAGAGGGTCAGCACCGTTCGCAAGGACGCCCGCCGCCTCCTGAGCAGCGGGAGGGCATGATGGCGACCCATGCGCACGACTTCCGGGAGGGCTCCGGCCCTCCCACTTCGCGCTTGCTCTGATCCCGAGCCTTCCGCGTCCGCTCCTGAAGCGGTTTGTGGAGCAGGCGATCGACCGGCTCGACCTGGAGGACGGGGACCCAGACCTTGAGGACGCCACCGACACAGAGGACGAGGGGCTCAGCCTCTGGGCACTCTGTTACGGCTCAGGAGGCGGCTGCGGCTGTCCCGTCAGCGATCCGGGTGGCGGCAATGTAACGGACGAACCGCACGACGTGGACGATGGACTATGATCGCCTGAGGTATTGCCGTCAGTCTGACAGAGAGGTCGGCTTTCGTAGTCGGCTCCCCTTCTTTGTGGGTGCAATTGGCGGGCACTCGCTCGAAGTCACGTTCAGCGCGTCGGCGAAGGACACAATGGCCAGCAGACCACCAGCTTCGTCCGCTAGCGGACACGTTCGCCGGTCCTGAAAGTTAAGGGTGACGCGGCCTCACTTAATTTAGTGCACCGCATGAGCCGCTTTTCGCGCACCACATGCCAAAGCGCATTCCCGAGACACAGCAGCAGCGCGACGAACGCTGCGCTCGCATCAGTCGCCAGATCGATGAGTTTCTGGCTGAACAGAGGGCTGAGAGGGCCATGCGTGACGGGCAGTCGGCACCGAACTCGCTCGTCCGAGCAACATAGAGTAAGCTGCCTCATCGCCGCCGAGACTTCAGCAAGGGCGACTGGGGACATCGCGTCGCGCTCCCGCTGAATGCAGGGGCATGGGGATGTCCGACAACGACACTAAATATTATCGCCAGCGAGCTATCGAAGAGCGCGCCCTGGCCTTGAAGTCAGAGCGGCGGAATGTCGCCGAGATCCACGAGGAGTTGGCGCGGCAGTATCAAGCCCTGGTCGATCAGGCCGAGCTGCGCTCAACGCTGCGCATTGCAGTGCCTGCTCGCGAACGACATTCCGCTGAGGTCTAGCCGCGCTTCCGAAAAGCAGACTTGGGGCACTGGCCCTAAGTTGCTGCCGTCCTTCGCTCCCTCTCCTGTCGTGGGCAGACTGACGTTTCGCAGCTGCAACTCGCGGCACGTCACCTTCTCACATGGGTTAGGGGCGGCAAGGAGATGTTGCGATGAGACGTGAGACATTGGCAGGTATGCCGCCACCTGAGGAGCGCGCCGTGGTCGGACAGGTGTTGCGCCGGGCCTTTCCTTTAGGGCTGCGATCATTCGAAGGTTTGCCAAGCACGAGTTTCTACGAAGAAAGCACGAGCCTTACACGGCTTCAGGTACCGCCTGACGGCGGCGAGGGCCACGGTCTGGACAGCGGATTAAGGGCTCACGCAACCGCCCGTCAGTCGGATAAGGAAGGGGTCGGCTTTACGGTCGGCTCCCCTTCCAAGGCCACTTTTGGGTGGAACTGGCGGCAGCACGTGCCCGGATGAGGAAACCCGCACCGTCCGTTAGGCGTGATCACCTCGTTCAATTTGATCGTCAATCTCGGCAATGCGCTTCTGAATGCTGGCGATGCGCTGTTCTGTGGTGTCCGCAGCGGATCTCGCCAATTTGTACCGAGGCCATCTGGCTGCGTCGCCCGAGTGTTCTGACTGCGCCGGACTCAGTTCGAAGCGCCGTTTCGAGCGACTCGCGGTGCCTCAACAGGCCTTCTAAACGGAGCTTACCCATGCTTTGCGTGAGATACCTCCAAAGGAGGTACGTCCAGTCGCCTTCAGACGCGACACACCACGAAGCCGGACCAAAAAAGGCTTACGAGGGCACCAAATGCCGGCTGCGATGACGTGCGGCTGCCAATGTGCGCAATGGGTCGAAAGAGATTGGCGTTAGGTGCGGCGGTTAGCCAGCCATGCTCTAACTGTGATCAGTAATGGGAAGGCGAGCATCACCAGTGCCGAGCGAACATCCACTCCCGTCTTCATCAGATTGCAGTGAACGCTCCCAGAACAGAACCGTCAAAACGCTCGCGACGAGCCAAGGGAGCCAGTGTCTGGTGCCAGCTAGTGCGAGAGGTAGGCGAATGGTATGGCGAGCAGCAGTCCGTAGAAAAAAGCGAAGGGCCATTCTTCTGCCGGCAGGCGGACCTGTCAGCACGGAGAGGAGCACGCCCGGCAACAAGACGAGTGCAAGAGCGACCGAGCACCCGCCGCATGAGCGCAGCTCTTCGGTTGAGTCGTGCTCAGGTTCGCTCATCCAGTTGACATAGCTTGCTCAACAATCTGGCAATCGATTGAAAGCAGATGCTCGGCTGCTTACCGGTCAGCGCATGGTCGGTAATTTGGAATGTCGCCAGCGTCTCTGGACGGAGGAGGAGAAGCGGCAGCTCCTGGAGATGCTGAGCAGCGCAGAACAGCGCGCGAGATTGCCACTGCTCTTGGTCGCAGCGAGGAAGCGGTGGCGAGGTATGCCCGAAACTTGGGTAGATCAGTGACCGGAAAGCGCCGACCGAGAAACAGCTAAGTCGGGCGGCTCTCGTCTTCCGCCGGGAAAAAGAGGTGCGGTTCGTTTGAGTTTGCCGCCAACTTCGCTTGGCAGTCGACCACCAGCCCCCGGCACTTCGCCAAGCTTGCGGTTAGCTCGGCGTTCACCCGTTCCAGGTTTCCGAGTTTTTGCTTTTCGTCTTGTGGTGGCACAGACATACTCAGGAAATACTCACGTCCGCATTCCCGCCTAACTCACATTAGTCCCTCCGGGTGCCTCGGCTCGTCGCAATGGCAGTGGTCCTGACCGAGGCACAAGGCGGTCGCTGCTCGAAAAAAGGGCCCGCCCATGGAGGCTAGGGCGGGCCCTTAGATTGGTGAGCAGTGTCTCGTACGGTGCTTTTCAACGCCCTTGGGTCGACACCGTTCCGTGCTGTAGTCACCGCGCGCATAATGTCTGAAGGGGGTCGATGAGACGCTCCGAGCGACAGCCAGCCGCGCGTCTAGGGGTGGCGCGGCTAATGCACCGCTTTGGGCGGATCGGTCGGCCGATTGCGTGTCTGCGCGCGGAACTCCGAAGGATCCACGCCGTAAGCCTCGCTGAAAAGGCGCGAGAAGTGGCTTCGACTGGAGAAGCCGACGTTTCCTGCGATCAGCTTGACTGGAAGCGGTGTCGATCGAAGCATCTGCGCCGCGTGGTGAAGCCTCGTCTTGGCGACGAACTGCTTGGGGGTCATGTCGAAGGCCTCGGCGAAAGCACGGTAGAAGCTTGCCCGGCTCATCCGCGCGATCTCCGCCATGCTGTCGGCCGTGTGAGGGTCAGCCCTGGCCGATCGAGCACGGCTGCAATGCTTCTGCCCAGCCGCCTGTCGGAGAGAGCACCAACCATGGAGCTCCTCCCCGCCGTTCTCCAGGGTCTGCCGGATCATCAGCACGAGACAGGCTTTCGCCGAGCGCTGGTCAGTGCGCGGGCGCCCAGGCTCGGGCTGCCCACTTCGTCCACCATCACTCCGAACGCCTGCTGCACGAACTGATGCTCACCCACGCGCTGCGCCACGGGCTTCGTCAAATTGTCGAACAGACCGAACGAGCCAAACAGGCTCGCATGCACGATTCCCGAGACATAGCGCAGGTCGTACGTTCCGCCGCTCGTTGCATCGACGAAAAACAGGCCCTCGCGCGTAAGGGTGCACTGTTCTCGGGCGACCACGTCAACGGCCGGCCCGTCGTCCAGTGAAACGCGCGGCTGGAGGGCAGGCAGGAGCACTACGATTGAGCCGGCGGGACACTCGAGAGGTTCGTAGCCCCGAATGGTCATGTAGTGGGTGCCGGCGAGCACATAATGCACCATGATCGCGTCGACCGCTTCGCCGATCAGTCGCCACCCGCGCTCTACTGGCAAAGCGCCAGGCTTTGCACGTCAACGTCAAGCGTCACCAACAGACGGTCCAGCAGAGCCAGATCCCGGGCCATTTTCGAGATCACGCGACGAAACGATGGAGTCCATCCGACATATGTGGCGGAAAGGTCCTCGCCCGTCAGCCGTCAATTTTTAGAGTGGCTTTCTCAAGCCGCGCCCTACCGGGCAGGCGCAAAGCCTGGTGGAAACGGCGGAGGGTCGCGATCATCTCTGGCGGCACGATCTCTCTGAGTGACTTCGGCTTGAGCTGAACGGGCTTCGTCCAGGCTCCGGCTCGAAACCAATGTCCGCAATGGGTGGAAAGCAGACACAGCAAAGCCGCATGGTGCCAGGCCCTACTTGCGTGCCTTTCGCTTGGCGTAACGGGCATCGCGGGCGGCCTTCAGCTCGGCCTCCGTGGGTGGCGGCGGGATTGCCGCTTTAGCTGCAGCGTCAACGGCCTTGCTGTCCTTCGCGGCCTGCAGGCTCGCTTTCTTGGCCGCGCTTTTCTCAGCAACCCGGGTCTCGCGCTCCGCCCGGTTGGCCTTACGCTCGGCTACGGCCACTTCGTCCAGCGGCGGCTTAGACCGCAGGCGCTCCAGCGCCTTCTCCTGGGCCTTGGCAGCACTGCGAATCCTTTCTTGGAAGCTGGGGTCCTTAAATGACATCGTGCCGATCTCCGAGGGTGCGTTGGCTGCAGCTTAGAGACTGCCGCCGCGATGTCCGCAATGGGTCCGAAGCGAACCTACGGGTTAGTCGCCTTTGCGTGCAAAGCAGACATTGCGGAGATTCGCGTCGTGGCGGCGGGGAGGGTCTGAGGTACGAGTTCGCTGAGCAATCATGACGCGATCACTCCAGAAGGAAATTCCTGTAGTCGAGGACGAGCCGATCGTGCGCATGGTGGTAGCCGACGCGCTTGCGGACGAAGGCATCATCGCCTGGGAGGCGGGTGATGCGGAGGAGGCACTTGAAGCACTCGTCCACCATCCGCTCATCGGCGTGCTGTTCACCGACGTGAACATGCCTGGAGAAATGAACGGGCTCGAACTGGCTGAGGAAGTGGACAAGGTTCGCCCTGAGGTCGGCCTTATCGTCACATCAGGTGCGATGAGCTTATCAGATGATGAGCTGCCGGATCACGGCACGTTTATCGCCAAGCCGTACCGAGCAGAGCGGCTCATCGCGTTGGTTGCGGAGAAGTTTCGCCAGCCCTGCGGCCCCTCCGACTGACCCGAGGGCCGGCGTCGCTATCGACTCAGCTTAGAGCGACTGAGCTGAACGGTCACGACCAAGCCTTCCTCCAGCCAATTGTGTTCAATTGTACCACCCAGCTGTCTGGACACGCTTCGCTGCATTAGCATGCTGCCGTAGCCTTCCTGTTTTGGAGGAGCTTTAACGGAGGGGCCGCCCCTCTCCATCCAAATCAGGCTTATGCAATCACCGGTTGATTGCGTCGACACGTCCAGCGTGCCGCTATCGGACGACAGCGCGCCGTACTTCAGAGAATTGGTGGCAAGCTCGTGCACGACCATTGCCAAACTTGTTGCCGCAGCCTCACCAACGCCCATCCGCTCTACAGCTACTCGGATGCGTCCGCTGAATGCTCCGAGGTCATCGTAAGGCGCCAGCAGTACTGAGAGTAAGTCGCCCAGCAATGCCGCAGTGCCTTGGGTGTCGGGTAGTGGCCGGACTAGGTCATGTGCGCGTCCGAGGGCCGTAAGCCTCTGGATTAGTTCGCGTGCCATGTCTTCTGTCGAATTTGTCGTGCGGGAGGTGATCGACGTTAGACCGGCAGCGATCGCGAGCAGGTTTTTCACCCGATGGCTCATTTCGCCGGCGAGCAGTTCGTGACCTTCTTCAGCCTGCTTGCGACCAGTAACATCCAGGAAGATGCCGAACATGGTCCGCCCGACGATGCCGACATCCTCACCCTGTCCACGAGCGGCGATCCACCGTATTTCTTCGCTTAGAATAATTCTAAAATCAGTTTCATACGCACCAAGAACGGCACGGGTGGCGGCGAAACCGGCTCTCACACGATCCCGGTCTGCCGGGTGGATATGCTGGGAAAGTTCTTCGAAGGTGACTGTCTCACTCCAGGGAAGTCCCCAAAGCTCAAAGCCTCGCTCGTCCATCGTGAACCGATCATCGTCCACATTCCACGCCCAAAGCGCCACGCCAGCAGCCTCAACCGCTAGCCTGAGATGGTCCGCGTGCCAGGCATGAGGAGCTGGACGCTTGATGTGGTCCGTCATTGTCAGTCGTCCAGTTAGGAGGGGCCTTCGCCTAACAGCTTTGCGCGTACGGCTCCAACCTCGCTATTGGCGTGCAGTCGGAATGTCTGCTTTGGGTCGAACCGGACATTCAAGTTGCGCAGGCGGTGCGACGATCAGTCCTCAGCTGGCGGAAACTTGCTCAGCATGTTTCCGATAGTTGTTCAGGATCGCCTGCCAACCGTCACGTTGCATCTCAAGGGGGTTTTCAGCTTCTGCGTCGAACGTAGTCTCGACGATTGTTCCGCCATCTACAGGGTGAAAGGTCGTCCGCGACTTCCGCCCATCGCCGAGCATAAGCGTGAGGGAACGCGGCGCATCGACTTCAACGTATCTTCCCTCGAAGTCGAAGCCGACACTTCCGTCTTTGGCCTCCATGCGAGCAGTGTGCGTTCCGCCGACCCGCAGATCGACACTTGCCGACGGGCAGTGCCAGTCGTCGGAGGCGAAGTTCCAATGAGTGACCTCACGAGGGTCAGTGTAGAGCTGCCATGCACGCTCTGGCGTGATCGGGACCGTCGTCGAGACGGTAATCTGTTGTGCACTCATCCACTGCCCCCTGCTGCGATGGCAACTTCACGAGCGGATACTGCACGAGCAACGATCCAGCAACGACAGTCATTGTCTTGGTGCTGCCGAATGTCCGCTTTGGGTCGAAAGCGGACATTAGCTCGAACTCGGATCAGGTTTGAAGCGCGGCGAGACAAGCGTGCGGACTATGATGAAAAGCCCCTCGTCGTTCGGATCGTACCCGGCAGCGATGATCGCTTCCTCCTGGCTTTGCCCTTCGTGACACCGCACCCGAACGCGCTTCAACGGAATGTGTTTGGCCTCCAGATCTGCCACCCTCGCATCAAGCCGCTTCATTGGGCGCCACGATCACGTTGATGATGAGCAGATCATCCTCACCAATTAGGGCGCGACCATAAGCGTCAATTGCCTCATCCTGCGTGTGTCCAACGCGCTGAATTATCGAGTGCGTCCGACCGAAAGGCGGTGTGCGCTTGGCTTCTAGGTCCGCCACCCGCGTATTAAGCCGCTTCATGTCGAGGGCTTCCTCCCGACCAGGAAGACAATGTCGTCATCGGGCCCGATCGGCCGACCATAGCGCGCGATAGCCTCCGCTTCTGTTGGGCCGTCTTCCATGCCGATGATGTGAAACTCACGCGGCGCCATCGGCGGCAGGGCCTCGTCTCCAGGCCTTCCACGCGCTTTCGAAGCTGCGTCATTTCGCTTTCTCCAATGCTGTGATGCGGCTCTCCAGGTCCCCGGCCTCAACGATGGCCTTGTGCGCCGTCAGCAGGACCATGACGCGAGCCGCTTCATCGGGAGTGACTTCGCCAGCAGCGACGGCGCTCAAAGCGCAGCAGATGCGCCGACGGCGTCGGCAGCAGACTTGACCGGAGGAAGCGCGACGGAGACCGGCGCGTCCTTCCTGGGCGGTGCTATCCGCTCCAGGCAAAGACGCAACGCAGCCATGTCACCCTCAAGCGCCTTCTCGATCGCTTTGCGCGTGAGCGCCTCGTGCTCGCCTTCCAGCAGTTCCTCGACGGCCCGAGTAACCTTGGGGCGGGCCCCCCGGGGCTTGCCGCCGCCGGCATTTCCAGGCGCGAAGGTGCCATCCTCATTCCGGCCAGCCGATATTCCACCGCTATTTATCGGTTCAGTCATTCGCCCCACTCCACAACAGTCGCCCGGAGCTAGTATCGCCGCGGTGAAGATACGACCGGCCACCGTTGGCATCGTCTACGGTCGCAAAGCCTTCACCGATCGCCAGGACCCGTCGGCCATTGAGCTTCACGGCCAGACCATCTGCCGCAGAGTCACCATCAGGATCAGTGACCGCACCGAAGGAGAGTCCAGCTCGGTCCAGCCCAGCGCCAGTGCGCGACCAGCCCAGCCGTCCTCTGCTAGCCGCTGCGCGCGCCCACCGCCGCCGCCCACGGCTCTACCAGCACACCCTTCGGAACTGAGGCGACCCGCAATCGAGCCAAGCCCGCCACCACGCTATCCGGCAGGCTTGTTTCATGTGTTTCACCCCTAGGGAGTGAAACAGTGAAACAGAAGTTCGTTTTTGAGGTTTTCTGCCGCTCATCGTGTTTCACAGGGGTGAAACGCTGGCTGCCATCCGTGAAACAAGGTTCAGCCTGTTTCACCTGTTTCAACTGTGTTTCATTCATTGTTTCATGCCCCATCTCGCCAGCTCGCAGCCGGGCAAGAGTTTCACTGGCCAGGGCCTTGAGCGACATGGTTCAGTCTCCCACCTTCGAGCGCTTGATCACCCGGTTTACGGTGGCCGCCGAACAGCCGACCTCCGATGCGATGTCGCGTTGGTTGAGCCCCTCCCCGTGCAGTTCGAGGATCTGCGCGGTGCGAACATCCTCCAGTGACTTCATGGACCATGCGCCATCGCGAAGCGCCGCCTCGAAAGGCTCGGCATCCGGCCCTGAGAAGCCGCGCGACTTGGTGAACTGCACGACGAACCGAGCGCCATCGACCGGGCTGTAGTCAGAAGGCAGCGACAGCTTGATCACCGAGTCCATGATGTCTTCGCGCTTGGATGTGCCGCGCTGTTCACCACCCTTGCCGGCATGGTGGACGAACAGGACCGAGCGGCCTTCTCGCCTCTGCTTGAGCGCCCAAGCCTGGATCAGGCCCCAGCTTTCTGACTCGTTCTCCTTGCCGGTGCGGGCCAGTGTGGAGAGGTTGTCCACGACGATCAGCTCGGCATCGCCGATATGCGGCTAGATCGCCTCTTGCCCCTTCTCGGTCGAGAGATCGGGCAGCCCGAACTCGGACAGATCGGAGGCGAGGATCCGCACGTCATCGCCGCTCGGAGGAGACATTTCGCTCTTGGCTACAATCTCTGCCCACCGCTCCTGGAGTGCAGCCGCAGGCATCTCACCGTCGATGACCAGCACCTTGCGAGAATTGGGTGCGCGCCAGCCCAGGAACGATCCGCCACTCGCCACCGCGTAAGCGACGCCCAGAGCAAAGTGCGTCTTTCCCACGCCTCGGGGGGCGAAGACCATGGCGACTCCCTTGCACGGGAGCCAAGGCGCCAGCAGCATCTCCTTAGGCGGAAATTGGCGCGACAGCAGTTCATCCAACCCAATAGCCGCGAACGGCTGGCGGAACTCGAACACTTCGGCGTTATCCAGCCGGTCCTTCATGGTAGCACCGCTCATTTCGGCCCCCCCTGCAACTCTTCATTGAAGTCCTTGAAGCCGGCCGCTGGGCGCATGACGCGAACGCGAAGGCCGCGCTCACTGAAGGCCGAAGCCGCTTTCTGGGTTTCGCGCTCCCCAGCAGTGTCGTTGTCGGCGGCAATCACGACCGACTGCACGATCGGCGGAAAGCGCATCGACGCCAGCATGGAAGCCCCGGCTGCCACCCACACGCCGCGCCCGAGCTCCTGGAGAAGCGTGAGGCCGTCCTCGACACCCTCGCAGACGATCAGTTCGCCAGCAGGAGGGGCGAGACGGATCGCGCAGCCCCCGATCCTGCCCAGCGACATCTTCACCGGCTCGACGCTGGCCTTCAGCCCGGCATCAGTCAGGTAGGTGCGCTGAATCCCTGCGAACGTGCGCTCCGGAGAGATAGCCACCGCGACCAGGCACGGGTGAACCCCACCCTCAGGATGACGCAACCGTGCGAACCGCAACGTCGGAGGCAGCGGCGCATGAATGCCGCGGCCCCATAGATAAGCTTCGGCCGGCGTGCCCTTGATTGGTATGGCCTCCCGCCAGATGCGCCGTGCGGCATCAACGGTTTCGGCCTTGTCGGGCAAAACGGCAGATGTCGTCCGATTTGTGAATGCCGGCAGATCACCAGCACCCGAACGCGGCGCAGCTTCGCGAAGCCCACAGCCGTCGAGCGCCGCCACGAAGTCCGCTGCGTCGCCGTGAGCACCGCATCCGAAGCAATGGTAGAAGCCCTTGGCGTCGCTGACGGTGAAGCTAGGCGTTCGATCCTGGTGAAACGGACAACATCCGATCCACTCGTGACCGCTCCGTCTGAGCTGCACGGACTGGCCGACAACCGCTGAGAGCTGCACCGCTTTGACCGCGGCAAAGTCGACGGCGCTCATGCTGCCGTTCTCGCTTCGACACGGGCGGCCAAGTTGTTCAGCCACGCCATCTGCTTTTGCGTCGGCTCATCGCGGCGGACCCGCATGTCCTGCGCAAACTCCAACTCGCGATCGTTCAACATCTCCGGGAACGACAGGAGCATCAGCGCCTTGTGCTGCCAGCGCCGAAGAAGCGTGAAAGGCTCGGGCGCTTGGTTGCGCGTTGGCCGGAAATGCTCGACCCTTCTGATTGGCGCAACTGGCGAGATTGCTCTCTCGAGCAAATCCGCCACGGTCATGCCCTGAGGGAGAAGTCTAAGCATGGCTTCGGTTGCCGCCTGCCGCTCGCCCGGCTTGTCGCTCTCGAGCAATCTTGCGGCTGCGATCAGCCGACGCTGCGTTCCGGGATCCAGCGCGCTCATCGCCGCCACCCTTCGCGGCGCCGCTTCTCGCGGTGCTGCCACGCCTCGATCGCAGCGATGAGGGACTGGGCGAAGCGTTGCGTCTCGCGGATCTCATCGTTAGTGAGGGGGATGCCCAGACCGGAGAGGTTAGGCACGGTAAGAGAGAGGCGGTCAGGCCCACTGGCCGCCTTTTCTCGTCGGGGCCGCAGCCCAAGATGGTCGCGCATGTCACGCGGCGACCGACTGCGAAGTGGAGGTTGCACGGGGGCGAGCCCGCAACCACTCCCGATAGTCACCCCACCGGTAGCGGACCAGGTGACCGTCCTTGATGAATGGCTGACAATCGATGCCGGTCAGCCGCTCCTTGTGCAGACGGCTGGGCGGAACGCCGCGGACCTCTGCCATCTCTTCCGTTGTTAGAAGATCATCATCGTTTCGCATCGAACTGCCCTCAGCCGCCGAACGCAAAAGCGCGTATCGGAACGAGGGCGAAAGTAGATCAGGAGACGACGAGCCAATGAATTGTGCGGTAATGTTGCACTATTTAGTGTCACAAAAGGCGACACATTAGCTCATTTAACATTTAGGACCCGGGCGACCGGGGCGCACCTCAATGCCCCGCTTGTGTGACTCCACAGTCACCGCCTCTCGCGCCTCCTTGATTGTCGGACGCTTTCTGCCTGGCCATCTCGTTGCTATTTCTTTCGCAGTGATCTGACGTATGGGCCGACCAGCATCCACCCACTCCGACGCCCACTTTACCAAGTCGTCCCCGTTGGGCCGAACACGCGGCTCAACAGGAGGCGCCTCAACCCCCTCGGGCTTCGTACCCCGAAGGCTTGCCATCACTTGGGCGATGAAGCTGGAAGATCGCTTCTCGGGAATGTGGATTGGCTCGCCGACCATACTGTCATCGAATCCGGCAGCGTGAGGAAAGCGATCCAGCGTCTCGAGCACACTCCAGGGGTTCTCGACGCCGGACTTCATCACCCAATACCCAGTGGGAATGCGGAAGAATGCGCCGCTAGCAGGGACTTGAATGTAGGACCGAAGCCAAGTGCCCTGAATCAGAGCATCCCGCACAGCTTCGGCGGAGGCTCTGATTACGCCGGGCTGATCCTCAAACTCGATTTGCCCAGCGTAGTAAACAACCAGACTGTCGCCGCTCAGGCGCTTAATCATAGGAGGGGCACCCAGCGCTGTTGAGAGCGCATGCGCCACTTCCCGGGGAGTGAGCGAGGGCAGAACCACTTCTGCCGGGGTCACCATAAACGAGTCAGACATTCACGCCCTCCGTAGGCGATCCGCAGAGCAGAGTGACGCGGCAGGCCGGAGCGGAAATCCGGCTCTTCGGGAGCTACCCTAGCCACGCCACCGTTCACGCTCGCGCTGCCGCGAGCTGAACAACATTGGGCGCATCGGCACCCGCGATCAGTTTGTCGAGATAGGTGCCCCATGCATCGAGCGCGGCCCGCTTCTCCGGCTCATAGGTCCACAGGTTATAGACGGCCCTGATCCCCGAAACCTCGCCGCTCTTGTGGTTGATGACCTTCTCCGTGACCTCGACCGGGAAGCCGAGCGCCTGGAGCGCGGTTGTCCCGCTGCGCCGTATGTCGTGCAGCGTCCAGCGATCGACGCCGACCGGATGAGATTCTTCACCAAGAACAGCAGCCCGCTTGTCGGCCATGTCCTGAAGGATCGGCAGCATGGCCGCATCCAGCTTGCGCTTCATCTTTGAGAAGCCGCTGATGGGCGTTGAGCCGGTTGTGGACAGGACTAGCCCACGTCGCTTCCAGCCGAGAGCGTCAAGCTCTGTCAGAGCGCGCGCGTTCAGATGGACCAGGTGCGGCTCTTCATTCTTCGCCCGATCGCCCTCCATGTGCCACCGAGCCTCTGCTTGGTGAAGCTCTGCCCACGGCAGCCGCGCGACCTCATTCCGTCTTTGAAGCGTTGCGAACAGCAGCCGCACGAATGGGAGGGGAAATAGTGGCAGTTTCCTGCGGCTCATCGAATTGCGATGAAACGCCCTGAAAAACCAACCACAAAACTTCTAAGCTTGGGGTCGCAGGTTCGAATCCTGCCGGGCGCGACACATTTTTCGCTGTGCTGCCTCATCGCAGGCATCCTTGGGTTCAGGTCGGATTAAGCCCGAAAATCGTATCGAAAACAAGAGGTTGAGGCCCCTACGACAGGAGCGCCGCAGCCAGGATCAATCGGGGGAAAAATCATTCTTAAGCGCATTCTCATCGCCGCCATCGCAGCGGCCGCGACCCTGACACCGACCACCGCCAGCGCGCAGAGCGTTGCGCCCGGCCAGTCGAAGGCCGACTATCTCGCGTGGCTCGCCCAGTCGCCCGAGAATCGGGAGAGCGTGCGCTCGTTCCGCACATTCCTGGCCCGGAACCAGGTCCAGGACGTGGTGCCGGTGTGGCAGATCGTCCGCACCTCTTCGTCGTGGCGCCAGTGCAGCGCTGACCGGTTCGAGGTGGCTCCCGCCCGGCAGTGGGAAAACATCGTCCGCACCCTCGCGTTCGTGAAGAACGAGGTGAGGCCTGCGATTGGCGAGGTCGAGGCTCTCTCGGGCTTCCGCAACGAGCATCTGAACGGCTGCTCGAACGGCAGGCCCCGGTCGACGCACCGCATGTTCTTCGCGATGGACCTGGTTCCGGTTGCTCAAATCGCCCAGGGCGACATGGTTGCGCGGCTTTGCACCGCCCATGCTCAACGCGGTCCGGAGTATAGCACCGGGCTCGGCTTCTACAGCGGCTCGCGGTTCCACGTTGACAGCAGCGGGTTCCGCAAATGGGGCGCCGACGGCCGCGGCGCGAGCTCGCCCTGCAACCGGGGCTTCGCCTAAGCGGCGGCGTGGCGCCCGTGGGTGCGGCGCGCTCAACGGCAGAGCGGATCGCCCGCCAGGTCCAGTGCGCGCATTGCGTCCTCGGCAGTGCCCCCGGTCTTCTCGAAGCGTGCGCCCGAAAGCGTCGCGCCTGGAGCGCAATAATAAGCGCAGCCTTCGGGAACGGTGGAGGGGAACGCCACCTGCGTCCCCTCGACCCGCGCTTCAATCACGCATTGCTCGTCCCCGGTCATCACGAGGCGCAGTCGATCGTTCGCAAGCACTGCCTCGCCCGCGCCGCCGCAACTGCCGTTCGGCCCCTCGATGACGATCCCGAACCCCGCTGCGGCCGAGGGCTCCGAGACCATGCACATTCGATCGCCCTGCCCGCCTTGGCCGCGCGCTTCGTAAAGGCCGGTGAGCTCCGCCGTTTGCACGGCGCCGCGGGAGTCGCGTTCGCCGGTCTCGCCTCCGCCTCCGCCGCACGCCGCCAGCAGGGGGGTCAGGAGCAGAATTGCCTGTCTCATCTGCTTGTCCGTCCAAAGCACAACCGCGGCGAAGGTTCATGGCCGCGAGACCGACAAGGCCCGGTACGAATTTGCGCTCGGAAGGGCGCGCCACCCTCTCCGCCCCCCGTAGCTGGGCCGCCTATTCGAGCAAAATGGTTCATTGGCTGCCGGGACTGGCAGAGCAGGCACTCTCCCGCTAGACGCCGCGGCCATGCACCAGTTCGAGCTTACCGAGGACCAGCTCCAGATCCAGGAGATGGCGCGCAAGTTCACGGCCGATGCGATTGTCCCGTTCGCGGCCGAATGGGACGAGAAGCATGTGTTCCCGCGCGACACGATCCGCGAGGCCGCCGAGCTCGGGTTCGGGGCGATCTACGTCAGCGAGGAAGCCGGCGGGATCGGGCTTGGCCGTCTGGAGGCGGCGCTGATCATGGAAGCGATGGCCTATGGCTGTCCCTCGACCAGCGCCTTCATCTCGATCCACAACATGTCCGCGTGGATGATCGACCGCTTCGGCTCCGCCGAGGTCAAGCAGAAGTACCTGCCGTCGATGATCCCGATGGAGCGGATAGGCAGCTATTGCCTGACCGAGCCCTCGTCGGGTTCGGACGCGGCGGCGCTCAAGACCCGGGCCGTGCGCGACGGTGACCATTATGTCGTCTCCGGCTCGAAGGCCTTCATCTCGGGCGGCGGCGAGAACGAGATCTACGTGACCATGGTGCGCACCGGGGAGGAGGGCCCCAGGGGCATCACTGCGCTTGTCATAGAAAGGGACATGAAGGGCGTCAGCTTCGGCGCTCAGGAGAAGAAGCTCGGCTGGCATTCGCAACCGACGGCACAGGTCAATTTCGACGAGGTCCGAGTGCCGGTCGAAAACCGCGTCGGCGCCGAGGGCGAAGGCTTCCGCATCGCCATGATGGGCCTCGACGGAGGCCGGCTCAACATTGGCGCCTGCTCGCTCGGCGGCGCTCAGCGCTGCCTCGACGAAGCGGTCAACTACACCAAGGACCGCAAGCAGTTCGGCCAGCCGATCGCCGACTTCCAGGCGACCCAGTTCACGCTCGCCGACATGGAGACCGAGCTCCAGGCCGCACGCTACCTGCTCTATGTGGCCGCGGTGAAGGTCAGCGCCAATGCGCCCGACAAGACCAGGTTCGCGGCGATGGCCAAGCGGCTCGCGACCGACACCGGCTCCTCGGTCGTCGATCGCGCGCTGCAGCTCCACGGCGGCTACGGCTATCTGATGGACTATCCGATCGAGCGCTTCTGGCGCGACCTTCGCGTCCATTCGATACTCGAGGGCACCAATCAGATCATGCGGGTAATCGTCAGCCGCGATATGCTTCGGCAGTGACCCGCGACGTCCTGATTTCCGTCGAGCGCAACGTCGGCCGGCTGCGCCTCAACCGCCCAAAGGCGATCCATGCGTTCACGCGAGAGATGTGCGACACGATGAGCGCGGCCCTGCTCAAGTGGCGCAGCGACCCGCAAGTGCAGGCAGTGCTCGTCGACCACGCGACCGGCCGCGGCTTTTGCGCAGGCGGCGACGTGGTGATGCTCGCGCGTAGCGGCGCCGAGGACGCGAGCGACGCAAAAGCCTTCTTCTTCAGCGAATATCGCCTCAACCATCTGCTGTTCACCTACCCCAAGCCGACGATCGCGATCATGGACGGCATCACCATGGGCGGGGGCGTCGGCATCTCGCTTCCATGCCAATACCGCGTCGCGACCGAGAACACGCGCCTGGCGATGCCGGAGACGAGCATCGGCCTGTTCCCCGATGTCGGCGGCGGCTGGCACCTGACCCGCCCGCCGGGCCGCGTCGGCCAGTACATGGTGCTGACCGAGCGCGGCTCGACGCGGCCGACTGCGTCTATCTCGGCTTTGCGACCAACTACGTGCCCCACGCCGCGCTCGAAGAGCTGGTCGAGCGCATCCTCAAGGCACCGAGCCGGATCCAGGGGACGCTGGGCGCCGTCTCGCAGCCTGCGCCGGACGCCAGGATGGCGGCGAACCTCGCGGCGATCAACAGGCTATTCGCGTCCGACCGGCTCGAGGAGATCGAGGCCGCGCTCGAGGCCGACGAAAGCGACTGGGCACGGTCCGAGCTCGCGACGATGCGCACCAAGAGCCCCTTGTCGTGCAAGGTCTCGCTCCGGCTGCTCGCGGAGGGGCAACCCGCGCGAGCTTCGCCGACGAGATGCGCGCCGAACATGCGCTGGCCGGCCGGGTGGTGCGCACCCACGACTTCCGCGAGGGCGTGCGCGCGCTCCTGATCGACAAGGACAACGAGCCGCGCTGGGACCCGCCGACGCCCGAAGAGGTCAGCGACGAGATGCTCGACGTGCTGTTCGCGCCGCTTCCCGACAGCGAAGCCTGGACGCCTTTCCCGGAGACCGCCCAATGACCGACACCAGCACCATCCTCGTCGAGCAGCGCGGCGCGGTGACCCTCGTCACCCTCAACCGCCCGCAGGCGCTCAATGCGCTCAATAGCGAGGTCCTCAAGGAGCTGATCGCCGCCTTCGCCGCCTATGACGCCGACCCCTCGCAGCGCTGCCTCGTCCTCACCGGCTCGGAAAAAGCCTTCGCCGCCGGCGCCGACATCAAGGAGATGCAGCAGCAGCTGTTCGCCGACATGTATTCATCCGACTTCTTCGCCGGCTGGGAAAAGGTCACCGCCACGCGAAAGCCGTGGATCGCGGCGGTCGCCGGGCTACGCGCTCGGCGGCGGCTGCGAAGTCGCGATGATGGCCGACTTCATCATCGCCGCCGACAGCGCGAAGTTCGGGCAGCCGGAAATCAAGCTCGCCGTGACGCCCGGCATGGGCGGCTCGCAGCGCATGGCGCACGCGCTGGGCAAGGCGAAGGCGATGGAAATGTGCCTGACCGGCCGAATGATGGACGCGGCCGAAGCCGAGCGCTCCGGCCTCGTCGCCAGAATCGTCCCCGCCGACCAGCTGCTCGACGAGGCGCTCAAGACCGCGGAAAGCATCGCGGCAATGGCGCCGCTCGCGGCGATCGCGGTCAAGGAGATGGTCAACGCCGCGTTCGAGATCCGCTCTCGCAAGGCATCCGCTTCGAGCGCCGCCTGTTCCACGGCCTGTTCGGCACGCAGGGACCAGAAGGAAGGCATGACCGCCTTCGTCGACAAGCGGCCGGGTCAATGGACGGGCGCTGAGGAGGCCTACATGGCACGCATTGCTTTCATCGGCCTCGGCCACATGGGCGGCGGGATGGCGCCGAACCTCGTCAAGGCGGGGCACGAAGTCCGCGCGTTCGACCTCAGCGAGGAAGCGCTCGCTCATGCCGCCGAGCAGGGCTGCGCCCGCGCTGGATCGACTCCAGGAGGCATGCGGACGCGCAAGCCGTCGTCACCATGCTCCCCGCGGCAAAGCACGTGGTCGACGTCTACCGCAGCCAGGTATTGGGCCACGCACCGACGGACGCTTTGCTGATCGACTGCTCGACCATCGACGTGGCGAGCGCTCGCACCATCGAGCAGGAAGCCGCCGGCCGCGGCTACACGATGGTCGACGCGCCCGTTTCGGGCGGCATTGCCGCGGCCGCCGGAGGCACGCTGTTCATGGTCGGCGGCTCGCCGGAAGCGTTCGAGCGCGCGCGGCCGATCCTCGAGCCCATGGCCGTGATCCACGCGGGCGGCGCCGGCGCCGGCCAGGCGGCGAAGATCTGCAACAACATGATACTCGGCGCGACGATGATCGCCACCTGCGAGGCGTTGCGCCTCGCCCGAAGCTCGGGCTCGAGGCGCAGACCTTTTTCGACATCGCCTCGAGAGCCTCGGGCCAGAGCTGGTCGATGACCAGCTACTGCCCGGTCCCAGGCGTCGGCCCGGAGACGCCGGCAGACCACGACTATGAAGGCGGGTTCGCGGCCGCGCCGCTGCTCAAGGAACAGAACCTCGCTATGTACGCGGCGCACCAGGGCTACAGCTACACGCCATAGGGCGGCAATGCCGAGGACGTCGAAGCGAGGCTGGAGGACCGGGGCGGCGGCTCGAAGGATTTTTCTGGAATCATCCGGATGATCGACGACAGCTGGCAGAAGCCGAACGCCGAATAGGAGCAAGCATGCGCAACACCATCTTCACTGCCCTCGCCGCCGTTTCGCTCCTCGGCGCGTGCCGCGAACAGGCGACCGACGAGGAGACCGGCGAAGCAGCGGCCAACACCGCGCCGGGCCCGGCTCCTGCGGCAAACGCCGCCGCCCCGGCCGGAGCCGCGCCGCTCGGCGCCGCTGTCTCGGGCGACGAGGCGAAGCGGCTGATGAAGGTCCGCCACGACGGCATGGAAGACATCGGCGACGAGATGAAAGTCATCACTCGCGAACTGAAGAGCGACTCTCCCGATCTTGCGCGCCTGCGCGCAAGTGCGGCCACGGTCAATCGCCTGGCGCCCGAGGTGAAAGGCTGGTTCCCGCCGGGCACCGGTCCCGAGGCCGGCAAGACTCACGCACTGCCCCAGATCTGGCAGAAGCCCGAGGATTTCGCGGCCAAGTCTCGCGCCTTCGAGCAGGCCGCGCAGGCGTTCAACGCGGCGGCCCAAGGCAGCGACATCGCCGCCATCCGCGCCGCCAACGCCGACCTCGGCAAGAGCTGCAAGGCGTGCCACGACCTCTACCGTGAAGAGGAGAACTGATCGGCCGATTCCCGAGCGCGTCCAGGTTCCGGTCTGGGACCTGCCAACGCGCCTGTTCCACTGGCTGCTGGTCGCGCTGATCGCGTTCAGCTGGTGGACCGCGGAGACCGAGCGCCTGGATTGGCACATCTGGTCGGGGCTCGCGATCCTGACGCTGCTGATCTTCCGCCTGCTGTGGGGCTTCGTCGGAAGCTCGACCGCGCGCTTTGCGAGCTTCGTGCGCGGCCCGCGCACCGTTCTCGCCTATGTGCGCGGCATGCACGGCTGGCGAGCGATCGGCCACACGCCGCTTGGCGCTCTCAGCGTTCTTGCGCTCCTGCTGCTGATCGGCGCGCAGACCGTGCTCGGCCTGTTCAACAGCGACAACGACGGCCTTGTCGAAGGCCCACTCGCCCCGCTGATCAGCTTCGATGCCTCGGACCTTGTCCATGAGCTACACGACGATGTCTTCGACGTGCTCCTCGCGTTCATCGCGCTACACGTCGCCGCGGTGCTGTCCTACCGCCTCGCGCTCGGCAAACGGCTCACGCGCGCGATGATCACCGGCCACGCCCAGCTCGACCCCCCGACGGAGCCGATGCGCCCGGCCAGACGGTGGGTCGCGCTGCTGTGCCTGATCGTCGCGCTTGCAATCACCCGCTGGATTGCGGGCGGAGCACCGCCGCTGTGATGGGCCAGAGGATGTTCGCCGTCCAGAGGATGAACGCGCTGCCGAACAGAGTGGCAGTGAGCGTACTGGCAACGGACCAATAGAGGATCGCGTCATTATTCTGGGAAGATGCGAAGATGTTGAGCCCCACAATCGGCACTGCAACAGCGCACAGGATCAGGGCTCTTCGCACAAACAGCGCGTAAGAATTGACCATGTTGTCCTCGCTCGTTGGAAGGGTGCCCATGGTGCGGGCGACTTGACGCCCGGCGAGCGGCGGCTGCCTCACCTCGGCCCCGCCCCATCGCTGCTCACATCATTCATGGAAAGAGGCAGCGCACTATCGGGGTTTACCCCCCGTGCCTCAGCTGAATTGGCCTTCACACTATAGCGGCCGGCCAGGTCGTAGTGGATCAACCGTGCCTCGGAATTGCCTGCGGTCTTGGCGGACCTCAAAGCCTCCCGCTGGCGGCTGAGCCAATATGCTTTTTCCACGATCATCTCCTGCGAGCGAGAGCACTGGAGTGTCTCTCTGTCACAGGGCGCTCGGTGCGATCTCAGTGATCCGACCTTCTAGGATCTTGCGCATGAATGGCGCGTGACATGCCACACGTCAGCCAGGAACAGCCGTCCCTTATCTACAAAAGCACTATCCGTGTGATGACGGCAAGGAGCGCTGCAAGGCCGCACAGACCCAGGGACACGGCCGTGAGCATCGCCGCAGGCTTCAAACGTCCCGACACGGGGCCGGCGACGGTCAGATCGTCGCGAGGGTCCCGGTAGATTCTCCACCAGGCGACAGCCGTGGCAAGGAGGGACAGCGCCGCAACGAAAGCAACAATGTAGAGGATCTCACGCATCAGCTGACAAGTGGGCGGTACGATGGAAGCTGACAAGTGTCCTGCCAATATCGGGGCAGCAGTCGAAAGCAGAAAGTGCGGCGAATTGGGGCTTTGGTCTCGGTGGGCGCGGGCGAATATTGCTTTATGTAGAAGTAATTAGGCGAATCCTCGCTCGAAGTGTAAGGTGGTGCAATCGCCATCCGATTCGGCACATTGGCGCCTGAGAGACATTCGTCGCGCTCCAGCCACAAACGTGGGGCAGAGACAATGAGCTACTACCGGCTTTATATCATGCGGACCTTCTCGGGCCACATTGAGCGGTTCGAGGAATTTGATGCCGCTGACGACCGCGAGGCCGTGCGCTGGCAGAGGCCAGGCGAGGCGGGCTCGCGTTGGAGCTTTGGTGCTCGCGCCGGAAGGTAGCACGACTGGAGGCGCTCGATCTCGCTTCGCAGCTCCTCGAACAGAGGCGTGCGCAAAAGGCGGTGAAGGGCTCAGCTCCAGCCCATGCCAGGCGCACAAGACACCCGACCAGAGAACCGCAGCGCCTAGCCGGCGCTCATCTGCACACCACCTCTATTTAAACGCCCGAGTATCGGTTGCTCCGCGTTCACAGGAGCAGCCTAATGCCCCGTTTCTTTTTCCATTTGCATAATTCGGTGAGCGTCCACGACGATGTGGGCATGGAACTGCCGACGGTCCAAGCCGCCAAGGTTGAAGCCACCGAAGCGTGCCGCGCCATCATGGCGGATGATGTGCAATCCGACGGTAAGATCACGCTCAGCCACCACATCGAGATCGAAAGCGATGACGGCAAGACGAAGCTGGTTCTGCCATTTCGTGCTTGCGTGGAGATACTGCCTTAAGACCCGATGAGCGGCTTGGCTCGACAGCGGGCGTTGGCCCTGCCTTGAACGCAGCGCCTGCCAAGGCCACATCGAGCTCATGCTGATCCGCACAGAGCAGACGCCCAACCCAGCGACGCGCAAGTTCCTGCCCGGTCAGAAGGTGATGGAAGCTGGAACGCGCGACTTTCCCGATGCGGACGCGGCCCAGGCGTCGCCACTCGCGGCGGCCTTGTTCGCCAGCGGCATGGTCGAAGGGGTGTTCTTCGGCACCGATTTCGTCTCGGTGACCGCCGCGCCCGGAGTCTCCTGGACCGACCTCGAACCCATCATCCTCGAGACCCTGCTCGACCATTTCGTCAGCGGCGCGCTCCTGTTCACGGCGGGCACGGCCGCCGGAATCCACATCGACGACGCGCCCACGGTGGACGAGGACCCGGCCGACGCCGAGATCATCGAGCAGATCAAGGAGCTGATCGAGACCCGCGTGCGCCCCGCCGTCGCGCAGGACGGCGGCGACATCGTCTACCGCGGCTACAGGGACGGCCGGCTCTATCTCGCCATGCAGGGCGCCTGCTCGGGCTGCCCGTCATCGGCTATCACCCTCAAGCGCGGGATCGAGAATCTGGTCCGCCACTACGTTCCCGAAGTGGAATCGGTCGAAGCCGTCTGACGGCTCGATTCTCCTTGCTCGCATCGCCGGCATGTGACCACATTCCGTGTTTCGCGAGTTGAGGACCGGATGATCCTGGCCATCGACACATCGACCGCTGCGTGCAGCGCCGCCTTGTTCGACGAGGGCGGCTGCTGCATCGGCCAGCGCGACGAGCTGATCGGCCGCGGACATAGCGAGCGGCTGGTGCCGCTGCTCCACGAGCTCCTTGCCGGACGAGCCGCAACGCAGGTGCTGGTCGGTGTGGGGCCCGGCAGCTTCACCGGCATTCGCGTCGGCATCGCCGCAGCCCACGGTCTTGCGATCGGCTGGGGCTGCGCGCTTGTCGGCATGTCCTCGCTTGCACTGCTTGCCGCCGGAGCGCGCTCAAACGGCGAAGTCGCCGCGGCGGTGGACGGCGGGCATGGCGAGCTGTTCGTCCAGCAGTTCGATGGCGCGACCCTCACGCCGACGAGCGACCTGTTCAACCTGCCGCCCGGCCAGGCTGCGAACCGAATCCGCGCCGAACGGGTGATCGGGCCCGGCGCCGCGACTTTGGTCGAAGCGCGCGGCTTCGGCGAGGCGCTCGAAGGCTGGCCTTGTGCGTCCAACGCGCTGCGCCTTCCGCACGCCCTTCGTTCGCTTGGCGCCAAGCCCGTTTATGCCCGCGCGCCCGACGCGCGCGCCCGGAACGCGGCATGAGCGCTCGCGCCTCGCCGGTGAGCGACGTCGCGATTGCCGACGGCGGCTCGGGCGATCTCGACGCCGTCATCGAAGTCATGAACGCGGCATTCGACGAGCGCTTCGGGGAAGGCTGGACCCGCTCGCAATGCGCCGGGATCCTGCCGATGCCCGGCGTGCGCATGGTCGTGGCGCGCTTTGCCGACGGCCTCGCCGCGGGTTTCTCCTTGTACCGCACGCTCGGCCCCGAAGCCGAGCTGCTGCTGCTCGCCGTCGCGCCCGAGTTCCAGCGGCGGGGAGTTGGGCGAACGCTGCTCGACCACTTCCTCGACAATGCTCGCCAATCCGGCGCGACTAAGGTCCATCTTGAAGTTCGCGACGGAAACCCGGCCGTGCAAATGTATCGGGGCGCAGGATTTCGTCTGCAGGGCCGACGGCGCAAATACTATCGGGGCCGATTCGGTGGCGAGTTCGACGCCCTCACTCTGAGCCGCCAACTATAGACTTGGTTTAATTCAGGATAGCGCCTTTTGTGCTGTTGCTGTTCTCCAGCACATCCCTTACTAGGTCACCCTCGCGGCGGTCAGGCCGTTGCCAACTCGTGCTCGGGAAGAGGCTTTGAAATGAATGCAAATGAAGGGGCAGACGACACGCTGCTCACGCTCACCGCCGACATCGTTGCGGCCCATGTCAGCAACAACAGCGTCGCGGTCAACGACCTGCCAAATCTCATCCAGAACGTGCACTCGGCGCTGTCGGGTATCTCGCCCAGGGGCAGCGCGCCCGAAGCAAGGCCGGAGCCCAAGGTGCCGATCCGCTCGTCGGTCAAGCCCGAGTACATCGTGTGCCTCGAGGACGGGAAGAAGCAGAAGATGCTCAAGAGGCATCTGATGACCAATCACAACATGACGCCGGCCGAATATCGGCAGAAGTGGGGACTTGCCGCGGACTATCCGATGGTCGCTCCCAACTATGCCGAGCAGCGGCGCACGCTTGCCAAGTCGATAGGGCTCGGCACCAAGCGCCGGCGCACCCGCGGCGGCGGCGGCGGCGGTGGCAAGGGCAAGAGCGCTTAAAGGCATCCCTCAGGGCCTTTGACGGTGGCCTCTGCTCGTCCTAACTGAGGCTCATGAGCCGCAAGATCGATATCGAGGCCCTGTGCGCCGACAAGGGCCTGCGGATCACCGAGCAGCGCCGGATTATCGCCAAGATCCTGTCGGAGGCCGAGGACCACCCAGACGTCGAGACGCTTCACGAGCGCGCTGCCGCAATCGACCCCAGGATCTCGATCGCCACCGTCTACCGCACGGTGCGGCTGTTCGAGGAAGCCGGGATCCTCGAGCGGCACGAGTTCGGCGACGGCCGCTCGCGCTACGAAGCCGCGTCCGACGCTCATCACGATCATCTCATCAACGTCGAGACTGGCGACGTGATCGAGTTTGTCGACGAGGAGCTCGAGTCCCTCCAGCGGCGAATCGCCGAGAAGCTCGGCTTCCGCCTGGTCGACCACCGGATGGAGCTTTACGGCGTCGCGCTCGATCGCAACCGGTAGACTGGATGCGGGGCTCAGCGTTTCGCGCCGCGGGGCGCGTCGCGCTGCTGGTCGGGCTGTTCGCGGTATGCGTGCCACTCCACCTGCTCTCACGCCTCGTGCTCGGCCGGTCGCGCTGGCCACCGCGCTTTCTCGGCGCCGCCGGCTGGATCATCGGCGCAAGGACTCGCGTCGGCGGCGAGACGCCCCCGCCGCACAGCCTGCTGCTGTGCAACCCCGTAAGCTGGCTCGACATATTCGTGCTCGGCGGCGCGACCCGCTGCGCATTCGTGTCGAAGGACAATCTCGGCAACGGCTTCGTCCACTGGCTCGCCGACTTCAACAACACGATCTACGTGTCGCGCGAGCAGCGCAAGGCCGCGAAGAACCAGGCCGTGACGATCGCCGAGGCTCTTGAGCGCGACCAGCCGGTCGCTCTCTTCCCCGAAGGCACGGTCGGGCCTGGCGACCAGCTTCTGCCGTTCCGATCGACCCTCATAGAGGCGGTGAACTTCGCTCGCCGCGACGTCGAGGTCCGCCCCGTCGCCGTAGACTATGGCCCGGCCGCGACGCAGATCAGCTGGTTCGACACGAGCGGCAGGGACAATGTGCTGCAGATCCTGGGCCGCCCCGGGACGCTCCCGGTAACCGTGACAATCCTCCCGCCGCTCGATCGCACCGGCGACCGAAAGGCGCTCGCCAGGGCCGCTCACGATGCGATCGCCAAAACGCTCGCTTCAAGTCGCGCGGCCACTCCCCTATATCCGGCCGACCGATGACCAGTATTCCCAAGAGCTTCCGGATCAAGTCGTTCGGCTGCCAGATGAACGTCTATGACGGCGAGCGAATGGCCGAGCTCCTCGCCGACCAGGGCATGACCGCCGCGGCCGACGGCGCAGACGCCGACCTCGTCGTCCTCAACACCTGCCACATCCGCGAGAAGGCGGCCGAGAAGGCCTATTCCGAGGTCGGCCGCCTGAAGCGCGAGGACGGCTCGCGCCCCCTGATCGCGCTTGCCGGCTGCGTTGCGCAGGCGGAAGGCGCCGAAGCAAAGCGCCGCTCACCCGCGATCGACCTGGTCGTCGGCCCCCAAGCCTACCACCGGCTGCCCGAGATGGTCGCGCAAGCGTCCCGCGGCGCTCGCCCGGTCGATACCGACATGCCGGCCATCTCCAAGTTCGACGCGCTTCCCAAGCGCCGCCGCGCCGCGCCTTCGGCCTTCCTCACCGTGCAGGAAGGCTGCGACAAGTTCTGCACCTATTGCGTCGTCCCCTACACCCGCGGGGCCGAGATCTCGCGGCCGTGGGAGGACATCCTCGCGGAGGCGCACGCACTCGTCGAAGTCGGCGCGCGCGAGATCGTGCTGCTCGGCCAGAATGTGAACGCCTGGATAAACGACGGGCGCGGCCTCGCCGACCTGATCCGGGCGCTCGCCCGCATCCACGGCCTGGCGCGCATCCGCTACACGACCAGCCATCCGACGGACATGAGCGAGGCGCTGATCGCCGCCCATGCCGAAGTCGAGAAGTTGATGCCCTACCTCCACCTCCCGGTGCAGTCGGGCAGTGACTCAGTCCTCCGTGCGATGAACCGCAGCCACACTGCGAAAAGCTATCTCGAAATCATCGACAGGATGCGCGCCGCCCGGCCCGACATCGCGCTGTCGGGCGACTTCATCGTCGGCTTCCCCGGCGAGACGGAAGAGGATTTCCAGGCCACGCTGAGCATGGTCGATGCAGTCGGCTACGCGTCGGCCTATTCGTTCAAGTACAGTCCCCGCCCCGGCACGCCGGCCGCAACCATGGAGGACCAGATCGCTCCCGAAGTGATGGACGAGCGCCTCCAGCGGCTGCAGGCGCGGATCAATGCACACCAGATCGCGTTCAATCAATCCAAAGTGGGCAGCGACACCAGAATCCTGATCGAACGGCGCGGCAAACATGCCGGCCAGATGATCGGCCACTCGCCCTGGCTCCAGTCGGTCCATGTCGAAACCGCCGCCGCTCCCGGCGACATCGTCGAGGTCACTCTTGCCGCCGCTGGCCCGAACAGCATGACCGGCGTCGTTCCGGCGAAGAAAGCCGCGTAATGGCCCGACGCGACCTTGCCGCCGCCAACGAACCCGGCCGCGCCCGCCTCGAGCTCGAGTTCGAACAGCCCTACCTGCTGGGCCCGCTGTTCGGCGATTACGACCGCCACCTGATCACCATCGAGACCCGCCTGGGCGTCCACATCGCCGCCCGCGGCAACCGCGTTCAGATCGAGGGCGAGGCCGATTCCGCCGCTCGCGCCCGCGAAGTCCTCCTCGGCCTCTACGCACGGCTCGACCAGGGCCATGACGTGGATGCCGAGGCGGTCGAGGCTGTGCTCGGAATGGCCGTCCAGCCGAACCTCGAGGGGATCGTCCACGACGAGGTCGCCTCGCCCCCTCGCGTGATGATCCGCACGCGCAAAAAGACCATCGTCCCCCGCTCGACCGTCCAGACCGCCTACATGGAGGCGCTCGCGCGCGACGACATGGTGTTCGCGCTGGGTCCGGCCGGCACCGGCAAGACCTATCTCGCGGTCGCGCAGGCGGTGTCGCAGCTCATCTCCGGCAGCGTCGACCGGCTGATCCTCTCACGCCCGGCGGTCGAAGCCGGCGAGCGCCTCGGCTTCCTTCCGGGCGACATGAAGGACAAGGTCGACCCCTATCTTCGCCCGCTCTATGACGCCCTCTACGATATGCTCCCGACCGAGCAGGTCGAGCGCCGCATCGCCTCGGGCGAGATCGAGATCGCGCCGATCGCCTTCATGCGCGGCCGCACGCTCAACGACGCCTTCATCATCCTCGATGAAGCGCAGAACACCACGCCCTTGCAGATGAAGATGTTCCTCACCCGCTTCGGAATGCGCAGCCGGATGGTGGTCTGCGGCGACCCGCACCAGGTCGACCTGCCCGACCCGTCGCGCTCGGGCCTCGCCGACGCGGTCACTCGACTGACGGGCATCAAGAGCATCGCCGTCGTTCGCTTCACCGCGGCCGACGTCGTGCGCCACCCGCTGGTCGGCCGCATCGTCGATGCCTATGAAGGCCCCGGGGCCTGATGCGCGAATGATGCTCGAAATCGACATCGAAGCCGATGAGGAGTGGGACAGTAGCACCGACTGGTCGCTGCTCGCCCGCCGCGCGGCCGAAGCCGCGGTCGCCGAAAGCGCCTTCCCCGACCTCGCGCAAAGCCTTCGCCCGGTCGAAATCTCGGTCCGGCTGACCGGCGACGAACAGGTCCGGGCGCTCAACGCGCAGTGGCGCGGCAAGGACAAGCCTACCAATGTCCTGTCCTTCCCGCTCGCCGAGCAGGGCGATCTCGACCAGCCGGACGAACAGGGGCCCAATCTAATGCTCGGCGACGTCGTGCTCGCGCGCGGCGTGTGCGAGCGCGAGGCAGCCGAAAAGGCGATCCCGCTCGAGCGCCACGCGGCGCATCTGCTGGTCCACGGTACGCTTCACCTGCTGGGCTGTGATCACCAGGCCGACGACGCGGCCGCCGACATGGAGCGGCGCGAAGCCCGCGCGCTTGCCCGCCTCGGGATCGCCGATCCCTACGGTGAGGAGCGCTAGCCGTGGCGACCAGCCATGACGAAGGCCCGTCGCGCCTCTGGCGGGGAATGCGCTCGCTCCTGTTCGGGGAGGACGAACAGAGCCTTCGCGAGGAGATCGAGGAAGCGATCGACGAGGCCGAGGATTCGCGCCCGGTGGCGGGCGACCTCACTCCGACCGAGCGGCAGATGCTGCGCAACCTGCTTCACTTCGGCGAGCGCACCGCGGGCGATGTCTGCGTGACTCGCGGCGAGATCATCGCCGTGCCCTCGAACATCGGCTTCGACGATCTGGTCCGCGCCTTCGCAGAGGCCGAGCACAGCCGCCTGCCCGTCTATGGCAACAGCCTCGATGAAGTCGTCGGCATGCTCCACATCAAGGACGTGTTCGTCGCGCTCAACGACCCGGAGCGCGATCGGTCGGTCGCGGCGCTTCTGCGCACGCCCTTGTTCGTGCCCGAATCCATGGGCGTCATCGACCTCCTCGCGCGAATGCGCGCCGAGCGAATCCACCTGGCGATCGTCGTCGACGAGTTCGGCGGGACCGAGGGGCTGGTGACGATTGAGGACGTGGTCGAGGAGATCGTCGGCGACATCGAGGACGAGCACGACATCGAAAACCCCGGCGCGATGCTGACCATGCTCGACGACGGGCTGTGGGAAGCCGACGCGCGAGTCGAAATCGAGGAGCTGACCCAGGCCGTGGACGCCCGGCTGGTGCCCGACGAGGACGACGACGTCGACACGCTCGGCGGCCTCGTCTTCCTGCTCGCCGGCCGCATCCTCGAGCCCGGCGAGTCCGTGCTCCACCCGTCGGGCTGGCATCTCGAATGCCTCGCCGCCGACTCCCGCCGAGTGCTTCGAGTGAGGCTCCGCGCGCCCGAAGGCCCGATCAGCTCTTCGCGAACAGCTTCGCCGGATCGGCCATCGCCTTGAACTCGAGCGCATTGCCCGCGGGATCGAGCAGGAACATCGTCGCCTGCTCGCCGGGCTCGCCCTCGAAGCGCACCGTCGGCGGAATGACGAACTCGACTCCCGCATCCTCGAGCCGCTGCGCCAGCGCCTTCCACTCCGCCATTTCCAGCACGAGGCCGAAGTGCGGCACCGGCACCTGCTCAGCGTCCACCGGGTTGTTGGATCGGCGCGTTGCGGCCTCGGGCGCGAGGTGCGCGACGATCTGGTGGCCGTGCAGGTCGAAGTCGACCCAATGGTCGGCGCTGCGCCCTTCGCGGCAGCCGAGCAGCTCGCCGTAGAAACCGCGCGCGGCCGCGAGGTCGTCAACGACAAAGGCTAGGTGGAACGGCGGAAGGCTCATGCGCATCCCATGTCACCGCTGCTCCGCTTCGCGCAAGGCACAAGAAAAGACTGTTCTACAGCGCCGCGCCTGAGGCATAGCCGCGCGCGTGAATCGAAACGCCTCCTCCAGCGTCAATCGGCGCACAGTCGCGACCGGCCCTTGTGGGTCCCGCGACGTGCGTTCGTGCCCGTAAGGTTGCGAACCTTGCGGCAGTTCGCGCGCAGCCAGTCCGGGGAAGCTTCGAGCCCGAGCGACCGCTTCGGCTGGCTCATTGCCCTGGCGCTCGGCGCGGCTTCCGCATTCGCGTTCGAACCCGCCGGCCTGTGGCCGTTGATGCCGGTCGCATTCGCGGTGCTGCTGGAGCTTCTGCAGCGGACGCACAGCCTGACCCGCGCGCTCCTCCTCGGCTGGTTCTTCGGCCTTGGCCAGTTCGTCGTCGGGCTAAACTGGATCGCGACCGCCTTCACCTACCAGGCAGCGATGCCGGCCTCCCTGGGCTGGGGCGCAGTGCTGCTGCTGTCGCTCTACCTTGCGGTCTATCCCGCGCTCGCGACCGGCCTGGGCTGGAGGCTGGGGCGCGAACGCCCGGTGGAGCTCGTGGTGACCCTTTCCGGCGCCTGGGCGATCACCGAATGGCTGCGCGCGGGCATGTTCACCGGTTTTGCCTGGAATCCCGTCGGTGCGACGCTCGTCAGCACGCCTTTGCTGTCGCTGAGCGCGCTCGTGGGCACCTATGGCCTTTCGCTCCTCGTGGTCCTCCTCGCAGGCGCAATCTGGCTGGAGTTCTACCGCAAGTGGCTGCCGACGGTGCTCATCCTTGGACTGACGGCCCTGCTGTGGCTGCTCCCGTCCTCGCGGGTTCCCGACCATCCGCTCGCGCGCAAGCCGATCCGCGTCGTCCAGCCGAATATCGGCCAGCAGGACAAATGGCGCCCCGGCTTCTCGGAGATCGCGGCGCAGCGGCTCGCGCAGCTTTCCGCACAGCCCGGCGGCGAGCGCCGGCGCCTGCTCTTCTGGCCGGAAGCCGCGGTCACCCAGCCGCTGATCGACCAGCGCGCCGGGGCCTATTCGGCCTACACGGCCTTCGAGCGCCGCCGCGCCGCCGCCTCGATCGGTCCGGGCGAATATCTGCTCACCGGCGGCATTGCGCTCTTCTCACCCGACGGGCGGCGGATCACCGGCGCGGCCAACAGCGTCTACGTGCTCCGGCCCGACGGGCAAATCGTCGGCCGCTACGACAAGGCACATCTCGTGCCCTACGGAGAATATCTTCCGATGCGGCCGCTGCTGTCGGCGATCGGCTTGTCCCGGCTTGCGCCCGGGGACGTCGACTTCATCCCCGGCCCTGGGCCTCGGACGGTCACTCTGCCCGGATGGGGCAGGGTCGGCTTCCAGCTCTGCTACGAGATCATCTTTTCCGGCCAGGTGGTCGATCGGAACAACCGGCCAGGCTTCATCTTCAACCCGTCGAACGATGCCTGGTTCGGCCGGTGGGGACCGCCTCAGCACCTTGCGCAGGCGCGGCTTCGCGCGGCCGAGGAAGGCTTGCCGATTATCCGTGCAACTCCCACCGGGATCAGCGCGGTCATCGATGCTCGCGGGCGGGTGGTGAAATCGCTGGGGATGGGCACTGCCGGAGTGATCGACGCCGCTTTGCCGCCGCCCGCGATCGTTGCCCCGCCGTTCGCCCGTTTCGGCAACATCATCCCGCTCGTGATCGCCTTCGCGCTTCTGATCGTCGGCATTGCCCTCGGCCCGGTGGAGCGCTATCGGCGGCGGCGGCGGACTTAAGGAAATCTTTATATGACGTTCCGGCCGCCTCCGGAGCGCCCTCACGAGGACCCCTCTTCCCCTATGCGCAGCTCCTATCTCTTCACCTCCGAATCCGTTTCCGAAGGCCACCCGGACAAGGTCGCCGACCAGATCAGCGATGCGCTGGTCGATTATTTCATCGGCCACGACCCCGAATCGCGCGTGGCGTGCGAAACTCTCGTCACCACGCAGCGCATCGTCATCGGCGGAGAGATCCGCTGCCGGCCGGTCTATGACGAGGATCGATTCAAGGAAACCGGCGGCTGGGCCCCAGGCGCGCGCGACGAAATCGAGCAGGTCGTCCGCAACACGGTCAGGCGCATCGGCTACGAGCAGGCCGGCTTTCACTGGCAGACCGCGAGCTTCGAGAACCACCTTCACGGCCAGTCGGCGCACATCGCGCAGGGTGTCGATGCCTCCGCCGACAAGGAGGAAGGCGCCGGCGACCAGGGCATCATGTTCGGCTTCGCGGTCGACGAGACCCCCGAGCTGATGCCCGCGACGCTCTACTTCAGCCATCAGATCCTTCAGCGCATGGCCGACGACCGCCACTCGGGCGCCGCTCCGTTCCTGGAGCCCGACGCCAAGAGCCAGGTGACCCTTCGCTTCGAGGATGGAAAGCCGGCCAAGGCGACGGCGATCGTCGTCTCGACCCAGCACAAGCCGGGCTACGACAAGGGCGAGAAGCAGGCGGAGCTCCACTCCTACGTGAAGTCTGTCGTCGCAGACGTGATACCGGCCGAGCTGCTCGGCAACGAGACCGTCTACCATATCAACCCCACCGGCAGCTTCGAGATTGGCGGCCCCGACGGCGATGCGGGCCTTACCGGGCGCAAGATCATCGTCGACACCTACGGCGGCGCGGCCCCGCACGGCGGCGGCGCCTTTTCCGGCAAGGACCCGACCAAGGTCGACCGCTCGGCCGCTTATGCCGCTCGCTACCTTGCCAAGAACATCGTCGCTGCGGGCCTTGCGCGCCGCTGCACGATCCAGCTCGCCTATTCGATCGGAGTGTCGCGGCCGCTGTCGCTATATGTCGACACGCACGGCACCGGCAGCATCGGCGACGAGGCGATCGAGCAGGCGATCGGGAGCATCGACGCGCTTGGCGGTCTCACCCCGCGCGGCATCCGCACGCACCTCAACCTCAACAAGCCGATCTACGAGCGCGCCGCGGCCTACGGCCACTTCGGCCGCAAGGCCGACGGCGACCTGTTCCCCTGGGAGCGGACCGACCTGATCCACGAGCTAAGGAGCGCGATCCCCGCCTGAGCCACCGTGGCGCCTGCGGTCGGCGTGGTGGTGCACGCCGACGCCATGGTGATAGACGAGGTCGCCGCCGCGCCAGCCGCTGAACATCAGGATCAGCACCGTCGCGCCCGACAGATAGATGCCGAGCGAGTCGACGTTGGCGGTCTCGTCCGCAAGCCGCGCGATGAGGTTGATGATCGCCACAACGACCGCGGCGACATTGGCGATCATGTGCTGCAGCGCATGGCCGAGCTTGCGGATCCGGTCGTCGCCCATGAAGTCGATGAAGCCGAACACTGCTGCAAGCAGCGCGGTGCCGATGCCGAACGCAAGCAGCCACTTCGACGCATTGGCAAAGCCGTCGGTGCCATAGATCATGAACAGCAGATCGGTGACGAACGCGCCGACCAGCAAGGCGATTGGAAACGGGATCAGCATCGGATGGATCGGATGACCGCCGATTGTGGCGGTGCTCCGCGGGTGATCGTGACGGAGTTCGGGGTCGGCCTGGCTCATCCTCTTGTCCTCCCTTTGCCCGGGCGATTAACTCGCCTGCTCACTGTGCAGCGTCAAGCTCGACGCCCGAAACCAGCCGCAGGTTCCCGATTTTGACTGCCCACAAGCCAGGCGACCCGACCACTCTCAACCGGCTCTACGGCCGCTCGAGCGGCCACAAGCTGCGCAAGGGCCAGCAGGAGCTGGTCGACGGCCTGCTTCCACAGATTGCAGTGCCGCACGACGGCGAGGTCACGTCGCAGCGCCTGTTCGGCGACGCCCGCCCGCTGCACCTCGAGATCGGCTTCGGCTCGGGCGAGCATCTCGCCTACCGAGCCGATTTGCTGCCCGACCACGGCTTCATCGGCTGCGAGCCCTTCCTCAACGGCGTCGCCACCGCGCTCGCGCACATCCGCGACCAGCACCTCGCCAACGTGCGCCTGTGGCGAGGCGACGCGCTCGAAGTGCTGAGCCGAGTTCCCGACGCCGCCTTGAGCTTCCTCTATCTGCTCCACCCCGACCCCTGGCCCAAGGCCCGCCACGCCAAGCGGCGGATGGTCAACGATGCACCCATCGACCTGTTCGCGGCCAAGCTCAGGCCGGGCGGCGAGTTTCGCCTTGCGAGCGACGACCCGACCTATATCGAATGGGCGCTGATGGTCATGCAGCGCCACCAGCACCAGTTCGACTGGCTCGCCGAGCGCCCCGCCCACTTCCTCGAGCCGCCCGGCGGCTGGATCGAGACCCGCTACGGCGCCAAGTCCCGCCGCGAGGGACGCAGGCCCTATTACCTGCGCTACCGGAGAATGTGATGGCGGGACCGCCACCAGCCGACGCAGCGCCCTCCGACGAACCGGTGCCGCAACTCTCGCACGGGGCGATCTTCCGGCGCTTCCTTCGCTTCGGCCTGCTCGCCTGGGGCGGCCCCGTCGCTCAGATCGCGATGATCCGGCGCGAGCTGATCGACGAAGGGCGCTGGATATCGAGCGCTCGCTTCAACCGGCTGCTCGCGGTCTATCAGGTGCTTCCCGGTCCGGAGGCGCACGAGCTTTGCGTGCACCTTGGAATGCTCTCCGGCCGTCGCCTCGGCGGCATCCTCGCCGGCTTCGGCTTCATGCTCCCCGGCTTCATCCTGATGTTCTTCCTGTCCTGGCTCTATGTCTCGACGGGCATCATGGCCACGGCCGCCGCGGCAGCCTTCCTCGGCGTCCAGCCGGCTGTCGTCGCGCTGATCGTCCGGGCGGTGCACCGGATCGCCAGCCATGTGCTGCTCGATCGCTGGCTCTGGGCGATCGCCTTGCTCGCCGGCGCTGCCGCACTCGCGCAGGCGCCGTTCTGGCTGACCCTCCCGCTATCGGGCGTCTCTTACATGCTCGCCGTGCGCGGGCGGAACGCGGCGGCGGCCCTGCTCACCGCCGGCCTTGCCGCGCTCGCACTCTATTTCGCCTGGAGCACGCTGGGCGCTGCGCCAGTCGAAGCCGTCCTCGCGCCCGAACCCGCGGCGGAACAGCGACCTTCGCTCGTCGAGCTGTTCCTCTCCGGCCTCAAGGCCGGCCTGCTGACCTTCGGCGGGGCGTACACGGTCATTCCGTTCCTGCGGGAAGACGCGGTCGGGAACGGCTGGATGACCGACGCCCAGTTCCTCGACGGGCTCGCGCTATCCGGAATCCTGCCGGCGCCACTGATCATCTTCTCGACCTTCGTCGGCTACGTCGGCGGCGGTCCAATTGGCGCGCTGGTCATGACGGCCGGCATTTTCCTGCCGGCGTTCGCTTTCTCGCTGCTTTTCCACAACCAGCTCGAGCGGCTGGTCCACGAGCCGACGATCCGCGCCTTGCTGGAGGGCGTCGCCGCCGGCGTCGTCGGCCTCATCGCCGCGACGACCATCGAGCTCGCCGGCACCACCCTCGCGAACTTCCCGTCGCCCTGGACCCCCGCCGCGATCTTCGCAGCCTCGCTGGCCGCGCTCTACGCGTTCAGGGCTACCACGGCCGTGCTGTGGGTCGTGTTCGGAGCAGCCGCCGCCGGCCTTCTCCTGTTCGGCTGAGCCGCGCGCGCTGGAACTAGCCCGCCGGAGTCAACCGAAGAAGCCTGCCGCCCGTGCCGCGCCGAGCATCCTCCAGCACGTAGATCTCTCCGTTCGGGCCCTGCTCGACGGCGCGGATTCGCGCTCCCATCGGCCATTGCTCGGCCTTGCGAGCATTTGCTCCGTCGATGTCGACGCGCGCCAGCGCCTGGCCCGACAAGGCGGCGATGAACGCGTCGCCCTTCCAGCCGCGGAACAGGTCTCCCGTGTAGATCATCATGCCGCCGGGCGAGATCGCCGGGTTCCACCAAAGCTTGGGCTCCTCGAAGCCGCGGCTGCGGTGCTCGTCCGGGATGTCGCCGCCGCCATATTCGCTGCCGTACGACGCCACCGGCCAGCCATAGTTGCGGCCCCGCACGATCAGGTTGAACTCGTCGCCGCCCCTTGGTCCCATCTCCGCCGCCCACAGCCGCCCGTCGGGAGCGAAGGCGATCCCGAGCACGTTGCGGTGCCCGAGCGTGTAGAAGCGGCCGCCGAGGCGCTCGCCTTCGGCGGTCATGTGGATCATCTTGCCAAGGTCGCTGTTGCGGTCCTGCGCAGGCTCGCCCTTCATCCGCTCGCCCGAGCTGACGAACATCGTCCCGTCGGGCGCGAACGCGATGCGATGCGCGAAATGGCCGCTGCCGCTGACCTTGGGGGTCTGGCGCCAGATCACCTTGAAGCCCTCGATCCGCGGCTGCCCGGAAGCAAGGTTCAGCCGGCCGTAGCCGACCGCCGCGCCGCTAGTGTCACCGCTTCCCCCCTCGACGAAGCTGAGGTAAATCCGCTGGTTGCCGGCGAAGTCCGGGTGGACGACCACGTCGCCGAGCCCGCCCTGCCCCTCGACCTTGGCCGCAGGCACTCCGGCGACCTGCTGGCGCCGACCGGTGGCGACATCGATCAGCCACAGCGTCCCCGTTTTGTTGGTGACCAGCGCCATGTTCCTCGTCTGCGGGTCGTTCCCGGGCAGGAACTCGATCGCCCAGGGCGCTTCGAAGCGCGCGACTTCGGCGATCCGGAACGGCTCGCGCGAAATTGACTGCTGCGCGGTGCCGGAAGACTGCTGCTGGCTGCTGGATTCCGCGGAACTGGGCGTCTGCGCGGCTCCACAGGCCGCGAGGACCATGACCGCGGCGGCTTGCATCAAGCGAAAGCTCATTCATTGACTCACTGGAAGGAACACGCCGGGATCGGCGGGTGCGATATAGGGGCTCGAGTGCAGCCCTGCCAGCTTGCGCGAAGGCTTGCCGCGGCCTATAGCGCCAGCCTCTCCTCGACATCGTTAGCGACGTTGAGGCTGACCGGGGGCCCGGTCGGTCCGAGGGGACATTGGTGTTGCGAAAAGGGCGTTTGGCTTGGCCGACATGATCGCATTGAGCAGGCTGCTGGAGCCCGAGGTCGAGAGCCTCGGCTACCGCCTGGTGCGCGTCACCTTCGTCGGCGGCCGCTCCGACCCAACGCTGCAGGTGATGGCCGAGCGCCCCGACACCCGCCAGCTCGACCTGTCCGACTGCGAGCGAATCTCGCGCCGCCTGTCCGAGGTTCTCGACGAAAGCGAGGCACAGGGCCGAGCCGCGGTCGAGGGCAGCTACCGGCTTGAAGTTTCCTCGCCGGGTATCGACCGGCCGCTGACTCGCTTCGCCGATTTCGACGACTGGAAGGGCCACGAAGCGCGGATCACGCTCGCCGAGCCGATGGCGGGCCGCAAGCAATTCTCCGGAACGCTCCAGGGCACCGGGTCAAGCGAGGCCGTCCACCTGACCGCCAGGGACGGGCAGGATTACACCATCCCGTTCGCCTCAATCCACTCGGCCAAGCTGCTCCTGACCGACAAGCTCATCAAAGCGACCGCGCCGCTCAGCAACGAGGGCGCCGACACCATTCAGACGATAGAGGACTAGACATGGCCACTGCCGCCCCCGCCTCCCCATCCGCAAACAAGGCCGAGCTGCTGGCGATCGCCGACTCCGTCGCGCGCGAGAAGCTGATCGACCGCGGGATCGTGATCGAGGCGATGGAGGATGCGATCCAGCGCGCCGCCCGCGCCCGCTATGGCGCCGAGAACGACATCCGTGCCAAGCTCGATCCCGTGACCGGCGACCTTCGCCTTTGGCGCGTTCTCGAGGTGGTCGAGGAAGTCGACGATCACTTCAAGCAGATCGACGAGCGCGGCGCGCAGAAGCTTCAGAAGGGCGCGAGCGTCGGCGATTTCATCGTCGACCCGCTTCCCCCGATCGAATTCGGCCGGATCGCCGCGCAGGCCGCCAAGCAGGTGATCTTCCAGAAGGTCCGCGATGCCGAGCGCGAGCGCCAGTACGAGGAGTTCAAGGACCGCGTCGGCGAAGTCATCACCGGCGTCGTCAAACGCGTCGAGTTCGGCCACGCGTCGTCGATCTCGGCCGCGCCGAAGGCGTGATCAGGCGCGACCAGCAGATCCCGCGCGAGATGGTTCGCGTCGGCGACCGAATCCGAGCGCTGATCCTGCGCGTGGCGAAGCACGCGGCCCGCAGATCTTCCTGTCGCGCGCCCATCCGGAGTTCATGAAGAAGCTGTTCGCCCAGGAAGTGCCGGAGATTTACGCCGACGATCATCGAGATCAAGGCCGCCGCCCGCGACCCGGAAGCCGCGCCAAGATCGGCGTGATCAGCCACGACAGCTCGATCGATCCGGTCGGCGCCTGCGTCGGAATGAAGGGCAGCCGGGTCCAGGCCGTCGTTCAGGAACTCCAGGGCGAGAAGATCGACATCATCCCGTGGTCCGAGGACCTCGCGACGTTCGTCGTCAACGGCCTCCAGCCCGCGACCGTCAGCCGAGTCGTGATCGACGAGGAAGAGGGCCGGATCGAGGTGGTGGTGCCCGACGACCAGCTGAGCCTCGCGATCGGCCGCCGCGGCCAGAACGTGCGGCTCGCAAGCCAGCTCACCAGCTCGCAGATCGACATCCTCACCGAGGCCGACGCGAGCGAGAAGCGCCAGCGCGAGTTCGTCGAACGTACCGAGATGTTCCAGACCGAGCTCGACGTCGACGAGACCTTGTCGCAGCTGCTGGTGGCCGAAGGCTTCACCAGCCTCGAGGAGGTCGCCTACGTCGCGCTGGACGAGATCGCCTCGATCGAGGGCCTCGATGACGAGATCGCAAGCGAGCTGCAGAGCCGCGCCGCCGAGGCGCTCGAGCGCCGCGAAGCCGCCGCCCGCGAGCAGCGCCGAGCGCTCGGCGTGTCGGATGAGCTCGCTGAACTTCCCCACCTCAGCGAGGCGATGCTGGTGACTCTGGGCAAGGCGGGCATCCGCACTCTGGACGACCTTGCCGACCTCGCGACCGACGAGCTGATCCAGAAGAAGCGCGTCGAGCCGCGCCGCCGCGCCGAGACCGCGCCCAAGCGGCCCGAGGACAAGGGCGGCATCCTTTCCGATTTCGGCCTCACCGAAGAGCAGGGCAACGAGATCATCATGGCCGCCCGCGCGCACTGGTTCGAGGACGAGGAAGGCGCGTCCGCGCCGGCTTCCGCAGAGGAGGACGCGGTTGGGGGCGAGGAGCAATGATCCGCTAGACGCGCACGTTCCGGAGCGCACCTGCATCCTCTCGCGGCGGACCGGGCCGCGCGAGGAGCTGATCCGGCTCGCGCTCGGCCCCGACGGCAGCATCGCGCCCGATGTCCGGGCGCGGGCGCCGGGCCGCGGCGCCTGGATCGGTGTCTCCCGCGACGAGCTCGACGCAGCCAATGCGAAGGGCAAGCTCAAGGGCGCGCTCGCCCGGGCTTTCCGCACGAACGACGTGAAAGTCCCCGCCGACCTCGGGAAACGCATCGCTTCGGCGCTTCAACAGGCCACTCTCGATCGGCTCGGGATGGAGGCTCGCGCCGGCAATTTGATCAACGGCTCGGATCGCGTCGAAACCGCCGCGCGCATGGGCAAGGTCGAGCTTCTGATCCACGCATCCGACGCGGCCGAGGACGGGCGAAGGAAGCTCGATCAGGCCTGGCGCGTGGGCGGGCCTGACGAGGCTGTTGCGAAGAGCGGCGGCCAAGGCCTTCTATTCCCCGAGGATCGCACCATCTTGTCCATGGCCTTGGGCCGCGAAAATGTGGTACATGTAGCCCTGACCGATCGTGCCGCTGCGGCGCGCGTGCTCCACGCGCTCTCCCGGTGGCGCGCTTTCATTGACCCCCGTGCCGGTCTGGGGGGCGGCGCTCCCGCCTCCGGTAGCGGCTCGGCTGAAGAACTGACGAAGGAATAGAATGGCAGACCAGACCGAAAAGCCGAAGCTTGGAACCCGGCCGCCGCTGGGCCTCAAGCGCACGGTTGAGACCGGCAAGGTCAAGCAGAGCTTCAGCCACGGCCGCTCGAACACGGTCGTGGTGGAGGTCAAGAAGCGCCGGATCCTCGGCCGCCCGGGCGAAGCGCCGCCTGCCGAGGCGCCCGCGCCCGCCCCCGCGGCCGAAGCGCCCAAGCCGGCGCCCAAGCCCGCTCCGCCCGCGCCCGAGCCGCGCCGGCCGAGCCCCGCCGACGACATCACCGCGCGCAAGGAGATGCAGGCCAGGCTCCTGCGCGAGGCCGAGGAAGCGCGCATGACCGCTCTCGAGGAGGCGCGCCGCCGCGAGGAACAGGCCCGCACCTCGGCCAACGAGGACGAGCGCCGCCGCGCCGAAGAGAACCGCCTGGCCGAGGAAGAGGCGGCCGAAGCCAAGGCCGAAGAGGCGCGCCGAGCCGCCGAGGAGGCGCTGCGCGCGCTCGAAGCGCCCGCCGAGCCGCAGGCCGCACCGGCGCCCGCGCCCGCCAACGAGGAGGAGGAGCGCGGCTTCCGCCGCCCCGTCCACGCGCCTGCGCCCAAGCGGCCGGAGCCCGCCCGCCCGACGCGCGGCCGCGAGGACCGCCGCCACTCGGGCAAGCTCACCGTCACTCGTGCCCTTTCGGGCGAGGACGACAGCCGCGCCCGCTCGCTCGCAGCGCTTCGCCGCGCGCGCGAAAAGGAAAAGCGCCACCACCAGCAGGCCGGCCCGGCCGCAAAGCAGGTCCGCGACGTCGTCGTGCCCGAAGCAATCACCGTCCAGGAGCTCGCCAACCGCATGGCCGAGCGCGGCGCCGATCTGGTGAAGGCGCTGTTCAAGATGGGCATGCCGGTCACGCTCACGCAAACGATCGACCAGGATACCGCCGAACTGTTGATCACCGAGTTCGGCCACCGCGTGAAGCGAGTCAGCGAAAGCGACATCGACATCGACACGTCGGCCGACGTGGATGCGGCCGAAACGCTGCATCCGCGGCCTCCGGTCGTGACCATCATGGGCCACGTCGACCACGGCAAGACGTCGCTTCTCGACGCGATCCGCGGCGAGGACGTCGTCTCGGGCGAGGCCGGCGGGATCACCCAGCACATCGGGGCCTATCAGGTGCAGGTGGCTGACGGCTCGAAAGTCACCTTCCTCGATACGCCGGGCCACGAGGCCTTCACCGAAATGCGCGCCCGCGGTGCCAAGGTCACCGACATCGTCGTGCTGGTCGTCGCCGCCGACGACGGCCTCAAGCCGCAGACGATCGAGGCGATCAACCACACCAAGGCCGCGGGCGTGCCGATGATCGTCGCGATCAACAAGATCGACAAGCCCGACGCCCGCGCGCAGCGAGTGCGCGAGGAGCTGCTTCAGCACGAAGTGATCGTCGAGGACATGGGCGGCGACGTCCAGGACGTCGAGGTGTCCGCGCTCAAGCAGACCAATCTCGACGGGCTGCTCGCCGCGATCCAGGTCCAGGCCGAGCTGCTCGAATTGAAGGCCAATCCCGAGCGCGAGGCCGAAGGCACGGTGATCGAGGCCAAGCTCGACAAGGGCCGCGGCCCGGTCGCGACCGTGCTGGTCCAGCGCGGCACGCTGCGCGTCGGCGACGCGCTCGTCGCGGGCGCGTCGAGCGGCAAGGTCCGCGCGATGATCGACGACAAGGGCCGCCAGGTGCGCGAGGCGGGCCCCTCCTTCCCGGTCGAGGTGCTCGGCCTGTCGGCGGTGCCGTCGGCCGGCGACCCGTTCACGGTGGTCGATAACGAGGCGCGCGCGCGCGAGGTCGCCGCCTACCGCCAGGGCGTGCTCGACCGCAAGCGGACCACCGCGGCGCCGGTCAGCCTCGAGAACATGTTCGCTTCGCACCAGTCGACGACGATGGAGTTCCCGCTGGTCATCAAGGCCGACGTGCACGGCTCGGTCGAAGCCATCAACCATGCGCTCACCCGGCTTTCGACCGACGAAATCCGCGTGCGCATCCTCCATTCGGGGGTAGGCGCGATCACCGAGAGCGACGTCACTCTGGCAAGCGCCAGCGGAGCGCCGATCATCGGCTTCAACGTCCGCCCGAACGCCAAGGCGCGCGAGGTGTCGGAGCGCAACAAGGTCGAGTTCCGCTATTACGACGTGATCTACCACCTCACCGACTGGGTGAAGGCGGCGATGGGCGGCCAGCTCGGCCCCGAGATCATCGAGACGGTCGTCGGCCGCGCCGAAGTGCGCGAGGTGTTCCCGGCCGGCAAGCGCGACAAGGCGGCGGGCCTGCTGGTCACCGAAGGCGTGATCCGCAAGGGCCTCAACGCCCGCCTCACGCGCGAGGACGTGATCGTGTCGAAGACCACAATCTCCTCGCTTCGCCGGTTCAAGGACGACGTCGCCGAAGTGCGTGCCGGCCTCGAATGCGGCGTGATGCTCGCCGACACCAACGACATCAAGGCGGGCGACATGCTCGAGGTGTTCGAGGTCGAGGAGCGCGCGCGGACGCTCTAGCCGATGCGCCGCACCGAAACTCCCGAAGGCCGCTCGGTCCGCCTGCTTCGCGTCGGCGAGCAGGTGCGCCATGTGCTGAGCGAGCTGCTCCAGCGAGGGGAGGTGCATGACGAGGTGCTGCAAAGCCATCTCGTCAGCGTCACCGAAGTGCGCATGTCCCCCGACCTCAGGCACGCAACCGTCTATGTGAAGCCGCTGCTCGGCCAGGACGAGCAAGCGGTCCTCAAGGCCCTGCGGCAGAACACCGCCTTCCTCCAGCGCGAGGTCGCCCAGCGCGTGCGCACGAAATATGCGGCCCGGCTCAAGTTCCTGACCGACGAGAGCTTCGACGAGGGCAGCCATATCGACCGGCTGCTCCGCTCCGAGCACGTCGCGCAGGACCTGGCGGACGAATGACGCTTGCGGGGGGCTGCTGCAGGCGCGCGCGAGCCTAGAGCTCGTCCTCGTCTTCGTCCGCCGCGATTTCGCCCTCTTTGGCGTAGCTCCACCACAACAATGCCGCGCCCGATGAAGCGGCGAGGCGCGTGAAGACCGCGCCCAGCAACAATGCCGAAGGTTCCCGCGACAGGAGCAGGATGGTGGCTGCAATTCCCGCCGTGACGAACGCGAACAGGGCCATCCCACCGCGGTGCCGAGGGACCAGCCGGCTGATTCGTGAATCGAGCCGCGCGCCCCTTCCGGCGCGTGCGAAAACCGCGCCGGCGGGTCCCAAGGTTGCGGTCAGGACCCCCTTGAGCAGGCGGTAGGTGAGCTTTCGCCGCGCTCCCATCTCCGTCTGTTCCGCCGCTCGCGCGAATGTCAGAGGCTGCGCATCGAGGCGCTCGCGAGGCTTGCGCCGCGGGGCGAACACAAACGCCGCAAGCAGCCCGCCCCATTCCCGCAGCCCGAGCACCAAGGCGGCAGGCTGCCAGTCCGGCGCCCGCAAGTAGACGATCGCCGCCCCCGCCGCGATCGTCGCTCCGGCACCAAGCCGCCACGCAGCGACCCGGTCTCGCGCAGCAACGAGCAACTGGCCAGGGTGGCGTGCTGGGACACCGATGGCGATGATTGCGACCATTGCAGCGACCTGGGCAGCACCGATTGCAACAAGCACGCCCGCGACCGCTGCCACAATCAGGCTGCTGGCAAGCAGCGCACCAAGCTCGATGCGCAGGGCTCGCGCTCGGGAGCTTCGCCACACCGCCGGCTCGGCGCCAACCAAGCGAGCGAGCAGGGGCATCACCTCGAGAGTGCCGAACGCTCGCGCGGCCTGCACGAAGATGTGCGCAGCAAGCAGGCGGACCGCATCCGCGTGGCCCAGGGCAAGCGCCAGCAGCACCCAGCACAGCAGCCACCCAGCCAGAGGAAGATATTCCCGCACTGCCAGAGCGCGGACGCCGGTGCGATTCACTCCAGCCAGGCGCGCATTTCACCGCGCCGGTACGCGGCTTCGGCCATCATGAGGCGAACAGTCTGGATCAACAGCGACAGCACGCTCCATGCGGCGGCTGCAATCCAGGCTTCCGAAAGCCGGTCGATCAACACACCGGCCGTAAGGATCAAAAGCAGGATGTTGCGGCGTGAAACGATCAGCCGGAAGCGACTGTCGAACGGCCTCCACAGGAAGGCATTGAAGCCGAACCGGAGCTTGAAGCCCTCCTCGACCAGCCGGCTCAGCACATAGGACATGACAATCACGATGAAGCAGTACCACAGCAGCATGTCGCGCGACTCGCTGAGCTTCGCTGCGCCGATCGTGACTGCCCACCACCACAAGGGCGGATGAAGCATGTCGGTGCCGTGGTCGAGCAAATTGCCGATCTTGCTCGATTGCGCGGTCACTCGTGCAAGCTTGCCATCGACAGTGTCGAGGAACGTCATTGACCAAGCCGCGGCAAGGCCGCCGACGAACTGCCCGCGCCAGAACAGCCATGCCGCGAGCAGCATCATCACCATTCCGGCGATCGTCACCGTGTTCGGCTTGACGTTCAGCGCGGCGCACAGGCGGGTCACGTGAAAGGCGGGCTCCGGCCAGACATATTTGGTGACGACGTCCGTCACGCCCTTGTAGACATTGCGGTACAGCCGCCGCTCGATCGACTTCAGGTCGAGCTCGTCGGCCGAAACTGCAAGCATCTCGACTTGCCGGCGGAGCTTGCGGACGAACTGGCGCGATCCGGATCGCGACGCCTCGGCGCCGCCTTCGAGGAGCCGGCGCCCCTCGGCGAGGCTCTCGATCGGCATGACCACCGCCAGCGGCCGGCCATCGGGCGTTCCGAGCACCTCGCCCTGATGCTCGAACAGCCACGCAATGGCGGCGTCGTCGAACACCGCGCAGGCCCTTGCAACGAGCCCCAGCGGAGGGTGCCCCCGGTTCGTGCGCTGGCGATTTATCGCCTCGAGCTGGCGCCGTAGCCGTTCGACGGGTGAGAGGTTGAAGATTCGGTGAGGACAGGTTCCGACGATTTCGAGCACGCTTGCGATTGAGTCCTTTGATTCGGAGCGGAACGGCTCTTAGGCGCGAGTTATGGCCAGCCCCATGCCGCCCGTCCACCTTCACGGCTGGATCATCCTCGACAAGCCGGTCGGTCTCGGCTCGACCAGAGCGGTAAGCGCAGTCAAACGCGCCTTGCGCGAAGCGGGCGCGCCAAGGGCAAAGGTGGGCCACGGCGGCACGCTCGACCCGCTTGCAAGCGGCGTGCTTCCGGTCGCGATCGGCGAAGCGACCAAGCTCGGCGGACGCATGCTCGACGCGACCAAGGCATACGACTTCACCGTGTCGTTTGGCCAAGAAACCGACACGCTCGACGCCGAAGGGCAGGTCGTGGCGACGAGCGACGCGCGGCCGACGCTCGAGCAAGTCGAAGCGGCGCTCCCGAGCTTCATCGAACAGATCGAGCAGGTGCCGCCCGCTTTCTCCGCGCTGAAGATCGGCGGCAAGGCCGCCTATTCGCGAGCCCGCGCCGGCGAGACGCTGGAAATGAAGCCGCGAACAGTCACCGTCCACTCTTTGCGCACCTCCGAGCCCCCGCGCGAAGGCGCGGTGGGGCTGGCGCAAGTGACGCTCTCGGCCCAAGTCTCCAAGGGCACCTACATCCGCAGCCTCGCCCGAGACATCGCCCGCGCGCTCGGAACGGTCGGCCACGTCACCATGCTCCGGCGCACCGGCGCCGGCCCCTTCTCCCTCGAACAGGCCATTTCGCTGGACTTTCTCGATCAAGCCGCTAAGGCGCGGCGGCTGACGGAGGTGGTGCTTCCGATGGAAGCGGCGCTGGACGACATCCCGGCCCTCCCCGTCACTCCCGGCCAGGCACAGCTGCTCAGACATGGACAGCGCCTTGCCGGTTTCCCCGCGAAGCCGGGGCTTCAACTGGCCACCGACGGAGGACGTCCGGTCGCCCTGGTGGAAGCTTCGGCCGACGGCCTGACGGTCGTTCGGGGCTTCAACCTTTAAGAAGACAGGAGTTTGACGATGTCGATTACTGCCGAGCGCAAGCAAGCGCTGATCAAGGAACATCGCCGCGACTCCAGCGACACCGGCTCGCCCGAGGTCCAGGTCGCCATCCTCACAGAGCGCATCAACAATCTGACCCAGCACTTCAAGACCCACGCGAAGGACAATCACTCCCGCCGCGGCCTGCTGATGCT
>JAUJOV010000053.1 GCA_030447545.1 Sphingomicrobium sp. | reverse complement strand
TCAGCCTGCCGCTGCTTCCCGGTGCGATGCAGCTCTTCGATGCGGTGAAGCATCTCGATCCGGTCATCCTCACCGGACTGCCGCGCGGAAATTGGGCAGCCGACCAGAAAATGCGCTGGGCGGCCAAGCATTTCCCGGGCGTCCGGATGATCACCTGCATGGCACGGGACAAGCGCAACCACGCCAGCGAGGGTGACGTGCTCGTCGACGACATGGAGAAGTACCAGCATTTGTGGGAGCAGGCGGGCGGGATCTTCGTGCACCATCGATCGGCGGCGGAGTCGATCGAGGCGCTGAGGGATTATTTCGACCTCAAGGAGACGGTGGGCTGAGCCCCGGCACCCGAGCTGTTTTTTAGGGGCTCGCTCTGCATTCGGATCCTTCGCTCTTTGGGCGTCGGCTAAGGGTGGAAGCGGACATTCGCGGTTCTGTTGTAGCGCCTGCTTCTGGGCCGTAAGCGGACCGTCTGCTTTTGAACGCCAACACCGAAAAGCAGACGTTCCTTCTGCCGCGGTGTCTACGTCTGCTTTCGACCCATTGCAGACAAGGGGGGGCGTGACAAACGGAACGCAGGCCTTCGATCGTCTCCGGGCGCAACGCTTTCACATCGGCCGCAAACGGTCGGCCATGGTGCTCGCGGCGGACCCGCAGCGGCCGTCGACGCTGGTCATGCAGGCGCGCTGGTTCGGCTCGCCGTCCCCTCGACCAGATGTTCCTGGCACGCGCCCATCCCGCAAAAGAGGCCCCGATCCGCACCGTTCCGCGTCATCCGCCAGGTCCTGATGCCGTGAGCCGTCAGGGCGGCGGCAACCGTCTCACCGGCTCGCGCCGTGATCGAAGGCCTTCGAAGTCGATGACGATAGTATCGCTCAAGGCCGGTCGCCTCCCCTGCCGCCGCGGTTGCAAAGCGTGATCCCCGCCAGTCGTCGCACACGATACGGCGCGCCGCTGCGATCTGGTCGATCTGGCGGGGCCGCCAGCCCGGACATCCGCTCCTGCATCATGTCGCGGCCCGTTTGGTCTGATTCCGCTAGGCCGACGCCCATGCCGCGACCGCCGCTTCGAGGACGCCGATCGGTACCGGTCCCGACTTCAAAACAAGATCGTGAAAGTCGCGAACGTCGAATCGGTTGCGCAACTTCGCCCGGGCCGCCTCGCGCGCAGCGACGATGCGGTTGGCGCCAACCTTGAAGGCGCACGCTTGGCCCGGAAGGACACAGTAGCGCACAATCTCGCGGTCGGTGGATAGCGGGGGTTCGCCTGCGTTTTCGACCATCCACTTGACCGCCTTCTCACGCGTCCAGCGCTCGTGGTGGAGACCGGTGTCGACGACGATGCGCGCAGCGCGGAACAATTGCGACTGCAGCGAGCCGATGCGCCCAAAGGGATTATCCTCGTAGACGCCGAGCTCATCGGCAACCTGCTCGGCGTAAAGCGCCCAGCCCTCGCTGTAGGACGAGAAGCGTACCAGCTGCCTGAAGAGCGACAGGGCGGGCGTATTGCGCATGACGCTTGCCTGATAGTGATGCCCCGGGACGCCTTCGTGGTGGATCAGAGTCGCCATCCGCCACGCCGCATTCTCTTCCGGGTGCAGCAGGTTGACGGTGATGAGGCCTTTCCCGGCCGCGCCAAGACCGTGATACATCGCCCCCGGCGACCCCCGCTCCACTCCGGGCTCCATTCGGCGGACGTCAACCGGGTGAACCCTGACCGTGTGGAAGCCGTTGCCGAGCTTGGCGGTCGTGGCTTCGATCTGTCGCTCCGCCAACGCCAGCAGCTTGATGCGCCCAAGGTCGCCCGACGCCTGAAAGCGCGGATCGGTGTCGAGCGCCGAGAGGCGCTCGCCGACGGTCCCCTTGCTGAGGCCCTGCGACTTCAGCAGGCGGTCGATCTCGGCGGAGAGCGCGCGGCATTGCGCCAGGCCTTCGCGGTGCAGTTCGCCGGGAGCGACCTCGGTGGTCGTGTTGGCGCGCAGCGCCGAGGCGTAATAGGCCTCGCCGTCAGGCAGCCGCCACACGCCGCCCACGTCGGAAGCGCGCGGTCGTAGCGACTCCAGTATGGCGATCTGACGGCCGAGCGCGGGCACGATCCGCGTGCGCAGGATCGTCTCCGCCCGCGCCGAAACGTCGCCGTAGCCCTGTGCGGCGATCCGCCCCAGCATGGGGGCAATCAATTGGCTCTTCGCCGGACTCTCGTCGCGCAGCGACTTTATCTGCGGGATGGTACGGTCGATGACGAACCCCGGCGGAGACACGCCTTCGGCGGCGTCGTAGCGAATGCGATCGGTTTCCTGATCGAGCGCCACGGCAAAGCCGTCGAGCCGCGCCAGCCAATGCTCGACGTCGCCAGCAGCATCGAGCGGTTGCCGCTCGCCGATCGAACCCGGGAGCCAGTACCAGGCGCCGCCCATCTGCTGCACGATGTAGGGGCTCGGCCGAAGATTGAGATCGACGAAGCCGTAGCGCCCGAGCAGGTCATCGAGCGAGGTATAGACAAAGCGCGCCACGTCATAGTCGAGCGCGGCTTTGGGCGAGAGCGCGGCGCGGTCGATTCCCGACAACTCGGAGAGCGCCACCTTGATCGCGGCACGGTCGCGCACGCGGGCCGCCTGTGAACGATGGTCGAGCTTGGACCGAAGCGCAGGATAGGCGCCGTCCACCCGCACCGCTTCTCCGCCGCGGTCGCTGGCGGTGAAGGAGATCTCCTCCAGCATCCGCTCCATCACCGTGGCGAGGCGGCGGGCGCCGATGTTCTCCACCTTGGCGTTGATGTCGGCGGCCAAGTCGGCGATGGCGTCCACCGAGTCGTCGGTGAACTCGATCGCCATGCCTTCCGTGCCGAGCAGCGCCACGTACTGCTTGATGAGCGAGTGCTCGGGCTCCGTCAGGATGCGGCGGAAGTCGTCGCGGGTCAGCGCCGCCAGTTCCACGCGCAGCGGCAGGCGGCCTTGCAACTCCGGCAGGAGGTCGGAGGGCTTGGCGAGGTGGAAGGCGCCCGACGCGATGAACAGGATGTGGTCGGTCTTCACCGGCCCCTGCTTCGTCGTGACCGTGGTGCCTTCGATCAGCGGCAGGAGGTCGCGTTGCACGCCCTCGCGGGAGACGTCGCCGCCGCGGATGCCGCCTTCGCCGGTGCGGGCGCAGATCTTGTCGATCTCGTCCAGGAAGACGATGCCGTTGTTCTCGACGTTCGCCACCGCGTCGCGGGTCAACGCTTCCTGGTCGAGCAGCTTGTCCGCCTCATCGCGGATCAGCGCTTGGCGGGCGTCGGCCACCGTCATCTTGCGCGGCTTGGTGCGGCCGCCGCCGAACATCTTGCCGAGCATGTCTTGCATGTTCTGCATCTGGATGCCCTGGGCGCCCGGCAGGTCGATCATGCCGATGGGCATGCCGTTGCCCTGGTCGGCGATCTGCACCTCGATCTCGCGCTTCTCGATCGAGCCCTCGCGCAGCATCCGGCGGAACTTCATGCGCGTTTCGCCGCTGGCGCCCTCGCCGACGAGGGCCGTGACCAGCCGCTCCTCGGCCGCCAGCTCGGCCTTGGCCTGGACCTCCTTGCGGGCGGAGTCGCGCGTCTGGGTGATGGAGACCTCCACCAGGTCGCGGACGATGCTTTCCACGTCGCGGCCGACGTAGCCGACCTCGGTGAACTTGGTCGCTTCCACCTTCAGGAACGGCGCGTTGGCCAGGCGCGCGAGGCGGCGGGCGATCTCCGTCTTGCCGCAGCCCGTCGGGCCGATCATGAGGATGTTCTTGGGCACCACCTCCTCGCGCAGTCCTTCGGGGAGCTGCTGGCGGCGCCAACGGTTGCGGAGCGCGATGGCGACGGCGCGCTTGGCGTCGTTCTGCCCGACGATGTAGCGGTCGAGCTCGGAGACGATCTCGCGCGGGCTCAGGTTGACGGCTTCGGTTGGCACTGGATGGGGGCTTTCAGGTGTCCAGCGTTTCGATGACGACGCTGCTGTTGGTGTAGACGCAGATGTCGCCCGCGATCTTCATGGCGCGGCGGCAGACCTCGTCGGCGGGGATGCCCTCCACCGTGGCGAGGGCGCGGGCGGCGGCCAGCGCGAAGTTGCCGCCGGAGCCGATGCCGATGACACCGTCCTCCGGCTCCAACACGTCGCCCTGGCCGGTGACGAGGAGGGAGCGGTTGCGGTCGGCGACGGCGAGCAGCGCCTCCAGCCGGCGCAGGTAGCGGTCGGTGCGCCAGTCCTTGGCCAGCTCGACGCAGGCGCGTTCGAGTTGGTCCGGGAAGCGCTCCAGCTTGGCTTCGAGGCGTTCGAGCAAGGTGAAGGCGTCGGCGGTGGCGCCGGCGAAGCCCGCGAGCACGCGGCCCTGGGCGATGCGCCGCACCTTGCGGGCGTTGCCCTTCACCACGGTCTGGCCGAGCGAGACCTGCCCGTCGCCGGCCATGGCCACCTGCGGGCCCTTGCGGACGCAGAGGATGGTGGTGCCGTGCCAGCCGAGAGGGTCGTGCGGGGTGGGGGGGGTCATGATCCATCCAGATGGGATGCGCGCGGGAGGCGCACAACTGGGGGCAGTCAGGGGGCGGAGAGGGGGCCGAACAGCGCCTCTACGACCGCATCTACGCTAAGCAGCTATTCGCTGGCTGGCCAACGGATCACGGTTGCGCTCGGCATTGA
>JAUJOV010000011.1 GCA_030447545.1 Sphingomicrobium sp. | reverse complement strand
GACCGGCGGAATGCGCGCGGGCGTAGGCTGTCCGAATTCGAGGACGGGCGCGGCCGAAGGTGCCTGCTCCGCGGCACGAGCGCGCGCGGCCGGCGCGGCCTGCGCCTGCGCGCGCGGGGCGGCGCTTTCGCGCTGCGGGGCGGTGGCGACGGGTCGCGGAGCCGGCGGGGGCGTCTCGGCGCTCGGCTGGCCCGGCGGCGGCTGAGGCTCGGCGCGGCGAGTGACGGTGCCGTTGAGGCTGAAGCCCCTGATCTGCGGCGGGCCGATCGCCTCCTCGGCGGGCGGCGTGGCGGGAGGGGGCGTGGTGGCGGCCGGAGCGCTGGTCTGCGCGAGCGCCGGCGCGGCGCACAGCAATGCGCCGGCAAGGCCGAGGAAAGCACGGCTCACGCGCAACTCAAGCTTCATTCCCACCCGCACGATCATTTTCGGCAGTCCGCCGCCTCCTGCAGGGCATGGCGATCCTTGCCGCTCAATGGCCCTCAACGCCTTTGCATTCAAGCACAGGTTCGATGAACGGGACCCGACCCGCGCTCAAATCCTAGCGCGCGTCGACCAGCACCAGCTCGCAATCCTCCACCGCCGTGACCGTCACTCGCTCCTCCCCGCTGATGGCGACGCCGTCGCGGGCGGCGACGGCGGTGCCGTTCACTTCGACCGCGCCGCTCGGCACCAGATAGAGGTGCCGCGCCGGGTCGGCCCGATAGTCGATCGTCTCGCCCGCCCTGAGCGTTGCTCCGAAGATGCGCGCGTCGGCGTTGATGGTCAGCGCGCCGTCGGCTGGATCGCCGCTCGCCAGCAGCTGGAAGCGGCCCTCGCGGCTTTGCCTGGGGAACGGCATCGCGCCCCAGCCGGGCTGAGCTCCGGGCCGGTCGGTATCGATCCAGATCTGGAACAGGGTCGTCTCGTCATTCTCCAGATTGTACTCGGAGTGAGTGACTCCGGTCCCGGCGCTCATCACCTGCACGTCGCCGGCCGCGGTTCGGCCCTGGTTGCCGAGCGAATCCTGGTGAGTGATCGCGCCGGTGCGCACATAGGTGACGATCTCCATGTCGCGGTGCGGGTGCGGCGGGAAGCCCGAGCGCGGCGCGATGCGGTCATCGTTCCACACGCGGATGGCGCCCCAGTTCATGCGGTGCGGGTCGTAATAGCTCGCGAAGGAGAAATGGTGGGGCGCGCGTCGAGCCAGCCGTGGTCGGCATGGCCGAGTGAAGCGAAGGGGCGCACCTCGATCATGCCGCCGAAGTGGTCAGTGCGCGGCCGGTTTCAAGCTTCGATCACCACCGACCCGCAAGTGCCGGTGGCGAAGCGGGCAATGGCCGAGGCGATCTTCGCCCCGCCCTCCTCGGACGGCTCGATCGGGTTCGCATAATCGGCAGGCTCGGCGCAGATCAGGCGCAGGTCGATCAGCGCCAGGCGGCGCGAAAAGGCCGCGCGCGTGATCACGTCGTTGAACAGCGACAAGGCCGCGGTGATCACCCGCCCCTCGGGCGGCGGGAAGTTCGCGTCGTAGATGGTGCACAAGGCGGTCGGGACGCCGGCCTCGAGCACCCGGTCGACCATTGCCCGATAGCGCGAGGCGAAGCGCGCCTGCGCCTCGGCCAGCCGGCCGACCGCCTCGCCGACCGAGCGGGCGGGCTCGCTCAGAAGCCAGGCCTCCCCGAGCGCGTCGTTGCCGCCGGCGCTGACCACCAGCAGGGTCGCGTCGGAGGGAAGCTCGCGCATATGCCCGGCCACGTTGTCGGTGACCGCCCCGTCGAGCGCGAGCAGGCTCGCCCTCCACCCGTCGGGGAGGCTCGAGCGGAGCTGCCGCACGACGTCGGGCGCGCCCCCGACATAAGCCGCATTGTCGAAAATGGAGTCGCCGAGGAGGACGATGTGGCCGGGAGTCTGGGTCATCGCCCGACAACCGGCGAGCCCGCAGATCGTGCCGCGTCCCGCTGCAAGGTGCTGATCGGCGGGCCATTTCCTCTTTAATGGTGCGCCTTTGTCGCAAACCGGAGCCGGCAGCGCTCAAATAACCTAAGTTGTGGGCGTTATGTCCGATCTTGCGCAACATTGATGCACAATGTCCGTGCAGCGCGAGTACGCGTCCAACATGAGCGTTTCGATGTTGTCGCCGTTTGGCGCGCGTCTTTGCGCGCTGGGCCTGCCGCCCGAGACCCTCGAGGAGATCGCGGCCTGCGACCCGTTGCTCGAGGAAGTGCCGGCGCGCTCGGAGCGCAGGAGCGCCGCGCCGGCGGGCAGCTTCGACGTCCTGCTGCGCGGCTGGGCGTTCCGCTACCGCGACCTGCGCGAGGGCTCGCGCCACATCGCGGGCCTGGTGCTCCCCGGTGACCCATGCGACATCGACGCGGTCGAGTTCGGCAGGAGCAACGTCCAGCTCGGAACGCTCACGCGCTGCCTGGTTGCCTCGTTCGACGGCGACGCCTTTCGGGACCTGTGCGACCGGAGCGCGCTCGTCCGCCAGGCCGTGACCCGCCTGTCGATGGCCGAAAATGCAATGCTTCGCGAATGGAACCTGTGCCTTGCGCATCGCAGCGCAAGCCAGCGCATGGCGCATCTGTTCTGCGAGCTTCACGTGCGTCTGGCCGCCGTCGATGCGGCCGATCGCGACGGCTACGAGCTTCCGCTCACGCAGGTCCATCTGGCGGAGCTGCTCGGCCTGACGGCCGTGCACGTAAACCGCACCCTCCAGGCAATGCGCGCCGAGCAGCTGATCGAGCTGTCGGACCAGCAGCTGACCGTTCGTGACTGGGACGCGCTCGCGGCACTGGCGGAGTTCAGGGCGGATTATCTGGAGATGGAGCGAGCCGCGGCCTGAGCGGTCGAGCACCCGCGATTCAAGTCATCAGCCGTCGCGGCGTTGCCTCAGGACATTCTCGACGGCGATCGCCAGCTGGTCCTGCTTGACGGGCTTCTGAACGACGACTGCCGTCGGCGCTCGATCCAGCAGCTCGTCGGCGTAGCCGGTGATGAAGACGACTGGGATGTGGCGGTCCTTGCAGATCGCTTCGACCGCTCTCACACCGTCCCCCGGAAGGAGCCGGACGTCGGCGGTGATCAGGTCGATCACGTCCGACCTCGCGCCCATGACCGCCGCGTCCTCCGACCGGGCGAAGCTGAACGAGGTGAAGCCGAGTGGCTCCAGCATGTCCCGCAGCGACTGGCTGATCAGATATTCGTCCTCGATGATGAAAGCGTGCATTTGTGAATCCAAGGTGCCTGCCTCAGGGAGGCTCAGGCTGGGTAAACGGTTCCGCAGCATGGGCGTTGCAGGATCTTCAGTGGGCCGTGCGCACCTTGCGACGCGCTGACGCATTCGCAATTTCTTGCCCTTCGCGGGACCTTACCCGCTCAGGTCTGCATTAGGGCGCTGTTGGCGCGAAGGATCGGGTGGAGGATTAAGGATGTTGGTCGAACCAGGCCACGGCAATGACGCTTCCGAAGCGCATGCGGTGGATGAGATCAGCCGCGACGGCTTCACCGCTGCCGTGAAAGACTATGCGGCGGGGAAAACCGAGCCTCACGCCCATGATTACGACATCTGCCTGCACATCCTCGAGGGCGAGTTCCGGCTCGGCCTGGTCGACAAGGGCGTGGTGCAGAGCTTCTCGCCCGGTGACAGAGTGTTTGTCGGCGCAGGGACGCTCCATTTCGAGGAGCACGGGCCGCTGCGGATGGTGGTCGGCCGCCGTCACCCGTCCGAACCGGCGAAAGGCGCCTAGCATGCACGGCAACGTCACTCAGCGGCGCCTGTCGATTTCGCTGTTGCTCCTGCGGTTGAGCCTCGGGCTGGTGATGATGGTGTGGGCGTTCGACAAGATCCTGAACCCGTCGCACGGCGCGGGGGTGCTCGACGCCTTTTACGGTGTTTCGGGGGTCGGCGAGCAGCTGATCCGTGGGCTGGGCATCATCCAGGGCCTGATCGTGCTCGGATTCCTGCTCGGCGTTGCGAAGACCTGGACCTATGGCGCCGTGCTTCTGATGCATGTCGTGACGACGCTCGTGTCGTTCAAGGCCTATCTCGAGCCTCTGGAGAACATCCTCTTCTTCTCGGCCTGGCCGATGCTCGCCGCGCTCATCACCCTGTTCCTGCTGCGCGACGAGGATGGGATGGCAGCCTGGGCGGCGGGCGAAGCGGATCCGGCCTAGCGCGCCGCGAAGTGCGCTTCGTAATCGGCCGGCTCGTCGATGTCGCGCAGGACCTCGCCGATCGAGTAGCGCCATCCGAGTCTGAAGGCGGTCGATGGTTTGCGAGGTCACTTCGGGCCCGCTCCAGCCGATGCCCGAGAACAGAACCGGCGAAAATCGCCTCAGCGCGAGTAAGGCGTAACCGCCGTCTTCCGTCGGGTGGATGAAAGCGTCGTTGGACTCGAGCATCCGGCAGGCGGCGCCCAGGCGCTGCCGGTCGAGCAGGGCGATCCGTGCCGATCAGCACCGGGAATTGGCCCTGATCGATCACGCGTTGCGGCGGCGCGCGCAAGGCGGTCGCCGAGACCCCAGGCCCTGGCCGGTTGCGGCCAGGCCCGCCGGGACGATGCCGGTCCAGCCGGGATCCGTCGGAGCAGGTGACGTGCACAGCTCGACGCTCGCCCCCGGGACCGCCCGCGCCTCGGCGCAGGTCTGCTCGAGCATTTCGCGCGCGAGCGCGGCCGCGCCCTCAAGCCCGAGCAGCGGTGCGAGGCGCGTCTTCCGCTGTCCCGCGACGGGAGCCTTGGCGAAGATGAGGATTCGGTACACGGACGCAGTCATCTCTGAAGCGCGAACAGGCGGCGGCAGATCGCGTCGAGCTTCGCCACCAGTTCCGGGCGCGCGCAGCTGCGGCGGCGTGATCAGCGCGGTGTCGAGCACCGTGTCGATCGGCGAGGCCGGCCTTTGCTCGGGAAGCGAGCGGGCCAGCTCGACGATCAGCCGCGCTGCAAGCTGCGCGCGTTGGCGGTGAGCTGCGCGAGCATCGCCGGCACGTCGGCCTCCGCGGCGCCGCGCCAGCAATCAAAATCGGTGACCATTCCGACCAGCGCGTAGGGAAGCTCGGCTTCGCGCGCGAGCTTCGCCTCGGGCATCGCCGTCATTCCGATCACGTCGCAGCCCCACTGGCGATAGAGCTCGCTTTCGGCGCGCGTGGAGAATTGCGGTCCTTCGATCGCCACATAAAGTGCCGCCGCTGACCAGCGGGGCTCCGACGCGCGAACCGCTTGCGCCGCCAGTTCGGACAATCGCGCCGCAGACCGGCTCGGCCATCGAGACATGCGCGACGAGCCCGTGCCGAAGAAGCTATGCTCGCGCCGAGTGCGGTCGATGAACTGGTCGACGACGACGAAGGCACCCGGCGCGATCTCCTCGCGCAGCGAGCCGACCGCCGAGATGGCGAGAAGGTCGGCAGCCGGCGCGCTTGAGCGCATCGACGTTCGCTCGCGCATTGATCGAGCTCGGCGGCAGACGGTGGCCCCGCCCGTGCCGCGGCAGGAACAGGAAGGTGACGCCGGCAATGCGCGCGGCGGATGGGATCCGAAGGAGGCCCCCAGGGGGTGTCCACGTCGATCCACTCGCCGTCCTCGGCCTCGGGCAGGTCGTACAGGCCCGAACCGCCCAACTCGCCGATCACCCACTCGCTCACGCCTGCGCTCCGCGCCTTGCCGCGCTGCTCGCGTCCAGCGGCCGTAAAGCCGCGCGATGCGCGCGGGGCTGGTTCCCGCCAGATAGAGCGCCAGGCATGCAAGGTTGCGCGCCGAGCGGGCGAGCCAGCCGTCCTGCTCCCAGCGAGCGGCGGACGTGATCGCGTCGGCCTGCAGCAGGCGCAGGCGAGCCCGGCCGAGACGGCGGACCAGGTCCACGTCCTCGAACAAAGGCAACGGCTTGAAGCCGCCCAGGCGCTCGTAGTGTTCGCGCGGGATGAGCAGCGCCTGGTCGCCGTAGGGAAGGCGCAAGAGCGATGCGCGCAGCCGCACGCCGGCTTCGATGAGCCGCGCCTGCCAGGCATTGGACTGCAGCCGGAAGCGGAAGTGGCCCGCCGCATCGGGAGCGTCCGACATGTGCCGCTCGGTGGCCTCGATCCAGCCGGCGCCGAGCAGAGTGTCGGCGTGGAGGAACAGCAGCCAGTCGCCCGCAGCGGCCTCGGCGCCCGCGCGCAGCTGGACCCCGCGGCCGCGCGGCGATGTCAGCAGCCTGGCGCCATGCTGCCGGGCGATGCGCCGGCTCTCGTCGCTCGATCCGCCGTCGACGACGACGATCTCATCCGCGGCGCCAAGCCGGGCGAGGCAGGACACCAATGTCCCCGCGGCGTCGAGGGTCGGAATGATGACGGAGAGCTTCGCGCTCAAGCCGAACAGCTCGCGCCGCCGAGCACGCAGAAGCGGGCGCAATGCGGATGGTTGAGCATGACCTTCCCGCAATCATCGGCGAGCGTTTCGCCGGTCACGAACTGGTCGTCGTAGGGCAGCAGGGTGCAGGCGGCGACGACAGGGCGTGCTGCGCCCTTGCGCTTGATTACCATTCGGCTCGACGAGCACATCATCGCGCCCGGCGACACTCCGACGATGCCCCAGCAGGCCTCGGTGATCTCCGGCACGTCGGCAGTTGCGTCCATTTCCGGGAACAGCACCAGCGCGAAGGGTCGAACGCACCGATCGCGACCCCAAGGCCGTCGAACAGGCGCGCATAGCCGGCGCGTGCCTGCGCTTCGCCTTCGCCGACCATGTGCCGTCCGGCGACCGCCAGCTGCGCATTGTGGGCGGCGAGCCAGCGAAGGCCGTCGATCGCCTTGTCCCAGCTGCCGGGGCCGCGCTCTGCCTCGTGAACCGCCTTGCTGTAATGATCGAGGCTGACGCGCATCGTCAGCCGGTCGCGAAAGTCGAGCAGCAGCGCCCCAATCTGCTCGTCGAAGCGGCGCATGGGGCGCATCGCGTTGGTGAGGACCAGCACGTCGAAGCCGCGCTCCAGCGCGGAACGGATCATCGGGATCGCGTCGCGGTTCATGAAAGGCTCGCCGCCTGTGAAGCCGATCTCGCGCGTGCCGAGGCGCTGCGCTTCATCGAGATAGGCCTCGACCTCGGCCAGGCTCAGGTAGACGAGCGCGTCGTTGGTCGGCGAGCTTTCGATGTAGCAGTTGCGGCAGGTCAGATTGCACAGGGTGCCGGTGTTGATCCACAAGGTCTCGAGATGATCGAGCGCGACATGAGCCCGGCGCTCACCCTTCGCGGTGACCAGCGGGTCGCGAAACTTGGCCCAGTCGAGCCGCTGTGTGTGGCGCCAGGAACGGAGACGGGTCGGGCGCGCTCGCTTGTTCTTGCCTCCCCAGACCTCGGCGAGCCGTTTGTCGCGGCCGCAATTCCAGCGGTAGAAGCGGTATTTGGTCGAGTTCTTCTTGTAATAGTCCTGGTGGTAATCCTCGGCCAGATAGAAATTCGCGGCCGGCAGGATCAGCGTCGCGACCGGCTTCTTGAGCACCGCCGCGGCGCGCGCCTTGGATGCCTGCGCAATCCTGCGCTGGTGCGCATCGGCGACGAACACGGCCGAGCGATACTGGTAGCCGCGGTCGCAGAACTGGCCGCCCAGATCGAGCGGATCGACCGTTCGCAGCAGGTGCGCGACGAGCTTCGCATAGCTGGTTTTGCTGGGATCATAGACGATCCGGAGCGCTTCGATGTGACCGGTGTCGCCGCCCGAAACCTGCTCGTAGGTGGGATTGGCGACCTTGCCCCCGGTATATCCCGAGGTGGTGGAGAGAACGCCGGGCAGCTTGTCGAAATCGGCCTCGGTGCACCAGAAGCATCCACCGGCGACCACCGCCACCGCGCGCTGCGCGCTTGCCGCGGGAGCGGGCGCGGCCTGGGCGCAGGCCGCGATCAACGCGGCGGCAGCAAGATCGGGGAAGAAACGCATCAAAATGCCCTCGCAATCTACGCGGCGATGAACTTCAGCGCTGCACCGTTCATGCAGTAACGCTTGCCGGTGGGCGGCGGCCCATCCTCGAACACGTGGCCAAGATGTCCTCCGCAGCGGCGGCAATGGACCTCCATCCGGGCGGTGAAGAATGTATCGTCCTCGCGCGTTCCGACCGCTTGCGGCGATCGGTGCGGTGAAGCTCGGCCAGCCGGTGCCGCTCTCGAATTTCGCCTGCGAGCTGTAAAGCGGCAACGCGCATCCGGCGCAGGCGTAAGTGCCGGGGCGATGTTCGGCGTTGAGCGGGCTCGTGCCCGAGCGCTCCGTGTCGCCTTCGCGAAGAACCGCGTAGCTCGCCGGCGACAGGATCCTGCGCCACTCGGCGGGCGATTTGGTGACTTCGAAGTTCCCGCCGGCCTCCGGCGGCGCGCGGGAGCAGCCGGACAGGATAACCCCCACGGCGGCGCCGGCTGTCGCGAGGAAGCTTCTCTTGCTGATCATCTTCTCTGCACTTTCACGTTTGCCCTGGACCTATTTCGTGGGCAACGCCTCCGGGTTACAGGAGAGACAAGCGCCGCGGGAGTTTGAACGCGTAACCATGTCGCGTGCCGAACCGGCAATTGCGATGAGGGCTTGAAGGCGCGCTCGCGGATGTGCGGAAAAGCACTGCAACGCAGCCCGTACCAGGCCGGGATGCGCGACGAGCGACAAGCATGAGCGGCAAATACAGCAGGATCGGTCTTGTCGCGGCGCTCGCTGCCGCGGTGGCTGCTTATTTCGTTTTCGACCTCGGATCGCACCTGACGCTCGACAATCTCAAGGCGCGGCAGAGCGAGCTGGTCGCACTGGTCGAACAGCGGCCGCTGGAGATCATCGGCGGATTCTTCCTGCTCTACGTCGCGGTGACGGCGCTGTCGCTTCCGGGCGCTGCGATCATGACGATCGCCGCGGGCGCGATATTCGGCTTCTGGCGCGGGACGTTGATCGTCTCCTTCGCCTCGGCGATCGGGGCGAGCCTTGCTTTCCTCTCGTCGCGCTATCTGCTGCGCGACTGGGTGAAGTCGCGCTTCGGCAGGCGCGTCGGGGCGATCGACCGCGGCATCGGCAAGGACGGCGCCTTCTACCTGCTCACCCTGCGGCTGATCCCGGCGTTTCCATTCTTCCTGATCAACCTGGCGATGGGCCTGACCGCGATGCGGCTGATCCCCTTCTACCTCGTCAGCCAGATCGGCATGCTGCCGGGCACGATGGTGTTCGTGAACGCCGGGGTGCAGCTTCGGCAGATCAGAAGCACCGGCGACATCCTCTCGCCCGAGCTGATCGGCTCGTTCGTGCTGCTCGGGATCTTCCCGCTCATCGCCAAGCTGGTGCTCGGCTGGTGGAAGCGGCGCCGCATCTATCGCGGCTTCAGGCGTCCGGCGAGGTTCGACCGCAACCTGGTGGTGATCGGCGCGGGCGCGGGCGGGCTCGTCACCTCCTACATCGCCGCGACCGTGCGCGCCAAAGTCACCCTGATCGAGGGCGGCAGGATGGGCGGCGATTGCCTCAACACCGGCTGCGTGCCGTCAAAGGCGCTGATCAGGAGCGCGCGGCTCGCTCACGAGATGCGCACCGCCGCCGACTATGGGCTCGCTCCCGCGCAGAACCAACGGTCGACCTCAGCGCGTGATGGAACGCGTGAACGCGATCATCCGGCAGATCGAGCCGGCCGACAGCGTCGAGCGCTATACCGGGCTCGGCGTGGACGTGCGCAAGGGCCATGCGCGGCTCGTCGACCCATGGACCGTCGAGATCGACGGCGGCGAGCGGATCACCGCGCGCTCGATCGTGATCGCCGCCGGCGCAGAGCCGCTGGTGCCCGATATCCCGGGGCTGCGCGAGGCGGATACCTGACCAGCGACACGATGTGGGAAGCGCTGTCGGCGCGAAGCGCAGTGCCGGAGCGGGTGGCGGTCCTCGGCGGCGGGCCGATCGGCACCGAGATGGCCCAGGCGTTCGCTCGGCTGGGCGCGGCGGTGACTCAGGTCGAGCGGGCCCGCGCATCCTTTCGAACGACGACGAAGAGGTGTCGGCTTTGCTCCAGGCCACGCTGCGTGCCGAAGGGGTCGACATCCGCACCGGACATGAGGCGGTTCGTTGCGAAGGCAAGGTCCTGATCGCGCGCACCGGCGAACAGGAGGTGCGGATCGCCTTCGACGAGATCATCGTCGCGGTCGGCCGAAGGCGCGGCTGACCGGCTACGGGCTCGAGGAGCCTTGGGGTCGAGACGGGCAAGACGATCGCCGTCAACGATCATCTCGAGACGAACTTTCCCAACATCTTCGCGGTCGGAGACGTCGCGGGCCCGTTGCAGTTCACGCATTTCGCCGCCCACCAGGCCTGGTACGCCGCGGTCAACGCCTTGTTCGGCGGTGTTCGCAAGTTCCGCGCCGACTATTCGGCCGTGCCGTGGGTCACCTACACCGATCCGGAGGCGGCCCACGTCGGCCTGACCGAAGCGATGGCGCGCGAGCGCGGCGTTCCATTTGAAATCGTCCGCTATGACCTCGAGCATCTCGACCGCGCGGTGACCGAAAGCGCCAATGCGGGGTTCGTGAAGCTGCTGGTGCAGCCGGGCAAGGACCGGATCCTCCTGGGCGACGATCGTCGCCCACAATGCCGGCGAGATGCTGGCCGAGTATGTGCTGGCGATGAAGCAGGGGATCCGGACTCAACAAGATCCTTGGAACCGTGCATGCCTATCCGACCATGTCGGAAGCCAACAAATATGCCGCGGGCGAGTGGAAGAAGGCGCACAAGCCCGAACGCGTCCTGCGGCTTGCCGAACGCTATCACAAATGGCGGCGACGCTGATGGCCGGGCGACCTGCTCTATGCCAACTGCGATGGTGGCGGCGCTCGCCGGGTTTAGCGCGCGCAGCGGCTGCGGCGGCCGGGCCGCAATGGGTCGGCCAGTTCAGCGCGGGCGCGCCGCCGGCGCCGTGGCGCGTCGTTCGTCTCGATCGCAAGGTCCCGCCGACCGCTTATCGTCAGGCGCGGGTCGCGGGGGTTCCGGCGATCGAGGCGCGGGCCAACAACAGCATGGCACTGCTCGCCCGGCCGCTGGCGGTCGATCTCGCCGCCACTCCGGTGCTGTGCTGGCGCTGGCTGGTTGATGCGCCCGTCGCCAAGGCGGACATGACCGGGGCCGGCGACGACTTTGCCGCGCGCGGTTTATGTCGCGTTCGACATTCACGACGCCCAGCTCGACCTCGCGACGAAGGTGAAGCTCAGCCTTGGCCGGCGCATCTTCGGCAAGGACATGCCGGACGCCGCTCTCAACTATGTCTGGGACAATCGCAATCCTGTGGGCACGCGCCGCAGGAGCGCCTGTACCGACCGCGCGCAGATGATCGTCGCCGAGACCGGCAAGGCGCAAGCCGGGCGCTGGGTTTCGGAACGAGTGGACGTCGCGGCCGATTTTGCACGCGCGTTCCGCACGAAGGGCCGCCGTCCGATCCAGATCGCGATTGCCAGCGACACGGACAATAGCGGCGGCACGGCACGCGCGGCGTTCGCCGACGTGCATTTCGTGCCGCGTTCGGAGCGCTGCCGGACATGACCGCTGCCCAAGGAGCCGAAATGAAGCCGCACACGCAATCGGGCCGCAAAACGCCATTGGTCCATTCTCGCCGGCCTGCTGAGCATCGGCGCTGTCGCCGCCGCGCTGGTTGCGTCGGTCGGCAGCGGGGCGGGCGCGTGGCACTTCAGCGCGGGTTTCACGGTCCTGCGCTATGCCTTCTACGCGGCGGTCGCCGGAGGCCTGCTCGCGCTCGTCCTGATCGTCGCGGGACTGGTCCGTCGGCGCGGTGCCGGCATGCTCAATGTCGTGTCCTTCCTGGTCGCGCTGCTGTTCGCAGGCTACGTGCTGCAGCTGGTCACGACCGCGCGCAGCGTTCCGGCCATTCACGACGCAACGACCGACCTGCAGGACGTGCCGGCCTTCACGAGCTTGGCAGTGCGCCCGGACAATCTCGAGAAGGTCCCCGACGAGGGGCGGCCCGGAGCTCGCGCGGCTCGACCCGGAGAGCCGCTGGAAGGCGCTGCACCGAGAGGCCTATGGCGACCTGCGCACGGTGCGAGTGCCGACCGGCGTTGCCGAGACCATCGACCGGGCGGCCAGCCTCGCGCGCAGCCGCGGCTGGACCATCGCAAAGGTCGATCGCAACGCCGGGATCCTCGAGGCAACGGAGACCAGCCTGTTCTTCCGCTTCAAGGACGATGTCGTCGTGCGCGTGCGCGCCGACCCCAAGGGGGGCGGATCGCTGGTCGACATGCGCTCGATCAGCCGCGTGGGCGGAAGCGACGTGGGAATGAACGCCCAGCGGATCCGCGGCTTCCTGGCCGATCTGCAGGCGCAGGACGAGTCGAGGATGTAGGCGAGCCGGCGTTGCCTGTCTCGTCTCCCCGTCCGGGATCAAACAGGCAGGACCGTCCACCGGACGGTCCTGAATCGCTTTGCGATTTACCTGAGCCTGGTCCTCGTCATGCCCCGGCATGACTGCGGGCCAGGCTGGTGCCCAGGAGAGGACTCGAACCTCCACGCCCTTGCGAGCGCCAGCACCTGATNACTCGCTCCATTCCGCCTGACGAAGCTCACCCGGCCGGACGAACACATGGGGCGACAGTGCCAGCGCCAGCCGCGTGATGGGCATCCCACTATAGCCGTCGATAGCTCGCAAAAGCTCGCCAATGCGCCGAGGCTCGACGATGGCCGACAGGTTTTTGGGCTTGGGTGAGGCAACCGCGCCTACCAATAGTCCGGCCGGATCCGCCTTGGCGCGCGCCGTCGCGACGGCATAGCGAAACACCCTGCTCGCGAAGGCGCGTGTGCGGCGGGCGGTTTCCAAATTGCCTCGGGCCTCCTGCTTTTTCAGGACCGCGAGCAATTCGTGCGGCTCGACCTGATCAACCGGGCGGTGCCCGATCGCCGGTTGAAGCCACTCGCGCGCCCAATGCAGCTTCGTAATTGTCGCGAGCGCGCGACCTTCGCGTTCGGCTTTGCCGACATATTCTAGCGCCACCGCGCCGAAAGTCGTTCCAGCCGCGAGTTTCGCTGCAACCCGCTCGCGCCGCTTTGCAGCCGCCGGGTCGCCTCCCGAGCCTGCCTTCGCCCGCGCCTCGTTGCGAGCCTTTCGCGCCGCGCCCAGCGTCACGTCGGGGTACTTGCCAAGGGCCAGCTTCCGCTCGACTCCGTGCGTCCGATATTTAAGCCTCCAGAGCTTGCCGCCCGCCGCTGTCACCAAGAGGTAAAGCCCACCGCCGTCAGATAGCTTGTAATCCCGATCCCTGGGCTTCGCCGCCTTAACGGCCGTGTCAGTAAGCGCCATGCCAGCCTCTCCAAAAAAAGGCCCCCAAAAAGGCCCCCATTTCGGCCCGGCTGTAGGCGAACAATGGCGAACGTCCACAACCGCGTCGCAGTAAAGAATGGCAGAAAAGCTGGGTTTTGTCGAGCTTTGACGGACGCTCGCGAACTGTGAAATGGTGCCCAGGAGAGGACTCGAACCTCCACGCCCTTGCGAGCGCCAGCACCTGAAGCTGGTGCGTCTACCAATTCCGCCACCTGGGCACGGACACGCTTATGGTGCTGGTAGGGCGCGCCATTTGGAGGTCGGGCCGGCGCTTGTCAATCGGGCCGCCGAGCCGCTACGGCGCTCGCCATGATCGACCGCGAGTATAAGCTCGTCGCCGTGTTCGGGGGCGGCGGATTCATCGGCCGCTACCTGTGCGAGGAGCTGATGCAGGCCGACGCGCGCGTACGCGTCGCCAGCCGCGAGCCGCGCCGCGCCCACCACATCCAGCCGCTCGGTCGCGTCGGCCAGTGGGGGCTCGTGCGCGCCGACCTCGCTAAGCCCGAGACGGTGCGGCGCGCGGTCGAAGGCGCGTTCGCGGTGATCAACCTCGCGGGCTCGTTCAAGCGCATGCACGAGGTCCACGTTGAGGGCGCGCGCAATGTCGCCGAGGCTGCTCGCGACGCCGGAGCCGAGGCACTGGTCCACATCTCGGCGCTGGGTGCAAGCCCGAGCAGCGAATCCGTGTACGGCCGGACCAAGGGCGAAGGCGAAGCGGCGGTCCATGCCGCCTTCCCGCGCGCGACCATCATCCGCCCGTCGATCGTGTTCGGTCCCGAGGACAATCTGACCAATCGGCTCGCCGGCCTCGCCAAGCTGCCGATGCTTCCGGTGATCGCGGCCAATTGCCGATCCCAGCCGGTGTACGTCGAGGACCTGGCCAAGGCGATTGCCCTGGCCGCGCTCGACCCGCTCAGGCATGGCGGCCAGACCTATGAGATCGGCGGGCCGCAGGTGCTGACCATGCGCGAGCTTACGATGGAGATCCTAAAGGCGGCGGGGCGCGACACCGAACTGGTCGACGTCCCCGGGCCGGTCACTTCGATGATCTCGCGCTTCGGCTTCCTCCCCGGAGTGCCGATCACGCGCGACCAGTGGCTGATGCTCCAGCACGACAATGTCGCGTCGCCTGGCTCCAGGGGGCTCGAGGCGTTCGGGATCAAGCCCAAGCCGTTCGCCGCGATCGCGCCCGAATGGCTCGGCATGTACGGCGGCAGCCGCTTCGCCCAGCGTCGGGTCAACATGACCGCCACCTCCTGACGCCGGCCCCAGCCAGTGCCGATCCTCCTGCTCGTCATCATCCTCGGCATCGTCGAGGGCCTGACGGAATATCTTCCGGTCTCCTCGACCGGGCACCTGATCCTTGCGACCGAGCTGATGGGCTTCGACGCCGAGCGCTGGGCCCTGTTCAACATCGCCATCCAGCCCGGGGCGATCCTGGCGATCGTCGTGCTCTACTGGCGCACGTTCGTGGACGTTCTGACCGGGCTGTTCCGCCGCTCGCCTGACGCCTGGTCTTTCACCCGCAATCTGGCTGTCGCCTTCCTTCCCGCGGCAGTGCTGGGCGTGGTGCTCGGCGACCAGATCGAGCTGATGCTGTCGAACGCCGTGATCGTCGCCTGGGCGCTGATCATCGGCGGCATCGGAATCCTTCTGGTCGAGCGCTACGCGCGGCCCCAGGAGTGCGGCGGGGTCGCGAACGTCACCTTGCGCCAGTCGGTGATGATCGGCATCGCCCAGACGCTGGCGATGATCCCGGGGGTCAGCCGATCGGGCGCGACCATCCTTGGTGGGATGAGCTTCGGCGTCGACCGCAAGACCGCGGCCGAGTTCAGCTTCTTCCTCGCCGTGCCGACGCTGTCGGGAGCGACCGCGCTGCAGATGTTCAAGCACTGGGACGAAATCCCGGAGGGTGAGCTCGCGTGGATCGGACTCGGCAGCCTGGTGTCGTTTGTCGTCGCCTTCGTCGTGGTCAAAGCCTTCCTCGCGATCATCACCCGCTTCGGCTTCGCGCCCTTCGCCTGGTACCGGATCGTCGCTGGAGCGGCCGCGCTCGTGTGGCTGAGCATGCGCTGATTTATCTGCGGTTCATCCAGCGCTAAGCTGCTCGGCCGCAAGGTCTTTGACTGTTTCATGAGGAGCCGAAGGATGCGCGTTCACCTGTATGCCCTTCCGCTGGTGCTGATTGCAGTGCCGCTTGCCGCCCAGCAGCCGGCACCGCAGCAGCAGCCGCGCGAACAGTCGGACATCCGCCTGCCGGTCGGCCAGCAGTCGCGCGCGCCCCAGGCGGCCCGTCCCGCCCGCCCCGAGGACATGCGCCTTCCGCCCGAGCTCAGCGATCCGCGAATGGCGTCGCGCCTGGTCGACGTGCTTCAGGTGCTTTCGAAAAGCTTCCTCGACATGCCGGTCGGCGAGGCCGAAGCGGCGATGCAGGGCCGCAAGCCCACGGCGGCGGACAGGCAGCGCACGGTGCGCAGCGACAGCGGCATGACCGAGCAGGAGCTTGCCGGGACGCTCGAGGCGAGCCGGCCGATGATGGAAGCTTCGATGAAGGCGCTGGTCACCGCGCTGCCATCCATGATGAAGGGCCTGGGCGAAGCCGGCCGCGAGCTTGAGCGCGCAACGACGAACGTCCCCCGCCCCGACTACCCGAAGCGCTAGACGCCCGCGCAGCCCTCGCTAAAGCTGCCCCGCCATGTGGCAGCTGTTCCAATTCCCGCTGTGCCCCTTTTCGCGCAAGGTGCGCCTGGTGCTTGCCGAGAAGGGCATCGCCGCCGAGCTGGTGCGGGAAAATCCTTGGGAGCGGCGCGACGAGTTCGTCGACCTCAACCCGGCGTGCGAGACCCCGGTGATGGTCGATCCCGACCAGGGGATCACGCTGATCGGCTCGCAGCCGATCGTCGAATTTTTCGACGAGACGGTCGACCGCATGCCGATGATCCACGGCAATGCGCCGCTTCGGGCCGAGATCCGGCGACTGTCCGAATGGTTCGACGAGAAGCTCTATCGAGAGGTGGTCGAGCCGCTGATGAACGAGCGGATGCGCAAGCGGCTGGTGAGCCGGGAGAGCCCGGACACGCGGATCCTGCGCGAGGCGATGCGGATCGCCGGGGACCATCTCGATTATGTCGACTATCTGCTCGACCACCGGCGGTGGATGGCGGGGCCGGGACTCAGCCTCGCCGACTTCACCGCGGCCGCGCATCTGTCGGTGATCGACTATCTTGGAGCGCTCGACTGGCGCGGGCACAAGCAGACCAAGGACTGGTACGCGGTGATGAAGTCGCGCCCGTCGTTCCGCCCGCTGCTCGGCGAGCGGATGGAGGTGATCGTGCCGCCTGCGCATTACGACAAGGTTGATTTCTAGCAGGAGCCGCCGAGCGCAGGTGAGCGATGCGCAGCAATCGTACTATGGCCCCAGCGTTCGGATCAGCATTCAGCCCGTCGAGCGCCAATGTCCGCAAAGGGTCGAACGCGGACGTAGTGCTTACCGCCGTTTGCGTGGGAAAGCGGACGCGAGACCCGCGAAGGTGTTTCCTTCATTGATCTACTTGCGCACCGTTTGCCACAAGGGCGTCGTGTGAGCGCATTAGTCGCGTCTGATCTGCGCCTCTTTCTTGAGCTGCACCAACCGCCGGTCATCTTCGATCGATTTCTCATGCTCGCCCAGTTCCCAGTACAGCTCAGAGGGGGTGCGAAGCGCCCATAAATTGTCCGGATCGCGAACCATGGACGCGGTGAGGCGGTCCACCGCTCCCTCGAGGTCCCCTGCGTCCTTTCTGAGGATAGCCTCGCCTCGGAGCATGACCGGGTTAGATGGGTCGACAGAGCGGACCGCCTCGAAGTCTTTATGGGCGCTGGCGCGGTTCTTCTTCCAGGCAAAAGCGATACCCCGGTTCGCGAGCAGCCAGGGATCTTCAGGGTCAAGGTTGCGCGCCCGCGTGAAGTCGGCGACAGCGCCGTCAAGCGCCCCGACATCGAGCAAGATCAGCCCTCGATCGGCGTAAGCATCAGGGTCATTCGGGCGGAGCCGTATCAGCTCCTCACACGCCGAAAGCTGTTGTTGGAGGAGGTGGACATCTGTTGCGTAGGCACATTTGTCGGCGAACACCTGCGCAGAAGCGTCCTCGTTGGCCTGATACGCAAGCCACACCGACAGACATCCCAAGGCTGCATTCCACCCCATGGATGCCCAGTAACGCTTCGGGTGAGTCTGGCGCTCGAATGTCTTGTCGAGGCCCTTCATGAGGGGCTGGACTCGCCCGGTTGCGAACCCCTGCACCACCGTGAGAGCTGCCCACGAACCGAACACTGCGATCATGATGGGCCAGAAGCGGGGTGAACTTGCAAACTGTTCCGCGCTCGGCGTGAAGATGAACACGGCAAGGGCAAGAAGCGCCGCGAGGATAGACAAGCTGTGAACGAACTGACCTGACGTTCGCCAACTGAGATCTTCCGCCGGTTTAGTGATGTCGCGCCGGGAAGGTGAATGAGCGATGTGGCGGTAGACGTACTGAGCTGGCCCGAATGCAATGGCGGCAATCACAATCAACAGCCCGACGCGCACGGGAACGTCGTCGAACATCAATGCCGATGCTGTCCTATGCCGCTAACCTCCGCAATGGGTCGAAAGCAGACATTTCGCTGTCCTACAGGCACCCGGTTGTGAGACGCTTTGCCGGATGCTGATTCGCGTCAGGCGCCGGAGAGCCAGGCTTCGGCATGCACCCCGGCCTGCCTGCGCGTGGCTCTTCGTCATTGTCGCACCAACTGCTGAAGCGGCCATTGCCCCTTGGATGTCACCTTTGGTGTCACCTTGCGCTGCACCCGATTATTACCTTTCGCACCGGCCTTCCCCTCCGCAGGCGCCCGGCCGAAGGTGACGAAACCGACAAACCCGACACGCCCCCCCGTCTCTTTTATTCGCCCTTCGCACGCGGGAAGGTCAGCGGCCCTGCCCCTCCACCCCGAACCCCGGGCTGAGAACCGCATCGTAGATTTCGGACGGCGCGTTCTCGTCGTCGTCGTCGATGACGAAGCGGATCTTCGACGGGTCGTCGGGCGGAAAGGACAGTCCCTCGATCTTGCCGGTGAACGGAGCGCCCTGCTCGTCGTGGATCGCGCCCCAGCGAACCTCCCCGCCGGGTTCGATCAGGCCGATCGCCGAGCCCACCACGCCGCCGTCCGTGCCTTTCGGCTCCTCGGCGGATGCGGAAAAGAGCACTCGCCCGCCGCCCAGATATTCGGCATCGGAGAAAGTCAGCGGGACTCCGCCGATCTCGCCGAGCTCGTAGCGGGTGACCTGCTCCAGCGCCGGCGGCGGGACGGACGAGGGGTCATCGAGGTGCGCCTTGAGCGCGCTCCATGAAACTTCCGCGGTCGCGTTGACCGCCTCGCCCTGGTCGGGCGAGGCATTGCCGCGCTGGAACAGCAGGATGCGGTCGCCGTCGAGCGCGATCGCGCCCTCGATGTTGAGCCTGCCGCCGGTGAAGTGCCGGTTGTCGCGCAAGCTCGCGTAGAATAAAGCGGCATCGCAGAAGTGCGCACTCACCTCCGCAGCGCGGGGCGCACGATCGACGCCGCGGATGCGCACGACCGAGCAGCTGCTCTCGCCGGTTCCGGACCCGAAGGCGATGAGCTCGGGGCCGTCGTCGCCATCGACGATCACGCAGGCTTCGAGGTCGGCCTTTTCGTCGGTGTTGTGCCGCTGGTCATTGTAGACTCGAACACCGCCGGGGCCGCGCGGCAGCGGCAGGCTGCTGACGCTGCCGTCCGGGTGAATCACCGCAAGCCAGTTGGCACTGTCCTGAACCACGAACAGGAATTCGCCCAGCGTGCTGAGGCTCGAGGCGGATGCGACGAAACCCGGCCGGTCGGCCGAGCCCGAGCCGCCTTCGGCATAGAGCATCGGCCGTCGGGCGGTGATCTGAACGCTCAGCGCCGGGTCGTGTACCGCGTTTCGAACCTGCGAGCCCATCAGCCGCGCCTCGCCACGACGAGATAGTTGAGGCTGAGGTCGTCGCTCAGGTGAAGCCCGCGCGTCGGGGTCCAGGCAATGCCTTCGAAGTCGAGGCATTTGAGGCCGGCGCCGTGGAGCAGCGTGCGCATCCGCTCAGGCGCGATGAACTTGTCGAAATCGTGCGTGCCCTTCGGGACGAAGCCCAGGCCCTCGCCGAGCGTGACCGTTACCAGCTTGGACCAGCCGGTGGCGTTGGGCGTCGAGAGGAAGATGAGGCCGTTCTCGGCGAGCCGCGCAGCGAGTGAGCGAACAAACTGCTCCGGATCGGCGACATGCTCGATCACTTCCATCGCGGTGACGAGGTCGAACTCCTGCCCGACCTCCTCGACCGCTGCAGCGCGATAGTCGATCGCAAGCCCCTGCCCGGCTGCATGCTCGCGTGCTGCGTCGATCAGCTCCTGCGCCGGGTCTATCGCCGTGACCTCAGCGCCGAGCCTCGCCAGCGGCTCGGCGAGAAGGCCCGCGCCGCAGCCGACGTCGAGCGCGCTCTTGCCTTCGAGCGGGCGGCGGCTGTGCTCGTCGAGCGACCAGTGCTGGTCGATCCAGTCGCGGATGTAGGCGAGGCGGACCGGGTTGAGCTTGTGAAGCATCGCTTCGGAGCCGCGCGGGTCCCACCAGTCACGCGCGTGGCTCGCGAACTGGCGCACCTCGTGCGCAACGATGCTGCTGCTTGTCTCCGCCATGGCCGCCTCCTAACAGGACGCGCCGGCCAGCCCAAGGAGCCCAATGCCCCGTATCGTGATGAAATTCGGCGGCACGTCGATGGCGGGCATCGAGCGGATTCGGAACGTCGCCGACCGGGTGCGGCGGGAGGCGCAGGCGGGCAACGAGGTGCTGGTCGTCGTCTCCGCCATGGCCGGGGAGACCGACCGGCTGGTGCAGCTGTGCCGCGAGGCCGCGGCGCTTCACGACCCCAAGGAATATGACGTGGTGGTCGCGAGCGGGGAGCAGGTGACTGCCGGGCTCCTGGCGATGACGTTGCAGAACATGGGTTTGAACGCGCGCAGCTTCATGGGCTGGCAGCTGGTGCGCGCGTCGGGCGTGCATGGCAATGCTCGGGTAGAGGCGGTCGAATCCGCGCTTCTCGACGAGGCGCTGGGGAGCGGCACGGTTGCGGTGATCCCGGGGTTCCAGGGCGTGTCGGGCGAGGGCCGGCTTGCGACTCTTGGCCGCGGGGGATCGGACACGTCGGCAGTGGCGCTTGCGGCGGGGGTGAATGCCGATCGCTGCGACATCTACACCGACGTCGACGGCGTCTATACGACCGACCCCCGGATCGTGCCCAGGGCGAGGAAGCTCGAAGCGATCACTTTCGAGGAGATGCTCGAGCTCGCGGGCGTCGGGGCGAAGGTGCTTCAGCCGCGCTCCGTCGGTCTGGCGATGCGCGAGAATTTGCCGCTGCGCGTGCTTTCGGCGTTCGAGGACAAGCCCGGAACGCGCGTCGTGGCGGAGCTTTCAGGAGCGGACATGGAACGACACCAGATTGCCGGCATCGCCGCAGACCGCAGCGAGGCCCGGATCACGCTGACGGGGATTGCCGACCGGCCGGGCACGCTCGCTGCGGTGGTCGGCCCGCTCGCCCAGGCCGCCATTGCGTTCGACATGATCGTGCACGCGGCGACCCCGAGTGCGGGAGCGTCCGACCTCACCTTCAGCGTCCCGCGAGCGAGCCTCGCTCTGGCGCTTTCGACGATCGAGGGCCGCAAGGCCGAGATCGGCTATGCCGAGCTGATTCACGACTCGGCCGTCGCCAAGGTGAGCATCGTCGGCGTCGGAATCCGATCCAACCCGGAGCTTGCCGCGCGCATGTTCGACGTGCTTGCCGAGCGGCGGATCAACCTGCTCGCGGTGTCCGCGTCGGAGATCAAGTTGAGCGTGCTGGTCGCCGAAGCGGAGGTCGATCTGGCGGTGCGCGTGCTCCACAGCGCGTTCGGCCTGGACGAGCAGGCTGAGCCGGCGGGAGCCGCGGCGTGAGCGGCGAAGCGGGCCACGCGCGCCTGAAGGAGCTGATGCACCGCGGGACCGAGTTCCTGGGCTGCGAGGTCGCGATCCTCGGCGGGGCAATGAGCTGGGTCAGCGAGCGCAACCTCGTCTCGGCCATCTCCAACGCCGGCGGGTTCGGAGTGATCGCCTGCGGGGCAATGACGCCGGAGCTTCTCGACAGCGAGATCGCGCAGACCAAGACACGCACCAGCCGGCCGTTCGGCGTCAACCTCATCACCATGCACCCCGACCTCAGCGAGCTGATCGACGTGTGCACGAAGCACGAGGTCGGTCACGTCGTGCTTGCGGGCGGGCTTCCGCCCGGCGGCTCGATCGACCGAATTAAGGGCAGCGGCGCGAAGCTGATCGCCTTCGCTCCCGCGCTCGCCCTGGCCAAGAAGCTGATTCGCTCAGGCGCCGATGCGCTGGTGATCGAGGGGATGGAGGCCGGCGGCCATATCGGCCCGGTCGCGACTTCCGTGCTCGCCCAGGAGATCCTGCCCCACGTCAGCCACGACATTCCGGTGTTCGTCGCGGGTGGAATCGGCCGCGGCGAGGCGATGGCCGCTTACCTCGAAATGGGCGCGGTCGGAGTGCAGCTCGGCACGCGCTTCGTCTGCGCGCACGAGAGCATCGCGCATGCCAACTTCAAGAAGGCGTTCATCCGCGCCTCGGCCCGCGACGCGATCCCGAGCGTGCAGATCGACCCGCGGCTGCCGGTGATCCCGGTGCGAGCGCTCAGGAACCGCGAGACCGAGAAGTTCGCGGCCAAGCAGCGCGAAGTCGCCGACCTGCTCGACAGGGGCGAGATCGAAATGGCCGAGGCCCAGCTCCAGATCGAGCGTTACTGGGCCGGCTCGCTCAAGCGCGCAGTGATCGACGGCGACGTCGAAACGGGATCGGTGATGGCGGGTCAGTCGGTCGGGATGGTGACTCGCGAGGAGCCGGTCGCCGCGATCATCGAGGAGCTGGTCGACGAAGCCGCCGCCGCGCTGGAGAGCCGCGGATAGGGTGGCTCGGCGCGCGTGACAGCGCCGCGCTGCATCTGATAGCGGTTCCTGCCATGCCGCTCGCCGCCGCCGCCGCATCCGCCCGCGAGATCCTGACGGGCCTCCATGACATCATGGCCGGCCGCGGCAGCGCTCAGGCCAAGCTCAACAAGGTCGTCGACCTGATCGCCGACAAGATGCAGAGCGAGGTCTGCTCGATCTATCTGCTTCGCGACAACAAGCTCGAGCTGTTCGCGACGCATGGGCTTCGCAAGGAAGCGGTCCACGTCACCCGGCTTGCGCTCGGCGAGGGCCTGACCGGCACGATCGCCGCCGAAGGGCGGATCCTCAACCTTGCCGAGGCGGCCGAGCATCCGGCGTTCATCTACCGCCCCGAAACCGGCGAGGAGCGCTTCCACAGCTTCGCAGGAGTGCCGATCGTTCGGCTCGAGACTCCGATCGGGGTGCTCGCCGTCCAGCACGCCGAGTCACGCCGCTACGAGGATATCGAAATCGAGGCGCTTCAGACCGTCGCCATGGTGCTGTCGGAGATGATCGCCGGCGCACGCCTGGTCGACGGAGCGCGCCGAAGCCGCCTGCGCAGCGCGGGGCCCCTTCGCCTCACGGGCCTCAAGCTCGTGACCGGAATGGCCAAGGGCCAGGCGGTGTTCCACCAGCCCCGAGTCATCGTCGAGCACACCATGGCCGACGACACCGAGGCCGAGCGCGAGCGAGTCTACGCAGCGTTCCGCAAGATGCGCGAGCAGATCGAGGCGATCACCCGCGAAGCCGAGTTCGGCACCGCCGGCGAGCATCAGGAGATCCTCGAGACCTACAAGATGTTCGCCTATGACGAAGGCTGGGGCCGGCGGATCAACGAGGCGATCGACAGCGGGCTGACCGCCGAAGCGGCGATCGTTCGGGTCCAGCAGCGGATGCGTGCGCGGATGCGCGAGATCGATGACTCACTGCTTCAGGAGCGGATGCACGATCTCGACGATCTGTCCAACCGGCTGCTGAGGATCGTGTCGGGCCGGATGGAGACCGCCGCCCGCTCCGGCCTCACTCGCGACACGGTGCTGATCGCGCGCAACCTCGGGCCGGCCGAGCTGCTCGAATATGACCGCCGGCGCCTGAAGGGCGTGCTGCTCGAGGAAGGCTCGCTGACCGCGCATATGACGATCGTCGCCCGGGCAATGGGCGTGCCGGTGGTCGGCCGCCTGACCGACATCCGCCACAGCGTCGAGGAAGGCGAGAGCGTGCTCGTCGACGGCGACAACGGCAGCGTGATCATCCGCCCCAACCGGGTGCTTGCCGGGGGGTTCGAGCACCGCCTCGCGCTTCGCCAGAAGCGCCGCGCCGAGTTCGACGCTGCGCGCAGCCTGCCCGCGGTGACGCCCGACGGCCTTGCCATCAGCGTGATGGTCAACGCCGGCCTGCCCGAGGACGCGGCGAACCTCGAGCTCACCGGTGCGGACGGCATCGGCCTGTTCCGCACCGAGTTCCAGTTCCTCGTCTCGGCGACCCTTCCGGGACGCGAGCGCCAGCAGCGGCTCTATGCGAAGGTGCTTGCGGCCGCGGGCGACCGGCCGGTGGTGTTCCGCACCGTCGACATCGGCGGCGACAAGGCGCTGCCCTATCTCACCGACCACAAGGACGAGGCGGAGAACCCGGCGATGGGCTGGCGCGCGCTTCGCCTGTCGCTCGAGCGCTCGACCCTGATGAAGGCGCAGGCGCGCGCGCTGATCGAGGCCGCGGCCGGAAAGGTGCTTCGGGTGATGTTCCCGATGGTCTCCGAGCCGTGGGAATATGAGGAAGCGCGCGCCCTGGTCGAGGAGCAGGTCGCCTGGGCGAGGAGCGCCCACCGCAAGCTCCCGTCGCGAGTCGAGTTCGGCGCGATGCTCGAGGTCCCGGCGCTCGCCGAGACGCTCGACCAGCTGCTTCCGCGCATCGACTTCCTGTCGATCGGCACCAATGATCTCACCCAATTCCTGTTCGCGGCCGACCGGGCCGATCCGCGGCTTGCCGAGCGCTACGACTGGCTGAGCCCCGCGATCCTGAGATTCCTGAGGCGCGTTGCCGGCCAGGCCCGGGCGGCCGGGGTGCCCGTGCGGGTGTGCGGGGAGATGGGCGGGCGGCCGCTCGAGGCGATGGCGCTGATCGGAATCGGCATCGAGCAATTCTCGATCACTCCGGCCGCGGTCGGGTCGATCAAGGCGATGGTCCGCTCCCTCGACGCGGCGGCCTGCCGGACGCGCATGCAGCAATGGCTCGAGCGGCCTCCGCCCGACATGCGCCGGACGCTCGGCGAGTGGGCGCGGCGGCACCGTGTCGCAATCGGGTGAAATTCGCTTGGCTGGACTGTTGACAGCCTGCGCCGCGGCTTCGACAAGCCGATGAAACAGAGGGCTCGGGTGGAACGAACGATCGAAACCGACAACATCGACACCCCCACGGCGGGGCAGCGGCTGCGCGCCGCGCGCGAGGAAAAGGGCCTGAGCCTGGAGGAGGTCGCGAGCCAGACGCGAATCCCGCTTCGGCACCTCGAGAGCCTCGAGCAGGCGGACTGGGACAAGCTTCCGGCGCCGACCTACAGCATCGGCTTTGCCAAGAGCTATGCAAGCGCCGTCGGCCTCGACCGCTCCGAGATCGGCGAGCAGCTGCGCTCCGAGATGGGCGGGCAGCGGCCGGAGCGGGCCCCGCCCGAAGTGTTCCAGCCGGCCGATCCCGCGCGGACCATGCCTCGCTGGCTGGTGCTTTCGGCGCTGGGCGCGATCCTGCTGCTCGTGGTCGTGATGAGCTGGCTTTCCAACCGCTCGCTCGAACCGCCTGAGCCGAGCGTCGCGGCGCCCGAGGCCGGGACTCCGGCCGGGCCTGTCGCGAGTGCGCCCGCACAGCCCCAGCCGCAGCCCGCCGGCGGGCCGGTGGTGCTCACCGCGACCGCTCCTGCATGGATCCAGGTCACCGACCAGGGGCGGACCTTGTACGAGGGGGAGCTTGCGCCCGGGCAGAGCTTCCCGGTCCCGCAGACGGCGACCGCGCCAACGCTTCGAGTGGGCGCGCCCGAGGCTTTGCGCATCACGGTGGGCGGAGCGACCGTCCCGCCGGTCGGGCCGCCGGGGCGGGTGACCTCGAACGTCAGCCTGCGCGGGGCTGACCTCATGCGTTCCGGGACCGAGCCGGTCCCGCCCGCGCCGAGCGCTCCGCCGGGGGTCCAGAACACCGCCGGTTGAGTCGGTCCGGTCGAAAAACACGGCGAGGTGAAAATTCCGCCTCGCGCGCGCCGATTTTCGCGCTAATCTCATTCTGTTCACGTCCCGTGGGGGGATCCATGAAGACCGCTTTCCTTCGACTTTCCGTCGCGGCAGCAGCGCTTTGCGCCGTCACCGCACCGGCGCTCGCCCAGATCAGTCCCGAGCTGCGCGTCATGCGCCTCGAGCGGCAGGTCGAGCAGCTCCAGCGCCGCGTATTCCCGCAAGGCCGCCCGGCCGACACCGCGGGACTGGCGCACGAGCCCGCTGCGACCCAGGCGTCGGTCAGCAATCTCGACAACCGCCTCGTCGCGATCGAGCAGCAGATTGCCCAGATCCTTCGCCAGTCCGAGGAGAACGGGCAGCGGGTAGCCCAGCTCGCGGCGCAGATGCGCACCGCGCGCGACGAGCAGGAGCGCAGGATCGCGGGGCTCGAGACACGGGCCCCGGCGCCCGCTGCAGCACCGGTCGAAGCCGCTTCGGAGGCGCGTGCTCCCGACTCGCCGCGGCCCACGGTCGCCAGCGCTGACGACAAGCCCAGGCCGATCGCTGCCGTCGCTTCGGCGGAGACCGACCCGGCCGAGGAAGCCTATGACGCGGGGTACGAGCTGTGGCGCTCGGGCAAGCATGACGCTGCGGTTGGAGCGCTGCGTGCCTTCACCTCGGCCTTTCCCAGGCATCGCCGGGTGAGCTGGGCGAACAATCTTGCGGGCCGGGCGCTGCTCGACAAGGGCCAGCCGCGCGCAGCGGCCGAAGTGCTGCTTGCCAACTACCGCTCCAACCCCAAGGGCGAACGCGCGGCCGACAGCCTGTTCTACCTGGGCCAGTCGCTGATGAAGCTCGGCCAGCCGAGCCAAGCGTGCAAGGCCTATGCCGAGCTCGAGGCGGTCTATGGCGACAGGATGCGCGACGAGCTGAAGACTCTGCTGCCCGGGGCGAAGGCCAAGGCGAACTGCGGCGGCTGAGCGCGAACGGTGGTGGGTGGCAGAACTCTCACCTGAAGGTCAGCTGGTCGACCGCTTCCGCGCGGACCTTGACGCGCTTGTCGAGCCCGGAACCCGCCTCGGCCTGGCTGTGTCCGGCGGTCCGGACAGTCTCGCGCTGCTGCTGCTCGCTGCGGCCGTGCGGCCCGGAGAGGTCGAAGCGGCGACCGTCGACCATGGGCTGAGGCCCGAGGCCGCCGCCGAAGCCGAGATGGTCGCCAGCCTGTGCGAACGACTCGACGTGCCGCACGCGCTGCTCCAGGTGACATGGGACGTGCCGCCGAGCTCGGCGATCCAGGAACAGGCGCGCGAGGTGCGCTATGGCGCGCTCGCCGGCTGGATGCGCAAGCGCTCGCTCGGAGCGCTGGCCACCGGCCATCATCTCGACGACCAGGCGGAGACCTTGCTGATGCGGCTCGCCCGCGGCTCGGGGGTGCGCGGGCTCAAGGGCATGCGGGCGTGCACCGATGTTCCCGGGCGCCCTGGCCTCAGGCTGCTCCGGCCGCTGCTCGGCTGGCGGCGCTCCGAGCTCGAGCGGATTTGCGCCGCGGCCGGGCTCGAGCCTGCCGCCGACCCGGGCAATGCCGACGAGCAGTTCGAGCGGGTGCGCACGCGCCGAGCTCTGGCCGAGTCGGGCCTGTTTGACGCCGTCGCGCTTGCGCGGAGCGCGACCAACCTCGCCGCCGCCGACGAGGCGCTCGACTGGGCGGCCGGCGAGGAATGGCGGGAGCGGGTGGATCAGGGAGACGGAGATTTAAGCTACCGGCCGTCCGGGGCCCCGGCCGAGGTGCGCCGCCGAGTCCTTGCGCGGGCGATCGCCAGCCTCGCCACCGAAGGCGCCGCACAAGATCTCCGCGGCCGCGAGCTCGACCGGCTGCTCGCGGAGCTCGAGGCCGGGCGCACGGCAACGCTTCGCGGCGTGCGCTGCGCCGGGGGGGACGAATGGCGGTTCACTCCCGCCCCGCCGCGCAGCTCCCAGTCACAACCCTAGCGACCGCGCACCCGTCGGGTCCGCTCGACGGCCGGCAGACGAACGAAGCGGCCGAACCTTTCGGCTCGACCGCTCCGCGCGAGGCGCGTTCGTGTCCCCGAAAGGACCGCCCCGCACCTGCGCAACGACTATTGCCGCCGCGCCGCTCCGCGCCGTCCCGTGACGGGACAAAGGGCAGCAGAGCGGGCTTCAATCCTCAGACTGAAGTCACCAGAGCGCGACCGCAACTCCAATGCCGACGACCGCGGCGGTCAGGCCGAGCGGCACGCACTTGTGCAGCGCATTACGAATGTCTTGAGCCATGGAACTCCCCCTCCACATGACCGGGTACGGCTCGTGCCGTCCGACGGCCACCAACGCGACCCGACAGCCCCATGTCGCCCCGCGCGGCAGGAGGCGGCGAGTCTCGGGGGGAATGATACGCCCGCGCGCCGCCGCGAAAAGCCGCAGAGCAGGCGGGCCCGTCACTTAACTGTGGAAAACGCGGCGCAAGGGACGCCGCCCGGCCAGTTCCAGCCGAAGCGGACCTTTGCTCAGGATTTTGGTGACCGGCAGGACGCAGACGCCTGCCCATGCGTTGGAACTTGCGGGTATCCTTGTGGAGCGGGGCGCTTTTTGCAGTTCTGTTCCTGCTGTTCGTGCTTCTTGCATCCCAAACCCGAGGGGTGGCGCGCCCCTCGGGCGCGATCGGGCGGCGCTGGTGGTATCATTGTTATTAAGGTGCGATCGCCTATCTTGCCGGTTGTGACCGCCGAGGCGCTGAGAGAGGCAAGATGACCGAGAAGAAGCCGCCGAACCCCTGGGCCAGAAGCCTTCTGATCTGGGTCGGCATCCTGTTCGGCCTCGTGCTGTTCGTGCAGATGGTCGGCGGCGGGTCTGATGCGGCCGCGGGCGAGCCGATCCCTTATTCCGAATTCGTGCGCCAGGTGGACGAGGGCAATGTCCAGTCGGTGACCACGGCCGCGACCCAGAGCGGCAATCAGGTGATCAGCGGCAAGCTGGCCAGTGGCCAGGAGTTCCGCACCACGGCCCCGGCCGACGCGCAGGTGACCGAGCGGCTGATCGCCAAGGGCGTCACGGTCCAGGCCAAGGAAGCCGAGCAGTCGAGCTTCTGGCTGATCCTGCTCTACCAGTCGCTTCCGCTTCTGCTGATCCTGGGCATCAGCTTCTTCGTGATGCGCCAGATGCAGAAGAACGCTGGCTCGGGCGCGATGGGCTTCGGCAAGAGCCGCGCGCGCATGCTGACCGAAAAGCAGGGCCGAGTGACCTTCCAGGACGTGGCCGGGATCGACGAGGCGCGCGAGGAGCTGCAGGAGATCGTCGAGTTCCTGAAGGACCCGGGCAAGTTCGCTCGCCTGGGCGGCAAGATCCCCAAGGGCGCGTTGCTCGTGGGTCCTCCCGGCACCGGCAAGACGCTTCTCGCCCGCGCGATCGCGGGCGAGGCGGGCGTTCCCTTCTTCACCATCTCGGGTTCGGACTTCGTCGAGATGTTCGTCGGCGTCGGCGCGAGCCGCGTGCGCGACATGTTCGAGCAGGCCAAGAAGAACGCGCCCTGCATCATCTTCATCGACGAGATCGACGCCGTCGGCCGCCACCGCGGCGCCGGGCTCGGCAACGGCAATGACGAGCGCGAGCAGACCCTCAACCAGCTGCTGGTCGAGATGGATGGGTTCGAAGCGAACGAGGGGATCATCATCATCGCCGCGACCAACCGGCCAGACGTGCTCGACCCGGCTTTGCTGAGGCCCGGCCGCTTCGACCGCCAAGTGGTCGTGCCGCGGCCGGACATCGACGGGCGCGAGCAGATCCTCAAGGTGCACATGAAGAAGGTGCCGCTTGCGCCCGACGTCGATGCTCGCGTGATCGCTCGCGGAACGCCCGGCTTCTCGGGCGCCGACCTTGCCAACCTCGTCAACGAGGCGGCGCTTCTCGCCGCGCGCAAGGGCCAGCGCCTGGTCGCCGCGCAGGAGTTCGAGGAGGCCAAGGACAAGGTGCTGATGGGCACCGAGCGCAAGTCGATGGTGATGACCGAGGACGAGAAGCGCATGACCGCCTATCACGAGGCCGGCCATGCGATCGTCGCTCTGCACGAGCCCGCGTCCGACCCGATCCACAAGGCGACGATCATCCCGCGCGGTCGGGCTCTCGGCATGGTCATGCGCCTGCCCGAGCGCGACAGCTATTCGTACCACCGCGACAAGATGTACGCGAACCTTGCCGTCGCGATGGGCGGCCGCGTCGCCGAGGAGATGATCTTCGGCTACCAGAAAGTGTCCTCGGGCGCTTCGTCGGACATCCAGTATGCGACGACGCTTGCGCGCGACATGGTCACGCGCTGGGGCATGTCGGACGCGCTCGGGCCGCTGCAGTATGCGGAGCCCGACGAGGAAGTGTTCCTCGGCTATTCGGTCAACCGCCAGCGGCAGATGTCCAATGAGACGGCGCAGGCGATCGATGCCGAGATCCGGCGCATCGTCGAGGAGGGCTATAACCGGGCCAACAGCGTGCTCAGCGAGCATTGCGACGAGCTCGAGACGCTCGCCAAGGCGCTGCTCGAATATGAGACTCTGTCGGGCGACGAGATCAGGGCGGTGCTCGACGGCGAGCCGATCGACCGCGGCGGAGCCTCGCAGCCCCCGCTCGCCGGCGCCGGCTCCTCGGTGCCCAAGTCAAACCGCAAACCGCGCGTCGGCGGTCCCGCGGCTGCCGGGGCCTAGCACAAGCTGAAGCGCATCGGGCTCCTCGGCGGCTCGTTCAACCCCGCGCACGGCGGGCACCGGCACATCAGCCTCGGCGCAATTGAGGCGCTCGGGCTCGACGAAGTCTGGTGGCTGGTCTCGCCCGGCAATCCGCTGAAGGAGGGCGCCCGCGACATGGCGCCGTTCGAGGCGCGGCTCGCTTCGGCGCGCAAGACGGCTCGGGGCGCTCCGATCCGGGTGAGCGACTTCGAGCTTCGCGCCGGCACGCGCTACAGCATCGACACGGTCGAAGCGCTGCTCGGCCGCTATCCCGAACATCGCTTCATCTGGCTGATGGGCGCCGACAGCCTGGCGGAGTTCCACCTGTGGAAGGACTGGCGCAAGCTCGCGGAATCCCTGCCGATTGCGGTCGTCCCCCGCCCCGGTTATGATGAGAAAGCCCACGCGGCGCGCGCGATGGGCTGGCTCGGAAGGTTCGTCCGACCTCCGGACCAGGCGAATGAGTGGACGGAGTGGAGTGCACCGGCGATTATTCTGCTTCGCCTGCCGCCCGACCCAAGCTCCGCAACTGCGATACGCGCGCTCGACCCCAAATGGCATGACCGAACCCGGGCTTCCCGCCCGGACGAGTCCGGCGCGCCACCCAGCAGCAGGAGAGCACTTGCCCGACCGTCCCACTGAAAGCGCCGGCAACGGCGGCCTTCCGACCGAGGTCCAGGACCTCCACCGCCTCGTCATGCAGTCGCTCGACGACGACCAGGCGCAGGAGGTCGTGACCATCCCGCTCGCGGGCAAGTCGAACATCGCCGATCACATGGTGATCGCCTCGGGCCGCTCGACGCGGCAGGTCGCGTCGATGGCGACCAAGCTCGCCGACCGCATTAAGCAGCAGTTCAATCGGCCCGTGCGCCTAGAAGGCTTACCTGCGGCGGACTGGGTGCTGATCGATGCCGGCGACCTGATCGTGCACCTGTTCAGGCCGGAGGTAAGAAGTTTTTACAATTTAGAACGAATGTGGGCCTTTGGTGACGAAGCTGCTAAGAGTGCAGCTGGTGGCGGGTGAAGCAAATGCGTTTTATAGCGATTCTTCTGTGGCTTACGGCGTTTGCGGCGCAGCCTGCACTGGCGGCGACTTCGCCCAAGCTGTCGAGTTTGGAGCAGCAGCTCTCGAGCCTTCTTGCAGGCAAGTCGGCTGACGTCGGCATTGCCGCGCTCGACCTGGCGACCGGCGAGACCGTCAGCGTCAACGGCGACAAGGCCTTCCCGATGGCGAGCACGATGAAGGTCGCGGTCGCCGCCGCCTATCTGTCCCAGGTCGACCACGGCCGCCGCTCGCTCGACGATCGCATCAGCGGCCGGTCGGCGCGCTCGCTAATGGAGCGCATGATGGTCTACAGCGACAATCATGCGACCGACATCCTGATCAGGGATCTGGGCGGACCAAACGCGATCGACGAATGGGTGCGCTGGCAGGGAGTGTCGAAGTTCCGGGTCGACCGGACCATCGCCCAGCTGCTGCGCGCGCGGCGCGACCTGTGGGACAACCGGGATTCGGCCACTCCGATGGCCATGGTCGACCTGTTGAAGCGCCTCGACAAGGGTCAGGTGCTCAAGCCCTGGAGCCGCTCCTACCTGCTCGACATGATGGTGCGCTGCAAGACCGGCAAGAACCGGATCCGCGGGATGCTGCCGGGCGGAACGCGGGTCGAGCACAAGACCGGCACCCTCAACGGCTACGCAAGCGACGTCGGCTTCATCACCTTGCCCAACGGCCGCAGGGTGGCCATCGCAATCTTCGCCCGCGGCGGTTCGGATCGGCCGGGCACGATCGCCCGGACGGCGCGTGCGGTCTATGACGGTTTCTCGCGACTGCTCACCTGGCCGTCATTCGGAAGCGGCACGCCGCAGCCCGCCGGCGCGCGCTGACGGGCGCGCCCGCTGCTCCTGCACATAGTTGCGCGGGGGAAGATCGGACGCTCTGCCGAAGCCGAGCTGCTCGAGCGCTACCTCAAGCGCATTTCCTGGCCCACCAGGCTCACCGAACTGAGCGAGCGCGCTGCGCTTCCTCCTGTGCAGGCGGGCACATTTGCAGTGCTGCTCGACGAGAAAGGCGAAGCGCTCTCGTCGATGGAGCTGGCACGCAGGCTCGAGCAGTGGCGCGACCGCGGCTCGCGCGAGGTCCGCTTCGTCATCGGGGGCGCTGACGGCCATTCGCCCGAGGAGCGGGCAACGGCCGATTTGCTGCTGTCGTTCGGGCCCGCGACCTGGCCGCACCTGCTGGTGAGGGCAATGCTCGCCGAGCAGCTGTTCCGGGCGACATCGATTCTTGCGAAACATCCGTATCATCGCGAAGGTTGAGCAAATGCGATGCGCTCGCCTCCTGATTGCAGTTCCGGCGCTGCTCGCCGGCGGCGTCGCGGCAAGCGCTCCGGTCGCGCAGCCGCAGCCGCTCGAACTCAGCGCTCGGCAGGCGATCGCCGAAGCTCGTGCGGCCGAGGCGGCGGTCGCGCGGCTGCAGAAAGCCGCCGAGCAGGCTCGCGACGAGGCGGGGCGGCTCCGGGCCAGACAGGCCGCCGCGGCCGAGGCAATCGCCGCGGCCGAGGCGCGGATCAGCGCTGCGGACGCCAATGCGCGCTTGATCGCCGCGGCGGTCGCTGCGCGGCGCGAGCGGCTCCGGCGCGCGCAGGCGCCCGCCGGAGCGCTGCTAGCGGCGCTTGCGCTGATGGCGCAGCGGCCGCCGCTGCATGCAGTGGTCGACAGCGGCTCCACGCAGGAGTGCGTGCGCGTCCGGCGTCTGCTCGATTCCCCGCTGCCGGCGATCCGCGCTCGCACGGCCGCGCTTCGTGCCGAGCTCGAGCAGGGGCACGAGCTTCAGCGCAGGGCCGAGCTCGCGCGGCTCGAGCTGGTGCGCAGCCGGAACATGCTGGCTCAGCGCAGGGCCGCTTTCGCCGAGCTCGAGGAACAGGCGCTGAGGGCCGCGCAGCTGCGCGGCTCGGAAGCCGTCGGCGCCGGCGATGTCGCACTTGCCCGCGGCGAGCAAGCCGCGCAGCTCGCGGGCGAGGCCAACCGCTCGAGAAGCGCGCGTGCCATTGCCGCCGAGCTCGCCCGACTTGCGCCGCCTCCAGCGCGTCCGGGCACGCGGCTTGCCCCCAACGAGATCGCACCGTTCCCGTACCGCTTGCCGGCACAGGCCCCCGTGGTCGAGGGCCTCGGCGCGGTCGCGCCGAACGGCGTTCGCTCGCGCGGCCTCACGCTCGCAACCAGCCGCGGCTCGCCGGTCGCCGTACCCGCGGCGGGCGTGGTCCGGTTTTCGGGGCCTTTCCGCAGCTACGACGGGATCGTCATCATCGATCATGGCGGCGGCTGGATGAGCCTGATCCTCAACGTCAGCTCGCAGCTCGGGCCGGGCAATCAGGTGCGGGGCGGGCAGCCGCTCGGCCGTGCGCTCGGGCGGCTCGGCGTCGAGCTGTCCCGCAACGGGCGCCACCTGTCGCCCGCCCTCATCGCAGGTTCATCACAAAGCCTGTCAAAGCACGCCAATCGGGGCTAGATGACAGCCCTGCATAGCCGGGACGAAAAAGGCCATGAAATTGACGCGCAAACTGCTTCCGCCGCTGGCGCTCGTCGGGGCGCTCGCACTGGTGCCGGTGACGACGAGCTCGCTCGCCGCCGCCGACGTTGCCAATTACCAGGAGCTCGAGACGTTCATGAGCGTCTATGAGCGGGTCAAGGCGAGCTATGTCGACCAGGTCGACGACCATACTTTGATCAAGGGCGCGATCGACGGAATGCTCGCGGCGCTCGACCCCCACTCGGGCTATGTCGAGGCGAGCGATTTCGACGCTCTCCGAGCGACTACCGAAGGCAATTACGGCGGGCTCGGGATCACCGTGTCGGTCGAGGACGGCGCAGTGAAGGTGATTTCGCCGATGGAGGACACTCCGGCGTGGCGCGCCGGCCTCAAGGCCAACGATTATATCACCCACATCAACGGCGAGCTGCTCTACGGCCTGAAGCTCGACGAAGCCGTCGACAAGATGAAGGGCCCCCCCGGCACGCAGGTCAAGCTGACCGTGGTCAGGGTCGGGCGCGACAAGCCGTTCGACGTCACCCTGGTCCGCGAGCGCATCGAGCTCCGGCCCGTCAAGTGGGAGGTCAAGGACGGCATCGGCATCATCAACATCAACTCCTTTGCCGGCAACACCGGCGACGCGACCAAGGCCGCTCTGATCGGCATCGACAAGGCGACCGGCGGAAAGCCGCTCGGCTATGTAGTCGACCTTCGCTCCAACCCGGGCGGGCTGCTCGACCAGGCGATCGACGTGACCGACGCCTTCCTCGAGCGGGGCGAGATCGTCTCCCAGCGCGGGCGCGAGAAGGACGACATCGAGCGCTATTATGCGACTTCGGGCGACCTCGCGCACGGACTGCCGGTGATCGTGCTGATCGACGCTGGAAGCGCGTCTGCGGCCGAGATCGTTGCCGGCGCTCTGCAGGACCATCACCGCGCGCTGGTGATGGGCGAGCGCAGCTTCGGCAAGGGCTCGGTCCAGACCGTGCAGGTGATGGGGCCCAAGGCCGCTCTTCGGCTGACCACGGCGCGCTACTTCACGCCGTCGGGCAAGTCGGTGCAGGCCGGCGGGATCGACCCGGACATCTTCGTGCCGCAGCTGTCGGACGAGGATTACAAGGACCGCAAGGTCGTGCGCGAGGCGGATCTGAGGCGCCACCTGCTCAGCCAGAACAAGGTCGACGACAAGCTGCTCGAGCAGGACACCACCGCCAACGACCCGCGCTTCGCCTTTACCGCCGCCGAGCTCGAGAAGAAGGGCATCAAGGACTTCCAGCTCGACTATGCGCTCAAGACGCTGAGGCGGCTTGCGCCGCAGGCGAAGGTCGCGGCGGCCACTCCGCGGTCGTAAAGGCGTGAACGAAGCCGTCCTGCAACACAGTCGCGGCGGGCTCGCGCCCGGCAGCGCTCAGGCCGGGCGGCTGCTCGCCTTGCTCTTGCCGCTCGCGCTTCTCGGCGGGGCGCTGGGCTCGCAATATCTGGGCGGCCTTACGCCGTGCGAGATGTGCTACTGGCAGCGGTGGCCGCACGCGGCTGCGATCGGCCTCGCGGGCCTCGCGTTCACAGCGCCTGCATCGGCTCCGCGGTCGCGCCTGCTGACCATTCTTGCCGCAGCCGCGATTGCGCTGTCGGGAGCGATCGGCGTCTATCACGCGGGTGTCGAGCTCGGCATATTCCAGGGTATGACCACTTGCACGGCAGGCGGCGCCGCCACGCTCGAGGACATCATGAAGGCGCCGGTGGTGCGCTGCGACCAGGTGCAATGGGCATTCCTCGGAATTTCGATGGCCGGATGGAACGCGATCCTGTCGCTGGGCGGAGCGGCGCTGATCGCGCTTCTGACGCTCAGGAGCCGCGGCGCATGAGGCCGTGGCGCCCCGGTGAGCGCAGGCCCGACACCGCCTCGATGCTGCGCGTCAACCAGGCCGGCGAATATGGCGCGACTCGAATCTACGCGGGCCAGCTCGCGATCCTGCGCCCGAGCTCACCGGCCGCAAAGCTGATCTCACGAATGGCGGGTCAGGAGCGGCGGCACCTCGACCGGTTCGACCGCTTGATGGCCGAGCGCGGGGTTCGGCCGACCGCGCTTCAGCCGGTGTGGAGTCACGCCGCTTTCGCGCTCGGCGCAGTCACTGCGCTCATTTCGGGAGAAGCGGCCATGGCCTGCACCGAGGCGGTCGAGACCGAAATCGACCAGCATTACGGCGACCAGCTCGACGAGCTCGGCGACGAGGATCCCGAGCTTGCCGCCGACATCGCCGAATTCCGCGCCGAGGAGCTCGAGCATCGCGACACTGCGCGCGAGGCCGGCGCTGCCCGCGCCGTGGGCTACCCCGTCCTGACGGCACTGATCCGTGCCGGATGCAGGGCGGCCATCTCACTTTCCAAGCGGGTTTGAGGAACCGACATGGCTCGTCAGCCGCTTAAACGCCTTGAAAGGAAGCTCAAATGACCAAGCTCGCAGCACCGCTCGCCGCCGCTGCACTGCTCGGGGGCTTTTCGGCCCTGCCGGCACCGGCGGTGGCGCAGGACCAGCGCATCGCCGAGGTGATCGTCTACGGCAACGACCCCTGCCCGCGCTCGACCGACGACGACATCGTGGTGTGCGCGCGCAAGCCCGAAGCCGAGCGTTACCGCATTCCGGAGAGGTTCCGCACCGGCGGCGACCGCCAGCAGCGCGAAGCCTGGGCGAACCGGGCGCGCAGCATCGAGATGGTCGGACGCACCGGCACGCAGAGCTGCTCGCCCGTCGGACCGGGTGGCCATACCGGCTGCCTCGAGCAGCTGATCGCCCGGGCTCAGGCCGAAGCCAATGAGGAAGCCGAGGGGCAGACCCCGCCGCCCGAGTGATCGGCCGTCGCTCCGCTCAGCTCGGCCGCTGCTTCTCCGCCGCGATCCAGGCGTTGATCTGCGCATCGAGCGTATCGAGCGGGACCGCCCCCTGGCCGAGCACCGCGTCGTGGAAGCGCCTGAGGTCGAACCTGTCGCCCAGCGCCTTTTCCGCCCTCGCGCGGAGCTCGCGGATCTTGAGCTCGCCGAGCTTGTAGGCGAGCGCCTGGCCAGGCCTGCTGATGTAGCGGTTGACTTCGGCGTCGATATTGGCGGCGCTCAACGCGGTATTGTCGGTCATGAAGGCGACCGCCCGCTCCTTGGTCCAGCCCTTCGAGTGAATGCCGGTGTCGACCACCAGCCGGCTTGCGCGCCACATCTCGTAGCTTAGCCGGCCCATGTCCTTGGCCGGAGTGTCGTACAGCCCCATCTCGATCCCGAGCCGCTCCGAATAGAGCCCCCAGCCCTCGACGAAGGCGGTGAAGAAGGTGCCGTGGCGCCGCCACTCGGGCATCGGCAGCTCCTGCTGGAGCGCGATCTGGTGGTGGTGCCCGGGTACCGCCTCGTGGACGGTGAGCGCCGGGACCTCCCACAGCGGCCGCTGGTCGAGCTTCGAGGTGTTGACGAAATAGAAGCCGGCGATCCCCTGCTCGGGCGAGCCCGAATTGTAATAAGCGGTGGTGGTGCCCGGAGCGATCTCGGGCGGGATTTCCTTGATCCCGTAAGGCAGCCGCGGAAGCACCGTGAACAGCGAGGGCATCTTCCCGTCGATGGTCTTGGCGACCCGGGCGGTCTCCTCCATCAGCTCCTCGGGCGTCCTCGCATAATATTTGGGGTTGGTGCGCAGGTCGGCGATCATCGCTTCACGCGAGGCGAAGCCCGCCTTCTTCGCGACCTGCTCCATCTCCGCGCGGATTCGCCTGACCTCGGACAGGCCGAGCTGGTGGATCTGCTCGGCCGCGAGGTCGGTGGTCGTCATCTGGCGGATTCGGTAATTGTAATAGGCCGCGCCGTTCGGCTGGGCCGAAATGCCGACGACCTTGCTGCACCTGGGTGCGTACTGGCTCTGGTACCAGTCGAGGTGCCGGACGTAGGCGGCGCGCACCGGGCCGCCGATGAGCGCCCTCGCGCGCCCCTGAAGATCGGTCCATTCGCCCGCGCTGATGCTCGACGGGCGTTCGGCGGCGAAGGGCGCGTACAGCCGCGATTTCGCGGGGTCGGCGGGGATCACGCCGCTGATCGTCTTGGGGAAATCGACCATCGCCACGCACGGCAAGGTGTAGCCTTCGCTGACCGCGCGACTGCTGATCTTCAGCGCCTGCTCATTGTACGCCGGATATTGCGACAGGCGCTTGAGGTAGTTCTCGTAGTCCGCCCGGGTGCGGAAGGTGAGGCCCTCGGACAGGCCGGCAATCTCCTGGTGCCAGCCCGAGCGGTTGGTGAACAGCATCATCCGCTGGCCGAAGCGGTGGCCCTCGAGCCATTCCTCGAGCGAGCGCCTGAGGATCGCCTGGTTGACCTGGTCGGCCGGCGACAGGCCGCTGGCGGGAATTGCGTTGAGCCGCGCGAGGAAGCGCTGCACGTGCGCTGCGCGCCGGTCCTCGGCTTCCAGGCTGATGTCGCCGAGCTCGGCATCATATTCGCGGTGCCCGAGGGTCGAAGCCATCATCGGGTTCTCGCGCAGCACGAACGCCCAATATTCGTCGGTGAGCGCCTTGAAGTCTTGCGCCGGGCCGGCGGCCGCCGGGGTTGCAGCGGCGACGCAAGCCGCGGCTGCGATCGCGAGCGTCAGTTTGCGCATCGAAACGTCTCCTGCGAAATTTCGCGACAAAAAGCCTAAGGCGGCAGCGGCACCGCGCAAGCCGCGATTAGACCGGCGGGAAACGGCAAGAAAGCGTTTGCGCGGCCTGCGCGCTGCCCCTAGCCCTGCTTCGCCTGTACAGGGGAAGCCGATGGCCGCGCCGCTGGAAATTTCGCCGCAGCTTGCTTCGGAGAGCAAGTTCCAGAGCCTCACCCGTCTCGGCTTTGCCGCTCGCGGCCTGCTTTACATCATCATTGCGTTTCTGATCCTGCGCACCGGCCGGACCGAGGACCTGACCGGCGCGCTGCAATATCTCGGCGAGGGCAGCGGCGAGCTTCTGCTGGCCCTCGTCGCACTGGGGCTCGGCGTGTACGGGCTGTGGCGCCTGGGCGATGCGGCCTTCGGCATGGAGCATCCGGGCAAGGACGCGAAGGCGCTGCGCAAACGCGGCACCGTCGCGGTGATCGGCGCGATCTATCTTTACCTCTGCTACAAGGCCGTGCGCATCCTGCAGGAACAAGGCGGCGGCCTGTCCAATACGCGACAGCAGGCCGACACGGTGCTGGACCTGCCCGGCGGCCAGCTGATGCTCGCCTTCGCCGCGCTCGTGCTGGTGCTCGCCGCAGCGGCCCAGCTGCGCACGGCGATGAGCTGCTCGTTCTTGCGCAACCTGCGCGAAGGGGCGGGCGAGCAGGAATGGGTCAAGTGGCTCGGCCGAATCGGCTATGCGGCGCGCGGCGTGATCTTCCTCGGCGTCGCCTTTCTGATCGGGCGCGCCGCGCTCGACGACCGCTCGGACGAGGTCGGCGGCATGGAGCAGGCGCTCGACCTGCTGTCTGGGCCGCTGCTTTACGCGGTCGCAGCCGGGCTCATGCTGTTCGGCGCGTTCAGCCTGGTCGAGGCGCGGTACCGGCGCATCCGCCGCCCGCCGGTCGGACCGCTCTAGCACCCGCCGGGGAAAGGGCGCGGCGCTGGAGCGTTGCAGCCTCGCAATGGCTGGGCGTGTGCCGGATCTGGTCGACATTGCCGAGCAGGGACTGCGCGGGGCCCTCGAGGCCGAGCGGCGGATCCAGCCCGGCGGCAATGTGCGAGCCTCGTGGGAGGCTTTGCTCAGGGACGCGCGCGGCTGCACGCGGTGCGAGCTGCACAAGTGCGGGACTCAGACGGTGTTCGGCGAAGGGCCGCTCGACGCGTCGATCGTCTTCGTGGGCGAGCAGCCGGGCGACCAGGAGGACCTTGCCGGACGGCCGTTCGTCGGGCCCGCGGGGCAGCTGTTCGACCAGGCGCTCGACCCGGCGGGGATCGACCGGTCGACCGTCTATGTGACCAACGCCGTCAAGCACTTCAAATTCATCCTGAAAGGCAAGCGGCGCATCCACAACAAGCCCGATGCGGGCGAGATCAGCGCGTGCAAATGGTGGCTCGAGCAGGAGCGCGAGCTGATCCGTCCGCCGGTGACGGTCGCGCTCGGAGCAACGGCCGCGCGCTCGCTGATCGGCAGGGTGGTGACGATCGGCAAGGTCCGCGGCGAGCCGCTGACGCTCGCCGACGGCTCGGAGTGCTGGGTGACGGTTCACCCGAGCGCGCTCCTGCGGATGCCCGAGCCCGACCGCCGCCGCGAGGAGCGCGCGCTTCGTCGAGGACCTCAAGCGGATCCGCGACCGTGCGGCGGAAATGGCTCGCTAGAGGGCTGCCCTAGAAGCCGAACCGCACCTGCGCCTTCACCGTGCGGGCGCTCCGGGCGCGTTGTTGTGGTCGTTGTGCGCGGTCGGGAAATAGTCGGCGTTGAGGATGTTCTCGACGTTGACCTGCGCTTCGACGCCGCGGGCCAGCTCGTAGTAACCGGCGGCGTCGAGGCGCGCATAGCCGGGCAGCTTCACGGCGTTGCTGAACGACGCGAACGACTTCGAGCGCGCGACCAGGCCAAGGCCGAGGCCTATCGCGTCGGACACCTCGTAGCGGTTCCACAGCGAGAAGCTGTGGCGCGGGACCAGCGGGACTTCGCGGCCTTCGGGGCCGCGGTCGAGGCCTGCGTGAGCTTTGCCTTCTGCCAGGAATAGCCGGCGGAGGATCTGCCAGCGCGCGCTGATGCTGCGCTCGAGCCCGGCTCGAGGCCGCGGCTGCGCTGCTCGCCGGTCAGTACGATGCGGTCGTCGATGTCCTTCGCCTGGCTGTTGGCGCGGTCGAGCTGGTAGAGGGCGGCTGTGGCGAGCAGTCCCTCGATCGGCTCACTTGGCGCCGACTTCGTAGTGTCGAACCGCTCGGGCTTGAGCGCCTCGGTGGTCGGCGAGAGACCGCTGAACTGCTCGCCCGACTGCGGCAGATAGGAGCGGCTGTAGCTCGTGTAGAGCGACAGGTTCTGCTGCGGCTTGAAGATCAGGCCAAGGCGCGGCGACCAGAGCGAATCGCGGCGGTCGAACGTCGGGACGCCCGGGCGCTGGTCGTTGACGGAAAGGTTGAAGCTGTCGAAGCGCAGGCCCGCGACCAGCTCGAACATCGGCGAGAAGCGGATCTGGTCCTGGACGTAGATTGCGGCGACGCTCGCTTTGGTGCGGTTGTTGGCATCGCTGCCCGAGGGCACATAGACAATACCGCTCCGCTCGACGGTCGGGTCGCTGAGCGGCGCGATGTTGCCGCCGGCCGCGAAGGTGCCGGTCTGGCGCAGGTTGCGCGAGTTCTGGCGCCCGGCTCGAACCCGACCAGCAGGGTCTGGTCGATGCCGCCGAGGCGGTTCTCCCACACGAGGTCGGTCTGGCTGAACAGGTTCCGGCGGTCGGCGCGGCTGTTGTAGGCGCCCGAGCGAGACATTCGTGCCCGAAGACCCGTCGGATAGATGTTCTGGTAGAACTTGTCGTAGTCGCCGTAGAGCGTGCGGTTGCGAAGCGTCAGCCCGTTGCCGAGCTCATGCTCGATTCCCAGCCTGCCGATGTTGACGATGGCGCGGGCGAAGCTGCGGTCGGGATCGCCGAAGAAGGTGCGGTCGAAGCCCTCGACCGGCTCGCCGCCGAGCGCCGGAACGCCGCGGTCGGTCGTGCGGCGGTCGCGCAGGAACTCGTAGGACAAATCGATGCGGGTTGCGGGGCCCGCGAGGAAGCCGAGCGTCGGATTGATCCCGTATCGCTTGAGATCGACGTGCCGGCGGAAGGTCGCCATCCTCGTACATGCCGTTGACGCGCACGCCCAGATTGCCCCGAGCGGCTGGTCGAAGTCGCCGGTGAAGCGCATTCCGCCGAAGCCGTCCGCCGCGCCGACAACCTGGCGATATTCGCCGAGGCTCGAGCGCTTGAGCATTCGGTTGATCCTCCGCCGCCGCCGCCGCGGCCGAAGATCATCGCGTTCGGGCCCTTGAGGACCTCGACTCGCTCGACGTTGTAGAAGTCGCGGAAATACTGAACGTCGTCGCGCAGGCCGTCGATGAAGAAGTCGGCCGTGGTGTTGTTGCCGCGAAGCGTGAACTGGTCGCGGTTGCTCTCCCCGGTGCCGGGCGTCGCCCCGGGCACGAAGTAGAGCATTTCGGAGACCGAGCGCAGCTGCTGGTCCTCGATCTGGCTTTCCGAAATGACGGTCAGCGCCTGGGGCACGTTGCGGATCGGCGTGTTGGTGCGCGTCGCGGTGCTGGTCGCCGCCGCGCCATATTCGGGCCGCTGACCGGTGACGACGATCGTCGGCTGCTCGTCGGCCTCGGACGACATTGAAGCCGCGGCGCTTGAGTCCGTCGGCTCGGCAGCCTCGGCAGCGATGACTGGTGACGTGCCGGCAAGAAGCGCGGCGGCGAATGTTGCTGTGCGATGTCCGCTCATGAGGCGGCCCACTAGAGCTATTGATAGTCATTCGCAATAGCAGGGTGTACCAGGGGGCGGCGCGCGAGCTTTTCAACGGGTTAGCGGCGGGTCAGGATCAGCGGAAGGCCTCCGGCCTGACGCAACGTCACCATGCCGGACGGCCGGACCTGCCGCCCCGGCACCGGCGCGAATCGCCAGCCGCTCAGCCAGATCGCAAGGATCGTCAGCGCCTCGGCCATCGCCAAGCGGGCGCCGACGCAGGTGCGCGGGCCGGCGCCGAACGGCATGTACTGGAAACGGTGGCGCTGCTCCTTGCCGGCGGCGGCAAAGCGGTCCGGATCGAACGCATCGGGCTCATCCCACAGCCTCTTGTGGCGGTGGATGATCCACGGCCAGATCGAGACGAAGTCGCCGGGCTGGAGCTCGTGCGGCCCAAGCATGTCCGGCGCGACCGCCTCCCGGTCCATTCGCGGCACCGGCGGATAGAGCCGCAGCGTCTCCTCCACGACAGCGCGCAGCAGCGGCAGACGGTCGGGAAGATCCGCAGCCACCCCGCTGCCCAGCGCTTCGCGCGCCTCGGCGGCGACCCGCTCCTGAAGCTCCGGCTGCTCGCTCAGCACGAACAAGGTCCAGCTTGTCGCGTTGGCGGTCGTTTCGTGTCCTGCGAGGTAGAAGGTCGCCGCATTGTCGGTTGCAAGCTCGATTGCCTGGCCGGGACCGAAGCGGTCCTGGAGCGCACGGGCCATGTGAGTCACGAAATCGTCCGGGGCGTCTTCGCGAAGGCGTTCGCGAACGATCTCGCCGAGCGTCCGACGCAGGAACTGCTGCCCGCGGCGACCGCGGCGGCCACGGCGCATCAGCGGGATCAGCGGCAACCCGAGCAGCACCTGGATGCGCGCTTCGCCAACGCCTTCCATCGCGGCGGTGATATGATCCATCGCCTCGCGCGTGGTCAGCCGCTCGTCGCCGCTGAACAGAGCAGCCGCGATGATCCGCATCGTCGCCGACGTCGCCTCCACCGCCATGTCGCGAACGCCGGCTTGCCATGAGCCGGCCATTGCCTCCCCGACCTCGCCGAACACCGGCACCAGGGCGTCGACAGCGGGCGGAATGAAGCTCGCCGCGACGATCCGGCGCTGGGCGCGCCACAACTCGCCGTCGGAGGTCAGGAGTCCCTCCCCGATCGTCGGGCCAAGGACCCGCTTCACCAGCCGCGGCTTCTCGTAATTCGCCGCATTGTCGAGCAGCACGCGCTGCACCCACTCGGGCTTCAGCACCACATGGACTGTGTGGCCGAGCACGTTGCGCTTGAAGTACCAGCTGTCGAAGGCAAGTTCGGACCAGCCGTAGACCGCGGTCCGAGCCCGCTCGCCAAAGAAGCCGCGCCAGGTGGCGACCGGCTTGCGCGAGCGCGGCGGATGCGGCGGGACGAAGCGGCGGGTCACTCCGCGGCCAGCAGGGTCTCCGCGCCGCCGAGGTCCACCGAGACGAGCCGGCTCACGCCCTTCTCGATCATGGTGACGCCGTAGAGGCGGTGCATTCGGCTCATGGTCACCGCATTGTGGGTGACAATCAGGTAGCGCGTGTCGGTCTCGCGCGTCATCCGGTCGAGCAGGTCGCAGAAGCGCTCGACATTGGCGTCGTCGAGCGGCGCGTCCACTTCGTCGAGCACGCAGATCGGCGCGGGGTTGGTCAGGAACAAGGCGAAGATCAGGGCGACCGCCGTCAGGGCCTGCTCGCCGCCCGACAGCAGCGTCAGCGTCGAGAGGCGCTTGCCCGGCGGCTGGGCCATGATCTCGAGCCCAGCCTCGAGGGGGTCGTCGCTTTCGACCAGCTCGAGATGCGCCTGGCCGCCGTCGAACAGCGAAGTGAACAGGCTGCGGAAGTGCGCGTCTACCTGGCGGTAGGCGTCGAGCAGCCGAACGCGGCCCTCGCGGTTGAGATTGCCGATCGAACCGCGCAGGCGATGGATCGCCTGCGTAAGCTCATCGGCTTCCTCCGCGCCTTTGACTCGAGCCTCCTCGAGCTCGGCGAGCTCCTGCTCGGCGACGAGGTTGACCGGCCCCAGCCGCTCGCGATCAAGCGTCAGCTTCTCGAGCAGCGCCGACTGGCTTTCCGAATCGCACGCCTCGTGCGGGTCGAAGCCGAGCTTCTCGGGCAGCCGCTGCGGCAGGCACTCGAACTTCTCGAGGCACACGCGCGCATATTCGGCGCGGCGGGCCTCCTGCGCCTCGGCGCGAGCGGCCGCGCCGGCTCGGCGCTCACGGGCCGCGGACAGCTTTTCGTTCGCTGCGGCGAATGAAGCGGCGGCGCCGGCCACCTCGCCCTCCGCCGAGCGCTCGGCCTCGGCTGCGGCAGAGGTCGTGCGCTCACACTCGCCGCAGCGGCCTTCGAGCTCGCTGACAAGCTCGTCGAGGCGCTGCGGCTCCTGCGCGAGCTGAGCGCGCTCGTCGCCTTGCTGCATCTGCCGTTCGACTGCGAGCGCAAGCCGCTGCCGAGCATCGGCGAGGCGCTTGCGCCACTCGTCCTGCTCGCGGCCGGCCGCGCCGTGGCGCTCGCGAGCGGCCGCAGTCTCGCGGGCCCGCGTCGCGGCTTCCGCGCGCTTGTCGGCAACGGCCGCAGCTGCCGCCGACGCGCGAGCTCGCGCGGCGTCGACATCGCCTTCCAGCGCCGCGGGGTCAGGCCACCCGGCGAGCACGGCTTGCGCGCCCTCAAGCGCCTCGGCAGCCGCTTGGGCGACCGGCGCCAGGTCCTCGAGACGCTGTAAAATGCCCTCGCGCTGCGCCTTCAGGCGGTCGAGCGCGGCGGCGGCAGCGTCGCCGGCGCGCTCGGCCTCGCGCGCCTCGCGCTCGGCAGCACCGGAGGCTCTGCGCTGTTCGTCGCCCGTGCTTCGCCAGCGCTCGACGTCGGCGGCTGCCTCGTCGCGCACGCTCGAGCCCTGCTCGACCGCGCGTTCGAGCTCGGGCAGCTGCTTCGACAGCTCGGCAAGCCGGTTCGAGCGGATCAGCCGCTCGGCCGCCGCCGCACCGGACCCCGTGGACACGAAGCCGTCCCAGCGGCGCAGCCGGCCATCGCGGGTGACCAGCCTCTGGCCGACGGCGAGCGGCTGGCCGCTGTCCTCGTCCGCAACGCCGATCTGCCGCAGACGCCGGACGAGCTCGGCTGGAGCTCGCGCGTGGTCCGTCAGCGGCTCGAGCCCCGGAGCGAGCGGCGGGTCGCCTGGGTCGACATCGCTGCCCTGCCAGCGGCGCGGGCCTTCGCCGCCGATCGCCGCGTCGGCATCTTCCCCGAGCGCCGCGGCAAGCGCGCGCTCATAGCCGGGATCGGCCGACAAGCTCTCGATCGCCGAGCCGCCGCCATGCTGGAGAGCGCGCTCGAGCGCCTGCGCCTCCGCACCAGCGGCGGAGAATGCCGCACGCGCCGCGGCAAGAGCGCTTTCGGCTGAATCGCGGCGCTCGGCGGCGGCAGCGGCGCGCTCGCGCTCGGCCGCCTCGGCCTCGGCCTCGGCCTCGCGCAGCGCCGCTGCCGCCGCCTCCGCGCGAGCGAGCGCCTCGTCCCGGGCAGCCTGCTGATCCTCGCCGGTGCCAAGCGCGTCGAGCTGCTCCGCCAGCCGCTGCCGCTCCTGGTCGGTGCGCTCGACCTGCGCTCGAGCCGCTTCCAGCGCCGCCTCCGCGACCCGGCGCTCGGCGCGCATTGCCGCCTGGCGCGTGAGCAGATCGGCAAGCCCGGCCTCGGCCTCGCGCGAGGCGGCCTCGAGCTCGGCGAGCTCGCGGCCGATTCGCGCAGCCTCGGCTTCCTGGTCGGCAAGCCGCTGGTCGATCGCGCCGCGCTCAGCCTCGAGGCCGGCAATACGCGCCTCGGCGTCGCTCCTCAGCGCTTCCTCGCGCACGATGTCCGCGGCGAGCGCGGCATCGAGCCGGTCGAGCTCGGCGAGCCTGCGCACGACCGAATCCCGCCGCGCGCGAGTGGTCGCGAGCTCATGGGCAAGCGCGGTCGCCCGCTCCCGCGTCGCCGACAATTCGTTGCGTCGGGTCGTGAGCAGCGCCGCGGCTTGCTGCTGCGCCTGCTGCGCGTCGCTCAGAGCCCCCTGAAGCGCCTCGACTTCGGCCCCGGCGCTGCGTGCCTCGTCCGCGGCCGCAACCGCCGCAGCCTCGGCCTCCGACCAGCGCGCGTGGACCAGCCGCGCCTCCGCAGCCCGGATCTTCTCGGACAGCTGCCGGTAGCGCTCGGCCGCACGGGCCTGGCGGCGGAGCGCGGCGGAGCGCTGCTCCTGCTCGCCCAGGATTTCGGCGAGCCTGGCGAGATTGGCCTCGGTGGCGCGAAGCTTCTGCTCGGCGTCCTTGCGGCGCGCGTGAAGGCCCGCGATCCCGGCCGCTTCCTCGAGCAGTAGCCGCCGCTCGGTCGGCTTGGCGGAAATGATCGATCCGACCTTCCCCTGGCTGACCAGCGCCGGCGAATGGGCGCCGGTGGCGGCGTCGGCGAACAGCAGGGAAACGTCCTTGGCGCGCACATCGCGTCCGTCGATCCGGTAGGCCGAGCCCGAGCCGCGCTCGATTCGGCGAGTGACTTCGCTTTCGCCCGCCGGGCCGCCTTCCTCGCCGGCCAGACGCTCGACCAGGATGGACACTTCCGCGAAGTCGCGCGGCGGGCGCATTGCGGTCCCGGCGAAGATCACGTCGTCCATTCCGCCGCCGCGAAGCGACTTGGGACTGCCCTCGCCCATCACCCAGCGGATCGCTTCGAGCAGGTTGGACTTGCCGCACCCGTTGGGGCCGACAATGCCCGTCAGCCCCGGCTCGATCCGGAGCTCCGAGCCTTCGACGAAGCTCTTGAAGCCGCTGAGTTTCAGGCGGCGGATGCGCAAGGCTTGTCCCTCCCCCTAGTCCGCCGCTATCCGCCCAGAGCGTCGCGGATCTTCGGCTCCAGAGTCTCCCAGGTCGAGGCGTTCTCGAGCAGCTCGCCGTTGAGCGCGAAGCTTGGCGTGCCAGGCACCTGGAATTGCGAGTCGGCATCGGTCCGCATCTGCACCAGCCGCTCCGCCTCCTGCTGGCTGGTCAGGCACTGCCTCGCCTTGGCAGACGGAACGCCGCGCTGCGCCGCCCACTGGATCAGCCCGGCGGCATCGGCGACGGCTGCTATCTGCTGCTGCGGCGGCTGCGCCTCGAGCGCCTGCTGCTGCTCGGGCGACATGTTCGATGCACGCTGCGCCCACTCCTGCTGAGAGTGGAACAGTCCGCTGGTCAGCGGGAAGAAGCCCTGAGCGCCATTGCACCGGGCGATCAGCGATGCCGCCATGTCGAGCGGGTTGGTGACGAAATTGCGCAGCTCGTAGCTGACTCGGCCGGTCTTCACATATTTCTCGATCAGCGGCTCGGCGCCCTTCTCGTCGAACTCGGCGCAGTGCGGGCAGGTCATCGAGGCGAACTCGATCAGCTTCACGTCCGCGTTGGGGTTGCCCATCACGAACGCGCCTTCGGCCGTCTGAGTGACCATCTTGGTCCAGTCGCCGCCCTCGGGCGGAGCGACGGCGTCGATCGGCGCATTGCTGTTGGCCGCCGACTGGCCGCCGGAGTTGCCGTCGCAGGCTGAGGCGCCAAACGCCGCTGCCGCGGCAAGCAGGACAAAAGCTCGCTTCATCTTTGGGGTTCGCTCCGGATGGTGAAGGGAAAGGGTGTGATTTCGGGGGGATCGATGCTCGGCGCGCCCGTGCTCGTGGCAATCTGCGCTGCAAGCGATTCAAGGCAGGCGCGAAGCTCGGGATCGGCGATCTGACGCAGGCCCTCGCCGAGCTCCCTCGGCACCGGCCTCAGCTGCGGCCGCTCGGGCGCTTTGGCAGGCGCGATCGGCCGGCCCTGGCGGAACACGACGCGGTCGATCGCCGGATGGCCGAAGAAGCGGTTGACCCGCTCGATGATCAACGGGCTCAGATGCTGCAGGAGCGGCGAATGGGCGCCCTCGACGAGCAGGGTCAGAACGCCGCCCGACTTGCGCCCCGCGGGGAACCGGATCGATTCAGGCGAGGAAACCTTGGCGTAGCGCTCCCCGACGATCTCGCTCCAGCGGCTGACGATGGCGCTCTGGACGAAGCCGAAGCGACGAAAGGCGAGGCCCCCGATGTCCCCGACGAGCTCGCCGGCCGCCTGCGCATGGCCGCTCCGCCGGGGCTCTGGGTTGCGGGGCTTGTGCTTCGCCATTGGCCTTTTGCTTCGCTCTTGAGGGCCCGTAATGCCATAGCGGGCGCGTGACCGCCAACCGCCTGCTCGAACATTATGTGGATAACGCCCGGGCCCTGCCATGGCGTTCCCCGCCGGGCGAGCCGGCGCCGGACGCCTACCGCGTCTGGCTGTCCGAAGTCATGCTGCAGCAGACCACGGTGGCCGCGGTCGCTCCGCGGTTCGAGCGGTTCGTCGCCCGCTGGCCCACTGTCGAAGCGCTCGCCGCCGCTGCCGACGAGCAGGTGCTGAGCGAGTGGGCGGGCCTCGGCTATTACGCCCGGGCGCGAAACCTGGTCGCCTGCGCCCGGGAGGTCGCCCGCCGCGGCGGCTTTCCGGACAGTGAAGCCGAGCAGGAAGCTGCCGGGCATCGGCGCCTATACGGCCGCGGCGATCGCGGCCATCGCCTTCGACCGCCGGGCGGTGGTCGTCGACACGAACGTCGAGCGGGTGATTGCGCGGCTGAATGGCATCGTGGCCCCGATCAGCGAGAACAAGGCGCGGTTGCGCGATCTGGCCGAGGCCATGACCCCGGACGAACGGGCGGGCGACTTCGCGCTGGCGATGATGGACTTGGGCGCGACCATCTGCCGCCCGCGCGCTCCTGGTTGCGGCGCGTGCCCGCTGCAGGAGGGCTGCATTGCTCGCCGCTCGGGCGAGCCGGAGCGGTTCCCCGCTGCGAGGCGCAAGGCTGCTCGCCCGGTGCGCCACGGCCTCGCTCACTGGATCGAGCGCGGCGGCTGCGTCTGGCTCGTCCGCCGCCCGCGAAGGGGATGCTCGGCGGGATGGCGGCGCTTCCGGGGCCGGAGTGGACCGACGCTCCCGAGCCCGCAGCGGCGGCGGGGGCGGCGATTTTGGGCCGAGTCACCCACGTCTTCACGCACTTCAGCCTCGAGCTTGCCCTCGCCGCGGCCGCCGAACCGACGCTTGAGGGCTGGTGGCAGCCGCTCGACCGGCTCGACGAAGCGGGGCTGCCGACGCTCTACCGCCGCGCAGCGCAAACCGTGCTCGCAACGCGCCTGGAAGCCGCTGCCTGTGTCGCCTTGATGAAGCAGGCGGGCGCCCCTAAAGGGGCGGCGCAATTCCACTGCCTGAACCACGGCGACCAGCCGACCGGAGACCCATGGACGACCGCTTCAACACCATCGCCGGCTGGACCTTGTTCGCCGGCATCGTCGCTTTGGGAGCCTCGATCGCGACCGGCGAGATGTTCCACAACGAGCGGCCCGAGCCGATGGGCTATCCGATCGAGGGCGTGGTGCAGGAAGGCGAAGGAGGCGAGGCGGAAAAGCCGATCACCTGCTTCCTTGCCGCAGCCGACGCCGCCAAGGGCCAGCAGGTATTCGCCAAGTGCAGCGCCTGCCACAATGCCGAGCCGGGCGGCGCGAACGCCCTCGGGCCCGCGCTTTACGGAGTCATGGGCGATCCCGTAGCCGGCCGCCCCGGCTTCGCTTTCTCGAGCGCGCTCAAGGAGAAGGGCGGCACCTGGGACTGGAACACGATGAGCGAGTGGCTCAAGAGCCCGAAGGGCTTTGCCCCGGGGACGAAGATGACCTTCGCCGGGCTGGGCAATCCCGAGGACCGCGCAAACCTGATGGCCTTCCTCAACAGCCGCGACAGTTCGCCGATCCCGGTGCCGCCCGCGGGACCCGAGTGCGCGGAAGGGGCAGCCGCGCCCGCGTCCGGAACCGTTGCCGCCCCGGGGGCCAATACGGCCGACGCTCCCGCCGACCAGCAGCCGCCTGGAACCGGTCCGAACGACGGTCCGCAGCGGGCCGAGGACGAGCCGCAGCCGGTCTCCAACCAGGCGGGCGCGGACTCGAAGAACGTCGGCGGCGAGGGCTCTCCCGGAGCTGGCCGCGCTCCCGGCGAGCGCCAGTAGGGCGCGCTATTCGGGCGGGCCGCTCTGCAGTCGCGGGGGATCGCCTTCGCGCTCGTAGAAGCTGGTCACGAACTTCCACGCCTCGGCCGCATCTTCCGCCCAGTGGAAGATGTCCAGGTCCTGCGCTGCGATCACTCCTTCATCGACCAGCGCGTCGAAATTGACGACGCGATCCCAGAACTCGCGGCCGAACAGCAGCACGGGCAGTCGCCGTACCTTGCCGGTCTGGATCAGGGTCAGAAGCTCGAACATCTCGTCGAACGTGCCGTAGCCGCCGGGAAACACTGCGACCGCCCGCGCGCGCAGCAGGAAATGCATCTTGCGAAGCGCGAAATAGTGGAACTGGAAGCTCAGGGACGGGGTGACATAGGGGTTGGGCAGCTGCTCGTGCGGGAGCACGATGTTGAGCCCGATCGTCTCCGCGCCGGTGTCGACGGCGCCGCGATTGGCCGCTTCCATGATCGACGGCCCGCCGCCCGAGGCGACCACGAAATGCCGCTGCCCGTCATCGTCGGGAGCGCAGGCGCTCGCCAGCCGGGCAAGCTCGCGAGCGACGTCGTAATAATGCGACTTGGCCTTGAGCCGCTCGGCGATCCGACGCTGCCCCTCGTCGGCCGCTGCCTCGACCAGCGCGTCGGCAAGCGCCGGCTCCGGGATCCGCGCGGAGCCGTAAAAGACGAAGGTCGAGCCGATCCGCGCCTCGTTCATCAGCAGCTCGGGCTTCAACAGCTCGAGCTGGAAGCGTACCGGGCGCAGGTCCTCGCGCAGAAGGAACTCGGTGTCCTGGAACGCCAGGGCGTAGGCGGCGCTCTCCGTCTGCGGGCTCGAGGGCTGCTGGCGCGCGGTCTGCGCCTCGACCTTCGAGGACGGGAAGATACGTTTGGGAGGAATGCGTTCGTTCATAACCGGCGCGGCTTAGCCGAGCAGGAAGCCAAGCCCAAGCCTACCGCTCAGCGCTCCCGCCGCTGCCAGTCGACGAAGTAAGCGGCCGCGGCGCCAAGGCCGGCGAAGATCAGGCCGAAGCAGGTGTTTAGCGACAGGTCGACGGTTTCCCATTCGGGCCGGTTCTTCTCGTCGGCGAGAAGGAACAGGACCAGCCAGGCGGCGATAGTGACCGCGGCGCCGGCAAGCATCGACGGGACGATGCGCCAGCCGAGCCGGTCGACGAGCGCGAAGGCTGCAACGCCGCTCAGCAGGTACGCCAGCCACAACAGGGTCTCGCTCAATAGACCCTCGCCTTGGGCTTGATGTACTCGACCTCCTGAGTGAGCGTGAACTGGTGGACGGGGCGATAGTCGATGCGAACCGCGCCCCCCTGCCCGCCCCAGCCGTCGAACCAGGCGGCGGTGTGCTTCATCCAGTTGGCGTCGTCGCGCTCGGGATAATCCTCGTGCATGTGCGCGCCGCGGCTCTCCTTCCGGTTCGCCGCGCAGTGCATGGTCACCACCGCCTGGGCGATCAGATTGTCGAGCTCCAATGTCTCGACCAGGTCGCTGTTCCAGATGAGGCTCCGGTCGGTGACTCGAACGTCCTGCATCCGCGAATAGATGGCGTCGATCTTCGCCTGGCCTTCGGCAAGCGTGCGCTCGGTGCGGAACACCGCGCAGTCGGCCTGCATGGTCCGCTGCATCTCGAGCCGGATCTGCGCGGTCGGGCTGGAGCCGTCGGCATTGCGGAAGCGGTCGAGCCGCTCGAGCGCCAGTCCGGCCGAGTCCTTGGCCAGCGGCTTCTGCGGCGCTCCGCCCTTGAGGATCTCGCCGAGCCTGAGACCCGCGGCGCGGCCGAACACGACCAGGTCGATCAGGCTGTTGGAGCCCAGCCGGTTGGCGCCGTGGACCGAAACGCACGCCGCTTCGCCGACCGCGAACAGCCCCGGCACGACCGCGTCGGGATTGCCGTCGCGGAGGGTAACGACCTCGCCGTGGAAGTTGGTCGGGATCCCGCCCATGTTGTAGTGGACGGTCGGCACCACCGGGATCGGCTGGCGCGTGAGGTCGACTCCGGAAAAAGTCTTTGCAGTCTCGGTGATCCCCGGCAGCCGCTCGGCCAAAATCTTTGGATCGATATGGTCGAGGTGCAGGAAAATATGATCCTTGTGCTCGCCGACCCCGCGCCCTTCGCGAATCTCCATCGCCATCGAGCGTGACACGACGTCGCGGCTCGCAAGGTCCTTGGCGCTCGGAGCGTAGCGCTCCATGAAGCGCTCACCTTCGGAGTTCGTGAGATAGCCGCCCTCGCCGCGCGCGCCCTCGGTGATCAGCACGCCGACGCCGTAGATGCCGGTCGGGTGGAATTGGACGAACTCCATGTCCTGGAGCGGCAGGCCGGCGCGGAGCACCATCGCATTGCCGTCGCCGGTGCTGGTGTGCGCCGAGGTCGCCGAGAAATAGGCTCGGCCGTAACCGCCGGTCGCAAGCACCACCGCCTGCGCGCTGAAGCGGTGGATCGAGCCGTCGTCGAGGCTCAGCGCGACGACCCCGCGGCACTCGCCGCCCTCCATGACAAGATCGAGCGCGAAATATTCGATGAAGAAGTCGGCGTCGTACTTGAGGCTCTGCTGGTAGAGCGTGTGGAGCATCGCATGGCCGGTTCGGTCGGCGGCCGCGCAGGTGCGCTGCGCGGGCGGCCCCTCGCCCATGTTCTGGGTCATCCCGCCGAACGCGCGCTGGTAGATGAGCCCGTCGGCAGTGCGGCTGAACGGAAGCCCCGCATGCTCAAGCTCGATCACTGCGGCGGGAGCCTCGCGGCACAAATATTCAATCGCGTCCTGGTCGCCGAGCCAGTCGGAGCCCTTGACGGTGTCGTACATGTGCCAGGTCCAGTGGTCGGGGCCCATGTTGCTCAAGGCAGCGGCGATCCCGCCCTGCGCGGCGACCGTATGGCTGCGCGTCGGGAAGACCTTGGTGATGCAGGCGGTCTTCAGCCCCTGCCCGGCCGCGCCCATGGTCGTGCGCAACCCCGCGCCGCCGGCGCCGACCACCACCACGTCATAGACATGATCCACGATCTGGTAGGGGCTCAAGCCTCGCTCCCGAAGGCGATCTTGCCGAGCGCGAACAGGGCCAGCGCCGCGCCGCCCACGGCAAGGAACAGCAGCAATGTGTTGAGGCCGAAGCGGTTGCCCTCGTCGTGCACGTAATCCTCTACCGCGACCTTGAGGCCGTTGAGGCCGTGCTGGAACGACACGATGATGAACAGCGCCATGGGCACTGCGCCGAACGGCGTGCGCAGCCATTCGCGCAAGGTCGACTGATCAAGCGCCGGAAGGAACAGCAGCGAGGCGATCAGCCAGCTTCCGAGCAGGAGCAGCGCGAGGCTGCTCACGCGCTCGGCGACCCAGTGCTCGCCGCCCTCGCGCACCGGGCCCAGCGCGCTCAAGCTTTCGTCGGCGCTCATTTCGCAACTCCCAGGATGTAGGCCCACAGCGCCGCAGTCAGCACGACCGAGCCGACAATGGTCGCGATCGCCGACTTCTTGTTGACGCCAAGCTCGAACGCCTGGCCAGCGTCCATGAACAAATGGCGGATGCCCGAGAGCAGATGCTGGAACCAGGCCCAGGTGATTCCGATCAGGACCACGAGGCCCAGCGGGTGGCCGGCGACGCTGCTGAAGTCGCCATAGGCATCGCCGCCCGCTGCAACCGACAGAAGCCACCATACCAGCAGCGCGAGGCCGGCGAGCGTCAGCGCGCCCCCGGTGATGCGGTGAAGGATCGAAACGAGCATGTGCGGTCCCCATCGCCAGATCGTGAGATGCGGCGACAAGGGTCGCGCGCGCTGTTCGGCCATTCGGCTCACCTTTATTGTCATGTCTGAGGGTCCGCGACCGGCCCCTCGCAAAGCCGACGCCCGCTTAAGCGCGGGTCTTGCGCGAGGCAAGGTTGCCGCCGCCACCGCAGGCCGCCCTAACTCGCCCTTAACCATTGCCGGAGCATGTGAGGTCCGAATTGGAGTGGCTCGGAAACAGCCGAGCCCGGGACCAGACGGAGAATGCACGGCATGAACGGGGACATCGGACATCTGCAGCGCCTGACCGACCAACAGGTGACCGCGAGGCTCGACGCCTACAATCCGGGCGGCTCGTTCGAACGCGAGATCCGGCGGCTGTGGGACGATGCCGGCGACCTCATCGAGGCCGAAGTCCGCGCCCAGTTCGGCAAGAATGCCGCGGCCAAGCTCAAGGGGCATTATACGGGCAGGGTCGATGCCGGCTGGATCCAGGAAGTCGCCGACTATGGCCGGCGCATCTACCGCGACAAGACCTCCGTGCCCGCCTACATCGCCGCCCGCGACGAGCTGATCAGCCGCACCGTCGCGCGCATGTTCGAGCGGTTCGAGCGCCAGCCCGAGACTCTGGAGCAGTGCGTAACCGTCTTCCAGCGCCTCGCGATCTTCGAGACCGACATCATCCTTGCGCAGATCTCGCTGCTCGAAGCGATCGAGGCCGCGGACGCTCGCGGCCGCCAGAGCGAGCAGTTCGAGCGCCGCGTCGCCGAGCTGGTGCGCGCAAGCAGCGACCAGTCGCGCGCGCTGACCGAGCGTACGCGAGCGACCGCCAACTCGACTCGCGGGATGCTCGGCAAGACCAGCGAAGTCGCTGCAGCGGCGGAGCAGTCCGCGGTGGCGATGCGCGAAGCTGCCCAGACCGCCGCAGGTCTCATCCGCGCGATCGAGGATGCGCGCTCCGAAGTCGAGGTCGCGGCCGACGTCTCGACCCGCGCCGGCGGCCAGGCCGAACAGGCCGTGAAGGTCAGCCAGGCATTGTCGGGCCATGTCGAGGCGATCGAATCGATCCTCGGCCTGATCCGCGACATCGCCGGCCAGACCAACCTGCTCGCGCTCAATGCAACCATCGAGGCCGCCCGCGCAGGCGATGCCGGCCGCGGCTTTGCGGTCGTCGCGCAGGAAGTGAAGAGCCTCGCCTCCCAGACCGCGCGTGCGACCGACGACATCACCAATAAGATCACCGCCATCCAGCAGGCGACGCGCCAGACGGTCGAAGCCAACGGCTGGATCCAGTCGACGGTCGAGGAGGTCCAGTCCTCCGCCGACCGCATCCGCCAGGCGATGGAGCTTCAGGCGCAGACGGTGACGATGATCACCGCGGCGGTGGACGAGACCGCGCTCGCCGCCGACTCGATGAGCTCGACGATCGCCGCGATCCGCGCCGACACCGAGAATGTCGCGCAGGACATCGACCAGGTCGAGCAGGGCTTCGGCCGCTTCTCCGACCAGATTTCCGACTTCACGTCGAAGACCAAGGAATTCGTCGCCGGAATCGCGGCCTAGAAATCCTCCCCCAGCAGGGGAGGATCGTCTAGGGCGTGGCCATGAACATCCTCGTCACCGGCGCAAGCCGCGGCATCGGCGCCGCAACCTTCGAACTTCTCAAATCGCGCGGGCACAACGTCGCCGGTCACTCGACCCGCGGCGGCGGCGAGCTGGTCGCCGGCGACCTGGCCGACCCTGACGCGCCGCGCCGGATCTGGGCTTCGGCGCTCGACAGGCTCGGCGGGCACATCGATGCGCTGGTCAACAATGCCGGCGTGTACGAGGCGATCCCGGACGGGGCCTCGGACGACGAATGGCAGGCGTCGTGGGAACGGACTCTGCGCATCAACCTGCAGGCAAGCGCCGACCTCAGCCGCCTTGCCGTCACGCACATGCGCGAGCGCGGCGGGGGCGGGCGCATCGTCAA
>JAUJOV010000052.1 GCA_030447545.1 Sphingomicrobium sp. | reverse complement strand
CGCGGTGCACCTTGGCGACGAGCGGACAGACGGCGTCGTAGGCGATCAGCTTCCGGCGCCTGGCGTCGGCCGTGATCTCGGGCGTGACACCGTGCGCGGAGAGAATGACGACGGCGCCTTCGGGTATCTCATCCAGCTCCTGGACGAAGACCGCGCCCTGCGCTTCCAACGAGGCGACCACCCTCTGGTTATGGACGATCGGGCGGCGAACGTAGACAGGCGCACCATGCCGGTCCAACGCGTCCACCACTGCATCGATCGCCCGCCGCACGCCGGCGCAGAAGCCGCGTGGCGCGGCAAGCAGAACGTGCAGCGAGGGCAGGCTTTCAGGGTGCCGCGAAGGGCTTGAAGAGGGGTTCGTTTCCCGGGAGCGGTGGCCGTCCAGCATCTCGTTCCTGTATCGTCGCCCCTTGCTTCAAAGCCTAGTTGCGTGCTCCAGACGAATCCACATGGACTAAAGCAGGTATTGCATTCGCACCGTATGGCGAGTGATGCCCGCGCCTATAGTCAGGCGGACCTGATCGAAGCGCGGCGGTCCGAAGCGCACCACCGGGTTTTGCGAGAAACCGAACCCCTCGCGAGGAATGCCCACCAATGTATCGAGCTTTCCGTTGCGGTTCTCGTCGTGCATCACGGCCAAGGCGTAGTTCCCGGCTGCCAAGCCGGTGAAGCGGATCGGGCCCGCCGCGCTGGCGATGCTGCGCTTGACCGCCTGGGGATCCTTTCCGCAGTCCGGGAAGTGAGCAGGGTTGCGCGTGAGGCAGAGATGAAGGACGCCCCGCTGATTGCGAAGCCGTTCGAGCCGGATTTCCAGCTCGGCTGTCGGCGCGTTCCCGGCGAGCGTCACGAACAGAAGGGGCGCAGCTGCAAGGCGGTCCATCATGAACCTGCCTGCTACAGGCGCGCCGCCCTGGTGCATAGCTGGTCTTTGGGCGGGCTGGCCGAGTGAATTTGCCGCGGCTTCAGCTGATTATCGTCGGGGGAGGCCTGTCCGGGTGCCTCGCAGCGCTTGCGCTGGCGGAGCGCCGTCCGGACCTGTCCTTCCTCCTCGTCGAGCAGGACAAGAGGTTCGGCGGGAACCATGTCTGGTCCTTCTTCGACAGCGACGTGGCGGAGGAGGATCGCTGGCTGGTGGAGCTGCTGGCCGCGCGCCGCTGGCCCGATCACGAGGTCCAATTCCCGCGGCGCAGCCGTCGGATCGGGATCGGCTATAACAGCGTCAAGTCGGCTGGGCTGGACCGGCTGATGCGCACTCGCTTGCGCCCGGACCAGTATCGGCTCGGCAGCGGCGTCGTAGAGCTGGGCCCGAACCACATCATCCTCGAGGATGGGGAACGGATCGAGGCGAGTGGGGTGATCGACGCGCGCGGACCCGGCCGCGCCGGGGGTCTCGATCTGGCTTGGCAGAAATTCGTGGGGCTTACCTACCGGTGCCGCCGTCCCCACGGACGCGAGCGGCCGGTGATCATGGATGCCAGGGTCGATCAGGAATCCGGCTATCGCTTCGTTTACACGCTGCCGTTCAGCGACACGGAGCTGATGGTGGAAGACACTTATTATTCGACTTCGCCAGCGCTCGATGTGCCGCTGATCCGTCAGCAGCTGGAGAGCTATGTCCGCCAGCAGGATTGGCAGCAGCCCGAAATCATCGAGGAGGAGACCGGGGTCCTGCCGGTGCTCCTCGGCGGCGAGCTCGTGAAACTTTGGCCGGCATCGGAGCCCGCCGTGGCCCGGCTCGGTCTGCGCGGCGGCTTCTTCCACCCGACGACCGGATATTCCCTGCCGGACGCGGTGCGGAATGCCGCGCTGCTGACGCGGCAGCAGGATTTCAGCACAAGCGCGCTGCACCGGCTCTACCGCGTCCGCGCCGATGAGCTTTGGGAGAGCCGCCGCTTCTACCAACTGCTCAATCGGATGCTGTTCCGGGCAGCCGAGCCTACCGAGCGGTACCGCGTGCTCGAGCATTTCTACCGTCTGCCCGAGCCGCTGATCGCGCGCTTCTATGCGGGCCGGCTGACGGCCCTGGACAAGCTCCGGATCGTCAGCGGCCGCCCGCCCGTGCCGGTGGGCAGGGCGTTGGCGGCAATGCGAGGAATACGGGCGTGACCAGACGCGCGGCAGTGATCGGATCAGGCTTTGGGGGCCTGGCTCTGGCGATCCGGCTCCAGTCGGCGGGAATCGAGACGACAATCCTGGAAGCGCGGGACAAGCCCGGCGGGCGTGCTTATTACTGGGAAAAGGACGGGCACGTCTTCGATGCCGGACCTACGGTAATCACTGATCCCGACTGCCTCAAAGAGCTTTGGAGCCTGAGCGGCGTGCGGATCGAGCAGGACGTCGAGCTCGTTCCGGTGTCGCCTTTCTACCGTCTCTCCTGGCTGGACGGCACCGTGTTCGATTATCTGAACGACGATGCCAGGCTCACCGAGCAGATCAGCGCCCTCGATCCTGGGGACGTCGACGGTTATCGCCGGTTCCTCGACTATTCGGCCGGCGTCTTTGTCGAAGGCTATGAGAAATTGGGGGCGGTGCCGTTCCTCGACTTCAAGTCGATGCTTGCCGCGGCGCCGCAACTCGCGCGCTACCAGGCATGGCGATCGGTCTACTCGATCGTTTCCAGTTTCGTTCGAAACGAGAAGCTGAGGCAGGCGCTGTCCTTCCACACCTTGCTGGTCGGCGGAAATCCGATGACGACCAGCGCCATCTACGCACTTATTCACAAGCTGGAGCGGGACGGCGGCGTCTGGTTCGCACGCGGCGGCACCAACAAGCTTGTCGCGGGCATGGTGCGGCATTTCGAGCGGCTCGGCGGCACCGTCCGGCTCAGCGATCCTGTTGAGCAGATCGAGACGGCGAACGGCCGGGCGACCGCTGTCCGCACCCGCAGCGGCTGGAAAGAAGGCTTCGACGGCATCGCCTCGAACGCGGACGTGGTGCGCACCTATGACATGCTGGGGCACAAGCGTGGACCCCAGGGCGCGGCCAAGCTCCGCCGCAAGCGCTTTTCGCCTTCGCTGTTCGTGGTCCATTTCTCCACCTGGGGAACCTGGCCCGATGTGCCGCACCACAGCATCCTGTTCGGCCCCCGCTACAAAGGATTGCTGAGCGACATCTACCGCGGAGCGGGACTTCCCGACGATCCTTCGCTTTACCTGCACCACCCAACCGCCACCGATCCCGAAATGGCGCCGCCGGACAAATCCACTTTCTATGTGCTCGCTCCCGTGCCGCATCTTGGCAAGGCGCCGCTCGATTGGGAAAAGGAAGCGCCTGTGTATCGCGACCATATTCTCAGGATGCTAGAGGAGCGCATGTTGCCGGCGCTTCGGCAGCGGCTGGACACCGTCTTTCATTATGGGCCGCAGGAGTTCGACACTGATCTTAATTCGCATCTCGGCTCCGCCTTCAGCCTTGAGCCGATCCTCACCCAAAGCGCCTGGTTCCGGGTGCACAATCGCGACGATGTCATCCCGAACCTGTATTTCGTCGGAGCCGGCACCCATCCCGGGGCCGGCATTCCCGGCGTGGTCGGCAGCGCGAAGGCGACGGCCGGGCTGATGATCGAGGATCTGCTCGGGTGACGCGCGCCGAGATGGTGGCCGAGGCGGGCGAAACCATCCGCCGCGGGTCCAAATCCTTTCACATGGCGAGCCGCCTCTTCGATCAACAGACGCGGGAGCGGGCGTGGCTGCTCTACTGCTGGTGCCGCCATTGCGACGATCAATGCGACGGTCAGCTGCTCGGTCATCGGGTCGCGGGAGTGCAGGGCTGCGTCGCCGGAATCGAAGTCAAGACCGCACGTGTCCTGGCCGGCGAGCGAACGGGGGAACTCCCCTTCGATGCCCTCGGTCAGCTGCTCGCCGAATGTTCGATCCCGCGTAAATACGTGCTCGATCATCTTCGCGGCTTCCGGCTGGATTCGGAAGATTGGCGCCCGCACGACGAGGCGGAGCTTCTGCGTTACTGCTATTATGTTGCGGGCGCGGTGGGATGCATGATGGCGATCGTGATGGGCGTGCCGCCGGAGGATGAGGAAACGCTTCAGCGCGCGTCCGATCTCGGCACGGCCTTTCAGCTTTCGAACGTCGCGCGCGACGTGCGCGACGATCACCAGGCCGGCCGCTGCTACCTGCCCGCAAATTGGCTCGAAGCTTATGGCATTGACCCGGATGATCCGCTGCGCCCCGATCAGCGCGAACGGCTGGTCGAACTCGTCCGGCGGATCTGCGATCTTGCACAAGGCTATGAGGCTTCAGCTCGAAGCGGGATTTCCAGGCTCGGCTTCCGTTCGCGATGGGCGATCCACTCCGCCGCCGGCATTTACGGCCGGATCGGCCGGCGCGTAGCCGCGTGCGGCGCCCGCGCCTGGGATGAGCGGGTCATCATTCCGCGCCGCGAGAAGGCTGCAATCATGATCCAGGCGCTGCGGAGCGCGATCTGACCCATTTCGCTTTCATCGCTCCGCCGCTTGCGGGCCACTTCAATCCGTTGCTCGCGCTCGCCGCGGAATTGAGCGGGCGCGGGCACAGGGCAACCTTCATCAATCAGCCCGATGCCGCTTCGCTCGTCCGGGGACGCATGGTGGATTTCGTGCCGATCGGCGCCTCCTTCTACCCTCCCGGATCCCTGGAAAGGCGCATCCAGTGGATGGGCAGG
>JAUJOV010000010.1 GCA_030447545.1 Sphingomicrobium sp. | reverse complement strand
TATTCCTCGACGAGCGTGTGGCGGCGCCCGTCGAATGCGCTCGGAACGCTTGCAAGCATCGTGCGCGGGCGCTGGGCCATCCGATCGGCAGTGCGCAGATACGATCCCGACGTGATCATGGTGCGCGGCATGTTTCCTGGCGTGAGCATGCTTCTTGCCGGCGGCCGCTCGCTTCGGCCCTTCATCTTCGATTCTGACGGGCTGGAGCTCGATTCGCGAGTCGAAGGCGGCGACCTCAGCCCGACGGGCGCGATGTATCGCGTCCTGCGCGACGTCGAGGCGCAGCTGTGCAGGACCGCAGTCGCGGTGCTCGGGCGCACACAGTTCAACAATGAGGTGCTTCAGGCGCGCGCGGGCCCGACCGTTCGCTCGTCGCAGTTCCACGTGATGACCTGCGGGCGGGAGCCCGACGTGTTTCGTCCGCTCGATCCCGAAGCCCGGGAGCAGGGTCGCGCCGAGCTTGGATTCGGTCCCGACGACCCGGTGCTGATCTATGTCGGCAGCGTCTGGCCGCAATATCGAACGCCTGACATCGCCAAATTCACTCGGGCACTGCGCGAGCGAATGCCCGGCACGCGGCTGATGGTGCTGACGGGCCACCCTGCCGACGCGCGGCGGATCCTCGTGGAGGCGGATGCGGAAATCGGCTCGCAGGCGGTGATCATGCGCGCTCCGCCCGAAGACGTGCCGCGGCTGATTGCGCTCGCCGACGTGGGCTTCAGCCTGTTCAAGATCGGCTACGGCTCGCGCGCGCAGGCGCCGATCAAGCATGGCGAATATCTGATGTGCGGAGTCCCTATCATCGGCACGCCGCAGGTCGGAGAGGCGGCGGCGGCGGTCGAGGCGGGCCTGTTCTTCGACGACGCGCTCGGCCCCGACGCAGCCGCCTCGTGGATGGCCGATCAGGTCCTTCCTCGCCGCGCGGCGATCGCCGCCGAGGCGCGCCGCGTAGGAGTCCAGAGCTTTTCGCTCGAACGCACCGTCGATCAATATCTGCAGGCGTTTTCGGGATTGCCAAAAGCGTCCGGCAGGTCACGCATCGTCAACTGAAACCTGCGAGCGGCGCGCGAGCTTGCGCCAGACCTCCTCGTAAGCCTGCGCCATTCGCTCGAACGTAAAGCGCTCGGCGATTCGTTGGCGCGCGGCCGCGCGACGGCGCTCCCACTCGTCGGGGCGCGTGTTTCGCTCGAGCCACGCGTGCCGGATGGCCGCGGCCAGGGCTTCAGGATCGTGCGGCGGGACGAGCCAGCCGGTCTCGCCCACGATCAGGCGCGTGTCGCCGACGTCGGTCACCGCATTGGGCGTGCCCGAAAGCATGGTCTCGCAAACGACGTTCGGAAAGGCTTCGCTCGCGCTCGAAAGCACGTGCAGGTCCATCGCGCGCGCGAGGTCGGCAAGGTCGGCGCGCCTGCCAAGCGGAATGGCCGAAATCCCGCAGCCTGCGCCGTCCAGCGCCCGGGCAAGCTTGCGATTGGTCGAGTCGAGCCCGCCGCCGATGAGCATGCAGCGCAAGGGGATGTCGCTGCCGAGCATGCCGATCGCCGACAGAAGCGTCGGAATGTCCTTGTACGGGTCCCAGCGCGAGATGGAGCCGATCAGGAAGCTGTCGTCGGGCAGGCCGAGCGACCGACGGGTGGCCTCGCGCGCGTTCTCGTCCGGGCAAAAGGCATGAACGTCATAGCCGTTGTGGATCACTGCTCCGGCTGCTCGCGAATAGCCGAGCCGGCGGTGGACCTGAGCCGAGCTTTCAGCGCAGTTGATCACATAGTCCGACACCCAGGGCGCGATTGCTCCGCCGGCATAGCCGAACAGGCGCGAGCTGAAGCGCAACGGCGCAAGCGAGGACGCATGGATGCTCCACGCGACCGGCAGCCGGAGCGTTCGGGCGATAACGCCTCCAACCACGTTCGCGCGGTACATCCAGGTCTGCAGCACGTCCGCCTGCGCCCGGCGCATCAGCGCGCGAAGGCCCGCAAGCTCGCTCGCCGCCGATGTCAGCGAGTGGATTGCGAGGTGCTCGACCTTGACGCCATGCTCCTCGAGCCGGTCGCTGTACCAATCGCGGCGGCCGAGGCAGATCACCTGATGCTCGATCCCCGAGCCGCGCGTGGCGAGCGCATAGAGCAGGGTCTCCGCGCCGCCGAGCGCAAGCCCAGGCACGAGGTGCAGGACTCGAAGCGGCCTCGTCTGCTCCAACTCTTGCTGCTCCGTCATTCGCCTGGGCTACGTTAAGGGGTTCCGGCCGTCGCTAGTGGCATTTAGCCGGCAGTAAAGCTAAGCCAATTTCGCATGTGCGGCATTGCAGGGTTCATCGATCTCAAGGGTGCGCGGACCGCGCAGGAGAATGAGCGAATCGCTCGGGCGATGGGTGATTCCATCCGCCATCGCGGGCCCGACGAGGGCGCGGTCTGGGGCAATCCACAGGTCGGCGTCTGGCTCGCCCACCGGCGTCTCAGCATCGTCGAGCTCAGCCAAGCCGGAAGCCAGCCGATGGCGACGCCCGACGGGCGGGCCCACATCGTCTACAACGGCGAGATCTACAACGCCGCAGAGCTCCGCCCGGAGCTCGAGGCGGCAGGCTATCGCTTTCGCGGCCATTCGGACACGGAGGTGCTGCTCTACGGCTGCCACCACTGGGGCGTCGAGAGGACGCTGTCGCGCCTCATCGGCTTCTTCGCCTTCGCTTATTGGGACGAAGCCGAGCGGAGCCTGACCCTGGTGTGCGATCGGCTCGGCAAGAAGCCGCTTTATTTCTGCAATGGGGCAAGGAGCTTCCTGTTCGGAAGCGAGCTGCGGCCGCTGATGCTCCACCCGGACTGCCCGCGCGAGGTGGATCGCTCGTCGGTCGCCGGCTATCTGCGCACCCACTATATTGCCGCGCCGGATTCGATCCTCGCCGGCGTCGAAAAGGTCGCACCGGGCGAGATGGTCGTGTTCCGCCCCGACCGAGGCGAGCTTCGCCGCCGCCCCTATTGGGACCTGCTCGAGGTCGCACAGCGGGGAATAGCCGCAGGCTGGAGCGGCAGCGCCGAGGAGGCGGTCGACGCTGCTGAAAGCCTGATCAGCGAAGCCACGCGCGTGCGGCTCGTCTCAGACGTCCCGCTCGGCGCGTTCCTGTCGGGCGGCATCGACAGCTCGACGGTCGTCGCCATGATGCGCCGGCACGCCACCGGGCAGGTGCGCACCTTTTCGATCGGCTATACAGAGGCCGAATATGACGAGGCGCCGCAAGCTCGGGCGGTCGCCGAGCACCTCGGCACCGACCATACCGAGCTGATCCTCGAGCCCGCCGACGCGCTCGCAGCGATCCCGAGCCTGCCGACCATGTTCGACGAGCCGTTCGGGGACATGTCGCAGATCCCGACCTATCTCGTGTCGCGCCTCGCGCGCCAGCACGTGAAGGTCGCGCTGGGCGGCGACGGCGGCGACGAGCTGTTCGCCGGCTACAACCGCCACGTCGCTGCCGGCGGCCTGCTCGGGCGGCTCAACGCGATGCCGCGCGGTGCCCGGCTCGCGCTGTCGAAGGCGCTTCGACTGCTTCCGCCGGATCGCTGGCAGGCGCTGCTCAGCCCACTGCCCGACCGAACTCGCCCGCGCGCGGTCGGCGAGAAGATCCACAAGCTTGCGAACCTCCTCGCGGCCCATGAGCAGCAGCAATATCGAAGCCTCATCAGCCAGTGGGCGGACCCGGCGAGCGTGGTGATCGACGGGCCCGAGCGGCCGGGGCTGATCGACGACCAGGCGCTGCGCGAGCGCTTTCCCGATCTCGTCGCCTACATGCGCTTGCTCGACATTGCGACCTGGCTTCCAGGAGACGTGCTGACGAAGGTCGATCGCGCCTCGATGGCCGTGAGCCTCGAAGCGCGCGCTCCGCTGCTCGACCACCGGCTGGTCGAGTTCAGCTTCCGCATCCCCTCGTCGCTCCATCTGCGCGAGGGCCAGGGCAAGTGGCTTCTGCGCAAGGTGCTTGAGCGCTCGGTCCCCCGCCATCTGTGGGATCGGCCGAAGACGGGCTTCGGAGTGCCGATGGACCGCTGGCTGCGCGGGCCGCTGCGTGAATGGGCCGAAGCGCTGCTGAGCCCCGAGAGCCTCAGGGCGACGGGCCTGCTTCGGCCCGAACCGGTGCAGCAGCTGTGGCAGCGCCACCTCGCCGGCCGCGCCAATGCGCAATATCAGCTGTGGCCAGTGCTGATGCTGCTCGCCTGGCTCGAGCAATGGCGCGGCCAGACGGCGACCGCGCGCCCGCTTTGCGCTGCTGCCTGAGGCGCATTCGCGACACATGAGCACTGCGCGACGGGTTCTCGTTCTGGGCTCCTACGCGCCCTCGCTGATCGTCTTCCGCGGCCCGCTGATCGCGAAAATGGCAAGGCGCGGCCACGAAGTGATTGCCGCCGCTCCCTCGATATCGCCCGATACCGCCGCGACCCTGGAGAGCCTGGGCGCGGAGCCGCTCGACGTGCCGCTGGTCAACGCGAGCCTCAATCCGCTTGCGCTGCTCCGCTCGCTAAAGGGGCTTCGGGCCATCATCCGCGCGCGCCGGCCGGACGTGATCATCGCCTACACGATCAAGCCCGTCATCCTCGCAGCGCTTGTCGCACGCGCCGAGCGAGTCGCCAGGATGGTCGCGCTGATCACCGGCGCCGGTTACGCATTCACCGGCGGGCGCGAGCTCAAGCGCCTCGTCAGCCGAGCGGCAGCAAGTGCGCTGTACCGGCTCGCGCTTGCGCGCAGCGACGTGATCATCTTCCAGAACCCGGACGACGAGGCGCTCTTCCGCAGCTTGCGGCTGGTGCCGCGCGGGCGGCAAACTGCCCGAGTGAACGGCTCCGGCATCGACCTCGATCACTTCGCGCCCGCGCCGCTGCCCTCCGGCGCGTCCTTCCTGATGATCGCCCGGCTGCTCAAGGACAAAGGGATTCGCGAATTCGCCGACGCTGCGAAGCGGCTCAAGGCACAGCACCCGAACGTGCCGATCGCTCTCGTAGGCTATCTCGACCCCTCGCCCGACTCGCTCACCCAGGCCGAGCTCGACGAGCTCGTCCAATGCGGGATCGACTTCAAGGGACAGCTCGCCGACGTCCGGCCGGCAATCGCGCAATGCTCGGTCTACGTGCTCCCCTCCTATCGCGAGGGAACGCCGCGCTCGGTGCTCGAAGCGATGGCGATGGGCCGAGCGATCATCACCACGGATGCCCCGGGATGCCGCGAGACGGTGCGCGACGGCGTGAACGGCCTGCTCGTTCGGCCGCGCGACGCCGATTCGCTCCGTGAGGCGATGCTCCGGTTCGTCGAGCAGCCGGAGCTGGCGAGGCGGATGGGCGCAGAGTCACGCAAGCTCGCCGAACAGAAGTTCGACGTGCACCAGGTCAATGCCGAGCTGCTCGGCCATGCAGGCCTCTGACATGCCGCGGCACCATTCGACGGGATTGCGGGTCGCCAAGCGGCTGATCGACGTGATCGCCGCCTCAGCCGCGCTCGTCCTGCTCGCGCCGCTCATCGCGGGGGTCGCGCTTGCCGTGCGCCTGAAGCTCGGCAGTCCGGTGCTGTTCCGGCAGGAACGCCCAGGCCTCGACGGCCGGCCGTTCACCCTGATCAAGTTCCGCACCATGCGCGACGCGCGCGGGCCAGACGGGCAGCTGCTCAGCGACGAAGCGCGCCTGCCGCCGTTCGGCCAGCGGCTCCGCTCGACTAGCCTCGACGAGCTTCCCGAGCTGTGGAACGTGCTCAGGGGCGACATGAGCCTCGTCGGCCCGAGACCCCTGCTGATGCACTACCTCGCGCTCTATTCGCCCGAGCAGGCGCGCCGGCACGACGTGCGTCCCGGCATCACCGGCTGGGCGCAGATCAACGGCCGCAACGCGATCAGCTGGCCCGAGAAGTTCGCGCTCGACGTCTGGTATGTCGACAAGTGGAGCCTGGCGCTCGACTTTAAAATCCTTGCCGCAACGCTTCGCTCGGTGCTCGGCCGCCACGGCATCTCGGCCGCGGATTCAGCAACCACCCACTACTTCACCGGAAACCCGCCGGACGAGCAGCGCTAGACGTAGTGCCGTCCCGGCCGCTCCCTCAGCTCTTCATAGTGAACCAGCGCCGGCTCGGGGCCGAAGGGCACCGGCCGCCCGGCCCGGAACGCCCATTCGCCGCGGTCGCAATCCTTCGCGCGCACATAGCCGTTGATGTAGAAGCGGCGCTGGTGGTCGGACCGGTTCTCGCCCGATCCGTGGACCAGGTACGGGCTCCACAGCGCGAGGTCGCCCGGCTCGAGGATGAGGTCGACCGCGTCGCCCGCGGACAGGCCAACCGCCTCCAGCGCCTGATCCATCAGCGGCGTGCCGAGCGCCTTTTTCGAGCAGGCCATCCCAAGGTCGCCGCGCAGATGGCTCCCCGGAATGAAGCGCATGCCTCCCGATTCGGGCCGATGCGGATCGATCGCAAGGCCGGACTGCACATAGGAGCTTGCGAGGTTGCGATAGGCCGAGGCCGGCCTGCGCGAACGGCTGTCCTGATGCCAGGCGAAGTCGCCGAGCGAGCCCCGCGCCTTCCAGTGGACCTGGTTGATGATCTGCTTGAGGTCGGGACCGATCAGCGGCTCGAGCAGCCGCGCGATCCTGGTATCGAGCCGGACGGCATTGAGCACCGGCTTGTGATAGGAAGGCCATTGCGCCATCCGCACCACCGGCTCAAAGGCCCGCAGCGACGTCAGGTTGCCGTGACGCACGCCTTCGACATTGTAAAAGAACGATCGCGTCTCTCAGGAACGCGGTGACCGGAAGCTTCGGCCGTGAGCGCCATCCATATCTCCCGCCGCGCACAGGAGGATCGGCAGACACGCTGATGACCTGGTCACGGCGGTCGCGACGCTGCTCAGCGCTCGATCGCCTCGATCTCCGCCGCGGATTCACCCGGAAATAGACGCGAGCCAGACTTATCGCACGACGTCGCGTATCCATGCCCTCAGGGCAACGCGCGAACGTGACTCGGCGTGCGAACGCACACCGCGGCAAGATTGTGGTTCGCTGCCGGTGCTGGTCAGGCCACGCACGCCGTGCCAGCGAAAGCTGACGCGGATGCTCAACGCGATCTCATATCGACAAAGCCGGCCTCCCACGCCCGCGCTTTCGGCCCAAAGGAAGCATGGAAGACGCCGCTAGCAGCGAAAATCAGCGCCGAAATGACCGTCGGCACGGAGATGTCGTCGGAGCCTGCAGAAAGACAAGTGCGCCAAGGGACCGCGCGAGTGCGCGAAAATGAGCATACTGGAGGTCCGAGGGGCTTCGACGGTCACGCTCTTGGCGAGGTTGCGCGGCTGGTCGACGTCCGTGCCCTTGAGCACGGCGGTGTGGTAGGCGAGCAGCTGCACCGGCACCGCGTAGACGAGCGGTGCGATCAGCGGGTGAACTCGGGCATTTCGATCGTTGCCATGCAGCCCTCGCCCGCCTCGTCGAGCCCCTTGGCGTCGCTGATCAGGACGATCTCTTGCTCGCCGCGCGCGCGAACCTCCTGCATGTTGCTCACGGTCTTCTCGAACAACGGCCTGGACGGTGCGATCACGATTACCGGCACCGCCTCGTCGATCAGCGCGATCGGACCGTGCTTCATCTCGCCCGCGGCATAGCCTTCGGCGTGGATGTAGCTGATCTCCTTGCCTTCAGCGCGCCCTCGAGCGCCATCGGATAGTCGGGGCCGCGGCCGAGGTAGAGCACGTCGCGCGCCGGAGCGATCAGGTGCGCCATTGCGGCGATCTCGTCGTCATGGCCAAGCCGCGTTCAGCGCCGCCGGCGCCTGCTGGAGGTTGGCCACGATGTCCCTTTCCTCGTCGCGGCTCAACCGTCCTTTGCCGAGGCGAGATTGGCGGCGAGCGCCGCAAGCACCGCGAGCTGGCAGGTGAACGCCTTGGTCGAAGCGACGCCGATCTCCGGCCCCGCGTGGGTCGGAAGCAGCAGGTCCGCTTCGCGCGCCATCGAGCCTGGTCGGCACGTTGACCACGACCGCGATGCGCTGCTGCTCTGCGCGAGCGTGGCGAAGCGCGGCGAGCGTGTCGGCAGTCTCGCCCGACTGGCTGATGAACAGCGCCAGCCCACCGGGCTCGAGCACCGGCTGGCGATAGCGGAACTCGCTCGCAACATCGATGTCGACTGGAACGCGGGCGAACTGCTCGATCCAGTATTTGGCGACGAGGCCCGCGTAATAGCTCGTGCCGCACGCGACGATCGTCACCCTTTTGACCTGCGACAGATCGAGGTCGGCGGAAAGCGCGACCTCCTTCGAACGGCCGGATGTACATAGCTCTGGAGGGTCTGGGCAACCACGATTGGCTGCTCGAAGATCTCCTTTTGCATGTAGTGGCGGTAATTGCCCTTCTCGATGCGCGCGGACGAGGCGCCGGACTCGACCACCGGCCGCTCGACCGGCTGGTTGTCGCGGTCGAAGATGTCGATGCGCTCCGCTGCGAACCGCCGCCCAGTCGCCCTCGTCGAGTAGGCGATGCGCTGCGTCCAGGGCGCGAGCGCGAGCGCGTCGGGAGCCGAGGTAATTCTCACCATCGCCATAGCCGATCGTCGGGAGCGCCCATGCGCGCGCCCACGATCAGGTCGGGATGGTCGCGGAACAGGAAGGCGATGGCGAAGGCTCCGGTGAGGCGCGGGAGCACCGCCGCGACCGCGTCCTCCGGGGAAGCGCCCTGCTCGACTTCGCGCGCAACCAGATGCGCGACGACCTCGGTATCCGTCTCGCTGGCGAACTTGCGGCCTTGCGCAATCAGCTCCGCGAAGCGGCTTGAAGTTCTCGATGATCCCATTGTGAACGATGGCGACGGGCCCGACCACGTGCGGATGCGCATTGTCCACCGTCGGCGCGCCATGCGTCGCCCAGCGCGTATGGGCGATGCCGATCTCTCCGCCCAGCGGCTCGCGCTCGAGCTCGGTGGCGAGGTTCGACAGCTTGCCCTCCGCGCGCCTGCGCTCGAGCCCGCGCTCGTTGATCGTGCAGATGCCAGCCGAATCGTAGCCGCGATATTCGAGCCGCTTGAGGCCGTCGAACAGCCGCTGAGCGACTGGTTCCTTACCGACAATTCCGACGATTCCGCACATGAGCGATCAACCTGCCTTGAGGGTGTACGGGACACGGACGCCCGGCATGGTCGCCGGAAAAATCCTTGGTGTTGCGGGTGATGAGGATAGCGCCGTGAACCTGCGCCGTCGCACGATGAAGGCGTCATGCGCAGCCGGTGTCGAATGTCCGCAGCAGCCGTCGCGATGCGGCCGTCAAGTTCCACCACGTCGAACGGGGTGAGCAGCTGCCTGGACACGATCGCGCGTTTCGAGCGGCTCGCCCGCAAGCACTTCAGTCCACACGATGCGGCTGATCCGGTGGCGCCGGTAGCGCGACAATTCCGCGATCGCCGGCTTGCGATCGAACAGCCAGTCGATCACGATGTTGGTATCGAAGAACGGGTCGGACATCGATCAGTCGACGGACCGGTCTTCGCGCGCGGAACGCTGGTACTCAACGGCGTCGCCGATGTCGGTCCGCCCTTTCCAATATCCGGCGCCACGTCGGATCCAGTCATTATTGGACCGCCGGTCGAGATGCATCCGGACGGCCTCCCGAATCTCCGCCGCTCGGGAGCGCTTGGCGTCTGCCGCGAGCGCGTCGAGCTGCTCGACGTCTTCGTCAGGGATATCTACCAGGGTGCGCATGATATGCCGATATCATATCATGATATCGCGTCAAGCTACTCAGCAGCTTTTCGGGTCATGCGATCGCGGAAGCGACGGGCCCACCCCGCGATGCCTTTCTGCTCGTTCCGCTCGAGCGCGAGGCTGTCCGCTTCGACGTCGCTGGTAATGACCGAGCCTGCACCGACGATCGCGCCGTCGACCGGATCGTCACCGGCGCGACCAGCGCGGTGTTCGAGCCGATGAACGCGCGCTCGCCGATGATCGTCTGATACTTGCCGAAGCCGTCGTAATTGCAGGTGATGGTGCCCGCCCCGATGTTCGCCGCATCTCCCACTTCGGCATCGCCGACATAGGAAAGATGGCCGAGCTTGGCGCTGGCGCCGACGTCCGCCTTCTTCACCTCCACGAAATTCCCGACCCGTGCGCCTGCTCTCCGATGCGCGTTCCGGGGCGAAGCCGCGCGAACGGGCCGATCGTCGCGCGCGAGCCGATCGTCGCGCCTTCGATATGGCTGAACGCCTTGATCGTCGCGAAGTCGGCGACTTCGACGCCCGAGCTCGAACACCACGTGCGGCTCGATCGTGACGTCGCGGCCGAGGCTCGTGTCATGCGCGAACCAGACGCTGGGGTCGATCAGAGTCGCGCCCTGGTGAAGCGCGCCTGCTCGCGCCGCCGGCGCTGCCATTCGAGCTCGAGATGGGCGAGCTCGGCGCGGCTGTTGACGCCGGCGGTCCAGCACGGGTCGGCCTCGATCACCACCGCCTGACGCCCTCCGCGGCGGCGATGTTGACCACGTCGGGCAGGTAATATTCGCCGGCGGCATTGTCGTTGCCGACCTGGCCAAGCCAGCGGAACAGGTCGCCGGAGCGCGCCGCCATCATGCCCGAATTGCACAGCCGCACCGCGCGCTCCTCCTCGGTCGCGTCCTTGTACTCGACCATCTTGAGGATCTGGTCGCCGATGGCGATGATCCGGCCGTACGCGGCCGCATCCGCCGGGCACGAGGCGAGCACGACCACGCCCGGTCCGTCGGGACCGTCGAGCCGCTCGAGCATGCGCTGGAGCGTCGCCGCCTCGACGAAGGGGGTGTCGCCGTAGAGGACCAGAACCGCGCCGTCGTAGCCCTCGAGCGCCTCGCGCGCCTGGAGCACCGCATGGCGGTGCCCTTCTGCTCCGCCTGATCTGCGACGCTCACCTCACGCCCGTTGAGCGTGCGCTCGACCTGGTCGCGGCCCTTGCCGACCACCACCACGCGCTTCTGAGCGCCGAGCCCTCGACCCGGTCGAGCAGGTGAAGCAGCAGCGGCCGTCCAGCGATCGGGTGAAGGACCTTGTGCGTGTCGGAACGCATGCGCGTGCCCCGCCCCGCCGCGAGGATGACCACTGCGAAGTTCGGCATGTTGCTCATTTCGCGGAGCAATGGCACGCCGCCAATAGCCGCGCCAGCCTCGCGCGTCAGCCCAGGCCCTGCAGGTGTCTTTGGCGCAACAGGTCGAGCGGCTGCAGGCCGCCCTGATCCTCAACGTGCCAGAAGGTCCAGCCGTTGCACGACGGCGCGCCCTGGAGCGCTGCGCCGACCTTGTGGATCGAGCCGGGTGGCCGCCGCACGCGATCGATCCGTCCGCGCGAACGCTCGCCGCCCACCTCCGCTTCGAATCCGCCAGCACCGCGCCCGCGGGCACGAGCCCGCTCTCGACCAGAAGGCCGAAGGCAACGCGCGGCGCCGTCCGCTTGTCGGGCGCGACCTGCATCGCGCTCTCGTCGAGCGGAAGGCTGGCGTCGATCCGCTCGCGGGCCACTTTGACGTAGGCAGGCTCGCGCTCGATCCCGATCCAGCGCCGCCCGAGCCGCCGGGCAACGGCGCCGGTCGTGCCCGTCCCGAAGAAAGGGTCGAGCACTACGTCGCCCGGCTTCGTGCAGGCGGAGCAGAATCCGATAAAGCAGGCCTTCCGGCTTCTGCGTCGGATGCGCCTTGTGCCCGCCTTCGCCCTTGACCTGCTCCGGGCCGCTGCAGATCGGAAGCACCCAGTCGGAGCGCATCTGCAGATCGTCGTTGAGCGCCTTCATCGCGCGATAGTTGAACGTGTAGCGCGCAGTCGTCCTTGGCGCACCAGATCAGGGTCTCGTGGGCATTGGTGAAGCGCGTGCCGCGGAAGTTCGGCATCGGGTTCGACTTGCGCCAGATCACGTCGTTCAGGATCCAGGAAGTCCGCGTCCTGGAGCAGTGCGCCGACCCGGAAGATGTTGTGATAGCTTCCGATCACCCAGATGGTGCCGTCATCCTTCAGAACCCGCCGCGCCTGAGCGAGCCACTCGCGAGTGAAATCGTCGTAAGCCGAGAGGTACTGTCGAACTTGTCCCAGTCGTCGTCGACCGCATCGACGCGGCTACCGCCCGGGGGCGAAACAGGTCGCCGCCAAGTTGCAGATTATAGGGCGGGTCGGCGAAGATCATGTCCACGCTCTTGTCCGGCAGCCGCGCCATTTCGGCGATGCAGTCGCCCTGGAGGATGGTGTCGAGCCCAAGCGGCCTTGCCGCCTCGGTAACGCGGGGACGCAAACGCCCTGATCCGCAACGCGGGCGATGAGGTTCATGGCTTGCCCCCTTGCCGCGAAGGTGAGTCAGGCCGGACTCGCGGTCAAGCGATCAGAGGTTAACGGCGGCGGGAAAGTGCCATGGAACAGATCGAGTCCGCGACCTGCTCACCACAATATGTTGAGCCTCCGCAAGCGCGCCGGACTCAACCGATGGTGGTGTGACCCTGCAGGACTCAGCGGGGCGATTTCATGCAGCTGCAGCTCCGGCTGAGCATCGCGGGCGAGGATCTGCTGCACCGGGGCGAAGCTTCGGCGGGTGGAGCGGAGTGACGCCGAGGCTGTCGAGACCGCGATAATGTTCGGGTGTCCCGTAGCCGCGGTTTGTCTCCCAGCCGTAGCCTGGATAGTCGCGCGCGTGAGCGGCCATCATTCGATCGCGCGTCACCTTGGCGATGATCGAGGCAGCGGCGATCGAGCGGCACTTGGCGTCCCCGTCGACGATCGCCTTGGACGGGCGCTGCCACCTGGGGCAGGCGTTTCCGTCGACCAGCACCCAGGCCGGCTCGAGGCCGAGCGCCTCGACCGCGCGGGTCATCGCCAGCATTCGCGCCCAGTAGATGTTGATCCGGTCGATCTCCTCGACGGAGGCCACTCCGACGCCGATCACCGCGCCATAGTCGTGAAGCCGCTTGTAGAGTGCCTCGCGCTCGCCAATGTCGAGGTTCTTGGAATCGTCGATCCCGCGCGGAAATTTCCTGCGGTCCAGGATCACCGCGGCCGCGACCACCGGCCCCGCCAGCGGGGCGCACCCGGCTTCATCGACACCCGCTAGCGGTTCGGGAAATTCCACTTCGATCTTGAACGAGCAGCGGCGCGGCATCGCTCGAGCCCATGGGAGACCCTGGACGAGTCGCCAGGTGCGACTCGCATTTTTGTGTGGATTAGTCGACCCGCCACGGCGGGAAGCGACGCGCTTCGCCGGCCTTGTAGAGAAAGATGATGTTGCCGGACGGATCGCGAAGGCGCGCCTCGCGCCACATCCAGGGCTGATTCCTCGGGCCATGCTCGAACGCCAGGCCGGCGCGCGCGCGAGCCGCTCGACCTGCTCGTCGAGGTCGTCGCACTCGAGGTAGACCGCGGTCGTGGCGCTAATCTCCTCCTCGGCATCGGCCTGGATCGACAGGGTCGCGCCGCCCCGCGTTTCGAACCGCGCGCGTACTGGTTCTCGGGGCTGTCGACGATCTGGTGAAGGCCCAGCCGGCGGTAGAAGTCGACCGATTTTTCATAGTCGTTGACGGTCAGAGTCACCTGGTTGAGCCGGGGCCCCGGACCGGCATCGAGCCGCACGTCCGCAGACCCGACCGGGCCCGCCCTCCCCCAGCCCGGGCGCGGCATGGAGCGCAACGCGGACAAGGTTCGCGCGCGCTCGACCGCCGAGGCGAGGCTCGTCCCTGAGCGAGAAAGGTCGCGATGGCGCTTGCCAAAGTGCAGCCGGTCCCGTGGGTGCTGGTGGTGTCGATGCGCTGGCCCTGCCAGCTCGTCATGTTGTCGGTCTCGATCAAGGCGTCGGCGAGCGCCTCGCCCTCCTCGTGGCCGCCCTTGATCAGCACCGCGCAGCCATGCTCGCCGACCAGCCGGAGCGCCGAGGCGACCGGGTCCTCGGCCCTGCTCAGCCGAGCGAGCTCAGGCAGGTTCGGAGTGACCACCGTGGCGACGTCCATCAGCCGGCCGAAAGCGGCAGTCGTCGCGTCGTCGGCCAGTGCCGCGCCGCTGGTCGCGATCATCACCGGGTCGAACACGATTGGCAGCTCGGGGCGCTCGGCCTTGAGTGCCTCGAGCCGGCGCGCGACCTGCTCGGCGACGAAGGCGCTTCCGATCATGCCGATCTTTACCGCGTCGACCCCAAGGTCGGCGAGGACCGCATCGATCTGGGCAAGCACCATTTCCGCCGGCACCGGATGCACGCCCGACACGCCCGTCGTATTCTGGGCGGTGATCGCGGTGATCGCCGTCATCGCGTGGCCGCCGAGCATGGTGATGGCCTTGATGTCGGCCTGGATCCCGGCGCCGCCGCCCGAATCCGAGCCGGCAATCACCAGCACGCGCGCGACGGAGGCCGTCACGCCGACGGCGCTCGCAGGATGCAGAGCGAAGTTTTCCATGCGCACAGTGGCTTCTTTTTCGCTCCGAAATGCGAAGAAACCGTTCACGCCGCGCTCTGGACGGCCTCGCAGATGTCTCGTCGACCAGCCGCTCGACCAGCGCCTCGTCGTCCCCTCGGCCATCACCCGGATCAGGGGCTCGGTCCCCGACTTTCGGATGACCAGGCGCCCGCGGCCGTTCAATTCGGCCTCGGCGGCCGAGATCTGCTGCTGGACCCGCTCGTCCTCGAGCGGGCGCCGCCGCGAAGCGCACGTTCTTGAGGAGCTGCGGCACGGGCTCGAACAGGTGCAGCAGCTCGCTTGCGCGCTTCTGGTTCTGGACCAGGGCAGCAAGCACCTGGAGGGCGGCCACCAGACCGTCTCCAGTCGTCGAAAAATCGCTCAGGATCATGTGCCCGGACTGCTCGCCGCCGACATTGCAGCCCTTTTCGCGCATCGCCTCGAGCACGTAGCGGTCGCCGACCTTCGTCCTGAGGAGGCCAATGCCCGCTTCGCCGAGCCTGCGCTCGAGCCCGAGGTTCGACATGACGGTCGCGACCACCGCCTGCCCACGAAGCTCGCCGCGCCGCTGGAGGTCGAGCGAGATCAGCGCCATCATCTGGTCGCCGTCGATGATCCGGCCCTTCTCGTCGACGACGATCAGCCGGTCGGCATCGCCGTCGAGCGCAAGCCCGACGTCGGCCCCCCCGCGACCACCGTCTCCTGCAGCAGCCTGGGATGGGTCGAGCCGCACTCATGGTTGATGTTGAGCCCGTCGGGCGCGCGACCGAGCGGGATCACGTCGGCACCGAGCTCCCACAAAGCCTCGGGCGCGACATGGTAGGCAGCACCGTTGGCGCAATCGACGGCGATCTTGAGCCCGTCGAGCCGCATGTGCTCGGGGAAGGTCGACTTCACATGGTGGATGTAGCGGCCGCGCGCGTCGTCGATGCGCCGCGCCCGGCCGATGCTTCGCGCCGGCGCGAGCTTGACGCCGGTCTCGAGCCTGCGCTCGATCGCCGCCTCGGCCTCGTCGCTGAGCTTGTAACCGTCGGGGCCGAACAGCTTGATGCCGTTGTCGGAGAAGGGATTGTGGGACGCGGAGATCATCACGCCGAGGTCCGCACGCATTGAGCGGGTCAGCATCGCGACCGCCGGCGTCGGCATCGGCCCGAGCAGCACCACGTCCATCCCGACGCTCGCGAAGCCCGCGACCAGCGCCGATTCCATCATGTAGCCCGACAGGCGCGTGTCCTTGCCGATCACCACCCGGTGGCGGTGGTCGCCGCGCGCGAAGTGAGCGCCAGCAGCCTGGCCGACTCGAAGCGCGGTCTCGGCAGTCATCGGCTCGCTGTTGGTGGGGCCGCGGATCTCGTCCGTGCCGAAGAACTTGCGGGTCATTGCCATTCTTTAGCGCGCGCCGCGGCTCTGTGCGACAGTCAGCGGCGATAGGCCTCGGGAAGGACCTCTCGCTCCAGGCTGCGATAGCGGTCGCGAAGCTTGGTCTGCCGCGTCTCCAGCGGCTGCCTGACGCCGTCGATGAACACCGCCTCGGCGCTGCTCGTCACCTGAAGCGGGTCGTCCGACCAGATCACCACGTCAGCGCGCCGCCCGGGCGCGAGGCTGCCGATCTCGCCCCCGAGGCCAATCGCTTCGGCAGTCCTGGAGGTCAGCATCGCCAGCGCTTCGCCCCAGCTTACGCCGGTCGCACCCGGGACGTTCGCCAGCGCGACGAGGTTGCCGGCATATTGGCGCTGGTTGAACAGATTGCGCGTCTCGTCCTCGTTGATCATGCCGATTGCCACGTGAACGCCGGCATTGCGCATGCGACCGACGTTCGACTGAGTCGCCGCAATCTGCTCGAAGTCCCGCGGCAGGTCGTTGAGGGCCGAGGCGATTACCGGGACACCGGCGGCCGCGATCTGGTCCGCGACCATCCAGCCTTCACTCACGCCCACCAGCACGAACCGCAGCTTTGGATAAGCGCGCCTGAGATCGAGGATGTTGAGGATGTCGCGCGCGCGCTCGACATGAACGAGCAGCGGCTGGCGGCCCTGGACGACCGGCACGAGCGCAGCGGCGTCGAACCGCGTCAGCAGCACGTCCTCGCTTCGCGCGCGTCGGGGCCATATTCGCGCGACCTGTTCGGATTGCGGATGACTGGAGCTTTCGAGGACCGGCTCGTACGGCTCCTGCTGGTCCGGGCCGCTCGACCGGGATCGGGCTGGCAAAGCCGGCTCAGCTCGCTCGCTTCGCGAAGGGCATTGCGGAACAGGATGTGCGCGGACGGCGCGATCCGCCGGCGCTGCCCGCGCCGGTCTCGCCGAACTCCACGAACTGGAAGCTGCGGGCGCGCGTGATCGGGTAAAGATCCGCGCCAAGGTCGATGACTGCGCCCTGGCCGGCGAAGATGTTCTTTGCGACGGCCGGTGCGACGATTGCCCGCGTAACGCCGTCGGCACGATTGATGGCGATCGTCGAGTAGGTCGGGTTGACGCCAGGAGCAACATCGATCGCGGCGCTGAACGGCCCGGCTTCCGCGCGGTCGTCCCTGATGCCGCCGGACAGATCGATTTCCGACAGCCCAAGCCGCGAGAAGCCCGCGACGATTCCGGGCGTCACCCATTTGCCGCGGGCATCGACGACCTCGGCGCCCGCCGGCACGCCGACCTCCTGCTGCGCTCCTGCAGCAACGATCTGGCCGTCACGGATCACCACCGTGCCGCCCGGGATCGGGCTCGAGCCGTCGCCAAGCGCGACCATTCCGCCGGTGATCGCATAGGTCTGAGCCGCGGCCGGCGCGGCCGCGCCGAGCAACAGCGCTGCAATGGCGAGGCGGATCATTTCACATCTCCTCACCGGGCTGGCCGAGCTCGAAGTCGCTGACGGGCCTGAGCCGCGGATTGGCGCTGTCATAGAGCAGCGCACCGTCGATCCACACGCGCTCCGGCCGGGCATAGGTGCTCAGCGGATTGGTGTTCCACAGCACAACGTCGGCCATCTTGCCGGGCCGCAGGCTGCCGGTGCGTTCGGCGATCCCGAGCGATCTCGCCGGATTGAAGCTGAGCCAGCGCCACGCATATTCGTCGGTGAAGTTGAAGCCGGCGCGCCGCCCGTCGGCAAGCGCCTTGGCCGCTTCCTGATTGAGCCGCTGGATCCCGTTGGGATCGTCGGAGTGGACGATCGCGCAGGCCCCCGCCTTGTCGACAAACGGAATGTTCTCCTTGATCGCGTCATAGGCTTCCATCTTGAAGCCGTACCAGTCGGCCCACATCGCCGAGCAGATGCCGTTGGCCGCGAGCAAGTCGGCGACCTTGTAGCTCTCCACTGCGTGATGGAACGTGCCGATCTTGTAGCCCATCTCGCGCGCCACATCGATCATGATGGCCATTTCGTCGGCACGGTAGCAGTGGTTGTGGATCAGGATCTCGCCGGCGAGCACTCCGCGAAGGGTGTCCATGGCGATGTCCCGCTCGGGCATGTCGCCGCCGTCGCGCTCATAGCTGTCCCACTTGCGCTTGTAGTCCTTCGCCTTGAGCCAGGTGGACCGAACGACGGCGATATTGCCCATGCGCGTCTGCGGGATGTTGTTGCGGGTGCCGTAGACCCGCTTCGGGTTCTCGCCGCAGGCCATCTTGAGGCCATAGGGCGCGCCCGGGAACTTCATTCCCTGGACGGTGCGCGAAGGCACGTTCTTGACCGTCACGCTGCGGCCGCCGAACAGGTTCGCCGAGCCGGGAAGGATCTGCAGCGCGGTCACTCCGCCATTGGTGAGCGCGCGGCTGAAGCCCGGGTCCTGCGGCCAGACGCTGTGCTCGGCCCAGACCTCCGGGCGTGCCGGGTCGGTCGCCTCGTTGCCGTCGGCGTGGGACGGGACCGCGGGGCTCGGATAGTCGCCAAGGTGGCTGTGGACGTCGATGATTCCGGGCGTCACGAACTTGCCGCTGCCGTCGAGCGCGAAGGCGCCCGCCGGAACCGGCGTCTCGGGCCCGCCGATCGCCTGGATCACGCCGTCGGCGAGAACGATCGTCCCGCCCTCGATCCGGCCGCCCTCCCCGTCGAAGATGGTCGCATTGCGGATCGCCGTCACAGCGCCGGGGTAGGGCTGATAGGTCGAGGGGAACGGGTCCCGGTCGATTCGGATGGCGGCGGCCTTTGGCGGTGCGGGCATGAGCTGCGCGCAAGCGCTCAGCAGCGCGGCCGCAAGCGCGCTCCCAACGATCTTCAAACGCATGGTTTCGAACGAGTCCTTTGGCTTGGCTAGCGAGTCTGCGGCTTGGTCTCCGCCTGCGGGAACATACCGGGTGCAGCGGGTTCGGCAAGCTCCGGACGCCCGGCCAGCCGGTCATCGTCACGAAGCGTGTCGAGGTGCATCAGCCGCTTGATGAACGGCGACACGGCGAGGACGGCGACGCCGATGCCGATCGTCCACCAGCCGATCGTGCTGTAGACCTGGAGCGTAAGTTCCTTGCTCATCTCGCCGCCGTGGCCGCCAGTCGCTTCGCCGATCTTGCCGCCGACGAAATTGCCGACCGCGGTCATGTAGAACCACGCGCCCATGATCAGGCTCGCCATGAACGCCGGAGCAAGGCGGTTCATTGCCGACAGGCCGACCGGCGACAGGCACAGCTCGCCCGTCGTGTGCAGCAGGTAGAGCAGGAAGACGAAGATGACGGGCGTCATGTTCTGCAGGCCGACCGAGTACGCGCCCCACACGAACACCAGGAACCCCAGGCCCACCTGGAGCAGCGCGAGCCCGAACTTGGCCGGCGCCGACGGTTCGAGCCCTCGTCTGCCGAGCACCGTCCAAAGGATCGTGAACAGCGGCGCCAGCAGCAGGATGTAGATCGGGTTGATCGACTGGAAGATCGGCGCCGGCACGCCCGCGCGATCGACGTAGCGGTCGGTGTACAGATTGAAGCTGCCGCCGGCCTGCTCGAACAGCCCCCAGAAGATCGGGGTCCGCGCGATCAAGAACAGGATCGCGAAAATTCGATCGGGCGAGTGCGGGTCGAGCTTGAAGGCGTCGTGGATGCTGTAACCGACCATGTGCGGGGAGGTGATCCACAGGCTGGCTGCAGTGGCGTGCTGTGGCTGATTCAGGCCCCAGACCACCGCGACTGCGCCAAGGCCGACGCCGTAGAGAGTCCACTCGGTGTTTCTGGCCAGCGGCACCGGTGGCTCGCCGGCTCCCGCAAGGTGCGGCGCCCGAGCACAAAAACGACCAGACCCGCGAGCATTCCGAGGCCCGCCAAGCCGAAGCCGTACGACCAGCCGACGGTGATTCCGAGATAGCCGGCTAGGATGCTTCCGATCGCCGCGCCCAAGTTAATTCCCATGTAGAAGATGGTGTAGGCGGGGTCACGGCGGATGTCCGTCAGCGGGTAGAGCTGTCCGACCATCACGGAGATGTTGGCCTTGAGGAATCCCGAGCCGACGATGATGAATGCGAGCGCGGCCCAGAAGACGTTGATCGCAGGGTCCGCCTGCTTGACCGCGGGGTCGGTGACGCCCTGCATGCCTTCGACGGCCATCAGCGAGTGGCCGATCATCAGCAGGATTCCGCCGAACAGAACCGCCTTGCGCTGTCCGAGCCACCGGTCGGCGAGATAGCCGCCGAGCACCGGCGTGATGTACACCAGGCTCAGGTAAGCGCCGTATATGAGGTTGGATTTGTCGTCCGCGAACAGCCAGTGCGACGTAAGGTAGAGAATCAGCAGGCCGCGCATGCCGTAGAATGAGAAGCGCTCCCACATCTCGGCGAAGAAGAGCATGTACAGGCCCTTGGGATGGCCCAGCGCCTCTGGCTCCCCTCGCGGCGATCAGACCGCCTCCGATCAGGAACAGTATGAACACCCCGGTAGCGATGACGGCGATCCAATCGCCCTGCTCCCAATTCCCAACGGGCTTCAATCCGGTCACCAGGCGTCTCCCAGCTGGCTAGTTACGCAAAACGCCGCATCCGCTTGTGAAGCGCATTGTTGCAGCTCCCCTACCCTCCTAGATGAGCGGACAGATGCTCAACGACTGCTCCTCGCCGCTCACCCTGCTCGAGACCCGCCGCTCGGGAAAGCCGCGCGAGATGGTCCCGCCGGGTCCGTCGGACGAGGAGTTGCTGCGGATGCTGTCCATCGCGACGCGCGTTCCAGACCATGGCAAGCTCTCGCCCTGGCGCTTCGTCCTTGTCGCAAAGGACCAGCGGGAGGCGTTCGCGGCACTGCTTCACCGCGCGCTGAGCCAGGAAGATGGGTCGGCCGGCGAAACGCACCATGCGAAAGCGGACAGCTTCGCCCGCCAGGGCGAAGCGCTCGTAGTGCTGATCTCCTCGCCCGTGCGCGAGCACAAGATCGCGGCGTGGGAGCAGGAGCTGTCGTGCGGAGCGGCGGGGATGAACCTGCTGAGCGCCGCGCACGCGATGGGCTTTGTCGCCGGCTGGCTGACCGGCCGCCATGCCTATTCGCAAATCGTAAGCGCCGCCTTCTGCGGGCCCGGCGAGCGGATCGCCGGCTTCATCTTCATCGGCTCCCCGGGAGGCGATCTCGAGGAGCGCCCGCGGCCCGATCTCGGCGAGGTCGTGAAGCGGTGGCAGCCACCGTCTGATTGACCCTGCTCCCGCGCTGCTGTATTAGCACAGCATGACGCTTCGCACGCACCACGAAAAGCCGGTCTACGTCCGTCTTCGGGAGACGATCGCCGACGCTATCCTGGCGGGCAAGTATAATGACGGCGACCCGCTGCCGTCGGTGCGCGCGCTGGCAGCGGAGGAGCAGGCGAACCCGCTGACCGTCGCCAAGGCGTATCAGGGGTTCCAGGACGAAGGCTTGGTAACCGTGAAGCGTGGAGTTGGGCTGTTCGTCGCGGCGGGCGCCCGCGCGCGGCTGCGCGATTCGGAGCGTCGGCGCTTCGTCGACGAGGAGTGGCCCTCGATCCGCGAACGCATGAATCGGCTCGGCCTCGACCCGGCCGAGCTGATTGAGCGCCAAGGCGCCTAGTATTCCGGCAAGCCCACAAATCCACTAGCCGCGTCCCGATGGAGACGCGGGTCCTGCCGTTGAGCGATGAAGCAATCGCACAGGCCGCGCGGCTGATCCTCGAGGGCCAGCCTGTCGCGGTGGCGACGGAGACGGTCTACGGGCTGGCAGCGGACGCGACGAACGCGCAAGGCGTGGCGCGGATCTACGAGGCCAAGGGAAGGCCAGGCTTCAATCCGCTGATCGTGCATGTCCCCGCCGCCGCCGCAGCGGAGCGGATCGGCGAGTTCAGCGACGAGGCGCGCTCGCTCGCGGCGAAGCACTGGCCCGGACCGCTGACGCTAGTGGTCCCGCTGAAGCCCGGCGCCGGAATTGCCTCGCTGGTCACGGCAGGCCTTCCGACCATCGGTCTTCGAGTTCCGTCCCACCCGGCGATGCGCGCGCTGATCGAGGCGACCGGCCGCCCCCTCGCCGGCCCTTCGGCCAATGCCAGCGGCTCGATCAGCCCGACCCGCGCAAGCCATGTGCTCAAGAGCCTCGGCGGCCGGATTCCACTGGTCCTCGATGCGGGGCCGACCGAGCGGGGCCTTGAATCGACTATCATTGCGGCGACAGGAGCCTCGCTGCGGCTGCTCAGGCGAGGCCCGATCGAGGTTGCGGGCGCGGCCGAAGCCAATGGCAAAATGGTCGAAGCGCCCGGCCAGCTCGCCAGTCATTATGCGCCGTCGAAGCCGCTTCGGCTGAACGCGGCCAGAGCGGAGCCCAGCGAATTCCTGATCGGCTTTGGTGAAGTCGAGTGCGACGCGAACCTCAGCCCGTCCGGCGATCTGGTCGAGGCGGCCACGCGCCTGTTCGACCTGCTGCACGTCGCCGACGCATCACCCAAGCCGCGCATTTCGGTCGCTCCCATTCCGGCGACAGGCCTCGGCGCGGCAATCAACGACCGGCTCGAGCGGGCGGCTGCCCCGCGCCGGTGAATTGCCGCCGTTATGGTTAAGGTAGGTCCGCGAAGCTGTTGATGTGCCAACGGCTTTCGCCCAGACGCCACCCCCTCACGTTCGGGCGAGGTATCCGGCGATGAATCAAGACGTAATCGAGTGGGCGCGGCCCACGACGCAAAACCTGGACTTCCGCTACCGGGTGCTCGAGGGGCGCGAGCCGGCCGAGCATTACGACACAACCTTCATCTTCGACTGGCCCAAGGGGATGCCGCTGCCGGACAACTCGGTCGACTTCGTGTTCCACGAGGACATGTTCGAGCATTTGAACCAGCGCGAGCAGTATCAGCTGCTCGCCGAGGTCTGGCGGGTGCTCGCACCCGGCCGCTACCACCGGATTAACCGCCCGAACATCGAATATATCATGCGCACGGAGTCGGACTTCACCCGCGGGCGTGACGGAGTTCACGACGAGTGGGCGACATGGCACCACGTCAACGTGCCGACCAGGGTGTCGCTCGCGGAACAGGCGCGGATCGTCGGCTACAGCGACGTTCACTTTAACGGCAAGAACCAGACGGTTTCGGGAGTGAAGTTCCGCGAGCGGCGACCGGGCGGTCAGTACGACCAGGTCGAGTACAACATCTTCGCCGATCTCGAGAAGTGAGCTGCGCGGCGCGGCCGTTCAGCTTGTCATTCGGCCTGAAATGTCTACCTCGTCCCGCCGCTCGGGTAGCCCTCGTGCCTCCATATTGTCCGCTTTGTCAGGTGAGTTGCGCGTAAATGAAGGACATCAAGCTTGCAGTGGTCGGACTGGGCTATGTCGGCCTTCCGCTGGCAGTTGCTTTTGCGCGCAAGCATCCGGTCGTCGGCTTCGACATCAGCCGCGAGCGCGTGGCCTCGCTGCGCCAGGGAATGGACCATACCGGCGAAGTCGCGCCGGAGGACCTGAGGTCCGCGCAGCTGACGGTCACCGACCAGTCCTCGGACCTTCGCGGCAGCAACCTGTTCATCGTCACCGTGCCGACGCCCATCGACGAGGCCAACCGCCCGGACTTGACGCCGCTGCTCACCGCCTGCGAGGCGCTCGGGCCGGTGCTGCCAAAGGGCGCGGTCGTGGTGTTCGAAAGCACCGTCTACCCTGGGGTGACGGAGGACATCTGCGCCGCCGCGCTCGAACGTGCATGCGGCCTCAAGGCGGGCGTCGACTTCACGCTGGGCTACAGTCCCGAACGGATCAACCCGGGCGACAAGGAGCGTCCGATCGAGAAGATCACCAAGGTTGTCGCGGCGAGCGATCCGCAGACGCTCGAGCTGCTGTGCGATCTCTATGGTTCGATCATCGAGGCCGGCATCCACCCGGTCAGCTCGATCAAGGTCGCCGAAGCCGCCAAGGTGATCGAGAACACCCAGCGCGACGTGAACATCGCGCTTATGAACGAAGTGTCGAAGATTTGCGATCTTCTCAACATCCGCTCAAGCGAAGTGCTCGCAGCGGCGGGGACCAAGTGGAACTTTCTCAAGTTCCATCCGGGACTGGTGGGCGGCCACTGCATCGGGGTCGATCCCTATTATCTTACGGCCAAGGCCGAGCAGCTCGGATACCATCCCGAGGTCATCCTGTCGGGCCGGCGGGTCAACGACAGCATGGGCGCCTATATCGCCCAGCGCGTGGTGAAGCTGCTTGCTTCAAGCGGGCTGCCGATCCGCACGTCGCGCGTCGGCATCCTCGGCTTCACGTTCAAGGAAAACGTCCCCGACATCCGCAACTCGAAGGTCCTCGACGTGTATCGCGAGCTTCGCGAGTTCGGACTGACGGCGCTCGTCCACGATCCGCTGGCGGATGCCGACAGCGTCCGGCGCACGTGTAACGTCGAGCTCACCGATCTCGACCAGTTCAGCGGTCTTGCGGCGCTGATCTACGCGGTCCCGCACGAAGCCTATGGACCACTGGCGCCGAGCCGGATGAGCGAGATGATCGCGCCCAGCGGAATACTCGTCGACGTCAAATCGAAGATCGATGCGCAGGCACTGCGCCCGGACATCACTTACTGGAGTCTGTGACACGGCTGAAAGCGCTAGGTGAGTGAGTTGAGCACCCGCCGATCCATTGGGGGGCAGAACAATCGGGTTCCGCCCCCCTTTCTTTCGCCTCATTTTCCGGCAAAGCGCCCGCGATGGATGAACAGTTGCACAAGCTGCTCGCGAGCGAGCGAGCGGCCTGGCTGGTGACCGGCGCTGCCGGCTTCATCGGATCGAACCTGGTCGAGGCGCTGCTGCGGGCGGGGCAGAGGATCGTCGGGCTCGACAATTTCGCGACCGGGCACCAGCGCAACCTCGACGAGCTCGAGCGGCTCGTGCCCGCCGCCTACGGTGACGCTTTCCGGATGATCGAAGGCGACATCCGCGATCGCGACGCCTGCGCCTCGGCCGTCGAGGGCGTCGATTATGTGCTCCACCAGGCCGCGCTCGGATCGGTGCCGCGCTCGATCGACGACCCCATGACGTCGCGACCCCATGACGTCGCACGACGTGAACATCACCGGCTTCCTCAACATGCTCGACGCCGCCCGCAACGCGCGCGTCAGGCGCTTCGTCTACGCCGCTTCGAGCTCGACCTACGGCGACTCCCCGGAGCTTCCCAAGCGCGAGGAGCGGATCGGCTCGCCGCTGTCGCCCTATGCGGTGACCAAGCTCGTCAACGAGCTCTACGCGGCCGTCTATGCGCGGACCTACGGCTTCACGGCCACGGGGCTGAGATATTTCAACGTGTTCGGGCCGCGGCAGGACCCGGACGGCGCCTATGCGGCGGTGATCCCCAAGTGGGTCGCGGCGATGATCCAGGACGAGAGCGTGACCGTCAACGGCGACGGCCTGACGACGCGCGATTTCTGCTACGTGTCCAACGCCGTCCAGGCGAACATCCGTGCGGCGCTCGCTCCCGACGAAGCGCAGGGCGAGGTCTACAATGTCGCGGTCGGCGATCGCACGAGCCTGCTCGAGCTGTTCAGCCTGATCCGCGACGGCCTCGCCGGGCACCAGGTCCACTATCACCGCGAGCCGAGCATGGCGCCGTTCCGCGTTGGGGACGTGCGCGATTCCCAGGCGTCGATCGAAAAGGCGCGCCGGCTGCTGGGCTACGAGCCCACGCACAATGTTTTGGCGGGCCTCACGGACTCGCTGCCCTGGTATCTGGGCTTCTTCGGTGGACTGCGCGCCGACGCCCCCGCGGCAGCGTCCTAAAGCCGCGCCTCGGCGCTTTTCACTCTTGCCTGGAAGCTCTTGCGCAGCTTCTGGAGCTTGGGCGGGATGGTGGCGAGACAATAGGGGTTTCGCTGCCCCTCGCGTTCCCAATAGGCCTGGTGATCGTCCTCGGCCGCCCACCATTCGCGCATCGGCTCGATCGTCGTCACCACGCGCCCATTGTGCTCGCCATTTGCGCGCTCGATTGCGGCGCGGGCCTTCGCCTCCTGGTTGTCGTCCTGCGGGAAGATGGCCGAGCGGTACTGGGTGCCGACATCGTTGCCCTGTCGGTTGAGCTGGGTCGGATCGTGCGTCGCGAAGAAGATGTCGAGCAGCTCGTCATAGCTGATGGCGTCGGGATCGAAGCTGATCCGGATCGCCTCGGCATGGCCGGTGGCGCCGCCGCACACCTGGCGATAGCTGGGGCTCGGCACGTCGCCGCCGGTATAGCCGCTCTCCACCGAGCTCACGCCGACGACGTCGTTGAACACGGCTTCGGTGCACCAGAAGCACCCGCCGGCAAAGACTGCGACTCCCTGGGCCATCTGCTCGCTCCTTCGCATCGGAGCGCGTTAGATAGGTTGCGTCAGGGCCTTTGGTAAGCCGCCTTGAGGCTGGCGAGCTCAAGCCTTTTGCCGACCCACTCGGCGAGCTCCTCGAACTCGAGCGGCCGGTCGAAGATGATTCCCGCCCGGCGGTCCGAGTACCAGCGGATCGCGCCGCGGATCGGCCGAAGGCTCTCGACCACCACCACGACTTGCTTGCCGACGCAATATTCCTCGATCGGCTCGACCTTCATTCCGCCGAGAGAAATGTCCTGGACCTCGACGTTGTAATAGCTCTTGTCGACCTTCACCGACGCCTTGCAGCTGACCTGGAGCCGCGGCGGGCGGGCGCGGAAGCCGTGGCGCTGCTTCCTTCCGGCGAGCAGCTCGCCGATGTCGAGGCTCTGGTCGAACTTCACGCCGATCGCGCCTTCGCGGGTCCACACCACCGTCCCTGGAATGTCCTCCGACGAGAGCTCGACCGCGACGCTCTCGCCGACCGGGACCGGCCGGGCGACCTCGGCCATCAGTCCGCCGGCCGAGACGTTGCGCAGGCGGATCAGCTGTTCGCCGCCGGGACCGCTGAGCTTTGCCACGCGCAGCATCGGAGCGAGCCGATCGTCCGACCGCCGCTCGCACGGGCGCGGAACGGCCATGCTCAGCGAGAAGGTGGTCGACTCGAGCGCGCTTTCGTCCGCATCATAGGCGCGGGCAGGATTGCGGCGGATCAGCGATCCGAACATGCACCAGCCTCCAAAACCGGCGATTCAAGACCCGAAATAATAGCGACCGGCAGTTAAGAAGCCGTTTCGATGGTTTGACCTGAACGCGGATTCGGGCTCAGGGTCGGCGGCGCCAAACGCACGAGGGAGTTTCACTGATGAAGCAGCCGCAGCTGCTGCTGATCGACGACGAGCCGGCTCTTGCGAACTTCATCGCCGCTGCCGGCCGCGAATGCGGCTTCGAGCCGATCGTCACGTGGAACGACGCCTCCTTTCGCCAATGCTTCGTTGACCGGCGCCCTGACGTCGTCGCGCTGGACCTCGGCATGCCGGTCGACGGCGTCGAGCTGCTGCGCTTCCTCGCCGACAAGGGGTTCGCAGGGCCGGTGCTGATCATCAGCGGCTTCGACCGGCGAGTGCTCGAGTCGGCCATCCGCCTCGGCGAAGCGCTCGGCCTGTCGATGGCCGGACCGGTTTCCAAGCCCGTGCGCCTCGCCGACCTCGAGGCCCTGCTCAGCGGCCTAAAGCCCGCGGTAAGCGATGACGGCTGAGGATTGCGGGCTGCTCGAAAGCTTCGAGCGCGCGCTGCGGCAGCAGAAGCTGTCAATCGCCTACCAGCCGAAGGTCAGCCTCAAGGACGGAAAGCTTTCGCGGGTCGAGGCGCTGGTGCGCTGGGACGACCCGGAGCTTGGCGCCGTGTCCCCGTCCCGCTTCGTGCCGCTGGCCGAGCGGCACGGCCTGATCGACCCGCTGACCGAATGGGGGCTCGGGACCACTTTGCGCCAGTGGCGCAGCTGGCGCGAGCAGGGCCTGACCACGCACCTGGCCTTCAACATTTCGGCCGTGAGCCTGCAGCGGCTCGATTTTCCGGACCTGATCGAAGGCATGTGCCGGTCGCTCGGCGTGCCGCCCGAGTGCCTGGTGCTCGAGCTGACCGAGGGCGCGACCCAGCAGCTGATCAAGCTGATGGACACGCTCACGCGCTTCCGAATCAAGGGCATGGGCCTTGCGATCGACGATTTCGGCACGGGCTATTCCTCGCTGATGCAGCTTCGCCAGCTGCCCTTCACCGAAGTGAAGATCGACCAGGCGTTCGTCGCCGACCTGCCGGCCGCGCACGACTGCCGGCTGATCGTCCGGATGATTGTGGAGCTTGCCAACGGGCTGGGTCTGATCGCGACCGCCGAAGGCGTCGAGACGGTCGAGCAGCTGCGCAGCGTGCGCGAGCTCGGCTGCGACGTCGCCCAGGGCTATCTGCTGTCGCGGCCGCTCGAGGCCGGCCAGCTGATCCCCTGGTATCGCCAGTTCAAGCGCCGCTGGCCCGAGCTGATCGGCGCCGAGAGCCTCGCGTTATGGGGCAACGTCGAACTTGATTCCCTGAGCTAGCGGCAGGTCGGTCCCGTAATTCACCGTGCTGGTCTGCCGGCGCATATAGGCGCGCCAGCTGTCGGACCCGCTCTCGCGCCCGCCGCCAGTCTCCTTTTCGCCGCCGAACGCTCCGCCGATCTCCGCGCCCGACGGGCCGATGTTGACGTTGGCGATGCCGCAGTCCGAGCCAGCGGCCGACACGAACCTTTCGGCTTCCCTCAAGTCGCTGGTGAAGATCGAGGACGACAGCCCCTGCGGCACCGAATTGTTGAGCGCGATCGCCTCGTCGAGGCTGCTGTAGCGAAGCAGGTAAAGGACCGGAGCGAAGGTCTCCTTGAGGACGACGCCCTCCTGCGCGGGCACTTGGACGAGCGCGGGACGGACGTAGAAGCCGCCGGGCACAGCCACGACGCGCTCGACCCGGTCGCCGAGCACCTGAGCCATTGCGTCGAACGCGCCCTGGTCGATCAGCGGGCCGAGCAGGCTGTCGGGGTCGCGCGGGTCGCCGACCTTCACGCCGGCAAACAGCGACTTTAGGCGCGCCGCAAGCTCGTCAGCGATGCTTTCGTGGACGATCAGGCGTCTCAAGGTGGTGCAGCGCTGGCCTGCGGTTCCGGCGGCCGAGAACAGGATCGCGCGCGTCGCAAGATCGAGGTCAGCGCTCGGCGCGACGATCATCGCATTGTTTCCGCCAAGCTCGAGCAGCACTCGGCCGAAGCGCGAAATGACCCGCGGGCCGACCGCACGGCCCATCGCGGTCGAGCCGGTTGCGGAGACCAGCGCGACGCGCGCGTCGTCGACCAGCGCCTCGCCCACCTCGCGACCGCCCTGGACCAACTGAAGCAGGCCGCCGGGCGCGTCGCCGAGGCGGTCGAGCGCGCGCTGCGCAAGCGCGGCCACTGCCGCGGCGGTAAGCGGCGTCTTCTCGCTTGGTTTCCAGATCACCGGGTCGCCGCAGACCAGCGCGAGCGCGGCATTCCATGCCCAGACCGCCACCGGGAAGTTGAACGCGCTGATCACCAGGACGGGGCCGAGCGGGTGCCACTGCTCCATCATCCGGTGGCTCGGGCGCTCGCTTGCGATGGCGAGGCCGTAGAGCTGGCGCGACAGGCCGACCGCGAAGTCGCAGATGTCGATCATCTCCTGGACCTCGCCGAGGCCCTCCTGGATGATCTTGCCGGTTTCCAGCGTGACAAGGCGGGCGAGCGGCTCTTTCGCCGCGCGCAGCTCCTCGCCGAGGAGCCGCACGAGCTCGCCGCGTCTCGGGCCGGGGACGGTTCGCCACGCGTCGAAGGCTTGGGCTGCGCGGGCGCAGGCGGCATCCACTTCAGCCGCATCGGCGGCGGCGACGCTTCCGATCGGCTGCCCGTCGATGGGCGAGACGCTGACCAGATCGCCGGAGCCTTGGACGCCGAGCATCCGGAGCAGCTCGGCAGCGTCCTGCGCAGGTGTCATGCGAACATCTCCCTTGCGCGGGCCATGGCGGCGACTCCGGCGTCGATCGTCTCGTCACGCTTGGCAAAGCACAGGCGCACGAGGTGCCGCGGCGGATCGTCCTCGGCAAAGGCCGAGACGGGCACCACCGCGACCCCTGCCCGCTCGACCGCGGCATCGGCGAACGCCTGGTCGGTTATGGCGATGCCCGATGCCTTGAGATCGACGCACAGGAAATAGGTCGAGGCGGGCTCGAGCACCGCAAAGCCAGCCTGTTCGAGGCCGCTGGTCATTCGCTCCAGCGCCCGGGCGAAGCGCTGCCGCATCGGGTCGATCCACGCGTCGCCTTCAATGAGGCCATAGGCGACGGCGGCCTGGAGGTTGGGCGGGGTCGAGAAGGTCAGGAACTGGTGCGCCCTTGCCGCGACTGCAGCAGCGGCGGGAGCAGCGACGATCCAGCCGACCTTCCAGCCGGTCAGCGAGAAGATCTTGCCCGCCGAGCCCGCCTTGAGCGTCCGATCGGCCATTCCGGGAAGGGTTGCGAGCGGGATGAATGCTCCCCCTCCGGCGCTTCGCGCCACCTCGCCGCGAGGGGGAGGGATGAGCACATGCTCCCAGACCTCGTCCGCGATTACCGTCAGGTCGTGAGTGGTCGCCGCGTCGGCCACCGTCTGCAGCTCCTGCGCGTCGAACAGCCGTCCTGTCGGGTTCTGCGGGTTGTTGAACAGGATCGCCCGTGTTGGCGGCGCGATCGCCGCGTCTAGCATCACCCGTGCTGTGCGCAAGTGACGGCGGCTGAAGCGCAATCTCTCGCGGGTGCCGCCGGCGCGGCGGATCATCGGCGCGTAGCTGTCGTACGCGGGCGTGAAGATGATCACCTCGTCGCCGGGATTGATCGCCGACAGGATCATCGCGCCCAGCGCCTCGGTCGCGCCGCTGGTGACGCAGATGTGGTGCGGGTCGAGCTGCTGGCCGAAATGGCGGCGGTAATGGTCGGCGATCGCCTCGCGCAGCTGCGGCAGGCCGCGCGACGGCGCGTACTGGTTCGAGCCGCGCCTGAGCGCCTCGGCGGCGGCGTCGAGGATCTGCTCGGGCCAGCCGAAGTCGGGGAAGCCCTGGCCGAGATTGACCGCGCCGTTCCTCGCGGCGGCGAGCGACATGCGCTCGAAGATGCTGACGGCAAGCTGCTCGTATAGCGGGTTCATGCGGGGGTTCATGCGCGCGCGCTGATGCACCGGGGGCGCCGGCAATCACAAGCCCGGAACCTGACACAATCCCCGGAACCTGGGACGGGAACTGCCGTTGGTCCGAACGTCCAAAGCGACGGAGGTGGTGATGCGCCTTGCCGCAATTGCGCTCGCTGGCCTGCTGGCGTCCTGCCCCGTGCCGACGCAGGATGCGAGCGAAACGCAGCTCAACGGGAGCGCGGGCGCGCCGGCGCCGGGCGCCAGCCTGCCGCGCCGGAGCCTCCGGGGCCGCCGAGCCTCGGGCGCTGCCGCGCGAAGTGGCGCAGGGCGCGACGGTGACTCTGATGCTCGCCAACGGCCTGGCCGAGCCGCTCGGCTACAATCTGTGCACCAGCGCGCGCTGATGGCCGCCGACGGGGCGCCGGTGCGGACCGACCGCGTGTGCACGCTCGAGCTCAGGACGATCGAATCCGGGCGGGTCGCGACCTACCCGTACCAGCTTCCGGCGAGCGTCATGCCGGGCACCTACCGCTTCAGCACGACCGTCGAGCGCATGCAGAGCGGCACTCGAACCACCCTGACGAGCAACGAAATCACGGTTCGCTAGCAACGTCGCGAGCTTGCCGCGCGTTGGGGGACCCAACAGAAGGAAGCCAAGATCGTGAGCGACAAGCACAAGATGCCGGTGGGCGGCAGCGGTACCGAGGCGAGGCCGGCCGACCAGCACGGCGAGCTCGCCTCCCGCCGCGGCGGGCCTGAGCAGACCGGAGAGTCGGGCGGCGGCCCCTACCCCAACCCGCACAGCGGCAAGCAGGACAAGAAGGATCTGGGCGGCAGCTTCAAGGGCGGCCAGTCCGACCAGGCCTATTACGGCGAAGGCCAACTCGGCGACGAGAGCTCGCCGACAATGAGAACGCCCCCTCGACCCAACGCTAGACAGGAAAAGGAACATTTCTATGCCCGAGAGCCGGCAGGCCGTCCTTTATCGCATGTGCTTCCCGACCACACCTGCCCCTATGGCCTGCGGGCGTGCGAGCTTCTGGAAGCGCGGGCGTTCCGTTCGAGGATCGATCCTCGGCTCGCGCGGCGAAGTCGAGGAGTTCAAGGCCAAGCACCAGGTCCCGACTACTCCGCAATTGTTCGTCGACGACCAGCGCATCGGCGGAAGCACGGAAATCCAGGAGTGGCTTGCGCAAGAGCAGGCGAGCGCCTGACGAATGGCTCGCAAGAACGGCGGACCGGGCGGCCGAGACGCTTGCCCGGGCGGACGGGGAGGTCGACGAGGCAGTTGCCCCGTATCGCGACTCCCCGCCGATCAAGGCGCTTTCGTTCGCGAGCGAGCTTGGCGACCAGCCGCAACTGCGCCTGCTCTCGGGCGGGATGATCGCCGCGGGCCTGCTCCGCTCCGATGGCCGAATGGCCCGAGCGGGGCTGCGGATGCTGATCGCTCATGAGCTTACGACCTTTGCCAAGAACCTCGTCAAGGAACGCGTCGACCGCACCCGGCCGCGAAGCGCGCGGTCGGTCGATCATCGCAAGATCAAGCGCGGCGGCAATCGGCAGAAGGAGGAAAGTAGCTTCCCGTCCGGCCATAGCGCCGGCGCGCAATGGCCGTGGCCCGCGCCTTCAGCCGCGAATATCCCGAGCATTCCACCCCCGCCATCGCCGCCGCCGGTCTGGTCGCCGCCGCGCAGGTCCCCCGCTGCGCCCATTATATCAGCGACGTCGGCGCCGGGCTTGCGCTCGGAATAGCCACCGAAGCCGCGAGCAACGCCGCCTGGGGAGCTGTCGAAACCAAGGTGCGCCGGCCGGAGCGGCGGGATCTCGAACCTGCGTGGCCGGGGGATGGACAGAGCGACGTTCTAGGCCTGGAGCCGGGCTCGGTTCACCAGATGCGGTGTTGATCTACCCAGCCCTGGCCGGTGTCGGAGCTGGGCGGACGCGTTTGCTCCCACACGCCTGGCATAAGCCGTCGCGAGGATCACGGAGCAGCGTCGCGCTGGTGGATGATGCCCTCTACCGCAGCCTGCGCTTCCTGGTAAACTCTCCGCTTCAAATAGTTCAGCTCTGCATCGGCATCGCAAACGGGCTCTTCGCTTGGGAACGACATTCTCGTGCACCTCTCCAGGAACTCGCAAAAAGCTACGTTGGAGCGGGTGCGTGGATGCAGTGGCGCCACAGCAATGAATTTTTCACGAAGCGAGGCACCAGATGCACTGATGTGAGTTAGTGCAGCCATGCAGCACGAGCTTTTTCATGTCCTCCAAGCAAGATAGAGCAAAGGCGGGAGACCTGGAGCGCGTCAACGCGGAGTTGACGGCCAGCCTGGAGACCTGCCGGAAACTGCTGGCAGAATGCCGTTCCAAGCTGGCTGCCAACGCGAATGACCCGACCCCGCCCGTTGCGCGCCCGGACGAGGAGCGCTCGAGCTAGGCTCCCAAGCGAGAGTTGGATGATTGCGCACCGGGCTCAAGTCGACAGCCCGCAGTGCGCCCTGCTCAACTTGCCGCAGGCGCACCCAACCGGAACGGGCGCCCGGCCAAGAGGCGGGTAAAAGGGGGTAGTGCTGAGCACCCCAAAACCGGACATGCCCAACTACTGATGTCGTTTACTGAACCCGGGCGGGGCAACTTCAGGTGAACTCTGCACTAGCAGAGGATCGCTGTCGGCCAGCTTACGACGCGTAACCTCTTCCGGCGGGGCCATATCCCCTTCATGGAATGGATCCACAATCTCGCTCACGGGCGCCGCATGGTTAATCGAGCGGGGCGTGATCCGCCATTCCCGCTCGCCGAAAAGCTGGCGCAGATGCGCGACGCGCGTCAGCAGCGTCAAATATCGGGCATATAGATCTGCAAATAGCATGTGGATCAGGAACCAGCCGACACGCTTCCTCATCTGCGGCGCTGCGTTCGCGTAGGCGATTAGCGACTGCAATGGAGCGGTACTCAGCACATAGACAGTGGCAGCAAGCAGGAGCGGCACTTGCCAGTCGAGTGCATAGATGGAGCCTGCGTTCACAATCCAGTACGCGAGGATTGGGAAAACCTGGAGCGAAAACCACGGGAAAACCTCACGCCAAGCAAGCAGGTAGAAGCCGCCCATCTTCTGACGCAGGGACACATTTTTCGACTTCAGCAACGGCCTCAAGTGGCGCAATGAGACCTGCAGCCAGCCCTGGTTCCAGCGCAGGCGCTGGTGTGTGAGACTGCGCAACCGGGCCGGCGCGAGCTCGGTCGAGATCAGACATGGGTCGGAAACGATGCGCCGCCCTTCGCATACGACGCGCATTGAGGAATCGATGTCCTCGGTCAGCATCGAGCTGCGCATTCGTGTCTCGCGGAGGATGCTGGTTCGCCAGTAGCCGTTGGACCCACCAAAGATGCCATAGCCTCGCAGGCGCGCCCCGCCGGGGTGAGCGACCGCATAGATTTGCTCGAACTCGACAGCGACTAAGCGCGAGAGGAGTGTCGCGGAACCGTTGCGGACCACGCAGTGGCCTTGCACCACGTCCGCGCCGTCAGACAGCCACCGCCAGGCGCGGCGGAAGCTGTCAGGCGCCGGATGATGATCGGCATCAAAGATCGCCGTGAACTCACCCCGCACTAAAGAAAGGGCGGCATTGATGTTCTGCGCCTTGGACGTGCTACCCTCGACCCGCAAGAGAAGGAAGTTGGAGTTGCGGCGCGTCATCTGCCGCAAGGTGCGCTCGATCGGCAGGTCGTGCGGGGTATTGTAGGCGAGGATGATCTGGAGAGGCGCTGGATAATCAATCCCGAGGATCGCCTCGATCGTGGAAACCACCGACGCCGCCTCGTTCGGCAGATAAGCGGCGACGATTGCGCTTGCAGGTGGGTAAGGCGATTTCGGCTCGTCCAGCGGCTGCTCGGGCCTGAGCGACAGCACCCCTTCAATGTTGATTAGCGTAGCCGTCGTTACAAGCACGATGACCGTCACGATGAACAGGATGGCGCTCGCCACGTCGGCGACACCGCGCGGCAGATTCATGTAGATGAGGAACGGTACTACGAGAGCGAGGAACAGCGCGAGGACGGCGTGAAAGGTAAAGCGGACGCTGCGCGCTACGCCGAGGCGCAGCATCCACTCGTACCAACGCGACGGCGCTTGCAGCAGATCAGAGAACGCAGTCGGCCTGAGGTCAAGGTGGGCGAGCGAGTGGCTGAGCGCCGTGCGCGCGCAGCGCAATGCTGTCGGAAACGTCGCCTCGTCTGCAAAGGCGGCATAGCCGATTGCCGGCGTGACGCTCACCGTTTCGCCAGGCGCGACGAAGGAATGTCCCACGATTTTGCGCGACAGCGCGAGGAGCATGCGTTCGAACTCCTGTTTGGTGCGGTCGCAGACGGTCAGCCGAATCTCGTCATCGTAGGTTTGCAGCAGCCGCTCGGCATCTGGCAAGTCGCTGGCAATGAAGCGGCTGACGCCGCCCAACACGGCCGTGCAGCCATGGGGGCCCAGGTGGTCTTGAAGTTCCTCCCATTCGGCGAGCTTGATGATTGCCAGCCAATTAGCCCGATCGCGGCGCCCGCTGCCAGGCGGCTGAAGGGCGGCGCATTCGGCATCAATTTCCCGCAGGAGCCTACCGCGGCGTGTATGCCCCGAGGGTAGCCTCACCAGCGAAATTCGATCGATGCGGAGACGACGTTGCGCGAGAACCCGGTGCCGGTCACGCCGCTTGACGAGAGCCGCTCCGCCCTCAGCGAAACTTCCAGATCCTCGTTAATTGCATGGCTGATCTTGCCGCGGCCCCAGTAAGCGAGCTTGATGCCGCCGGGATTGCTGCGCTCGGGTCCGGTGCCGGCGGCCAGCTCTAACCACGTCCCCGACGCTATTTGCGCCCACCCGCGGGCGGTGATCTCCGCAGAGCGGAAGCGATTCGGGTTGAAATACCCATGGTCGAGCTGCCTCTCGAAGCTGAAGCTCGTAGCTCGGGCGCCGACGAAGATGTTCGGGTGCCGCGACACCCGCCGCTCGGCTTCAGCCTGGATCCAGCGGCGCTCATTGCCGTCGGAAAAGTCCGTCAGCTCCCCGCGAAGGGTGAGCTTCAGCATAGGGCTCGGCCAATAGTCCGCCGACGCGAAATAGTGATGGGTTAACAGGCCCTGCTGGAGCGAGCGGAAATTGTCGAGCGATCGCCGGGCGGTGACGAAGTCGAAGCGCAGCCGATCGCTTGGCAGGATCGCAGCGGCGGCTTCATAGACGAGCTGGGTGCGGCGGACACCCGAGCCGCGCTGCGGCTCGGCCGCAATGGAGCCATTGAGCTGAAGCGCATCAGATGGACGCAGCGACGCAGTCACACCTGGAGAGTGGACCCGGATTGTACGACCATCGTCACGGAAGTCGCGATGCTCGTAGAAGGCACCAACGCGCGTCGCGCCTGAGCGAGGGAAAAAATTGTGTTCGATCCGCACCGACCGAAGGGCCAGCCCGTCCGCCTGGCTCATCCGCTGTACTGTGACTCCAATCCGCGGCCGGGCGTCACGTCTGATTTCCCGCATAATCTCGACAGCACGGCTGCTCGCCCGAAGCTGCGGCGAGAGCCCTTCGAGTCCTTCGCGAGCGCGGTCGGGCCGGCCCGTCCATTGCAGGGCCCGGATGCGGTTCAGGCGCGCATCCTCATTCGCCGGATCTTGGGTCAGCAGCCGGTCGTAAGCCGCAAGCGCCTGCCGGTGCTGGTCCGACCAAAGGAGCGCTAGCGCATAGCTTTGCTGAGCTTGCCGCCGCTCATCCGTTGAAAGGTCCCAGGACAGCAACTCTTCGAGGAGCGGCAGCCCCCGCTCTGGCCTACCGGAGTAGATCAGCTGGTCGGCATATTCGCGAAGCACGAGCCGGCGGTCGCCGGGATTGGCAGCGAGGTACTGTCCGAACAACCGCGCCGATGCGGCATTGCGGTCGGTGCGTGCGGCCTCGCGCGCGGCTGAGAGCAGTTCGTATCCCTGTGCAGCTGCCGCGGGCGGGGGCCAGGCAAGAACGAGGGCAACGAGCAGCCCCAGCCGACGGCCAGCCGTCTGGCAATCTCCGTGCGCCAAGTTCAAATCCTGAGAAAATTACGATTAAACTCTACGGCGTTAATGCGCACCGATGGCGAACACAACCCGGCGGGATACTAATACCCTTTTTTGCACTGACTCTTCGCTCCACCTCTGGTTGGTTACGCCCGAGGCTGCCGACAATGCTGTAAAGATGCGTCGATGGCGGAGTCTCCGTCGGCGGACCCTACAGGCCGGCTGCGGGAACAAGGATCTCATCAGCGACGAGCGCCACGCCGGCTCCATATCAGACGCCATAGCCGGCGCGTATCTGCGGAACGGTTGCGGCAAGTGCTTAAGCAAGGCCAATGCCCGCGCCCAATCCATAGTGCACGAGCGAAGCGGCGGGCGCTGGGCGTGCATCGGCGGCTCCTCGCCGGCCACCGGCACGGTTGATCCTTACCGCCGCCTTGACTGTGGCCGGCTCTCCGGCGCCGACCTTCTTCTCGCCGCCGTTGCTCTCAGGACTGTCGATAAGCGCCTTCGATCACTCCTTCAGCGCATCTTGAAAGGCATTCATGACGAACGATGCCCTAAGACTAGCGATCACACCCGAAACAGCACCCCGCACCAGCAGTTCTGACTTCAGGATGTCCTCCGAAGGCGATGTGCTCTGGGCATTCAGCCTGTACTGGCCGGCTGTCGCGGCATTCCAGTTCAACTCATGGCCGTCCAGCGACTGCCGCGTCGCCATCGGGGCGATCTCTGGATAGATGCCATGGTGTCTCGTGAGCGCGGTCTCAGCAGGGAGGAAATTCTTTGCCTCAACCCAGACAGTGAGACACTGCGTGCCGTCGCCGCTTACGGCCCGTGGTCGATCACGTTCTTAAGCCGCGTCCCTGCATGATGCCGGCACCGACGGCCACCAGGCCTGAAAGCAAGGCTAGATAGGCAGCCGGAGCGATGTCCGTCTGTCCGGTGCTGCCGAATGGCGGGGCGATGATGCGGAAGGCGACGCGCGCGCTGGCCAAGCCGGCAAGCACCGCGACCAGCGCGCCCATTGCAGCCGGACGCAGAGGCGCACGCTTCTGCGCGGCCAGCCAGACGAGCAGGAGGATCGCCGCAGTGACGGCAAGGACCATGCTGGCGGTGTGCGGCATTGGCAGCCAGCCGCTCCACGTCGTCTCGCCCCTCGGCCCCATCGTCCTGAAGAAGGTGAAGAAGGTGAAACCGAACACCAGCTGCCCGCCCGCTCCCAGGGCGGCGAGCTTCAGCCATGGGGTCGCTCCCGCCTGTTCGGGGGCGGTCCACGAAACTGCAGGCGTATTGCGTGCGACCGCGGTGGCCGAATGCAGAAAGCCTCCGACCGCAACGGCAAGGCAGCCGAGCAGGCCTGCCCAGATGCCGGCGAGCAGCTGGGCCGGCTCGGCCTGCGAGGGAAGGCACCAGAACAGGCAGGAATCGCCCAGGATAGTGGCGTGCTCCGGAACCCGGCCGCCGAACGGCGGAGCGACCATGCGATAGGCCAGCTGCAGCGTGGCGATCAGCCCTGCCGCGCCGACCAACCGGCCCAGTGTTCTTCCGTTGAGCGGAGCCCGCCCGGCGGCCGTCAGGAGAAATGCCGCAAGTGCAATTCCTGCCGAGAACAGGACGAGCTCGGATGTGGTTGGAATCCCCATCCAGGCACTCTGTTCTTCGCCTTCATAGATGTAGAAGTCGGTGGTCAGCGCCGCCAGCTGGACAACGGCTCCGGCGAACACCAGCCAGAGCCAGATGGTTATTCTCTGCATCCCTCACCCCCTCGCAGTCACTCTCTTCAGGCCGGCTCTGCCTCCGATCCGGCTTTTCCCCTGATTGGTCGGTCGAACAGACTTTCTGCTATCCTGCGCACCTGCATCACTGCGGGCGAGCAAGGGTCGTGATCGATCGGCGCCTTGCCGGCGCGGTCGGCGTCGAGCAGCGCCTCGTCGAACGGGAGAGCTCCGATCAGCTCCGTACCGTGAGCTTCACAGAAGCTTTGGACCGCGTCGAGATCGGCCTCGCTGCGGATACGGTTGGCGACGGCCCAGACCCGCCCCACGCCCAGTTCACGAGCGAGTTCCCAGACTCTCCGGCCGGTTTCCATCGACCGGTAGAATGGTTCGAGCACGACGATAATGGCATCGACGGAACGGGGCGTGCCGCGGCTGAAGTTTTCGAGCCCTGCCTCAAGGTCGACGATGACGTCCTGATCCTGCCACTCCCGGCCGATCAGCTCTCCAAGCAGCGTCCGGACCCGCGCATGCGCACCGCACATGCAGCCCGTTCCGGCATGGCCGACGCGGCCACCCAGGATCAGGTGAATCCCGTCCGGGCCAGCGACGCCATAGCTCTCGATGACTTCGGCTGGCGGTCTGCCGAGCATCCGGCGGCGAGCGCCGCCGTCGGCCGGTGCATCGACGAGCAGGTCGCGCGGCAATGCAGGGATTTCCTGTGCGGCGCCGCCTGGGATGCCGAGCGTGACGGCGAGATTGGGGTTCGAATCGCCATCGATCGCCAGCACTCGATGTCCCGACTGGGCGAGCGCACGGGCGAGTGTCCCCGAAAATGTCGTCTTGCCCGAGCCGCCCTTGCCACCGACCGCGATCTTCATCTCATGAGGCTCCGTGGTGAGCGTGAATGCAGGGCGCCGCCATTCCGGTATGGCAGTCGCAATCCGGGTCGCTGCATCCGCCGCCATGCGTTTCGCGGGCACGGATGTCGGCGAATTCTTCCACGAAGCGGCGGCCCCCTTCGCGCCTGCCGTCCCTGCTCAGTTCAAATCGGCCGCCGGAAACCGCTTCGGCAAGACCGGCTGCAACGGCGTCCGCCAGCACCGATCGGACGACGTCGGTGTCGAGGCCGGTGAATTTCGCGACTCCTTCCGGAGTCATGTCCTTTTCGAACCCTTCGCCCGAGAGCCAGAAGAGGACCTGCAGCACCTCGTCCCGGCAGCGGAGCCGCTCGACGGGGTCAAGCCCGTTCGGCATGGCTTTCCTCGGTCGCCACCATCACCTCTTCGATCAACTCCTCGATCCGCATGACTGCCGTGTCCACTGCGTGCCGCACAGCGCCGCTCATGTCCATCGACACTGGATCGCAGTCGGCTGGCTGACAGCCGACGATCCTCACGATCCCGGGCAGCACGCCGAGCGCCTTGGCGAGCATCAACACGCGGGCCGGCACCGTGTTGTGCATGTCGGAGACCAGCGCCTGCGCCTCCTGCGGGGTTAAACTGTTCGGGTCGGAGGCTTCAGGCTCGAGTATGAAAAGCGTGCCCGGCTCTGCGCCGCGATCGACCGCATCGACGATCACGAGCGCATCGAACCCCTCCATCAGCTCGTGGACGAGATGCATGCCGCCGATCCCGGTTTCAATGACCCGCACCTGCAGCGGCAACGAGCGCGCCGCAAGCGCCTGCGCGACGGCCACTCCGAAGCCATCGTCCGCTCTCAGGACGTTGCCCATGCCTGCCACGAGAATGCCGCCCATCGCGGCTCAGCCTCCGAGAGGTGCATTGGGCAGAGGCGGCGATGTGCCGGCGACGATCGACCGCACAAGCGCGCGGGTCTGCTCGCAAGCGCGCTCCACCGGGGCACTCATCCGTTCTCCGACCTCTTCGATCAGCGGCTCGATCTCGATCACGCATGTTTGCGAGGGAGCGCCACCGAGCGCGGCGGCGATGATCACGAGGCTGTCGAGATCCACCGTGCCGCCGACCGCCTCCGCGACGCGGGCCTGGATTTCTTCGGTGCCGGGCAGGACCCCGTCCCAGCGATATGCGGTAATCGTGCCAGGCGCGCGGTCCCGACGCGTTGCGCCGAAAAGGACCCAGCGCTCGAAGGGCGGCTGCTCGTCCGTCAGCCTGTGCCAGACGACCACCGGCCCATAGCTCAGATCCTCAACCACGACGTCGTCCGGCCAAGCCTCGGCGGCGAGCCGTTCACTCAGCGCCGGCCCGACAGAAAAATCGCACAAATGGTAGTGGCCAACGCCACCGACCAGCGTTCTTCCCACTCACTCAACTCCGCATGCGCAAGTGTTGACGTCGGTGGTGATCACCCGGTCCGACCCGCTGACGTGCACATGGGTGGTGCAGGGCATGCACGGATCGAAGCTGCGGATTGCACGGAGAATGTCGATGCCCTTGAATTTCTGCGGATCGTCCGTGCTCTCGATCAGCGGCGTGTTGAGCACCGCTTCCTCATAGGGACCCGGATTGCCCCACGGGTCCTGCGGCGACGCATTCCAGGTCGAGGGAGTCAGAATCTGGTAATTCGCGACGACACCGTCCTGGATCTCCAGATGATGGGTCAGGCCGCCGCGGCCGGCGCCCCAGAAGCCGACGCCGAGCTGCTGCCCCTTCTTGGGCGGCGTGAAGTCGGTGGATATCGCGGTCTCCCCCTGCCGCAGAAGATGCATTCCGATTTCCCAGTTCTCGAGCGCGACGAGCGCATGGAAGGCGATGCAGTAGGCGCGGGCGCGGTTGCGTTCGAACGCGTTCCAGTCCTCGGGCACCGACCATTCGATCTCCATCTCCGGAAGCCTGCCCCTCGGCAGCTTCATCTGCAGCGAATGGCCGGTTGAGGTCATGTAGCGGCTTTCCGGCATCTTCCTGCCGACCGCGGTGTTCCACAGCCGGGCGTAGCAGCCCTCCTCGACCGCCTGGCGGTCCCAGCGCGGTGACTTGCTCCACGAATAACGTTCCTTCCAGTTGTGGCCCTCCGGCCTTGGCCTGGTCTCCTCGTTCCACGGGTGAAAGCGGCTAAGCGGATTTCCCGCCGGATCAGCTTCGTGCCGGGTGGAGGTCCATTGCTCGTAATAGGAATGGTCGACGAACTCCTCGATGCCGATGTTGATCTGGTGAAGGTCCGTCGTGACCAGCTCGCCGTCGAGGATTACGCCCGGCGTCGCCCATCTCTTGTCTCCCCACTTGCCGGCGTTTTCATAGCGCGCGTCGTAGACGTCGGGATGATCGAATATGCCGGTGTCGATGAGGTTCCTGCTACGCGTGCCGACCTTTCGATAGAGCGGGTCCTGCTCGTAGAAGAAGGCCGTGAGGTCCTCCCAGACGCCGACCACCCTCTTCGAGAAATCGAAGAACTTTTGCAGCCGCAGGAACAGCTCGTTCATGACGTAAGGATCGACGGTCGCGCTGAGGCCGCCCGGCACGATGGTCTGCGGGTGCGGATACTTGCCGCCGATGAGAGAATAGGCCTCCCGCGTCAGCCGGGTCATGTGGAGCGCGTCCAGGTACAATTCCCCAGTAAGCGGATTCATCGCCCGCATCAGGTCTGCCATGGTGCGGTGGCCGTGCACGTCGGAGTGCGGGCACAGCCAGGTGGCGGCTCTCTCGAGCTGCTCGGGGCTGGTCTGCTTGACCACCTGCTCGGAATAATCGGGGCCGGCCAGCAGGAACAGGTGCAGCGGATTGTCGTAGAGGAAATCGAGCACCAGCAGGATGTTGCGCATGACGATGCCGAACGGCGGCGGGCAGATGCCGAAGGCCATTTCCGTGGCCATGGCCGAGCAGGTGGAATGCACGCCGCCGCACACCCCGCAGGCGCGGCTGGTGATGAAGATTGCATCGCGCGGGTCGCGCCCCATGGTGATGACTTCGTAGCCACGGAATAATGTCGCCATCGAGCGCGCCTCGATCACCTTGCGTTCCTTGAAATTACAGACGGTGTGGAACGCGAGCGCACCTGCGACGCGCGTGACGGGATCGTAATCCTTCGACTGGATGTAGCCGTTGCGTGCAAGCAGCTCCTCGATCTTGCCTCGATCGAGCTGCGGCGGCGGACTGGCTACGATGTCCCGCTGATTATAGGGATCGGGGATGGCTTCCTTCAAAAAGGCCCGGCCGGATTCGTCGAAGTCGATCGGCAGGTTCTTGAAGCACATATTCTTTCCCTTCAGCCTTGTCGCGGGCCCAGCCGATCCGCGGCCCGGTCGGCATCCTCGCCGAGCCGCCGCAGGTCGGAGTGGAGGCCGTCAATCACTTGCGCGAGCGGCATCGTGCCTTCGGCTGCCCGCTCGAGCGCACCGGCCAGGTGCTTGACGTCGCGCAATGCGAGCGTGAGCTTAATTCCGGTGCCGACGAGATAGCCGACGAGAACCAGGACTACGGCGGCGGCGACCGCGGCCGTCAGCCAGATCAGCACGCTCATGACTCGTTTCCCTCAGGCGCGAGGTTGCGCGCGATGCCTTCCGCGGCCGCACGTGTGTCCGCGGCGTAAGTGCGGATCGTTTGCGACCCGCCCCAGATCCGGTGCAGGAACAGAGTTGCGGCTGGAACGCCGATCAGGAGCACCGCGGCTAGCGTCGCCCACCAGATGATCAGGACCGCAGACGGCGCGTCGCTCATTGCGCCTCTCCCGGCCGGCGTGGAGTGCGCTCCGCGGCAGGGCCCGCAATCGAGCCGAGTTCATTGGCCAGAGCCGAAAGATTGTCGGTGAGCTCACGGGCTCGCGGCACAAATCCGTCGGTCTGACGCTCGATCGCGCGCACGCCCCAGCGGATCTTCGCCATCACGCTGGCCGGCGAGCTGGTCGAGGGGCCCCCGATCTCCATCAGCGCTGCCGAGAGTCGAGCGAGCGCCGTCCACAATATCCAGAACAGCAGCAGAACGAGGATCGCGGTTGCAAGCGCCAGCCAGATCATCGGGCGCCCTCCCCCGGCGCGCCGGCCACTCCGCGGCGTCGCCGGTCCGCGAGCGTGCGCGCGGTGGCACGCGTATCGACGGCGACCATGTTCATTCGACGCAGCAGGTCCAGATTGGCGGTATTGTTGGCGATCTCCTGTCCAGTCGTCCAGACGTCGTCCAGCACCGCCCTGATGCGGTCCACCGTCCGGATCAGAATGACCAGCAAGAGGGTCACGATCGCGACAACGAGAACCCCGGCGCCAAGCGTAATCCAGCCGAGCTCCGTTGCGGTCATCGGCCCATCTCCTCGATCATCGCGGGCTCTTGCGAATCGCCTTCGTGCGCCGTCTCGGCGGCCTTCACACTCGCCCGCACTCGTTCCAGCGCGTTGAGGGCGCCGACGAGACCCCAGGTCGGTCCGGTGTTCGCTTCGATGCGGCGGGCGGCTTCCAGTGCCCGCCGCGCGTGGCGCTCGATGCCGCGGGCGACGAGCAGGATCCAGATCAACAGGGCAGCGGCGATGAGGACAACCGCGGCTCCTGCGGCCCACCAAAGCGCCCATTGATCGTAATCGGCCATCCAGATCTCCCGTGCCAATCGAACGCCCGCAAATCAGCCCGTCGGGTAGTCCTCGTCGCGTCCCGGGCGAGTGCCGCCCCAGTTTCTATCTTTCCCCTCGCGCCCGGGCCTCTCCCCGTTCGTGCCCTGCCACATTCGATAGAGCCACTCTTCGACCTTCTTCACGGGGCCGGGCTCACCGACCTCGCTCCAGGCGCTCGGCACATCATGCTCGGCGTCCCACCGCGGCTCCCGGTTCTGCGAATTCTGAGTCACCTTGCGAAGCGGCCGGATGAACGAGCCGAGCGCTTTGGAACCGGTGGTCGAGATGATCGAACCGGGAGGTTCCGTGTAGAACGGCTCGAACTTGTCCGGAAAACCCGGCATCGTGCAGCCGATGCACACGCCGCCGGCCTCCATGCAGCCGCCGACGTGATTGATCGCACCGCGCTTGACGATGTTGCAGTTGACCACGGGGCCCCAGCAGCCGAGCTCGACCAGGCATTCCTTGTCGCCATATTCCTTGGCGAAGGTGCCTTCCTCGTACCAGGATCCGCGAGTGCAGCCGCGATGGACCGTCTCGGCGAACAGCCAGGCCGGTCGGCCGAGCGCGTCGATGTCCGGAATCGGTCCAATGCCTTGCAGATAGTAGAAAATCGCAGCGACGGTTTCGGTGAAATTATCCCCTTGGGGAGCGCAGCCCGGAACGTTGATCACCGGCAAGCCGAACGCGCTGCGATAATCCTTGCCCAGGTAATCCATCAGGCTCATCGAGCCGGTAGGGTTGCCAGCGCTCGCTGGGATGCCGCCCCAGGTGGCGCAGGTGCCGATCGCGATGACCGCCGCGGCCCCCGGGGCCATTCGCTTCATCCACTCGGCCGTAGGTATCGAGCGCTGCCCCTCCGGCTCTTCGGGGTCCGGCTCCGTCCCCATGCTCGCCCAGAAGCCTCCGGTTCGGTGTGCGATTTCCTCGTTAGCGATCGAGCCCTCGTAAACCACGACATAGGGACTTTCGAGTTCGCCTTTCCACGCCATGCGGTAATTCTCGACGAATTCCTCTCCGGATTCAGTCGACAGGACGTAATGGTGCAGGATCATCTTCGGCAGTCCGGGAATGGTCCCGTTCTGAAGATCCTCGATGCTGGGATGCGTTGCGCCTGACACGGAGACCGTACAGCCGTCACAGCTCATCCCTGCCAGCCAGAAGACATGGACTGCATCGAGCGGGCCCTCGCGAATTCGCCGGGGCCGCAGTTTCGCGGCTTCGTTCGGCTTCGGCTCCAGGCGGGCCTCCGGGTACAGGCCGCTGCTGTCCTTCTGCACCATCACCATCGAACAATCCTTAGCAAATTCGGGGCAACGCGTCTCCAACCAGCATGTCGAGGATCCGCTCGCCGCCCACCGCCGTGCGGCTCGCCACCAGACCCTCGGGCTCGGTTCGGACTTCGCCGATGATTGCAGCGTCAAGGCCGAGAGGATGACCGCGAAGAGCGTCGAGCGCGTTATCGCCGCGCCCGGCGGCAACCACCGCCAGCAGCTTGCCTTCATTGGCCATGTGGAGCGGGTCGATTCCGAGCAGCTCGCAGGCGCCGCGCACGTCGGGGCGGATCGGCACCCGCTGCTCGTCAATGACGAGCCCTACCTGCGACTGGAGCGCGATCTCGTTGAGCGCTGTTGCAACGCCGCCGCGCGTCGGGTCCTTGAGCGTTCGCACGTCGCTCCCGAGCCGATCGATCAGCGCCGCCGCAAGCTCGTGCACCGGTCCCGTGTCGCTTTCGACTTGCGTCTCCAGGTCGAGATCGTTGCGCGCCATCATGATCGCCACTCCATGTTCGGCGATGCGACCGGAGATCAGTATCTGGTCTTTCGGCCTTGCGTTCCCCGCCGATACCGATGCGTCGGGGCGGACCAGCCCAATGCCGGCGGTATTGATGTAAACCCCATCCGCCTTGCCGCGTTCCACCACCTTGGTGTCGCCGGTGACGATTGACACGGCGGCTTCCTCGGCGGCCGATTTCATCGACTCGACGATGCGCCGCAACTCGGCCACGGCGAACCCTTCCTCGAGCACGACACCGACCGACAGGTAGAGTGGCACTGCACCCGCGACTGCAAGATCGTTGACGGTGCCATGCACGGCCAGGCGGCCGATATCTCCGCCGGGGAAGAACAGCGGACGAACGACGTAGCTGTCTGTGGTAAAGGCGAGGCGCGCTCCCGACAGTTGGAGGAGCGCGGAATCGTCCATCCGATCGAGCACGGGGTTGGAGAACGCCGTGGCGAAGACCCCCTCGACGAGGTTGTGCGTCGCCTTGCCGCCCGACCCATGGCTCATGGTGATGAAGTCGTCGCGCAGGTAGAAGCGGCCGCGGCGGCTTTTCCTCACACGCTCGATCCGCTCGAGCTGCTCGCCGAGCCGCTCGACTCCACTCACGAAACCGCCTCCGCCTTGAGCGCATGGCGGCCGTAGTTGTAATAGGCCGCGCAGGCGCCTTCCGAGGACACCATGCACGTTCCGATCGGACGCTCGGGGGTGCAGGCGGTTCCGAACACGCGGCATTCCCACGGCTTGATCACGCCCTTCAGCACTTCGCCGCATTGACAGGCGCGCGGGTCCGCTACCCGGTGGCCGGGGACGGCGTAGCGCTCTTCGGCATCCCACCGGGCGAACTCCGCCCGAAGAGAGAAGGCGCTGGCCGGGATGAACCCCAGACCGCGCCATTCGAATTGCGGCCGCACCCGCATCGTCTTTCTTATGGCGTCGATCGCCGGCGCATTGCCGCCTGCACGCACCACGCGCCCATATTGATTTTCGACCGCGCAACGCCCCTCGCTCAGCTGCTGCACAAGCATCAGCACCGATTGAAGGAGGTCGGTCGGCTCGAAGCCTGAAATGACGATGGGCAGCCCGTAGCGTTCCGGAATCCAGCTGTAGGGATCCGTGCCGATCACGGTCGACACATGACCCGGTCCGATGAAGCCCTGCAGCCGCATGTCGGGAGAATCGAGGATCGCCTTGAGAGCCGGCAGGATCGTGACGTGGTTGCAGAAGACCGAGAAGTTCGGGACATCGGCCTGCCTCGCCTGAAGCAGCGTCAGCGCGGTGGACGGCGCGGTCGTTTCGAAACCGATCGCCAGGAACACCACTTCGCGATGCGGGTTGCTGCTTGCCAGCTTCAGAGCATCGAGCGGCGAATAGACGATCCGCACATCCGCGCCTTGCGCCCGCGCGTCGAGGAGGCTGCCGCTGCCGCCGGGCACCCGCAGCATGTCGCCGAAGGTCGCAAGGATCACGCCCGGGTTGCGGGCAATCGCTATGGCATCGTCAAGGCGGCCCATCGGAATCACGCAGACGGGGCATCCAGGCCCGTGCACCAGCTCGATGTTGCCGGGCAGGAGTTGCTGAATGCCGTGGCGGTAGATCGTATGGGTGTGGCCGCCGCACACCTCCATCAGCTTGTAAGGCTTGCCGGCGGCGAGTCGGTCGACTTCTTCGACGATCCTGTGGGCGAGATCCGAATCCCGATATTCGTCGACGAATTTCATTCGGCGTCCCCGCAGAGCAGCGCGCGCAGCATCGCCAACATGGTGTGGCATGCCGTCGCCTGCGCCTCCTGCACGCGCGTGTTGTGTGGTGAGGGAGCAACGATCAGCACATCGACAAAGCCGGGCTCGGCCATTCGTCCACCCTGATTCCCGGAGAAGCCGATCGTCCTGAGCCCCTGGCGCCGTGCCTGGGCGAACGCTTCGTTCACGTTCCTGCTCTCGCCGCTGGTCGAAAATCCGACGGCGACGTCGCCCGCCATCCCATGCGCGATGATCTGACGTGAGAAGATCTTGTCGAAGCCGACGTCGTTGGCGACGGCCGTGACCATGGCATAATCCTGCGTGAGATCGATTGCGGGGAGTGGGTGGGGCCCCGACGCCAGGTCGATGACGAGATCGCGCCCGTCTGTGGCGCTTCCGCCATTGCCGAAGGCGAGGACCTTGCCGCCGGCGCGGAAGCTGCGGGCGAGCAACCTCGCGGCTGTCACGAGATCGTCTGCGTGGCGCTCCCACACCGCCATCCGAAGCGCAGCGATGTCGTCGGCTTTCTGCAAGGCGGAGCGGCGCGCATCCAGCAGCGTTGCATCTGCATCGGCTCGGCTCGAATCGAGGAACGGATAAAGGTCGGCAAGGCCGCTCATGCGCGGAGCTCCGACTTCAGGAACAGGTGGGTAAGCTCATGGAGCACGTGGCAGGCCGTCTCCTGCACTTCCTGTACGATCGTCGGGTCTTCGTCAGGGACAATCAGCAAATGATCTGGATGGTTCGACGTCGTGATTGCATCGGCGCCGCTCAGCCGGATCGTGAGAATTTCAGACTTGCCTCCGGTCGCGAGCAGTTCGCCGCTGTCCCCGCAGTCGATCTGCAAAAGGATGTCGTGACTTCGCAGGGCACCCGCGAGCGCAGGGGCGCCATTGTCACTGACGGCGATCGCCGGGAGCGCCGGCTGGCCCACGATCACTGGATGGAGGAATTCCACCGCAACGTGGTTCGCGTCCGTGGCCGAAGCCCCGCTGCCGTGGACGAACAGGCGGCCTCCGTCGCGAAAGCGCTGTGCCATGTCTCTCGAGGCGGCGACGAGCGTATCCACGAAATCGTCGAAAAATCGCTCGTTAGCGGCCGCCACGCGCTCCACGCGGCATCGACCAAGCTCCAGCAGCGCCGCGCTCATCCCGGATCGACCTCACGGAACTCGGCCAATTCGTCGCTGCCCAGCTGCGAAAGCCAGTCAAGCTGTCGCTGGGCTTCCTCTTCGTCGATTCGGCTCATCGCGAAGCCGACATGGATCAGCACCCAGTCGCCCACCTCCAGTCCTTCGGGCAAAAGCAGCGCGACGTTGATGGTCCGGCGAACCCCGGAAACGTCGACTTTCGCCAGCTGCCTGTCATCGCTGACGAAGGCGACGATCTGGCCGGGAACGGCGAGGCACATGCCTAGTCCTCCGTCAGCGCATGAGCGGCAACCGCCGCTTGCCCCAGGCACAGACCGCCATCGTTGCACGGCACCTGGCGGTGGAGGAGGACCGAAAATCCATCCTCTGAAAGCCGTTCGGCCGTCCTGTCGGCAAGCATGGCGTTCTGGAAAGTGCCGCCGCTTAGCGCAATCGTGCCGATGTCATGGCGGCGGCGCGCAAGGCGGCACACCGTCACGATCGCTTCGGCGATGCTGTTATGGAAGCGCGCGGCGATCAGCGGCGTCGCATCGCCGTGGCGACGATCCTCAAGCACGCTTTTGATGATCGTGCGTGCGTCCCACAGAATCGCGCCGTTCTGCTCGATCACGCGAATCCGAGAGGAGCCGTTTTCCCGCTCATCCGCCGCCGCTTCGAGGGCCATCGCAGCCTGTGCCTCGAACAGCGCCTCGTCGGCCAGCCCGAGCAGCGCGGCAACGGCGTCGAACAGGCGGCCCATGCTGGACGTTTCGACGCAGCCGACTTTGCGCTGCAGCATTTGCGCAACCAGACGCCATTCGGCTCCGGCGACCCGTCCGGCGAATAATTCTTCGCCTGCTTCCAGCAGGGATGCCGTATGGAGATGAGCCGCAGCCGAACGCCACGGCTGCCGCACCGCCCGATCACCGCCCGGAAGCAGGACCGGGCGCAAATAGCCAATCCGCTCGAACGCCGAATAGTCCGCAACCAGGAACTCGCCGCCCCAGATGCTGCCGTCGAGACCATAGCCGGTCCCGTCGAACGCAACGCCGATCACCGGCCCGGCAACGCCGTTGTCGGCCATGCAGGCGGCGATGTGCGCATGATGGTGCTGGACTGCGATCCGCCCGACCCCGTCCAGGCTCTCCGCGAAGTCGGTGGAATGATAGCCGGGGTGCATATCGTGCGCGACAATCTCCGGTTCGATCCCGAACAGGCGCTGGTAATGCGCGACGGCCTTGCCGAAGTCGCGATAGGTGGAGAGCTCGGCAAGGTCGCCGATGTGGTGGCTGAGAAAGGCATGCCGCCCCTGCACAAGGCCGAAGCACGCCTTGAGATCGCCGCCGGTGGCAAGGATTGGGCGTTTCGCTTCGAACGGCAGCGTCAACGGCTGCGGCGCGAACCCCCGTGACCGGCGAAGCGGAACCTCGACCCCGCGCGTGATCCGGGTGACGCTGTCGTCGCAGCGGATCTCGATCGGCCGGTCATGCGTCAGGAACAGGTCGGCGACCCCGGAGAGCTCCTCCCGCGCTTCGTCATCGTCGGCAAGCGTAGGTTGATCGCTGCGGTTGCCGCTCGTCATGACCATCGGACTGCCGAAGCCGCGCGCGAGAAGGTGATGCAGCGGAGTGTAGGGCAGCATCAGCCCAAGCTCTCGCTGGCCAGGCGCAACCGACGGTGCGATCCTGCACCCATCGCGCCGTTTCAGAAGCATGATCGGCCGGCGGGGCGAAGACAGGCTTTGCCGCTCCACTTGGCCGAGCCGGCACAGGGCACCGGCCACGTCCAGGTCCGTGACCATGATTGCAAAGGGCTTTGCCTCGCGGCGCTTGCGCATGCGCAGCCGCGCGACCCCCTCCTCGTTCTCGGCGTCACAGGCAAGATGATAACCGCCGAGCCCCTTGACGGCGACGATCCTGCCCTCGCGCAACGCGCGAAGAGTGCGGTCGAGCGGATCGCCGTCCATTTCCTCCCACGACGAACCGCGAATAGACAGGCGCGGCCCGCATTCGGGACAGGCAGTCGGTTGCGCATGAAAACGCCGGTCGGCGGGATCTTCATATTCGGCGCGGCACGCCCCGCACATCGGAAAGCCTGCCATCGTCGTTTTCGAGCGGTCGTATGGCACGTCCTGGACGATCGTCATGCGGGGGCCGCAGTGGGTGCAGTTCAGGAACGGATAGAGGTAACGCCGGTCCGCCGGGTCGAACAGCTCGCGCAGGCATTCGCTGCAGGTCGCTGCATCAGCGGCGATCTGCGGAGCACGACGTTCGCCCTCCCGGCTGCTGTCGATGACGAAGCTCTTGGTGCCGACCGCTTTTGAAAACTCTGACCGCAGGTCGGAAATCTGGGCCAGCGGCGGCGGCCTGTGGCGCAACTCGCGCAGGAACCCGTCAATCTGAGCCGATTCGCCCTCGAGCTCGATTCGCACGCCCTGGGTGTCGTTCCAGACGCGGCCGGCCAGATTGCGCTCGACCGCCAGCCCGTGCACGAATGGCCGGAAGCCTACGCCCTGCACGATCCCTTCGACTGCAATGACGCATCTTTGGCGCATCCAATCCTCGGCCTGCCTGTCGCAACATTAGCCGTGACCGGAGCGCAACGCACCCCCCCGGCCTTCGATTGGAACGACCTGCGCTCGAACATCGTTCCTGGGACGCGCACACGGTTCATTCGCGAGGCGCATTAGGCTATACGGGAGCCTGCCCGAGGAGGACGCACATGCCTGCACTCTTGGATGCCTCATTCACCAAGCTCCTGAGCCTGCTGCAGGCGTGCGAGGACATGGCGCTTCCAGGCGGCAGTGCTCCCGCGGGCGAGGGCGCAGGCGCCGGCTCGTCGATCCTCAGTCTGGCAATGCCGCCCGCCGGAGAAATCCTCCCGCTCGCCTTGTCGCTGGTCGCGTTCAGCCTCGTCGTCGTGATGATCTTTTCGCGCGGATCCACGACCCGCAGAGTTCGAGCGCCACAAGAGCGCCGTGTCGCCGTTGCGAAACTCTGAGCGGATCGGCCTCGGGCGGTCGCTGAGCGGATACGCGCTCCACTTCGCCAGTCCTTGACCGATCGGGCGTGGAACTTGGCTTCGCACAGGTCCCTGCGGTCAGGCATCCTGCTGCCGCTGTTGCTGGGGAGCGCTGCCGCAGCCGTCTATGCGCTCGAGAAACGGCGTCCGCTGCGCCGACCGACTCAATCCGAACCCCGGCGCACGCTAAGAAATCTCGCGCTCGGCGCGCTCAGCATGGCTGTAGTCGCAGTGGTCGAACGACCGGTGGTGGACGCGCTCGCCGAACGCGCCGGCAGGCGGCGGCGCGGGCTTGTCCAGAAGCTCCCGCTTTCCGCGCCTGTGAGTGTTCTGCTCGCCGAGCTGGCAATGGATTACCAGCTCTATCTGTGGCAAGTCGCGAGCAAACGGGAGCAGATTCTGTGGCGATTTCACCTCGTCCACCATGCCGACCTCGACCTTGACTCGACGACGGCGCTGCGTTTTCACTTCGCTGACATGGCGATGTCGACACCGTATCGAGCGCTGCAGGTGCTCGTCATCGGCACGTCCCGGCGCGCGCTCGTCGCCTGGCAGACATTCTTCTTCCTCTCGATCCTGTTCCACCACAGCAACCTGCGGCTGCCCGAGCGGTTGGAGCGCGTGCTGGCGCTGCTTCTCACGACGCCGCGAATGCACGGCATCCATCATTCTGCGGTGCATTCGGAAACCCATTCCAATTGGTCCAGCGGAATGAGCATATGGGACCGTCTCCATGGGACTTTCCGGCTTGACGTCCCGCAGTCGCGGATCGCGATCGGTGTCCCGGCCTATCGCCGGTCGAGCGAGATCGCCTTTGCGCCTTCGCTGTCGCTGCCGTTCCGCAAGCAGCGGAATGCGTGGAAGGCGGCCGGATGTCGCTCGCAGCAACTCAGCACCTTGGGCGAGTATCGTTCGAAAGCCGACATTCACTAGGAAGGCGCTGAGCAGGCAAGACGAGAGAGGCGCGTGCAGATGCGGTTCAATTGTGCAGTTTGCAGGGGTTTCGGGGCTGTCACCGCAGCTGTGGAGCGCCTGAGCAGCCCACGGGGATCGTAAACTGGCGCTCCCGAGCGGACATGTCTGGACCCCCTATTGCGGCGCCGCTCCGCTTCCGCACGACTGGCTGCAACGGTGGAATTTCGATCCGCTGCTGCTTGCAGCGCTGGCTGCGTTCGCGATCGGCTGGCACCTGTCGATGGCTCGCCTGGAGCCGGAGCGCCGCAAATGGTTCGCAGCCGGCTTCGTGCTGCTCGTTCTGCTGTTCGTGTCGCCCTTCTGCGCGCTGACCTCCGCGCTGTTCAGCGCGCGGGTCGTGCACCATGTACTGCTGACCGCCGTGGCCGCGCCTTTGCTCGTGCTTGCACTGCCGGCGAGCCGCTGCTCCGTCCGGGGCAGCGTGGGGCTGTGGGCCGCAGTGCATGCGCTGATCTTCTGGGCCTGGCACTCCCCGTCCCTCTACTCGGCTGCGCTGTCGGGCGACGGCGTCTACTGGCTGATGCAGCTGAGCCTGCTCGGTTCCGCCGTCGCACTGTGGATAGCGATTGTCCGCGCGTCCGCTCCGGCCGCAGTGGCGGCGCTTCTTGCGACCATGGTCCAGATGGGGCTGCTTGGCGCGCTGATCACCTTCGCCGGCACGCCTCTGTACGCGCCGCATTTCGCAACCACTCTGCCCTGGGGCCTCACGCCGCTCGAGGATCAGCAGCTTGCCGGCCTCGTCATGTGGGCGCCGGCGGCCGGCCTGTATCTTGCAGCCGCGCTGGTCATCGCGAGCCGCTGGCTCAGCGGGGAGAGCCGAATGGCCGCGCGATGATCGAGAAGCTTCGAACCTGGGCGCGCAGCTATACCGAGGAAGCCCGTTATTCGCCGGTCGGCGTGGTCTTCCACTGGCTGATGGCCGCACTCGTCCTGTTCCAGCTCGGCTGGGGCTTCTACACCGGTTTTCTCGAGCCCGGCGGCGACAAGCTCCACGCCTACCAGGTGCACAGCGCAGCAGGCTTGCCGATCCTGATCCTGGCGATTCTGCGGGGAGTCTGGCGGATCCTGGTGCCTGGTCCGCAGAACGACGCCGACCGGATGGGCATGCAGACGACCATCGCGCACATGACGCACATGCTCTTCTACATCGCCTTCTTCGGCCTGCCGCTGAGTGGCTGGGTGATGTGGTCATCCGTGGCGGAGCCGGGGCCACTCTATCTCGCCGGGATGCTTCCCTGGCCGCAGGTGCCGCTCGATTCGCTCGATACGATGACCCGGTTCGCGATCATGGATGTTGCCGAGGACGTGCACCACCTGCTCGTCATTCTGCTGCTCTTGCTGATTCCGGCACATGTAGCCGCCGCCCTGAAACATCATTTCTGGGATCGGCACGACGTGCTGCGGGGAATGCTTCCGGAGATTCCGGACTGGGAGGACCCCCGGGCAGGCCCTGAGCATAAGTCGCGAGCGCCGCGCTTTCCGATGGAGTCAGAAGCTGGCTGATGCGAAGCATCACCTCGGCGGCATCGTTCCGCCGCCTGCCGCGGCGCCATTGGTCGAACTGCTCGGCCTGGTAGGGCGCAGGCTGCCCGGCCAGCGGCGGATTTGCCGATCCGAGGCCCTGACCGCGAAGACCATGGCAGCTTGCGCAAGCCGGAATCCCGCGTTGTGGATCGCCGGCGACGTAGAGCAGCGGGACAGGCATGCGCCGAGGCGCGGCTCCATCGTAATCCATCGCCGCATAGTGCCCGGACACGAGAACGCGCTCGGCGGGCGAGAGATTGTTCGCGATCCAGCTCATTTGCGGGTGGCGCCGCCGGCCGTCGGAATAGGCCTCGAGCTGGCGAAGAAGGTAGCCAAGCTCGAGCCCGGCAAGCCTCGGCGTTCCCGCCCCGTCCCCCTGGCCGGCGAGGCCATGGCAAGTGAAGCAGGCATTGGCTGCGCCCGCTCCGCCGCCGCTCAGCGCGATCAGTTCACCGTTCGCGCTGAAGCGATCCGTGCTCGTGCTGTCCACGGCGGAGCAGGCACCCAGCAGCACCCCCGCGGCTGCGACGGCGCAGCCTCCGACCCGCGCTTTGTAAACCATGCCGCATCGGGAACCTGCAGCCTCGCGGATCGGTTCCGAACGGAACTCGCGCCGAAAGCCCGATGGGGGGACCCGCTGCGGACACATGCCGCCATCCTGCCGCTGCTTCTGATTGCCAGCGCATGCAAGCCGCCGCCCGAGGAGCGCCAGCACATGCCGGTCGCAGATGCTTCGCGGGGGAAGCGCGCAATCGAGCGCGTCGGCTGCGCCAGCTGCCACACCATTCCGGGGATAGGATGGCCAAAGGGCGAGGCCGGTCCGCCGCTGCACGGCATGGCAGAGCGGGCGCTGATCGCCGGGCGCCTTGCGAACCGGCCCGGCATCCTCGCCCGCTTCGTGCGCGACGCTCCCGCGCTCGTGCCGGGAACGACCATGCCGGCGATGCCGCTGAGCGAAGAGGAATCGCGCGACGTCGCCGCTTTTCTCTACGAAAGCGGCAAGTGACGTGCTGGACGGCTGGCCACCGCCGATTCTCGATCCGGCCGGCCCGGACGCATGGGCCATTGCGACGCTCGCCTGGGTGCTGCTCGCAATGGCCGCGCTGGTGCTCGGCGTGGTGCTCGCCGCGATGTGGCTCGCGCTGTCGGGACGGCCGGAGCTGCGCGCGAGGCTCGGCGGCACAAAGGCGATCTGGATCGGCGGCGTCGCCTTTCCGGTCGTCGTCCTCAGCCTGCTGCTCGTCTACGGGCTGTCGCTGACCCGCACGCAGTCCGCTCCGCTGCGCGGCGACGAGATGCGCGCTCGGGTCACCGGCGAAATGTGGTGGTGGCGCGTCGCCTATCTGGACCAGCAGCGGCGGCCGGTTCTGCATGACGCGAACGAGCTGCATATTCCTGTCGGGCGACCGGTGGTGCTCGAGCTCGAGTCCGGCGACGTCATCCACAGCTTCTGGGTGCCGCGGCTGGCGGGCAAGCTCGACATGATCCCGGGCCGCCGGAACATCATCCGCATCCAGGCCGACCAGCCGGGCGTGTTCGGCGGCCAGTGCGCCGAATATTGCGGGGGCCCGCATGCGCTGATGGGCTTCGTCGTGGTCGCGCACCCGCAGCAGCGCTTTGATCAACTGATGCGCTCGCGGCTGGCGCGCGCGGCGGCCGCGAGCGCCACTCCGCAAGCAGCGCAGGGAGCGCGCCTGTTCCAGTCTTCCGGCTGCGCAGCCTGCCACAGGATTGCCGGCACCCCCGCCAATGGCCTCGCCGGCCCCGACCTCACCTTCGTCGGCTCCAGGCGGACTCTGGGCGCCGGAATCCTGCCGAACAACCGCGGAACGATGATGGGCTGGATCGCCAACAGCCAGGCAATCAAGCCGGAAAATCGCATGCCTCCGTACACGCTGCTTCCCGGCGAGGACATCTCAGCGCTCGCCGAGTACCTCGAGGCGCAGAGGTGAACTCGGAGACCGGTTTCGACCCGGAGCTGTTGAACCGCTTCCCAACGAGCGAGGAGCGGCCGAAGGGCGAAGTAGAGGAGCTCAACCGGATCTGGGCCGCGCCGTCGGGATGGGCTCGGCTGACGGTGGTCAACAACAACTACATCGGCATCTTCTACACCGGCACGGCCTTCCTGTTCTTCCTTCTGGCCGGAGCGCTCGCGCTCGTGATGCGCACGCAGCTTGCGCTGCCGCTCAACGGAATCCTGCCGCAGGAGACGTACAACCAGTTCTTCACGATGCACGGCACGATGATGATGTTCCTGTTCGCCGTGCCGATGATGGAGGCGATCGGCATCCTGCTGCTGCCGCAGATGCTTGCAGCGCGCGACCTGCCGTTCCCGCGCCTCTCGGCCTATGCGTTCTGGGCCTATTTCGTCGGGGGCCTCAGCTTCTTCGCATCCTTGTTCTTCGGGCTTGCACCCAACGGCGGCTGGTTCATGTACCCGCCGCTCACCAGCATCACCTATTCGCCCGGCATCAACGCGGATTTCTGGCTGCTCGGGATCGGCTTCATCGAGATCTCCGCAATTGCCGGCGCGATTGAAATCCTCGTCGGCGTGCTGAAGACCCGCGCTCCCGGGATGACGCTCGCGCGCATGCCGATCTTCGCCTGGGCGATGCTGGTGTTCGCCGGGATGATCATCATCGCATTCCCGGCGGTGATCCTGGGCACGCTCCTGCTCGAGTTCGAGCGGGCGCTGAACTGGCCGTTCTTCGACGCGGCGCGCGGGGGAGATCCTTTGTTGTGGCAGCACCTGTTCTGGTTCTTCGGCCACCCGGAAGTGTACATCATCTTCCTGCCCGCCGCCGGGCTGCTGTCGATGATGGTCTCGACCTTCGCGCGCACCGAGCTGGTCGGCTACCACCTGATCGTCCTCGCCATCCTCGCGACGGCGTTCATCAGCTTCGGCGTGTGGGCACATCACATGTTCACCACCGGAATGCCGGATCTGTCGATCAGCTTCTTCTCGGCGGCGAGCATGGCGGTCAGCGTTCCGGCCGGAATCCAGGTCTTCGCCTGGATCGCGACCTTCGCCACCGGCAGGCCGCGGTACAACACCCCGACGCTGTTCCTGCTCGGCGCTCTGATCACCTTCGTGATGGGCGGTCTGACCGGGGTGATGGTGGCGCTGGTGCCGTTCGACTGGCAGGTGCACGACAGCCACTTCATCGTCGCGCACCTTCACTATGTGCTGATCGGCGGCGCGGTGTTCCCGATGTTCGCGGCCTTCTACTACTGGATGGGGATGACCAGCAGCCGCGCGCTTTCGGAGCGGCTCGGCACGTGGGTGTTCTGGCTGATGTTTGCAGGAATGCACATCACGTTCCTCCCAATGCACCTCACCGGATTAATGGGCATGCCGCGGCGGGTGTACACCTATCTGCCGGAAAGCGACTGGATGGCTACCAACCTGATCTCGACGATTGGCGCCTTCACCCTGGGCGCCGGAATACTCCTGTTCCTGGTCGACCTTGCGAGGAACTTCCGCTTCACCGTGGAGGACGACGCCGGAAACGTCTACGGCGGCGGGACACTCGAATGGCTGCCGACCGGCCTCTACTCGACCCGGAGCATTCCGGTCGTGCGCAGCCGCAGCCCGCTGTGGGACGACCCGAACATCTGCGAGGATGTGGAGAAGGGGCGATATCTCCTCCCGAACGCCCCGACAGGCCACCGCGAGACAATCATCACCAGTCCGTTGCGGGCGGAGCCGCAATATCTGCAGATCATGCCCGGGCCATCGCCCTGGCCGCTACTCGCCGCGCTGTTCACCGCCGGCTTCTTCGTGCTTCTGACCATTCAGGCCTACACTCCGGCGGTGATCAGCGGCGTGCTCACGATCCCATGCGTGTTGCGCTGGCTGTGGGAAACCGACCGGCCCGTCGCCGTCCGCACTGCGGATGTCGGAGCCGGCATCCGGCTGCCAACCTATGTGACCGGCCCAAGCACCCATGGCTGGTGGGCCACGATCATCCTGCTGATCGTCGTCTTCATGATCTTTCTGATGACGGTGTTCAGCTGGTTCTTCCTCTATGGGATCCACCCGCGATTGTGGAGCGCACCGGATAACCTTCTGTCCCTCGTGCCGGTGCTCGGCGGCTATGGCGCAGCCGCAGGACTCCTGTTTCTCGGCCGCCACCTGCTTGCGCGCACGAAGAGCACCCACTGGTCGCCGGCGACGCAGATCCTGCTCGCCGCGATAGCCCTGGTTGCCGCGTTCGGCATCGACTTGTGGAGCTGGCGAGAATCGGCGCTGGACCCAGAGCTGAGCGCTCAGGCCGCGCTGACATTCGCGTTCCTCAGCCAGCAGGGATTGCTGGTTGCAATCACTGCCATCATGGCGCTCTACCTCGCCTTGCGCAACGCACGCGCGATGATCACCCGGCCGCGCAATACGACCTTCGACGTCGTGTTTCTGTTCATGCTCTACACGGCCGGCCAGGGCAGCGTCACGGCGGTTCTGACGCGCTTGGCGCCGGCCGGATTTCCGGCGTGAACGCATGGGTGCTGCTGCTGGGCGGGCTCACCGTCTGGGCCATTCATTTCTTCCTGCTATACAGCTTCGCCAGCCTGTTTCCCGGGCAGGAGATCGCGCGTATCCTCACGCTGGCCGCCACTGCGCCGGCCCTCGCCGTCGACGCCCTGCTGCTATGGGCTGCCGCAGGGCGAGCCTTCCAGACCGACGAGCTCGACCGCTGGGTCTACGACGTGTCGGCCACCGGAGCCGCCCTGTCGTTCATCGCGGTCATCTGGCAGGCGCTGCCCGCGCTGCTGGTCTAGTCGGTGAAAACCTGCTGTGCCTGGCGCTTGTACGCCAGGCGGAGCGCTCGTGTGTTGTTGGGCAAGATTGCGAACATTGCTCACTTCGGCAAGAAAGGCGAATGCCGACGCGTCGCGAAGCGCTGCAACGGCCGTTCGCGTGGCCGTCGACCAGGCGTTCGCTGCTTGTGGCGGCGTTCGTCGGCACCGCACTGAACCTGATCAACCAGGGGCCTGAGCTATGGACCGGCAAGGAGCTCGTCGTGTGGAAGCTCGCGCTCCCCTACCAGGTGCCGTTCCTGGTCGCCAGCGACGGCAGCTACGCCGCCTTCAGGGAACCCTGCTGACATCAGCGGCCGCGGGTGAAGGCAGCCGTTCCAGGGCATTCCATGGTCGGAGAGCGGGCGCCCTGGTTCTGGGCAGGCTGCGCAGCCATCAGCGCAGGCGTCCTGCTGCATCTGCCGATGCTCGCGATGGCGCACGGGATGGGCAACCATCTCGCTGGAATGCCGATGGGCGGCGGCGAGATGCTCGTCGGCATGGGGCTGATCGTGCTCGGCGTGCCACTCGCCTGCTGGGGCGCCCTGCCCAGGCATCGCGCACCCCACGGCGATCATGCGGGGACGAACTACGAGGCTCCCGACGACACGCCACTGACGCGCTGGCACGCCGCGGTGCTCGCCGTGCTCACTCTCGGGCTGATCATCGACGTCATGAAACCCGCCACTTTGGGCTTCGTGCTTCCCGGGCTGAGCGCCGAATATGGCATCGAGCGTTCGACCGCCGCACTGCTTCCGCTCGTGGCCCTGACCGGTACTACAGTCGGCTCCTTCATCTGGGGATGGCTGGCGGACTGTCTACGGGCGCAGGGTCTCGATCCTGCTGTCGACGATCCTGTTCGCCGCGACGTCAGTTTGCGGGGCAATGCCGTCGTTCGAATGGAACCTGCTGATGTGCTTCCTGATGGGCAGTTCGGCCGGGGGGATGCTGCCGGTCGTCTATACCCTGCTCGCGGAGATCATGCCGCCGAGGCACCGCAGCTGGGTGCTCGTGCTAGTCGGCGGCACCGGCCTCATCGGGGGCTATCTTGCCGCAAGTGGTGCAGCACATTTGCTGGAGCCCATCTTCGGCTGGCGCGCTCTGTGGCTGCAGGGCTTCCCGACGGGCGTGCTGCTTCTCGCTCTGGCGAGACTGATCCCCGAAACCCCGCGGTTCCTGGCCGAGCAGGGCCGGACAGCGGAGCTTGCCGCGATGCAGCGCAAATATGGGCTCGTCCCGCGGCCGCGCCCGGCAATGCCCCCGGCCGATACGTCGAGACCTGCGGGACATCGCGGGCTGACTGCGACGTTGACCGTCGCGGCCTTGTCCTGGAGCTTCGTCAACTTCCGCCTGCTGCTGTGGCTGCCCTCTGACCTTCAGTCGCGCGGCTATAGCGCCGAGCTGGCGAGCGGGATCCTCGCGCGCTCTTCGCTGCTGGCTCTGCCGACGATCGTCGTGGCGGCCTGGTTCTACGCGCGCGTGAGCAGCAAGTGGACGCTGGTGGCGACGGTGATCATCACGCTGCTCGGGCTCCTGGGCGCGCTGGTGCCGGCGGCATTGCTGGCGTGGGAGCCACTGCTGGTTGCGGTCATTGCCTTGCTGATCGTCGGCACCAACGGGACGATCGCGGTCCTGCTGCCCTATACCGCGGAAAACTACCCGCTCGGAATGCGCGGGCGAGCCACCGGGCTGGTCGCAGGCAGCAGCAAGGTCGGCGGAGTCGCCGTGCAGGTGACCGCGTTTACAGGATTCATCCCGACGCTGGTCGGCGCTTCCATCGCCTTGTTCGTGCCGACCGCCATATCGGCGGCGATGATCGCGTGGGCAGGCCGCGAAACCCGAGGGCGCAGTCTTCGCGCGCTCGAAGCAGAGTAGATACACTCCGCGGATGAAGGTAACCTGATGCGGATGGTATCGCCGTCGAAGGGGGAAGCATGACTGACGGGAGAGCTGGTGGCGCCGCAGTCCGGCACGTGGATACGCGGGCCGGGCGAGCGAACATGGGATTCATCGGCGCCATCGTCGCGGTTGCGACGATCAGCGGCTTCCTGTTCGGTTACGACAGCGGTGCGGTCAACGGCACCCAGGAGGGCCTGAGGACCGCCTTCAACCTCGGTGATGCCGGTCTCGGGTTCACGGTCGGATCGCTGCTGATCGGATGCTTCATCGGCGCGTTCTTCGCGGGGCGCCTCGCCGACCTGATGGGGCGCCGCAACACGATGATGGTCGCCGCGGTGCTGTTCCTCGTGGGCGCGCTCATCCAGGGCTTCGCCCAGTCGCAGCCGATCTTCGTCCTCGCCCGCATTGCCGGCGGAATGGCGGTCGGCGCAGCGAGCGTCCTTTCTCCAGCCTATATCTCCGAAGTGGCGCCGGCCGACATTCGCGGGCGGCTGACCACCCTCCAGCAGATCATGATCATCACCGGCCTGACCGCGGCATTCCTCGTCAATTACCTGGTCGCGGCGGGCGCCGGAGCTTCAACCGACGCCTACTGGCTGGGGATCGAGGCCTGGCGATGGATGTACCTGATGCAGGCACTGCCGGCGGCGATCTTCCTCGTCGCCTTGCTCTTCATCCCCGAAAGCCCGCGCTACTCGTCTCCAAGGGCCGGGACGAAAAGGCGCAGAGCGTCCTTGCCAGCCTGTTCGGAGCCGACACGGCGCCGGCCAAGCTGCAGGAGATCCGCGCCACCTTCGTCGCCGATCACCGGCCGCGCCTCGCCGATCTGAAGGTGCCCGCCGGCGCGCGCGGGGTCCTCGGGCTGCGATCGATCGTGTGGGTCGGGATCATGCTCGCCGTGTTCCAGCAGCTCGTCGGAATCAACGTCATCTTCTACTATGGCGCGACTCTCTGGCAGCTGGCGGGCTTCACCGAGGAACAGTCGCTTCAGATCAACATCGTCTCGGGTGCCGTGTCGATCGCGGCCTGCCTGGTCACGATTGCAGTGATCGACAAGATCGGCCGCAAGCCACTCCTACTCATCGGCTCGGCCGGCATGGCCGCAACCCTGTTCGCGATGGTTTACGTGTTCGCCAACGGGACGCTCGACGCGGCGGGCAATCTGCAGCTCTCGCCCGAGCTCGGGATCGTCGCCCTGGTCGCGGCGAACCTTTACGTGATCTTCTTCAACGGGAGCTGGGGCCCGGTGATGTGGGTGATGCTCGGCGAGATGTTCCCGAACCAGATCCGCGGTTCGGCGCTTGCGGTCGCCGGCTTTGCTCAATGGTTCTCCAATTATCTCGTCGCCCAGTCCTTCCCGGTCATGGCAAGCGGCCTCGGCCTGGCCGTGAGCTATCTCTTCTATGCCGTGGCTGCGGTGATCAGCTTCTTCCTGGTGCAAAGGTTCGTTCGCGAAACCAAGGGCAAGGAGCTCGAGGAGATGGAGGGCTGAGCAGAAGTCGAGCCGAGATCATATCCTAGTCGACTGCTTCCACCTGCCTCACGCGGAGCATCGCAAGCGCTGCGAGCACCATCACCAGAGCAGCCACGGCCATCGTCCAGATCGGCTCGTCGGGGAAAAAGGCGCGCATGATCGAGCCCATCACCGTGGCGACCAGCAGCTGCGGCACGACAATGAAGATGTTGAACAGGCCCATGTAGATGCCGAGCTTGCGCTGCGGCAGGTTCGACGCGAGGATCGCGTAGGGCATTGCGAGGATCGACGCCCAGGCGATGCCGACGCCGACTTCCGACAGGATCAGCCAGTCGGGGTCGCGAAGGACCAGGAAGCTCGCATAGGCCGCGGCTCCGACGAGCAGTGCGACCATGTGAGTCATGGCCTTGCCGATCCTGCGGGCGAGCCACGGCAGGAGCGTGAGCGCCGCGACCGCCGCGACTCCGTTGTAGATGGCGAACAGCACGCCGACCCGGTTGCCCGCTTCCTGGAAGGCGGGGCTGTCGGGGTCGGCCGATCCGAAGAAATATTGGGCGACCACCGGGGTGGTGTAGATCCACATGATGAACAAGGCCGACCAGCTGAAGAACTGA
>JAUJOV010000051.1 GCA_030447545.1 Sphingomicrobium sp. | reverse complement strand
CAAGAGCAACATCGCCGACATGGCCAATGCCTCGGGATCGTCGATGGCTGGAGCAGTGGTCGCGGCCATGTTCCTGAAGCGCTTTGTGCCCGAGGGCGCGGCCTGGGCGCACTTGGATACCTTCGCATGGCGCGACGAGGCCCGGCCTGGCCGGCCGAAGGGCGGCGAAGCGCTGGGCCTGCGCGCGACCTTCGCCGTGCTCGCGCAGCGCTATCCGGTGCGCTGACGCCTCGCACCGGACCCGTTTGGGCGGATTTTCCATCTTTGTTCCCGCACGTTACTGCAACATTTCTGCCTGTTGCCGGTTTACTTAGCGGTCACGCGGTTCACGCGATTGACGGGAGATGGTGCACGCAATGGGCGACGAATCTCTGTCCGGGTGGATGCGCGCGCTGATCGCCTATGTCCGATCAGGCGAGCCCGATCTGACGAACCGCCAGATGGCGCTGCTGATGCTCGTCTATCTCACGCCTGGGCCGCACACGGTGCGCGGCCTGGCCAAGGTGCTTGGCGTTTCCAAGCCGGTGGTCACTCGTGCCTTGAATACGCTCGGCGCGCTCGGCTATCTGCGCCGCGAGCGAGACCAGGACGACCGCCGCAACGTCTTTGTCGTCCGGACCAGCAGTGGGGCGCAATTCCTTGAAGGCTTCAAGCGCAACCTCCGGGAAAGCGACCGCGTCGCCGCCGCCCACCGGCCGATCATCGGTCAGGCCCCCGCCTTCGCCCACCAGCGCTGACGAAATCGCTCTCAGCGGCCCGTCCGAGCTTCCGGACCCCAATTATCACGCCTATCGCCGCGACCTGGCCGACGTTGCTCTCGCGGGGCGGGTGATTGCCTCGCACTACGCCGAGCCGCTCGAGCGCAGCATTGCCGCGCCCGCGGCGGTCCGGGCCGAGGCTTCCGAGGACGCCGAAGCTCTCGCCCAGCTCTCGCCTGGAGACCCGTTCCGGATGCTCGACAACAGCCTGGGCTGGGCGTGGGGCTATGCCGGCGCAGAGGGCCGGGTCGGCTATGTGCGCTCGGAGGCGGTCTCTCCCGTCCCTTGAAGGGAGTGGAATCGGGGTCACATCTCCCCACGCTGGCGGCGGATTGCGTACCAGCGCCGGACGTTGGCCTGGTGCTGCTCGAACGTGTCGGCGAATACATGGCCGCCGGTGCCGTCGGCGACGAAGTAGATCGCCTTGGTGTCCGCCGGATCGAGCACCGCGGCGATGCTCTCTCGCCCGGGATTTGCGATCGGGCCGGCCGGCAGGCCGGGCTTGCGATAGGTATTGTATCCGGTGTCGGCCATCAGCTCGGAGCGCAGGATGCGGCGGCCGAGCGGCTTGCCCTTGGTCACCGGGTAAATGACCGTCGGGTCAGCATCGAGCTTCATCCCGATCCGCAGCCGGTTGCAGTAAACGCCCGCCACCGTCCGCCGCTCCGATGGCTTGCCCGTCTCCTTCTCGACGATCGAGGCGAGGATGATCGTTTCCTCCTTGGAGCTCACCGGGCACTTGTTCGTGCGCTTCGCCCACAACTGGTCGAGCGTCCTGGTCATTGCGGCATGCATCCGCCCGAGCACCGCCGCGCGCGTCTCGCCGCGCTGGTAGCCGTAAGTGTCGGGAAGCACCGAGCCCTCCGCGGGAAGCGGTGCCGGCCCCGAGAGGTGCGGCACTGCGCCGAGCTTCTCCTGCACGACGATCGACGGCGTGCCCTCGGCGATGGTGATCAGCCGCTGCACCGGCCGGCCGTGCTGCAGCAGATCGAGGACCGAAGCGGCGCTCGCGCCCTTCGGGATCTCGAACTCGCCCGCCTGCACGGGGTCGGATGAGCCCAGCAGCCGCGCCATTGCCCGGAACGTGGTTGCATTGCCGGGGATGGCGCCTTGGCTTTCGAGCTGCGCGGCGACCGAGGCGAGGCTCAATCCTTCTTCGACGATGATGGTGTGCGGGCCGGGCGTGGGCCCGGGGCTCCACCACAGCATCCAGACGGCGATCAGCGCGGCGAGCAGCGCTCCGGCCGCACCGGCCAGCAGCAGGCGCTTCACACGGCCTTCATGATCAGCGAGGCGTTGGTGCCGCCGAAGCCGAAGCTGTTGTTGAGCACCGCTCGTACCGGCCGCTCCTTGGCGACGTGCGGCACCAGGTCGACGCCCGCGCAGCCGTCCGACGGATTGTCGAGGTTCAGCGTCGGCGGGACTATGCCGTCACGCATCGCAAGGATGCAGAAGATGCTCTCGACCGCTCCCGCTCCGCCCAGCAGATGTCCGATCGCCGACTTGGTCGAGCTCATCGACATGGTTGCCACGGCATTGCCGAACAGCTTGCGCACCGCGCCGAGTTCGAGCTCGTCGCCGAGCGGCGTCGAAGTGCCGTGGGCGTTGATATAGTCGATATCGGACGGCTGGAGCCCGGACTTCCTCAGCGCCATCTCCATCGAGCGGTAGGCGCCCGAGCCTTCGGGATGCGGCGCAGTCACGTGGTGCGCGTCGCCGGACAGGCCGTAGCCCACGACTTCGGCGTAGATCTTCGCCCCGCGGCGCTTCGCATGCTCATATTCCTCGAGCACGACGACGCCCGCGCCCTCGCCCATCACGAAGCCGTCGCGGTCTCGGTCGTAGGGGCGGCTCGCCTTTTCGGGCTGATCGTTGAAGTTGGTCGAAAGCGCCCGCGCCTGGGCAAAGCCCGCGATGCCGATCCGGCAGATGGTCGCCTCGGCGCCGCCGGCGAGCATGATGTCGGCGTCGTCGTCCTTGATCATCCGTGCAGCGTCGCCGATCGAATGGGCGCCGGTCGAGCAGGCGGTGACCACTGCGTGGTTGGGGCCCATCAGCCCGTGCTTGATCGAGACCTGGCCCGAGACGAGGTTGATCAGCCGCCCGTGGACGAAGTGGGGGCTGACCCGGCCCGGCCCCTTCTCGTGGAGAAGGACGCTTTCGATCTCGATCCCGGGAAGGCCGCCAATGCCCGATCCGATCGAGACGCCGGCCCGGTACCGCGTCTCCTCGGACATGTCGGTGAGGCCGGCGTCCTCGACCGCCTGGGCGGCCGCGTCGATGCCGTAGACGATGAACGGGTCGACCTGCCGCTGGACCTTGTGGTCGACGCGCTTGGCCGGGTCGAAGCCGTATTCATGCCCGGCGGGCTTCACCTCGCAGGCGATGCGGCATTTCTGGTCGCTGGCGTCGAAACGGGTGATCGGCCCCGCCCCGCTTTTCCCGCCAAGAATGTTCTTCCAGCTGGTCTCGACGTCGCCGCCGAGCGGCGTCACCAGGCCCAGACCAGTCACCACGACACGGCGCATCACTGTCTCCATGTGCAGCAGGCCCAAACCCGTCGGGCCTGAGCCTGTGATCGGCTCCCGCGAAAGCCGTGGCTTCGCGGGGTCGCCCGTAGCCCTGTTCTGTTCCCCTCAACGCCCGACGCTGGAAAAGGCAGCCCTTCGACAGGCTCAGGCCGACCGGAGGAGAGTTGATCAGCCCTGGTTCTGGTCGATGTAATCGATCGCGTCCCGCACCGTGGTGATCTTCTCGGCCGCATCGTCGGGGATCTCGACCCCGAACTCCTCCTCGAACGCCATCACCAGTTCGACGATGTCGAGGCTGTCGGCACCGAGATCATCGATGAAGCTCGCGTCCTCGGTGACCTTGTCGGCCTCGACCCCGAGATGTTCAACGACGATCTTCTTCACCCGATCGGCAGTCTCGCTCATGCTGGCTTCCTCCGTTTGATTTTTTGTGAGCGTTTCAGTTGCGGCCCGCCCTAGCCCCGCTGCTCACGCCCGGCAAGACTGGCCGGTTGCCGCGGCGACCCTTTGCGCGCTTGCACGTTGTGCCCTTCGCAATGGCCGCCGGCACAGCCTCCCGCCCGCTCACCCCCGGAGAGATCGCGCTTGCCCGCGAGGTGTTCGGCGATGCGGTGGATTATTCCAAGGTCAGGATCGTTCGGCGCAAATGGTGGCCGTTCCAGCCGCGCGGAGTGGCGATGGCGCCGACGGGCAACATCCACTTCCACCCGCTCTCGCAGCTCTGGTCCGACGATTTCTCGGCCGAGCCGCTGCACCGGCAGGGGCTGTTCATCCACGAGATGACCCACGTATGGCAGTCGCAGAAAAGCGGCCGCTTCTATCTGCCGCTGATGCGCCACCCGTTCTGCCGCTACCGCTACGAGCTTCGGCCTGGCCGGCCGTTCGGCCGCTACGGGCTCGAGCAGCAGGCGGAGATCGTTCGCCACCGTTTCCTGGCCGACAAGGGCGGCCGCCCGCCGATCTGCCCGCCGCGATCGCTCCTGCCGTTCCACGGCTGATGAGCGCGGGGCACGGCGGCCATTGACCGCGCGCGGCTCTGGGGACAAATTCCCGCGCGTTGAAGCGAATGCGGCCGGGGCGCTGCCAGTGACAGCGACCGGCAGCAGCGGTACCCGAAGGCCCCATGACAGAGCAGGCCGGTCCAACACCTTCGCTGAGCCCGTCGAGCAGCCTCGAGCTGCTGCGGGACGGCGATTCCGGCTACGACGATGCACGGCGCATCTGGAATGGAATGATCGATCGGCGGCCGGCGGCGATTGCGCGCTGCCGAAGCTCTGCCGACGTCGCGAGCGCAATCGCTTTTGCTCGCACCCAAGGCTTGCTCGTGTCGGTTCGCGGCGGCGACCACAGCGCGGCTGGTGCGGCCGTGTGCGAGGGCGGCCTGATGATCGACCTTTCGCCAATGACGGCTTTGCACGTCGATCCTGCTGCACGCGGGGCGCGGGTCGAGCCCGGGTTGCGCTGGAAGCAGGTCGACGAAGCGACGCAGGCCCACGGGCTTTGCGACGACCGGCGGGACGGTGTCGGATACCGGGGTTGCCGGACTGACGCTCGGCGGCGGGCTGGGCTGGCTTGCCGGCAAGTACGGACTGACCTGCGACAATCTGCTGTCGGCGCAAATCGTCACTGCCG
>JAUJOV010000050.1 GCA_030447545.1 Sphingomicrobium sp. | reverse complement strand
TCGGCGATTGCAAAACCGCCACCTTGATCACGGGCGGGGAGGAGCGGCCGCTCAAGACCAGCTTGTGCCGGAGCCTGCCCGGCGCGCGCTTTTCGACGACGGACCCGTTCCTGTTCGCGGCCGCCGCCGAGGCCAATGCTTTCGCAGCGATCCGGTCCCGCGTGCGAACGACCCGCTACGGACATGACGGCTATGGCTATGCCCGGCTCGCGGCCGGGACGATCGATCTCGTTGTCGAGAGCGGCCTCAACTCCTACGATTTGAACGCCCTCATCCCCGTCGTGCGCGGCGCAGGCGGGATGATCGGCAATTGGAGCGGCGGGTCCGACTTCAGCGCGGGCCAAGTGGTCGCCGCAGCGACACCCGAGCTATTCGAAGAAGCGCTGCCACTGCTGCGGGAAGCAGCGCGGGTCTAGCTGCCCGAATGGCGTTGCCGAAGGCGCTCGCCGACATCCTCCCAGCCGAAGCCAAGAGCCTCCATCAGCACCGTGAGGTGATAGATAAGGTCGGCCGTTTCCTCGATGCAGTTCTCGCGATCACCCACAGCGCCGGCAAGCGCGACCTCCACCCCTTCCTCGCCGACCTTCTGCGCGATGCGTACGGGTCCTTCGGCGAGAAGCTTTGCTGTGTAGCTGTTCGTCCCGCCCGCCTCAGCGCGCTCGTGCACGATCGCGGCCAGGCGCGGCAGGAAGGCGATCCCCTCGCCTTCGTTCGCGCTGAAGCAGCTGGTCGTGCCGAGATGGCAGGTTGGGCCGGCGGGCTCCGCCTTGACCACAAGCGCGTCGGCGTCGCAGTCGGCAAAGACGCCGCGGACAACCAGGCGATTTCCGCTGGTCTCGCCCTTCTGCCACAGCCGTTGTTTCGACCGGCTGAAGAAGGTCGCGTAGCCAGATTGCAGCGTCGCCTCCAACGCTTCGCGGTTCATGTAGCCAAGCATCAGGATCTGAAGTGTGCGGCTATCCTGCACCACAGCCGGCAGAAGCCCCCCCATCTTGTCCCAGGCAAGTGCGCCCATGTCGCTTGCGTTCAGCGGCGCATTTCTATCCCGCATGTGCCGAGATACTCCTTCAGTTCGGGAATGGCGATCAGCCGGTCGTGGAAGACTGTCGCGGCAAGCGCGCCGCTAGCTCCGATGTCGAAGGCTTGGCGGAAATGGTCCGGCGCGCCGGCGCCGCCGGAAGCGATCACCGGAACCGACACGGCTTGGATAACTGCGGCCGTATGCGCGAGATCGTAGCCGGTGCGCACGCCGTCCCGCCGCATGCAGTTGAGGACGATTTCGCCCGCGCCGCGCTCGGTCGCCTCCCGAACCCAGTCGAGGCTACGCAGGCCCGTGTCACGCGTGCTCGCTTCGCTTCCGGTATATTGCTTGACGAAATAGTCGCCGCCTTCTTCGAAACTGTCGACGCCGAGTACGATGCATTGGTTGCCGAAGTCGCGCGCGAGCTCTTCGATGAGCTTGGGCCGCTCGAGTGCAGGCGAGTTGATCGACACCTTGTCGGCGCCGGCGTCCAGGCAGGCGGCAGCCTGGCCCCGGGTGCGTACGCCCCCGGCAACGGCAAAGGGAATGTCGATGACGCGGGCAATACGCCGGATCCATTCGGGGTCGAGGCTACGCCCCTCGGCGCTCGCAGTGATGTCGTAGAATACGAGCTCGTCGGCGCCCTCGTCACGGTAGCGCAGCGCATGTTCGACGATGTCGCCAATGTCGCGCTGGTCGCGAAACTGCACGCCCTTGACGACGCGGCCATCTTTCACGTCGAGGCACGGAATGATCCTACGCGCGGGCAAGTGCAACCGCCTCCCTCAGCGCGATGCGGCCTTCCCAAAGCGCCTTGCCGATGATGACGCCGGCCGTCCTCAGCGGTTTCAAATCCTCCAGCGAGGCGATGCCGCCCGACGCCTGCACGCTAAGGTGCGGCAGGCGTTCGACCGCTTCGGCCAAAAGGTCGAAATTGGGGCCGGTCAGCATGCCGTCGCGGCTGATGTCCGTGACCAGAAGGTGCCGCGCCTCGCGGTAAAGCGCGGCGGTGTTCCACAAGGTTCGGCCGGACGTCTCTGTCCAGCCGGCAGTCGCGACCATCGGTCCGCCATCGACGATATTGACGTCGAGGGCGATCGTGATCCGGTCGCCGCCGAAGGTCTTGAGGAAGCCTTGGACGATCTCCGGCTCCTTCACGGCAAGGCTGCCGATCACCACTCGGGCGACGCCCGCATCGAGCATCGCTGCGATCTGATCCGCCGTGCGGAACCCGCCGGCAACTTGAAGCTTCAGCGCCGATCCTCTTGCCAGATTTGCAATGAGCTCGTGCTGTCGGGGCTCGCGCGCCCGCGCGCCATCGAGATCGACGATATGGGCCCACTCCGCGCCGTCGCTCGCGAACCGTTCCAGCGCCTGCGTGGGATCGTTCGAGGCGGTTCGTCCTCGAAGCGCCCTTGCGCGAGCCGCACGCATTGGCCGCCCATCAGGTCCATGGCGGCAGATGATCATGATGCGAGAAAGGCCTCGAGAAAGCGTGCGCCGGCTTCGCCCGAGCGCTGGGGTGGAATTGCGCGCCGAGATGGTTGCCCCCTGCGGACCACCGCAGGGATCGGGCGGCCATATTCGGCGGTGGCGACGCTGTGCAGGCCATCCTCGCAAGCAAAGCTGTGCGCGAAATAGACATAGTCGCCGCTTTGAAGGCCAAGGCCTGGTTGGCGCACATCCAGGCTGCTCCAGCCCATGTGCGGAACGGGCATAGCCGGAGCTGGCTCGAGCTTTCGAACCCCGCCTGGGATGATCCCGAGGCACGCAGTATCTTCTTCCTCCGACCGATCGAACAGGAGCTGCATGCCAAGACAGATGCCGAGCACCGGCTGCTTCAGTGCCCGAAGCGGCCCGCGAAGGCCCTCGCGTCGATCTCCTCCATGGCATAGCCAGCCGCACCGACGCCCGGCAGGATGACTTTGTCGGCGGACGCAATTTCATCCGCCTCGCCGGTTATAGTGGGCGTTATGCCGAACCGCTCGAACGCGATCGCGACCGAGCCGAGATTGCCGCAGCCGACGTCGACAATGGCGAGCTTCTGGGACGCCCTTGGTGCTTGGAAGAACATCACCGCCTTCGCGTGCGACCGCCTGGCGAAGCGCGCGGCCAAACGCCTTGAAGCAGGCCTCGGTCTTGTGATGGTCGTTCTCGCCGCTGACGCGGACGTGGATCGCAGCGCCGAGGCTGTCGCCAAGCGAGCGGAAGACGTGGCGCGTCATTTCCGTCGGGTAGGCGCCGATGTGGCTCGCCTCGAAACTTCCTCGAATTGGCTGTAGGGCCGCCCCGAAAGGTCGATCAGCACATGCGCCTCGGTCTCGTCCATCGGCAGCGAAAAGCCGAAGCGGCCAATACCGCAGCACGCTCCCCAAGGGCTTTGGACAGCGCGCTGCCAAAGGCGATCGCGCAGTCCTCGATGCTGTGATGCGCGTCGATGTCGAGATCGCCCGCACGCAAGCGTCAGCGAAAAGCCGCCATGCGCAGCTATCTGGTCGAGCATGTGATCGAAGAAAGGAACGCCCGTGTCGATCCGACGCGGCTCGGACCGGTCGAGATCAACCGCGACCGCGATACTCGTCTCCTTGGTGTCGCGCACCACTTCGCCGCGGCGCGCCGGTTTTTCGTCCAGCCGTACCCCGAAGGCAGCAAAGCGCTGCTGCATTTTCCGCATCGCTGCCGATGCTGAGACGCACTCCCCCAGGCGCGGCGTTCGGGCGAAAGCGGACGCGGATGCCGAGGCTGCGGGAGCTTGGCTGACAAAGCTTCGGGTTCGTCCACTTCGAGGAACAGGAAGTTGCCGCCGCCGGAGCGAACTTTTCTGACGATGGGTGAGCTCTCGAGCAGCTTGGCGAGCCGCTCCCGCTCCGCCTTGAGGGTCGCAATCCGATCCTCATGGACCGAACGGCGCGATGGCGACAGCGCCGCAAGCGCGGCTTCGATCGACACCGAGGGCAGCGGATAGGGGGGAAGCGCCCTTCCCGCCAGCGCGATCAGATCGACATTGCCTATGGCGCACCCGATCCGGGCACCGGCAAGCCCATAAGCCTTCGACAGGGTTCGAAGAATGACGAGATTGTCGCGGCGGGTCGCCTCCGGGGCGAGGCTCTCGAGCTCGGAGAATTCTATGTAAGCTTCGTCGAGCACGATGATGGTGTCGGGAAGGGCGTCTACAACCCGAAGCACGTCAGCGGCTGGGACAGGGTTGCCCGTCGGATTGTTGGGCGAGCAGATGAAGGCAAGCTTCAGCGAAGGGTCGGCTCGAGCCGCCTCGATGAAGCTCGCGGGATCGAAGTCGAAATTCTGCTTGAGCCGCATCTCAAGGACGCGCGCGCCCTGCAGCCTTGCAAAATGCGCGTAAGCCGAAAAGGTCGGCTGGCAGATGGAAACGGCGTCCACCTCCGGGCGGCAAAAGGCGCGCACGAGAATGTCGATCGCATCATCCGCGCCGCGCGTGATGACCAGATTCTCCGGCTCAACGCCATAAAGCGCCGCCATGGTTCGGCGAAGCGGAGCGGGCTGGGGCTCGGGATAACGGTTGATCCGCTGCGAGAGCGGCCCCTGCACAAGCGGCGCAAACGGATTCTCATTGGCATCGAGCTTGATCGCGTCGGCCGTAAAGACGGAATTGGCTTGCGCGGCGATGTCGAACGGTTCCAGCGCGAGTATCTCCGGGCGCGCGAGGCGTGCAGCGAGCGTGGTCATGCCGGCACCCTCTCCAGGCGCGCTTCAGCGGACAAGGCATGGGCTTCGAGCCCCTCGAGCCGAGCGAGCGCTGCCGCAGGCGCGGCAAGACGGCGGGCCGTTTCGCGCGTCACCTGCTGCACGCTCATCGCCTTGAGGAAGGTATAGACCGAGACGCCGCTCCAGGCGCGGGCCGCGCCGTCGGTGGGAAGCACATGGCTGCTGCCGGCGAGATAGTCCCCGAACGTCTCGGACGCGCAGTGGCCGGCAAAAACGGCGCCTGCATTTCGGACGAGCGGGACCAGCGCCTCCGGCGCTTCAACCGCCAGCGACAGGTGTTCCGGAGCGTAAAGATTGGCGATTTCGATCGCTTGGTCGAGACTGTCGGCAGTTATGATGCGGGCATTGGCCAGCGAGGCTGCTGCGATCGCGCTTCTCGGCAATCGTGCGGCAAGCCCTCCAATGCGATCCTGCACCGTCTCGGCAAGCTCAGGCGATGTGGTAACGAGGAGCACTTGCGCGGAAGGGTCGTGCTCGGCCTGACTGAGGAGGTCGGCTGCCACCAGCCCCACGTCGGCGCTTTCGTCCGCGAGCACGAGAAGCTCGCTGGGGCCGGCGGGCATGTCGATCGCGAGGCCGCCCGGCAGCGAGGCGAGATATGCCTTTGCCTCAGCGACATAGGCATTTCCTGGGCCGCAGATTTTGGCAACGCGCGGAATGCCCCCTGCCCCGAGCCCCAGCGCGGCAATGGCCTGCGCTCCGCCGACCGTCCAAATCGACTCGACCCCGCAAAGATCGGCGGCGAACGCAACGACCGGGTCGAGCCCGCCTTCAGGACGCGGCGGCGTCACCACCACGATATCCTCGACCCCTGCGGCACGAGCGGGCACCGCCAGCATCAGCAGGGTCGAGAAAAGCGGGGTCTTTCCTCCTGGGACATAAAGACCAACGCGGTCGAGCGGGCGCCACACCTTACGCACGCTGAGGCCCGGAACGGTTTCCACCGCATGCTCGCTCGGCAGACTTTCAGCGTGGAACGCCAGGATGTTCCGGTAGGCGAACTCGATCGCTTCGACAGCATCGGCGGAAAGGCTGCGCCGCGCCTCGGCCGCGATCGGTGCAACGGCGATCAGCCGCGGCGCTTCGCCGTCGAGCCGTTCAGAATGCTCGGCAACGGCCGCCCAGCCGCGGGTACGCACGTCATCGACGATCGCGCGGACGGTCTCGACGACCCTTCGGTCGCTGCGCTGCTCGGGCCGCGCGAGGGCCTGGAGCCGTTCAGTTTCGCCGAGATGATTCCAAACAAGGATCTTCACATCAGCATCTTTTCGATTGGAACCACGAGAATGGCCGAAGCGCCGGCCGCCTTCAGTTTCTGAAGCGTCTCCCAGAAAACGGACTCCTGGCAAACGGCATGCACCGCGAAGTGGCCGGGGCGCCCGTGGAGCGGGAGGATCATCGGCGCTTCGGCCCCCGGCAGGATCGCGGTTATCTGTGCAAGCGCGTCCTCGGAAGCGTTCAGCATGATGTACTTCGATTCCTTGGTGGCGAGCACCCCTTCGATCCTGCGCAGCAGGCGCTCGCCCTGCTCCAGCTTCGCTTCGGCGACTGGTTTTCTGGTGCGGATGAGGACGGCCTCGCTTTCGAAAACCGTCTCGATCGCGCGCAGGCCGTTGGCCTCCAGGGTCGCGCCCGTCGAGACGAGGTCGCACATGAAGCCGGCGATCTGAAGCCGGGGGGCGAGCTCTACCGCGCCGGTCATCTTGACCACCGTGGCGGAGACACCGTTCTCCTGGAGAAAGCTCT
>JAUJOV010000009.1 GCA_030447545.1 Sphingomicrobium sp. | reverse complement strand
AACGGCCCTTCGCACTCGGCGTGGAACGCCTCGACCTCTGCCATGCGAGTGCGAAGCCGAGCGGTCGCCGTTTCGACCCAATGCACCTGCTCGTCGGGGGCAAGCAGGTCGAATGCCTGGAGCTTCTTGCGCAGCGGATCGTGCAGCAGGTCATGCTCCTGCCGGACCGCGTAGACCCACTCCTTGAGCGCCGCGCGTCCCAAGTCGGTGCATGCGAACAGCTGCGTGCGCCGGCGGTCGCCCTCCACCATGTCCGAACTGAGCAGCCCGCGCAGATTGAGCCGCTGGAGCAGCGGATAGAGCTTGCCCTTGCTCGTGTTGAGCGTGTGGATCGGCGAATCGTCGAACGCTCGGCCGATCTGATAGGCGGACACGGGCTGCCGCCTCAGGATCAAGGCGAGCAGCGCGCCTTCGTTGTCGGTGAGTGACGCAAGCTTGTTGGACACCGCGGCATTACTCGTTCGCAGCCTCGCGCACTGTACCGAGACTGAGCTGGTTGCTTCCAAAAGGCTGGTTGGAGAAGCTTGGCGCGCGCCCCCGCTCGCGCCAAACCCCCGCCCCTTCGAATTGCCGCGGAAAATGCCCCCCGGCTCCGCTGCAAAGCTGCGTCTCGCAGGGCACCGGCGCGGGGTCAACCAGAATAGTAAGAATCTGACCTTTATTTTCTGACGGTGCTATTTTACCCTCAGTTTCGGACAGCGGGTCCGATAGCGCGGGGGCCGCGCCTGTCGCTCAGGGTGCAAGTCACATGGTGGCACCGGCGAGCAGGGGCAGGACTTCCCGCAACACCGCGGCGTCGCCCTGTGCCGCTGCTTGCGCATGCCTGGCGGTGGCGAGGGCCTCCTGACTGCGGCCGAGTCTGGTCAGCAGCCGCGCCTTGAGCGCGAGCGCCTGGGCGTTGACAGCGACTCGAAGCAGGCTGTCGACGGCCTCAGGCGCTTCGGCCGCTCGGCCGACCTTCATCAGGCTGCGGGCCAGCGTCAGAAAAGCCCAACCGTTGTCGGGCTCCACTTCCGCCAGCCGCCTGAGCGGCTCGACCGCCTCCCGCGGGCGATCAAGCGCCAGCAACAGCCGCGCGCGACGCGCGAGCATCAGCCCGTTGTCAGGAGTCCTGGCGAGCTGCCGGTCGACCATCTCCAGAGCTTCGCGGGTTTGCCCCAGCTCATGCATCTTCGCGGCCAGCTTGTGGATCAGAACCGGATGGTCGACGTCGGCTTTGCGCACCATCGCGACAACTTCGCACACGCCCTCCTCGTCGCCGGCCCGCTGCCGGTCGATGAGCAGCCTGGTGAACAGGTCCGGTCGTTCCGAGCCGATGTTCAGGAGCCGGCCGCTGATCCCGGCAGCGAGCTCGCGGTGCTCGGGCGATTGCCCGAGAAGCCGCGCCACGACGAACATCCATTCGGCGTGGTTTGCGTAAAGCAGATCGTCAGCCCGATCGACGCAAAGCGCGTGGCGCAGCGCGAGCTCGCGGTTCGCCTTGCGCAGCGCGAGGCGCGTGTCTGCGATGTGGACAGCCGGGTCCGCGCATCCCCACAAGGCCTCGCCGAGGAGGTCATAGAGCCGTTGCGCCTCGTCGAACTGCTGCGCCTCGACCAGGTTGGCCATCTGCAGCATCGTCCGTGCGTCCGGGTGCACGCTGCCGGGCACATAGGCGTTCGTCACATGCTGCATGATCCGGGCGATGAAGTTCGGCTGGACATGCGTAAGATCGTCTTCCCACACCTCCGGGCGGCGGGTGAGCATCGCGATCTCGAAGCTCGGAAAATAATCGACGCCCTCGTACTTCTCCGACAGCTCGCCGGCGACGGCACGCAGCACGGACTTCGACTGGCTGTTGGCGACGATCACGTCGTCGCTTGTGAAAGTCCGCGCCATGACCACGGGAGAGGTGGTGATCAGGACTCGGCGGGTGCCGTCGAGGAGCAATTGCAACGTGCGTTCGACATAGTCCCTGCAGCGCTCGAAGCTCAGGCGCTCGAAGCGAAAGCGAAAGCGATCGCGGTCGGGGCGCCGCGCCCAAGGCGTGTCGAACTCGACATAGGACCGGCTGACCTCGTCCCACCAGGCTTCGATCAGTCCGAGCGTGATGATCACGACATCGGCTTCGAACGCGTCCTTGAAATGCTCGTAGAGCGCGGTTCGGCTGGCGACCGCCTGCTCGCGATCGACCGGCGGCCCTTTCAGCGGCCGCGACCAGAGGTCCGTCCACTGCCCCTCCCCAAGCTCGATCAGCATGGGCGCAAGGTCTTCGTCCGCCACGCGCCCGTCGCGGTGACGGATGTGCGCTGCCCAGGCGAGTTCCTGGTAGATGGCGGGCGGGGTGTAGCGGTTGCGGCGATCACCCTCGAGACCCGCCGCACCCAGGACATTGTAGCCGTCGAGGACGAGGCGCTTGCGATGTTCTGGGCAAAGCAGCTTCCGATGGCGAAGAATTTCTGCTCATTGGTGAAGTGGAAACTCGGCTTCACGTGGGGCCAGCATTCCGGCTCAAGGCGGTTGTCTTTCCCCCTGCCCGCCATTCGGCCGTACTTGTTCGAGCGCGCCCTGACCAACGCCTCATCGAGAGGAATGCGCTTGCTCACTCGACGACCTTCCCCGCGACGAGGTCTGATAGGCCCCAAGCGCAAATAGTTTCCCCAACTGCTGCGCGCAGCCGCAAATCGCGCCATTGTGAAGCGAGCGTTGGCGCGAAGCGTGGCCGGCCAATCGCTCGAGGGTGATCGATCAGCTAGAGCCAAGGCGCGCGCCTCAGCCCTCGAGGGCGGCCATCAGCGTCGCATTGCCACCGGCCGCGGTAGTGTCGATGCAGGTGACGCGCTCGGTTGCGAAGCGGGGGACGTAATGCGGGCCACCGGCTTTGGGGCCGGTGCCGGAAAGGCCTTCGCCCCCGAACGGCTGGCTTTCGACGACCGCTCCGATCTGGTTGCGGTTCACGTAGAAATTGCCGACACGAGCGCGCTGCTCGATGAAGTCGCGCGTGGTGTCGATGCGGCTCTGCAGGCCGAGGGTGAGCCCGTAACCGGTCACGTTGATCGCATCGACGACCTCGCCGAGATCCTCTGCAGCAAAGCGAATGACGTGGAGGATCGGGCCGAAATTCTCGCGGTTCAAGTCACTTAGAGAGCCGATTTCATACATGGCCGGGGCGACGAAGGTGCCGTGGGCGGTCTCGGGCGGCAGGTCGAGGCGGCAGATCCGCCTGGCGTTCGCGTCGAGCCAGGCGAGATGCTCGTCGAGCGCCTTTTTCGCGTCGGCATCGATCACCGGGCCGCAGTCCGTCGCGAGATCGCGCGGGTCGCCGACCTTCAGCGCGCGCATTGCCCCGGCGATCATTGCGATCATCGCATCGGCGACCTCTTCCTGGAGGAACAGGACGCGAAGCGCCGAGCAGCGCTGGCCGGCGCTCTGGAACGCGGACGAGACCACGTCGCGCGTGACCTGCTCGGGCAGCGCCGAGCTGTCGACGATCATCGCATTCTGTCCGCCGGTCTCGGCGATCAAGGGGATCATCGCGCCGTCGCCGGCGGCGAGCGTGCGGTTGATGATGCGAGCGACCTCGGTCGAGCCGGTGAAAGCGACGCCGGCGATGGATGGATGCGAGGTCAGCGCCGCCCCGACGCGCCCGTCGCCCGGCGCCAGCTGGACGACCTGTTCGGGAATGCCCGCGCGGTGCATCAGCTCGACTGCATAGTCAGCGATCAACGGCGTCTGCTCCGCAGGCTTGGCGATTGCGGTGTTGCCGGCGGCAAGCGCGGCGGCAACCGGTCCGGTGAAAATCGCGAGGGGGAAGTTCCACGGCGAAATGCACACGAACGCGCCGCGGCCGTGCAGGCGAAGCTGATTCTGCTCGCCGGTCGGGCCGGGAAGTGGCAAGGGGCCGGAGAATTTAGACCGCGCCTCCGACGCATAATATCGCAGGAAATCGACCGCCTCGCGCACCTCGAGCACTGCGTCGGGCAGGGTTTTTCCGCCCTCGCGCATGCACAGGGAAAAGAACTCCTGCGAGTGCTCCTCGAACAGATCGGCGGTGCGGTCGAGCAGCCGCGCGCCCGCGCCGCCGCCGAGCGCATCCCAGTCGGGTTGGGCGGCCGCAGCCGTGCGAACCATCCGGTCGACATCCTGGTCGGTGGCCTCGGTGACGGTGCCGACCTGGATCCGGTGGTCGTGCGGGGAGACGACCGGCCTCCCCTGCCCCGCCCCACCCGCGCGCCAGCTGCGGCTTTCGAGCGCCTCGAGCCGCTCAAGAAGCGGCTCGCGCACCAGCGGGTCCGAAAGGTCCACGCCCGCGCTGTTGCGCCGGGCTCGCCCGAAGATGTCGCGCGGCATCGGAATCGCCGAGTTGCGTTTCGGGTTCAGCCGCTCGAGCTCCGAGACCGGGTCCTTCACCAGCTCGTCGGAGTCGACATGCTCGTCGGCGATGCGGTTGACGAAGCTCGAGTTGGCGCCGTTCTCGAGCAGGCGGCGGACGAGATAGGCGAGCAGCTCCTTGTGGCTGCCGACTGGAGCGTAGATGCGCACCGGCGTCGGCTCATTGCCGGCCGCGCGCTCGAGCCTGGCGACCTCCTCGTACAGCGCCTCGCCCATGCCGTGCAGGCGCTGGAACTCGAACGGCGTGCTGCCCGCAAGCGCCTTCACCTGGCCGATCGTATTTGCGTTGTGGGTCGCGAAAGCCGGATAAATCACGTCGCTCGCGGCAAACAGCGTCTTCGCGCAGGCGAGAAAAGAGACGTCGGTCGCCACCTTGCGGGTGAACACCGGATAGTCGGCCAGGCCCGCGACCTGCGCGGCCTTGATCTCCGTGTCCCAATAGGCGCCCTTGACCAGCCGGACCATCAGCCTGCGACCGTGCGCGCGCGCAAGGTCGATCACCCAGTCGCACAAGGGCGCGGCACGCTTCTGATAGGCCTGAACGGCGATACCGAAACCTGCCCAGCCGTTAGCGAACAGTTCGTCGTCGGCAACGAGCGCCTCGAAAACGTCGAGCTGAAGCTCGAGCCGGTCGGCCTCTTCGGCGTCGATGGTCAGGTGGACGTCCGCGCGCGACGCGATGAGCGCGAGCTCGCGAAGCACCGGCACGACCGCGGCGACGGCTTCGCCGGCGTGCGTATATTCGAACCGCGGGTGGAGCGCGGTCAGCTTGACCGAAATGCCGGGCGAGCGGACGAAGCCGCCCTTGGCATCGGCAGCGATTCGCTCGAGCGCGCGGCGATAGGAGTCGGCGTAGCGCGCGGCATCCTCGTACGTCCGGGCGGCCTCCCCGAGCATGTCGAAGCTGTGGGTGAGCCCGCGCGCGCGTTCGGGCTCAGCCCGGCGCAGCGCCTCGTCGATCGTCCGGCCGAACACGAAGTTGCGGCCGAGGATCTTCATCGCCTCGCGCACCGCGGTGCGCACCACGGGCTCGCCGAGGCGGCCGACCGCGCGGCCGAGCGCCGAGCGCCAGTTGTCGCTTCGGTCGTTGGCGCCTTCCAGCACCTTGCCGGTCAGGAGCAGCGAGAAGGTCGCGGCGTTGACGAAGGCCGAGCCCGACTGTCCGAGCTTTTCCGCCCAGTCGGGGCCGGCGAGCTTGTCGGCGATCAGCTCGTCGGCGGTGTGGGCATCAGGGATGCGCAGCAGCGCTTCGGCGAGGCACATCATCGCGATGCCCTCGTCCGAGCCGAGGTCGTAGGCGTGCAGGAAAGCATCGAGCCCGGACGGCTTGTGAGCGCGCACTCCGTTGACCAGCCCGCGCGCAGTCACCGTCGCTTCAGCCAGCGCGACGGGGTCCAGCCGCGCCTGATCGATGCGCTCACGCGCGACCGGCTCCTCGTCAGGCCGGTAGGCGAGCCTCAGCTTTGTTCGGTCGATCGGGCCGCCGGCCGGGCCCGGCTCTACGCGAGCTGCCCGTGGCAATGCTTGAACTTCTTGCCCGAGCCGCACGGGCACGGGGCGTTGCGGCTGACCGGCTGCGGTGGTGCTTCGCCGACGCCAGCGGGCAGCTCGGGCGTCGGGATGTTGAGCGGTGAAATGCCGAGGCTCGAGAGGATCGAGCCCGCCGCATGGTCGAGGTCGGCGGTGTCGTCCTCGCCCGAGAACGGGTCGATGTGCTGGGTGATGAAGTCGGGGAGCTCGAGCGGCGGCGGCTCCTCGAACTGCACCTGCGCGCGCATCAGCAAGCGCGTGACTTCCTCGCGGATCGAGATCAGCAGCCGCTCGAACAGCAGGAACGCCTCCTGCTTGTACTCGTCGATCGGCTTCTTCTGCGCGTAGCTCCTGAGGTGAATCACGGCGCGAAGAGCGTCGAGCGTCGCCAGATGCTCCTTCCAGAAATGGTCGAGCGTCTGCAGCAGGACGTTCTTCTCGACCTGGACCCAGCGCTCGGGATCGGCTTCGGCGAGCTTGGCCTCCATCGCCTCGTCGGCCTGTTTCTGGAGCCGCTCGACGATGATTTCCTGCTCGACCGCTTCTTCCTCGAGCCACTCCTCGAGCGGCGGCTGGAGTCCGAAGACCGCGTCGACGCTCTCCTTCAAGCCCTCGACGTCCCATTGCTCGGGATAGGTGCCGGGTGGGCAGTGCGCCACGACGATCGACGAGACGGTTTCGACGCGCATGTCGGTGACGACGTCGCTGACCGACCCCGCGTCCATGATCTCGGCGCGCTGCTCGTAGATCACCTTGCGCTGGTCGTTCATCACGTCGTCATATTCGACGACCTGCTTGCGAATGTCGTAGTTGCGCGCCTCGACCTTCTTCTGGGCGGTCTCGATCGCCTTGGAGATCCACGGGGACACGATCGCTTCGCCGTCCTCGAGGTTCTTGTTCATCAGCCGCGCGAACATGGTCTGCGGGCCGAAGATGCGCAGCAGATCGTCGTCGAGGCTCAGGTAGAATTTCGACAGGCCCGGATCGCCCTGGCGGCCGGAGCGGCCGCGCAGCTGGTTGTCGATGCGCCGGCTCTCGTGCCGCTCGGTGCCGAGCACGTAGAGGCCGCCCGCTTCGAGCACCTTGCGCTTCTCGTCGGCGACTTCCTCGCGGATGCGCTCAATCGCGCGCTCGCGCTCCGGCCCTTCCTCCACTTGCGAAAGCTCGTCCTGGATTCGAAAGTCGATATTGCCGCCGAGCTGGATGTCGGTGCCGCGGCCGGCCATGTTGGTCGCGATCGTCACTGCACCCAGGCGGCCGGCCTGGGCGACAATATGCGCTTCCATCTCGTGGAAGCGGGCATTGAGCACCGAGTGCGTTATGCCTTCGCGGTTGAGAAATTCCGACAGCATCTCGGACTTTTCGATCGAGACGGTGCCGACCAAGGCCGGCTGGCCCTTGTCCTGCTTGTCCTTGAGCTCCTTGGCGATCGCCGCGAACTTGTCGGTGATGTTCTTGTAGAACTGGTCGTCCTCGTCGACCCGGCAGACCGGCACGTTGGTCGGGATCGACACGACGTTCATCTTGTAGATGTCGAAGAATTCCGGGGCTTCGGTCGCCGCCGTGCCGGTCATTCCCGACAGCTTCGGGTACATGCGGAAATAATTCTGGAAGGTGATCGAGGCGAGCGTCTGGTTCTCGGGCTCGATGTCCACGGCTTCCTTGGCCTCGACCGCCTGGTGGAGACCGTCCGACCAGCGGCGCCCGTCCATCATCCGGCCGGTGAACTCGTCGATGATGACGACCTTGCCGTCCTTGACGATGTAATCGATGTCCCGCTTGAACATGACGTTGGCTTTCAACGCCTGGTTCAAGTGGTGGACGACCTGGGTGTTGGCGATGTCGTAGAGGTTGCGGCCTTCGATCAGGCCCGCCTCCTCGAGCATCCGCTCGGCCTTTTCGGTCCCATCCTCGGTCAGGACGACGGACTTCTGCTTCTCGTCCTTGTGATAATCCTCGGGCGTGAAGCTCTTCACCAGCGCGTCGACCGAGACATAGAGCTCCGACTTGTCGTCGGTCGGTCCGGAGATGATCAGCGGGGTGCGCGCCTCGTCGATCAGGATCGAGTCCACCTCGTCGACGATCGCGAAATTGAACGGCCGCTGGACCATCTGCTCGCGCGAATATTTCATATTGTCGCGCAGATAGTCGAAGCCGAGCTCGTTGTTGGTCGCGTAGGTGATGTCGCTCAAATAGGCGTCGCGGCGATTCTGGTCGATCATGTTGGGCACGATCACGCCGACGGTGAGCCCCAGGAACGTGTAGATCTGGCCCATCCATTCGGCGTCGCGGCGGGCGAGATAGTCGTTGACGGTGACGACGTGGACGCCCTTGCCCGGAAGCGCGTTGAGATAGACCGCGAGCGTGGCGACCAAGGTCTTGCCCTCGCCGGTCTTCATCTCGGCGATCTCGCCTCGGTGGAGCGCGATGCCGCCGATCAGCTGAACGTCATAATGGCGCTGGCCGAGGGTGCGGACCGCGGCCTCGCGCACCGTGGCAAAGGCTTCGGGGAGAAGATCGTCGAGCTTCGCTCCGTCGGCGAGGCGGCGGCGAAAGATATCGGTCTGACCGCGAAGCTCCTCATCGGTCATGGCCGAGATGGTCGGCTCGAAGCCGTTGATCGCGTCGACAAATTTCCCGAGGCTCCGGACGTAGCGGTCGTTAGCCGATCCGAAGATTTTCTTGGCCACTCCGGCGAACATGGAAATTCCTGGCTCCTCACGCGGTCGAACGAGGAACCATTTCCCCTTCGCGCGGGCTTGTGCTGGGCGATGTAAGGAGCCCCCCTAGGCTAGTCAATTGAAGGGGAAATTCATGGCCAGGTGGACCGGCGGGTGCATGTGCGGTGCAGTTCGCTACGAGCTGGCAAGCGAGCCGTTCGATTGCGGCTGGTGCCATTGCCGCACCTGCCAGCTCACCAGCGGCTCACCGGCAATGGTGTTCGCGAGCGTTCCGGTCGCCGACCTGCGCTGGACACAAGGGGGGGACGAGGTGCGGCAGGTGAGGTCGTCGAGCTTCGGGCATCGCAGCTTCTGCTCGGAGTGCGGAACGCCTTTCCTGATGCAGGTCGACCATCAGCCGGAGACGCTCGATTTCAGCGTCGCGACGCTCGATCGGCCCGGTGCCGTCGCGCCCGCTTTCCACATCTTCTGGGGGAGCAAGGTGCCCTGGTTCAACCCGCGCGACGAATTGCCGCGGCACGACAGGTTCAGGCCCGACACACGTGGGCTGCAGGGCACGGAGCCGCCGGGGGACTGAGCCTAGAGCTGGCCCTCAAGCCACTGCTGGATCTGCCCGCGCGGCGCCGCGCCGACCTTCTGAGCGACCGGCTGGCCGTCCTTGAACAGAAGCATGGTGGGGATCCCGCGGACGCCGTAGCGGCCCGGAGTGTCGGGGTTCTCGTCGATGTTGAGCTTGGCGACGGTCACCTTTTCGCCGAGATCGTTGGAGATCTCCTCGAGCGCCGGTGCAATCATCCGGCACGGACCACACCACTCGGCCCAGAAGTCGACGAGGACAGGGACCTGAAGCGCCCAGCACCTCGGTTGGAAAGCTCTGGTCGGTGACGGTCTTGGTTGCCATTGGAGCGTTTCTCCCAACTTGGGTTGGCGCGCATATGGGCGCTTGGCCCGCGAGCCTCAACAGTCGAGGTCGAAAAGACGCGGCGCGCCGGTGTAGAGCAGAGCCGCACGGACTTTCCGGCCCGGAAAGATCACTCGCAGGGCGTTGCTATAGGCGTGCATCTGCGCGCGGTGAGACGCGGGAATCGCGCTATCCGATTCCGGGACGCGGCCGGTCTTGAAGTCGATGACTGAAATGCAGTCGGGCTCGACCAGCAGCCGGTCGACCGTTCCGGCGATGACGGTGCCGTCCGGCAGCGCCGCTGCAAGCGGGGCCTCGGCGAGCGAGCCAGGGCCGAACAGCGGCGCATAGTCCGCGTGCGAAAGGACTTCGCACACGGTGCTTGCGATCTCCTCGCGAGCGGCCGCATCGGGGACGCCGCCGGAGCGCTCGCGCCAGCGGAGCGCGGCTGCGTGCCTGTGGCCGGGCTCCACGTCGGCGAGGCGCTCGAGCAGCTGGTGGATCAGCGTTCCGCGCACGGCCGCGGCGCGCTGCGCCTCGCTCGGTGGAGGAGCGGCTTCGCGGTCATGGGCGATGGCCGACGGCGCAAGCGGCCGCGGCGGTCGCGCCTCGGGCGGAGCAGGCGTGCGTGCCCAGTCGGGCACGGGTGGCGGGGGAAGCGGGGAAGCGGCTGCCTTCGGCTTGACCGCCGCGGCCCGAACCGAGCCGCGGTAGCGAAGCACCTCGCCCCAGTGATCGTCGGGCTCGGGCGCGGCGCCGAGCGACACAAGCGCTCGCTCGACCCGTATGTGCCAGCAATTGTCGGGTCGCGCGCCGTCCTTCGTCTTCGGCTCGATCCCGGCGACCACCAGCCGGTCGATGGCGCGGGTAAGACCGACGTAGAGCAGCCGCCAATGCTCCTGGAGGTCGGCTTCCTTCTCGGCGGCGATCAGCTCGGCAAAGGGCGTGACCTGCTCCGCCTTGCGCGGGCGCAGCAGCGGCACCTGGCCGATGCCGGGCACTGGGAAGGACAAGGTGCGCTGAGGTCCGCCGAGCTTGTCCGGGTTCGCGGTGGCGTCGGCGAGGATCACCAGCGGCGCTTCGAGGCCCTTGGCGCCGTGGACGGTCATCACCCGGACCGCATTCGCCGGGGCCGAAGGGTCGCGCTTGATCTCGACTTCGCCCCTCGCGAACCAGGCGAGGAAGCGGTCGAGCGAGGCGATTTCCTGAGCCTCGAAGTCGAGGGCGCTCGCGAGCAGCTCGTCGATCGGATCGCGCGCTGCGAGGCCCAGGCGGCCGTAGAGCTTGCGGCGTCCCTCGATGGGCCCCGTCAGGACCGTCTCGAGGAAGCGGTGCGGGGTCGGATAGTCGGCCATCGCGAGCAGCGAGCCGAGCATCTCGCGGGCCTCCGCAAACTCGGGGCGCTCGCCCGAACGTTCGCCGAGCCTCTGCCACAGCGCGATCTCGCCGCGGCCATAAGCGAGCTCGAGCAGCAGCTCCTGGCTCCAGCCGACCAGCGGCGACACCAGAAGGTTGGCAAGGTTGAGATCGTCGAGCGGCTGCACGGCAAAGGTGATCGCGGCGAGCAGGTCCTTGACCGCAATCGGCTCCTGGAGGTGCAGCCGGTCGATTCCGGCGACGGGCACCCCCTCCTCGAACAGCCGCGCGACGATCAGGGAGGCGAGCTCGCCGCGGCTGCGCACGAGGATCAGCACGTCGCCCGCCGACAGCGGGCGTCGGGTCGAGGCCATGGTCGGGGCGGAATCGAGCCAGCGGCGCACCTGCCGCGCGAGCTGCGACGCGTAGAGCCGCGCATCCTCGCCGAGCCAGCCCTCCTCCCCTTCCTCCTCTTCCTCACTGGCGGCGGCGGCGAACGGCTTCCACAGCTCGACCATTCCGGGCCGCGTGGAGAAGTGCGCGACATGATCCTTCGGCGGCTCGGGCAGGCCCATGTTGCGGTAGCCGACCTCGCCGATCACCTTGTCGACGACGTCGAGCACCGCCGGCGCGGAGCGGAAGCTCGCCTCGATCGACAGGTCGCGGAATTCGAGCGCCGCGCCGGCGCCGGCGTCGTCCTCGGCCTCGAGAAGTGCCGCGGACTGGTCCCGCACCCAGCGCCGCGCCGCCTCGAACTCGCGCGGGTCGGTCCCCTGGAAACCGAAGATCGCCTGCTTGAAGTCGCCGACCATGAACAGGGTTCGAGCTCGGCCCTCGGCCGCTCCGGCGCCGGCGAAATATTCGCCGGCAAGCGCCTGGACGATCTCCCACTGCTCGCGGTTGGTGTCCTGCGATTCGTCGACCAGGATATGGTCGGTACGCCGATCGAGCTTGTAGCGCACCCATTCGCCCATCCCGGGAGTGGCCAGCAGCCGGCGAGTCCAGGCGATCAGGTCGTTGAAGTCTGCAACTCCGGCGCTTCGCTTCGCCCTCGCGTAGGCGGCGGCGAACGCCTGCCCAGCGCGAAGCCCCGCGGCCATGTCCGAGGCGAGACGGGCACCGTTCTGGACCGCGAAAAGCTCGCGCACCGCCTGGGCCAGCCGCTCGGCGTGGCTGTCGTAGGCCGGGTCAGCCCTGCGCTGCCCCGGCTGCACCTGCTTCAGCTCACCGCCGCCGGTGAACACGACCGGCGCCAGCTCCGGTAGCGCGGCCGCGCGCTCGGCCGGCGGCATCGCCAGCCAGCGCTCGACGCTCCCGACCAGCTTCGCGCCGGTCGCGGTGCCCCACTTGCGGTTCGCCTCGGCGATCGCGCGGAGCAGGTCGCAATCAAAGCGGTCGTCGGCGCAATGCGCGGCGATGTAATCCTCGGCCGAGCCTTCGGGCAGGTTCATCGACGCGCGCAACCTCGGCTCGATCGCTTCGGCCGGGCCGAACGCGGCCATTGCGTCCGGCACCTGGCCGCAGCGCATCAGATATTGGGTCGCGCCCTCCTCTCCGGCGCGCAGGCTCAGGCACTGGACGTCGTCGATCAGCCGCTGATCGCCCGCGGCTTTCCGCCTCGGCAATGAGGTTGGCGAGAGTGGTCCGGGCAAGCTCCTGCTCGGCGCGGCCTTCGATCGGCTTGAACCCCTGCGTGATCCCCGCTTCGGCCGGAAAGGCCGCAAGCAGCGCCTGGGCAAAGCTGTGGATGGTCTGGATGCGAAGCCCGCCCGGCGCCTCGAGCACCTTGGCGAACAATCGGCGTGCCCGCTCGCGAGTCGCCGGCCCGGGATCGGCGCGAAGCGCGATCAGGTCGGCGCCGAGCTCATTGTCCTTCATCCGCACCCAGGCGGCGAGACGCCTGGCGATGCGGTTCGCCATCTCGGCCGCGCCCTGCCTTGGTGAAGGTCAGGCACAGGATGCTTTCCGGATCCGCGCGATTCAGCAGCAGGCTCAGCACTCGGCCGGTGAGGACCTGGGTCTTGCCCGTGCCTGCCGATGCCGACACCGCGGCATGCACGTTGGGATCGACTGCTGCAGCCTGAGCGCCTTCGAGCGTCGGGAGCGGCTTGAACCGGTTCGCCATCAGCGGACGGCTTCCATTGTCGCGCCCCCGCACATAGATGTGCGCCGGGAACTGCCCGCCGGGAGACGATCATGGCCGAAAGCAACGAGACCGACGAGGGCGGCGAGGAGCGCCGGGCGAAGCTCCGCAAGGCCGGGGTCGCGGTCGGAATCGGCTCCGCTGCAATCGTCGCCGCCTTGCTCTACGCGTCCAACGTCAAGAAGAAGCCGAAGAACGGTTAAGCGCTTCATCTGCGGCCGTACCATTCCTCCAGCCGCATCAGCTGGTCATAGTCGCCGTAGGGCGCGTAGGCCGGGTTGAGCTTGGCGGTGAACGGCTCATCCCCGGTCAGCCATTTGCGCGCCGCTTCGAGGAAATTGCTCCGCGCATGCTCGAGGAATTCGTCCGGCCCCATCTTCTTGTCGGGGGACACGCACTTGCCGAACTGGTCGCCATATTTGCTCAGCGACCAGTATTCGAATGCTCGGGGCAGCCCTCCAGCTGCTCGAACCCGCGGGCTTCCGCGATCAGGCCGAGCAGCCCGAGCTGGAGCGAAAAGCCCGCGTCGACCGCTTTCTGCCTCGGCGCCTTGCCCGTCTTGTAATCGACGATCGCGAGTCCGCCGTCGGCGAGCCGGTCGATGCGGTCGGCCTTGCCGTGCAGGAGAACGCCGTCGAGGCGCGCCTCGCCGCGCTTCTCGGCCGCGAGCGGGCGGCGGCCATTCGTCTGGTTCGAGCGCTCCTGATCCTCGATCCAGCGAATCGCCTCGGTCAGCCGCGGCTGCCACAAGCGCGCAGCAACGGGTGATGGTCTCGGCTTCGAGCAGCGCGCTCGAGCGCGGTCCATCAGACGGTCGGGATTGCAGTCGTCCTCAGCCAGCCATTGCTCGAGCACCGCGTGAACCGCCGTTCCTTTCCACGCGGCGCTGTGGTCGGCATCGACCGGGTCGAGCCTGCGCAGCTTCAGCACCTGCTGCGCGTAGAATGCGAACGGGTCGGCCTTCAGCCGGTCGACCGCCGTGACCGATATCGTGGTCGGCCGCTGCTCGCGCGCCGGGCGAGGAGCCGCGCGTTCGGCTGGCTTTGGCGCGCCGGGATTGTCGAGCGTGACCGCGAGCCGCTCGAGCCTGGTGTCGTGCGGCAGGCCGCCGGTCATCGCCTGGAGCCGAAGCCACAGGCGCGAGGCGACCGTGGGCGAGCGGCCGTCGCGGCGAGCGCGCGGGTGATCAGCACCTGCGGAGCGCCAAGCGCGCTTGCGAAATCTTGCGCCGAAAGCCCAACCCGGAACTCGAGCCCCGGAAGCCCGAGGTTCGATCGGATTTTGGGCGCAAGCCACGGGTCAGGCGCCGGAAGCGCCGGCCAGACGCCTTCGTTGAGGCCGCCGAGCACCATCAGGTCGGCCTGCTGCAGCCGCGCCTCGAGCAGGCCCCAGATGGCGACGCGCGGGTGGCCGCCATAGGGCGGGCGGATGCGGAACCCGTCGAGCAACTGGCGAAGGATCGCCGGACCGTCTTCGGCGCCGACGACAAGGCCGGGGTCGAGCGCCTGGAGCTCGGCGAGAAGCTCGGCACAGGCGCGACCTGCCTGGCCTGCCCAGGCACGATCACCGGCCAGCTGGGTTGCGGCATCACCCAGGGCCGCCGCGAACCCGGCCAGCGGCCGCTCTTGGGCGAAAGCGCGCGGCGGCCTTTGCCAGGCGCGGGCGAACCCGGCGCCATGGCTGGTGGCAGCCCTTGTCGTCGAACCAGGCGTCGAGGCCGGCGAGCCCGCCCGCGGGCCTGGGCCCCGCAGCGCGAGGTCGAGCGAGCGAACGTCGTCGAGCCAGCTGAGCCGCTCGTCCCCCTCCCCGCCGACCAGCGGGTGCTTGAGCAAGGCGAGCAGCGGCACTGGCGCGAGGTCGTCGGCGGCGGCTGAAGCAATCGCCAGCAGCAATGTGCCGGGCGCGAGCTGCGACAGCGGGCGCCCGGCGCTGTCGTCGGCCTCGATCCCCCAGCGGCCGAGCAGCGCCGACACGCGCTGCGCCAGCAGGCGGTCCGGAGTGACGAGCGCGGCGGTGCGGCCCGCCGTCTCGAGCGCCTCGCGGATCGCGAGGGCGATCGCCTGCGCGCTCGGCTGCCGGGTCGGGCAATTCGGCCGCCCGATGCCGCTCAGGCGCCGCTCTGCGGGCCTTGAGCCCGTTCCACTTGTCGCTGAAGTCGGCGACGGTCATCGCATGAGCGACCGCCCGCGCGCGCACCGGCGGCGAGGCGGCGCGGCCCGCCCTGGGCCACAGCTGCACCTCCCCGCGAGCAACGCCGATCCGGTCGAGCAGGACCTTCAGATGATATTGCGGATGGTTTCCTCTGCCCGGCCGCGCTCGTCGGGCCCGCGCGGCCCAAGCGCGCGCCATTCCTCGTCGGGCATTGCGCCGGCAAGGCTCAGGCCAGGCAGCACGACCATCCCGTCGGGCATGGTCGCAACGCGGCGAGGAGCGCCGCGATCGCGGGAGCGGCGCTGGTGATTCGCAGCGACGGTGAAGCCGTTGGGCGGCCTGGTCGCCCAGCGCTTGGCGCTTCGCCGAGCAGGCGGTTACGGCGGTCGGCGAGGTCGATCGTTCCGCGCTCCGCAAGCATCGCCGGCCAGCGCTCGAGCACTGCCCTGAACCGCTCGAGCGATCTCTGCCAATGCGCAGCGAGCTCCGGAGCGTCGGCCGCGGCATCGGCAAGCCGCGCCGGTTCCACCTCCTCGATCAGCAGCGCGTCGATCGTCCGGGCAAGGTCCGCCGCAAGGCGCATCGCCTCGGCGACCGACTCGCCCGACCTCGCACCAGCCCCGCAAGCGCCGTCAGCCGCTCCAGCGGGTCGACCGCCGGCGGCACCGGCTCCTCCTCGTCGGCCGGGTCAAGCGCTCCGCCGATCCGCTCGTCGAGCTCTGAGTCGCCGATCGGGATCAGGCGCGGCAGCAGAAGGCCCGAGCCGCTCGCCCGGACGAAGGCTTCGGTGACCGCCCGGACCGCGCGGTTGTTGGGGAGCAGGATCCGCCTCGAAGCGAGGCCGAGCGGATCCGAGCCGAACCTGGTGATCAGCCCCGCGGCGAGGGAATCCGCAAACGAGCGATGGATTGGAATCGTGAAGACGGCGGGGCGCCGCTCAGACATGCTGCAGGAAAGCTTCCGTCTCTTTGATCGCGGCCGGAGTGCCGACGTCGAACCACAGCCCCTGGTGCACCGCGCCAAAGCAGCGGCCCGCCTCGATCGCCTTGTCCCACAGGATGTTGGTCGAGAACGGGCCCTCGGGAGCGCCCTCGAGCAGCCGCTTCGACATCATCTGGATGCCGGTATAGACGAACGGCGCAACCCGCGAGCGCTGCCTTCGGCGGAGCCGCCCGCTTCGGTCCATGTGGAAGTCGCCCATGCCGCGATGGTTCTGCGCCCGCGCCAGCGGCACGAGCAGAAGCAGCGCGTCCATGCGCCGATCGTCCCACTGCGACGCGAGCAGCTTGAGGCTGTCGGCCGGGCCGTCGACCCACAGATTGTCGCTGTTGAGGACGAGGAACGGGTCGGCGTCGATCATCGGCGCCGCTTTGACCAGTCCGCCGCCGGTCTCGAGAAGCAGCTCGCGCTCGTCGGAGATGGTGAACTCGAGGCCGTTCGAATGGGCTGCGAGGTGGGCCTCGACCGCGCCCGGCAGGTAATGGACGTTGACGATGACCTTCTCGACGCCCGCGGTGCGAAGCTTGTCGAGCACATGGTCGAGCAGAGTGCGGCCGGCGACCTCGATCAGCGGCTTGGGCCTGGAGGCGGTGAGCGGGCGCATGCGCTTGCCCAGGCCGGCGGCCATGACCATCGCGGTTCTCGGCACTTGCGCCGAGACTTCGGCGCGAAGCCGGAGGGCTCGTCGAGCGGCGGTCACGCAGCCGCCGGCCAGGGGGCGGCGCGGTGCTCGGGGCCGAGGTTGGAGTCGAACCAGCGGCGCACCGGCTCGAGCCCGGGCCGCGCTAGGTCGCGCTCCAGAAGGCCCCACATGCGCGGCTGGAACTGCGTGTAATGCGGCTTGTCGTCGCGCTTCCACAGGCGAGTGAAGACGCCTAGGATGCGCGTGTTGCGCTGCGCGGCAAGCGTCCAATAGGCGCGCTCGAACGTCTCCCGTTGCCCCATTGCGGCGACATAGCGGTCGATCATCGCCCGCTCGATCTGCGGCGAGACGTCGCGCCGGGCATCCTCGAGCACCGAGGCGAGGTCATAGGCCGGGTGCCCGACGAGCGCGTCCTGGAAATCGAGCAGGCCGAACTGAGTGACGCCTTCGCGCCCCTGCACCAGCATCACATTTTCGGCATGATAGTCGCGAAGCACCGTGACCGGACCCAGGCCGTCGCTGGCGACCGGCTCGAGCACTTCGATCCAGGCGCTTCGATACGCCTCGGCGTCGACCGACAGGCCCACAGCCGGGCAGTACCAGTCGGTGAACAGCTTCACCTCCTCGAGCCACTGCTCGACGCCGTGGACAGGAAGGCCCGGCATCGCCGGGTGGCGATGCAGGTGAATGAGCACGTCGGTCGCAAGCTCGTACAGTTCGCGCTCGCGCGAAGGGTCGTCGTCGAGGAACTCGCGCAGTCGCCAGTCGCCGAAATCGGCGAGCAGAAGCAGCCCGTGCTCGAGGTCGCGGGCGAGGATCTCCGGAGCGCTGAGGCCGCAGCGGGCAAGCCACTCGGCGACCGCGACGAACGGCCGCACGTCCTCGTGGGCCGGCGGAGCGTCCATCAGAACTGCGGTGCGGGTGCCGTCGACCACCCGAAAATAGCGGCGGAACGAGGCGTCGCCGGCGAGCGGCTGGATCTCGGCGCCTGCCCAGCCGCAGCCGGCGAGGAATTCGTGCGCGTGCGGCGGGGGAATCATTGGACTGGGCATCGGTCCTGCCATGAAGGCGGCACCTTGGCTGTCAAGCGCCTGCTCGACGCGTCGGCAAAGTCGAGCGTCAGCGCGAGCGCCTGCGGCCAGGCCGACGCCCCCGCTTTGTCCGGCCATTCGACCAGCAGCACCCCGTCGGCGGCCGAATCCAGCCCGAGCTCGTCGATCTCGCAAGGGTCCTCGATGCGGAACAGGTCCACATGCCAGACGGGCGGGTCGAGCTCTTCATAGGGCTGGACGATGGAGAAGCTCGGGCTCGGCACCTCGCCGTCATGCCCGAGCGCCTTGAGCAGCCCCCTTGCAAGCGCGGTCTTGCCGACGCCGAGCGGCCCCGACAGAGTCACGACATCGCCGCGGCGAAGCTTCGACGCGAGACCGCGGCCGAAGCCGATGGTCGCCTGCTCGTCGGCCAGGATCATCTCGAATCGCGCGGAATGGTCAGTGTGACCGTGGTGCCCTTGCCCTTGTCAGACACCAGCTCGACCGAGCCGCCATGCGCCTCGATGAACTGGCGGGTGAGCGGAAGGCCCAGGCCCAGTGCAGCCTCGCCGCGGACTCCCTCCTGGTCGATGCGGTGGAACCGGTTGAACACGCGCGGCAGGTCTTCGTCGGGGATCCCGACGCCATTGTCGCTGATCCGGATGACCGCCTGGTCTTCGCCGCCCTCGGCCTCGAGGCGGATGCGCCCTCTCTTGTCGGTATAGGCGATGGCATTGCCGAGCACATGCTCGATCGACTCGCGCAGGCGCCGGGCGTCGCCGAACACGAAGCCGGTGGTCGGCGCGATCTCGGTCTCCAGCTTCTGGCTTTTTTCAGCCGCGCGCGGCCGCACCGCCTCGGCCGCAGTCCGGCACAGGCCTGCAAGATCGACCCGCTCGCGCTCGAGGACGATGCCGAGCGTGTCGCCCTGGGTCAGGTCGAGCACGTCGTCGATCAGCCGCGACAGGCGGGCGACGGCCTTCGAGGATCGCGTCGACATAGTCGTCGGCCGTCGGCGTGAGCTCGCCCGCGTAGCCGGCTGACAGCATTTCGGCGAAGCCGCCGATCGAGGTCAGCGGAGTCCTCAGCTCGTAGCTCATGTTGGCGACGAAGTCGGTCTTCACCCGGTCGGCTTCCTCGAGCCCGCGGGCGCGCTCGCGAAGGGCAGCCTCGATCCGCGTGAATCGGTCACGTCGACCATCGTGAACAAGGCGTTCCCGTCCGGCAGAGGCACTGCGGCGAACTCGAAATGGCGGCCGTCGGTCAGCGAGATGCGCCCGTTGGCCGACTGCCGCTCGCTGGTCGTGTGGCGGATCATCTCGCGGATCTGAGTCGCGGCGGTGGGCGTAACGAGCTTGCGCGCCATCGCGGGGACCAGCTCGTCGACCCGCGGGTGCTGGCTGAGGCGCTCCTCCTCGATGTCCCACACGTCGCGGAAGCGCTTGTTCCACAGGTAGAGCCGCCCGTCGCTCGCGAACACGCTGATCGCCTCGAACAGATTGTCGAAGGTCGCCGCGCGCACCCGAAGCAGGGTGTCGCGCGCCGAGGCCAGCCGCACCTGCTCGGTCCGGTCCTCCAGGAACATGCGCATGCCACCGTCCGGGAGCGGCTGGGCGACCACCCGCAGGTGATCGCCGGCCGGCAGGATCCAGTCTTCCTCGATCACCTCCTGCGCGCTTGTGAACCAGGCCCGCCGCTCGGCCTTCCACAGCGGGAAGTCGCGCACTTCGGGCAGGCGGTTCTTCTCGCGCATGCGCTCGAGCACTCGGTCGAACTCGGGCTTTTCCGCGAGCCATTCGGGATCGAGCTGGGCCATGACCGCGAACGGATGATTGAAGAAGCTGACCGACTGTTCGGCGTCGAACTGCACCGCGCCCGCGGTCATCCGGTCGGCAAGGTCGCGCTGCGACTGGATGTGGCGCTGGAGCTCGGCGCGCGCGTCCTCGAGCTCCTGGATGTCGATCGCAAAGCCGGCGACTGCGCCGGTGGGCAGCGGAACGTTGACGATGCGCATCATCCGCCGCTCGCCGCGGACGGTCGCCGGCTGGGTCAGGGCATTGGGCTTACCGGATTCGAGCGCCGCGATTGCAGACGCGCGCGCGCTGTCCGGCCCCGGTACGTCGATCAGCTCGCTCGACCGGGCAATCACCTCCGCCGCGTCGCGCGCTTCGACCGCATCGACGAACGCGCGGTTGACCAGGCCCAGCCTGAGGTCGGGTCCGCGATACCACATCGGAAATGGCGCGGATTCGATCAGGTGAGTGAGCGAGTCGAGCGCCGCCTCGGTCTGGTGCAGGCGCCCGGCAAGCTTCGACCGCTCGGCTTCGGCGGCGCTGGTGTCGGAGAACCACAGCAGCAGGGAGCCGGGCGGCTCGGGCGCCGGAGCAGGCCCGCCGCGGACCTCGAACACGCGCGCCGAGCCGGCGGCCCTCACCTGCATCTCGAGCGGCTTGCCGGTGAGCGCGGCCGCCTCGGCCGCTTCGCGAAGCGCGTTCAGATCCTCCTGATCGAGCCCGCGCTCCTGATCGCCCAATTCGTCCCAGCTGCGCGGCTGCTGCGAAAGCCCGAGCTGGCGCACGAGGCTCCTGTCCGCCTCGACGCTGCCGTCGGCGCGCAGGAGCAGGGGCCGCGCGGGCGCAAGCTCGAGCAATGTCCCGAGCGAACTCGCCGATGCGAGGATCGCGCTCGCATCACGCATCCGCCGGGCGGCGAGCATGAGAAGCGCAGCGGCAATGGCGAGCCACAGGCCCGCAAGGCCTAGGACGATCCAGCCTGAGCCCCCCAGCTCGCCCATTCAGTCGCCGCCCTGACGCATCAGCCGATCATAAGCACCAACCGGCTGCAATGAAGCTTAAAAAGCAGCCGCGCGCGGCAGAAAGAAAAAGGGCCGCCCCCGAAGGAGCGGCCCAGTTTCCAGTCACCGTGTCGGATCAGAAGTCGATCGTCGCGCCGGCGTAGAAGTAGCGGCCAATCGCGTCGAACGGATCTCCACCCCCGGTGCCCAGCAGCCCCAGCGGCGGCTCGGTATCGAAGATGTTATCCGCCCCGATGTAGAAGGTCATCCGGTCGCGGCCGCCCTGCGGCACGTTCAGGCTGAAGCGGATCGCGTGGTATAGCACGTCCGGGTAAAACACCTCCTCGGTGAAGTCCTCGTTCTGCGGCGGCCGGCCCTGGACGCTGAAGTAGTTCTCAAACGCCCCGATCGTCTGCTTGCCGATGTAGTTGAGGTTGTAGCGCATGTCGAAATTGCCGAAGCCGTAGCCAATCGTCGCGTTGGCTGCCCACTTGGGGTCGCCAAGCTCGCTAAGCTGCCGGTCGGCGAAGTCGGGGTCCGTAGGGCTGATGAAATTGTCCCGCTTGAGAACGCGCGTTGCGATTCCGCGAAGGAGCAGCCGGTGCCCGTTCGCGAAAGTGCGACGGTAGGTGGCATCGATGTCGATGCCGCTCGCGACCTGTCTGGCGAAGTTGACGCCCGACGAAAGCAGGGCGGGCTGAGCAAACAGGCCGTCCGGCTGGCGCGGGAAGATCAGTGCGCAGAACTGGTTGTTGATGTTCGGGAGGTCGACGCACTGGTTGAGGATCGTCTGCGCGCTCAAGGTCGCAATGATGTTCTCGACCCTGATCTTGTAGAAGTCGACGCTGAGGCTGAGGCCCGGCACGAACGAAGGCGTGAAAACGCCGCCGAGTGTGAAACCCTTTCCGGTCTCCTCCTCAAGATTGGGGTTGCCGCCCGACACGATCTCGATCGTCTGGCTGCGGGCAACCGTGTTGACGAAGCCTGCTGGAACTCCGAGCGCCGCGCAGTTCGCCGCCCGGTTGGGGCTGCCGGTGCCGATGAACAGCACGTCGCAAGGGTCGCTCACGAATGCGAAGTTCTGGGTCGCCGGCTGGAACAGGTCGCCCAAGGTCGGGACACGCACCGACTTCGAGTAGTTGCCGCGCAAGCGAAGGTCACGAATCGGAGCCCAGGTCGCATTGGCGTTCCACGCGAAGGTCGTGTCCGCCGCCGTATTATAGTCCGAATGGCGGGCCGCACCGGTGAGCGTCAGCTCACGGGCAAACGGCACGTCGCGGAAGATCGGCAGCTGAATTTCTCCGAAGAATTCACGAACCTTCAGCTTGGGCGGGTCGAACTCGGGAAAGGCGTTGAAGAAGGTCGCGCCGGCCGCCGAGAGCGGGTCAGCCTCTTCATGAGCCTTTTCCGTGCGATACTCGCCGCCGATCACGAAACTGGGAGCTCCGCCCTGGAACTCGAACAGCTGCGATGCATCACCGCTCACAAAGGCGAGCGCATCGAACTGCGAGGCCTTGCCTTCGAGCAGGGATGTCGTGTTGAAGTTGTCGAGCGCAGCCTGGCTTGGCCTTTGATTGCCGAACAGGTTGACCGGCACGCAGTTCGGATCGTTGTTCGTCGGGTCCGCATCGGCATTGACCCGGCAGACGATCTGACCGTTCGGTGCGCGGACCGCGTCCACGGCTCTCAGGAACGGACCCTCGAGGAGTTCGCCATCCGGACCGATGTCGTTGATGACGAGGTTGTTGCGAGCCTTGGTATCCGAGCTTGAACGGCCGTAGTTCAACGAGACTTCGTAGTTCCAGTCGTCGTTGAAGTCGCCGGTGAGGCCTCCGACCACGCGATAGGTATCGCGCCGGATTTCCTGCTGGCGGCCGCCGAAATCGACGTTGAACCGGGACAGGAAAATGGTCTCGGGCGAGGTCGGCCCGCCGAGGCAGCGGCCGACCGTCTGAAGGACCGCGATGTTCTGCGGAGTGAGGAAGGGATTGTCGCATTGAACACCCCGACCGCCGCCGAAAAACCCGGCGAAGCTGCCCTGGAAGAAGCTCGGCTGGCCTTCCTGAAGCGCGTCGACGCGAGCGAATTTCGCCTCGACGAACGGACGCAACGCGTCGCTGACCTCATAATGGGCCAGCAGGTTCGCAGTGTACCGGTCGAGGCCTGGCGCCAGCTGTCCAGTCTCGCGCAGGGTCGTCCCCCCCTGGCACGGATCGTTCGGGGCCTGGATGAAATTGCCTGAACCGAACGGGCGGAAGTCCAATGAGGGAGTGACGCGACAGGCCGTCCCGTCCGGCTGGAAAGCCACGATCGCCGGCTGGCCCTGCGGCGTCCCGGGGTTCAGGCAGCGCGACGCAAGCGCCGGAGCCAGGTTCGGGTTCGTGCAGGAGAACGCAAAAAATGGGCTCGTGGGACCGAACACACCGACACCACGCCCACCAGCGGTACCACCCGTCGAGATCGTCAGGTTGCGGACACCGCAGAAGAACTGTTTGTCGGGCACACCGTCGCCCTCGGGCGGCTCCCCGGCGGTGGGCTCGGCGAGGTTGAACTGGCAGCGGCCATCAAAGGCGCCGGTCAGCCCCGGCCGCTGACGGACAAAGAGCGGCTCGGCGTTCACATATTCGAGGTTGATCGCGACGTTGGCGCGATCGTCGAACAGATTCTCACCGGCGGTCAAAGTGATGAACTGAATGCCGCGATCGCCGCGCGACGAGGTGCCGCCCTGGCCGCGCAGGCGAATGCCGTCGAAGTCGCGCTTCAGGATGAAGTTGACGACACCGGCAACCGCGTCCGAGCCATAGACGGCCGAACTGCCGCCGGTGACGATGTCGACGCGCTCGATGAGGTCGGTCGGAATGGTGTTGACGTCGACCTGGAACGTGCCCGGGTTGTAGGTCACGTGGCGGCGGCCGTTGACGAGAACGAGCGTGCGCTCGGTGCCGAGGCCGCGCAGGTCGAGCAGGTTAACGCCGGCGGTCCCGATGAAGCGGGTCGAGTTCGCCTGGCTGAAGGTCGAGCGGAGCGATGGCAGATCGTTGAGCGCATCGCCGACGTTGACGTCGCCCTGGTCGGTCAATTCCTCGGCGCTGACCGAAGTGATCGGCACGGGCGAGGACACGTTGGGATTGCGGATACGCGAACCGGTGACGACGATTTCCTCATCGTCCCCGATCGCCTGGCCCGATTCGAGCTCGACTTCGCCGGAGATGCAGCGGTCCCGCGCATCGCCTTCCGGGAGATTCAAACATTCGGGGTTGGGTGCGTCGCCCGCGGCACCGGAGGGAGCGGGCGGCTCATCCTGCGCGACCTGGGCCGTGGCGGGAGCGGCCCCAAGGACGAGTGCCGCAATGGAAACACTGGTAAGCGCCGCAAATGTGGACAGTCTCATCGGGGGGCCTTTTTGCGAGGAAGTAGAAGGGGATGGCCCGCACATTGCAGAACTTGACCGCCGTGCAAACAGCTTCGGTTAAGGACAACGGCAGAAGGTTTGCGCGTGTCACTTTAGTGCAACATTTATCCAGGGTGGCAGCGGGGGCGCGTGCTCAGATCGTTCGGGCGCCACGGGCACCCGAACGGTGGGGATTGGCGCCGAGGGGGACCCGCAGGCTAGTAGCGGTAATGCTCGGGCTTGAACGGCCCCTCCGCCGACACGCCGATATAGGCGGCCTGCTTGTCGCTGAGCTTGCTCAGCTTCACTCCGAGCTTGTCGAGGTGGAGCGCGGCGACCTTTTCGTCGAGGTGCTTGGGCAGAACGTAGACGTCGTTCTTGTACTTTTCGGAGCCGGCCCACAGCTCGATCTGTGCGAGCACCTGATTGGTGAAGGACGAGCTCATGACGAAGCTCGGGTGGCCGGTCGCGCAGCCGAGGTTCACGAGCCGCCCCTTCGCCAGCACGATGATCTTCTTGCCGTCCGGAAACTCGACCTCGTCGACCTGAGGCTTGATCTCGGTCCACTTGAAGTTCTGCAGCGCGCCGATCTGTATCTCCGAGTCGAAGTGCCCAATGTTGCAGACGATGGCCATGTTCTTCATCGCCCGCATGTGATCGACCGTGAGCACGTCCATGTTGCCGGTGGCGGTGACGAAAATGTCGGCGCGCGGGGCGGCCTCCTCCATCGTCACAACCTCATAGCCTTCCATGGCCGCCTGGAGCGCACAGATCGGGTCCACCTCGGTCACCAGCACGCGCGCGCCGCCGTTGCGGAGCGAAGCGGCCGAACCCTTGCCGACGTCGCCGAAGCCGGCGACGCAGGCGATCTTGCCCGCGAGCATCACGTCGGTCGCGCGGCGGATTGCGTCGACCAGGCTCTCCTTGCAGCCGTAGAGATTGTCGAACTTCGACTTGGTGACGCTGTCGTTGACGTTGATCGCGGGGAACGGGAGCTTGCCCTTCTTGGCAAGGTCGTAGAGCCGGTGGACGCCCGTAGTCGTCTCTTCCGACACGCCCTTGATGGTCTCGACGGTCTTGGTGAGGTAGCCCGGCCGCTCCTTGAGGAAGCGCTGGAGCGTCGCGACGAAGATCTCTTCTTCCTCGTTCGACGGAGCGAACAGCTCCTCGCCCTGCTCGGCGCGATAGCCCCACAGAGCGAACATGGTCGCATCGCCGCCGTCGTCGAGGATCATGTTGGCCGTCGTGTCGCGGCCCCAGTCGAAGATGCGAGTGACATAGTCCCAATATTCATCGAGCGTTTCGCCCTTGATTGCGAACACCGGGATCTGCCGGGCGGCGATCGCCGCGGCTGCATGGTCCTGCGTCGAGAAGATGTTGCACGACGCCCAGCGGACCTCGGCGCCGAGGTGGAGCAAAGTCTCGATCAGCACCGCGGTCTGGATCGTCATATGGAGCGAGCCGGTGATGCGGGCGCCCTTCAAGGGCTGTGAGGCGCCATATTCCTCGCGCAGCGCCATCAGGCCCGGCATCTCGGTCTCGGCGATCTCGATCTCCTTGCGCCCGAAATCGGCGAGGCCGAGGTCCTTGACCACGAAGTCGTTGAAACGCGATTCAGCCTGGGGCGCCATGCCGGAATTCTCCAAAGATTAGGCAAAGGTCAGGCCACGAAGGCCCGCCAAAGTCGGCAGGCCCCTACCGTAGCCGGACATATAAAGAAAGCTTTATATCATGCCTCAAGCCGCGCCGGTTTCGCTCGCCAGCAGGCGCGGGTCGATGCCGGCGGAGCGGAACGCGGCCGCCCAGCGCTCGTCGGTCGGAGTGTCGAACAGGATCTTCTCGCTGCCCTCGGCGGTGAGCCAGCCGTGGCGGGTCATCTCCTCGTCGAGCTGGCCTTCGCCCCAGCCGGCATAACCGAGGGCGACGATCCAGCGCCTGGGGCCGCGGCCGTCGGCGATCGCCCTCAACACGTCGATCGTGCCGGTCATCGCGAAGATCACGCCTTTCTCGCCCGCGACGTGAAGCGACTCCTGCCCGCCCCAGTCGGTCGAATGGAGCACGAAGCCGCGGCCGGGCTCGACCGGACCGCCATGGTGAACCGCGCAATCGGGAGCCTTGCCGGGGTCGATGTCGAGCTGCTGGAGAAGCCCGCGGAATCTCAAGCCAGCGCGCTTCTGGCCGATGCCGATGCCGACTGCGCCATTCTCGTCGTGGACGCACAAGGCGATCACCGCCCGCTCGAAGCGCGGGTCGGCCATTCCGGGCATCGCCAGCAGCAGCTTGCCGGACAGGAATTTGGGAGTCTCCACGGGCCGATGATGGCTGCCGCCCGCTGCACGGGCAACCCCTTGAGGAGCGCGCCAACCACCTTATTGGGGGCATCCGCCGCAACCGTTCTGGAGGAGCTTTCATGACCATTTCCGTCGGCGACCGGATTCCGGACCTGCCCTTGACCATCGCCACTGCCGACGAGCCGCAGCAGACCAGCAGCGCCGATTTTTTCCGGGGCAGGCGCGTCGCCTTGTTCGCGGTGCCCGGCGCGTTCACGCCGACCTGCTCGGTGCGTCATTTGCCGTCCTTCGTCGAGAAGGCGGCACAGCTTAAGGCCAAGGGCGTGGACGAGATCGCCTGCACCGCGGTCAACGATGCGTTCGTCATGGCCGCCTGGGGCGAGCGCGACGGATCGGCCGAGGTTACCATGATTGCCGACGGCAATGGCGACTTTGCCGAAGCGCTCGGCCTCGCCATGGACTCGAGCAGGTTCGGGATGGGCAAGCGCAGCCGGCGCTACTCGATGATCGTCACCGACGGACTGGTCGAACAATTGAATGTCGAGCAGCCCGGCGAGTATCGCGCGTCGAGCGCGGAGCACATGCTCGAGCAGCTTTGACACCAGCTTCGCCAGCCGCTTTCGTCGCTGGTCGCTTGCCCGCCTCCCCTTGCCGATGGGCCGAAACGTGCCCCGGTCCGGCGCGTTGAACGGCAACACAAGATGAGGAGGAGAATCGATATGGCGAAGAACAATCGCAGTGGTGGAAGCAGCAACCGCAACCGCAGCCGCGACCGGTCCGACGAAGCCTTGTTCGGCTGGCGCGAGACGGCGCGGGAGCGGCCGCTTGCGATGGCTGCGGCCGTGGGCGCTGCTGCGGCGGCCGGCGCCTTCCTGTGGTCCCGGCGCAACCAGATCAGCGATCAGATCAGCCAGCTGAGCGATCAGATCGGCGAGTGGGCCGATTCGGCGCGCTCGAGCGAGGGCGAGCAGTTCCAGAGCAGCGACGCGGGCACCGGCACGAGCTCGTTCGCGGGCGCCGGCACCACCGGCAGCGGCTCGTTTGAATCGAGCGGCAGCGGCGGATCACCCGGCAGCGGATCGTCCGGGAGCGCATCGTCGGGCACGGGCTCGCGCGGACGCGGCGGGCGCAAGAGCGGCCTGAGCGAAACGGGCGGCGGCAATGCCTCGCTCGGCGCGCATGGCGGCACCACGGGAACGGGCGCCGGCGGCTCCATCTAGGCGGCCGCTCAGTTTGAAACGCAAGGGGCGCCGTTCGGCGCCCCTTTTTTCGAGCTACGGGCGCGCGAGCGCGAAGTCGACCCACACCCGTGCGCTCGTCTCCAGCTCTCCGGGCTGGACGGGTGGCCCCGGTGTCGCCCTTGCGCCGGTCACGACGATGTAGTCGCTGGGACGATGTTCTCGGCCGCGATCGCTGACGCGAAGCACACGAACGACACGCATTCCGAGCGCCTGCGCATAATTTTCGGCATCCTCACGCGCCAGGCGGACGGCTTCGCGCTTCGCAGCGAGCTCGGCAGGGCGCTCATCCGACAGGGAGAAGGAAGGACCTTCCACGCTGTTCGCGCCAGCCTGGAGAAAGGCGTCCAGCAACTCCGATGCGCGGTTGAGGTTGCGTAGCCGCAATTCCACCTTGTTGGTCGCTGTGTAACCGATGATCCTGCCGCCTTCCTGCTCAAACCCACCAGCCCGAGGCTGGAAGACGGGCCTCACGCGGAGCTCTGTCGTCCTGACATCCCTGGCTTCGATCCCGCGCGCACGAATCGTCTCGACCAACCTGTTCGCCAATTGCGAATTCTGCCGCAGCGCTTCGCCCGCAGTCGGCCCGGTCGTCACCACTCCAGCCGTAATCGTCATCACGTCCGGTCTGCCGCGGTGCACGCCGACTGCCTCGACCTCCAGGAGAGTTTCCCCTGGCTGAAGGAGGAGAGGCGCGTTTTGCGCGTAGGCGGGCAGCGCCCACAACGCCATGGCGATGACCAGCAGCAGTCTGTTCATCCCTGCCCTCACAAGCCAGCACAGGCCCCAGCTCGGATGCAACGAGCAAGCCGGCGCGCTGCGGCTACCACCCGCACTGCTTGCCCTGGTTCTGCTGCTGCAGCCAGGTCTGCAGCGGGGCGAAATATTCGAGCATCGGCTTGGCCGACATCTCGCGCGTTCCGGTGAACGCCTGGAGCGCTTCGGGCCACGGGCGCGAACGGCCCATTTCCAGCATGGCGTTCAGCCTCCGCCCGACCTCCGCGTTGCCGTAGAAGCTGCAGCGGTGCAGCGGGCCCGTCCAGCCCGCCTGGCGGCACGCCGCTTCGTAGAACTGGAACTGGAGGATCCGCGCCAGGAAGTAGCGGGTATAGGGCGTGTTCCCGGGGATGTGGAACTTGGCCCCAGGGTCGAAGTCGGCCTCCGTCCGCGGGACGGGAGGAAGGATGCCCTGGTAACGCTGCCTGAGGTCGGACCACGCCTGGTTGTAATTGGCGGGTGCGATCTCGCCCGAGAAGACGCCCCAGCGCCACCTGTCCACCAGCAGTCCGAACGGCAGGAAGGCGATCTTGTCCATCGCCTGCCGCAGCAGAAGGCCGATGTCCTTCGAGGCAGGCGGCACGCGCGATTTCGACAGCAGGTCGATCTGCGTCAGATATTCGGGCGTGACGGACAGAGCGATCATGTCGCCGATCGCCTCGTGGAAGCCGTCGTTCGCGCTGTCCTTGTAGAGGAACGGCTGGGCCTTGTACGCGCGCTGGTAGTAGTTGTGGCCCAGCTCGTGGTGGACGGTGACGAAGTCGTCCGCGTTCACCTTCGTGCACATCTTGATGCGGATGTCGTCCTCATTGTCGATGTCCCAGGCCGACGCGTGGCAAACGACCTCCCGGTCGCGCGGCTTGGTGATCATCGAGCGCTCCCAGAACGTCTGGGGCAGCGGCGCAAAGGCCAGCGAGGAGAAAAAGCTCTCACCGGTCTTCACGATCTTCTCGGGGGTGTAATCGGCGCGAACGAGCAGGTCGGTCAGGTCGTAACCGATATCGCCGGCGCCAGGGGGAGCGACGATGTCGTAGATCCCGCCCCATTCCTGAGCCCACATGTTGCCGAGAAGGTCGGCCCGGATCGGCCCGGTCGCCGCCTGGACGGCGCTGCCATATTTCTCGTTGAGCTCGGCCCGGACGTAGCAGTGCAGCTGGTCGTAGAGCGGCTTCACCTGGCCCCACAGCTGGTCGGTCAGCGCTGCGAACTCGTCGGGCGACATGTCGTAGCCCGAGCGCCACATCGCGCCGGTGTCGGCATAGCCGAGCTCGCGTGCGCCGGCGTTCGACAGCTCGATGAAGCGCGAATAATCCTGCCGCATCGGCCGGCCGACGTTCTGATGCCAGCTGACCCACATCTCCTTGAGATGCTCGGGATTGCGCACGGTGCCCATCAGCGCCTCGATCTCGACGCCCGGAAGCACCTTGCCCTGGTAGGTTCCCCGGCCCTTGCCATACTGGCTCTGAAGGCCCGTCAGCAGGGTCGAAAGCTCGTCGGCCGCGCCGGGCACGTTGGCTGCCGGGGCGACGATGCTCTGCTTGAGAATGTCGAGCTTGCGGCGAGTGTCGAACGAGATCCCCGGCACATTGTCGAACCGCGCCGCCTCGGTGGCGAGCCGGACCTGCGTCTCGGTGTACTCGGCGCCCGCCTTGGCGGCGAGCCAGTCGGTGTCTTCGGTGATGTACGTCGCGTTGGTCCAGGCGGCCCTGTTCACGTAGAGGCTGAGGTCGGCGAGCTCCTTTTCCGCCCGCGCCACGAATGCGTCGGCCTCGGCTGCCGTCGCTGCAGCAACGGGCGCTGCGGCAGGGTCGGCGACAACGGCCGTTGCGGGCGGCATCGCAGCAGCGGTGTCGACGGGTGCAGTGGCATTGGTCGCGCAGGCGCCAAGCGCGAGCGCGAGAAGCGAGACGGAAGCGGCAAATTTCATGTCAGGCGTCCTCGTCCTGGATCGGTTCAATTGTTCGCGTGGCAAAAGGACTGGAACTTTGCGGCTGGGCCGTCAAGCGCCCGTCACTGCGCGAGGAAGCGTGCGATCGCCTCCCCCAGCTCGGGCTTGGTGACCGAGCTCATGTGCGTTCCGGGCACTTCCTCGAAGCGCGCGTCGGGAAGCGCTTCGGCGAGGCCGCCGGCGGGACCGTTGTCCTCGTCCTCCGACCCGCACACCACGAGCGTCGGCATCGAAAAGGCGGCGAGCCATTCGTCGGGAGCGGCGGTGAAGCTTTCGAGCAGATGGGCGGCCGCGACGCGGTCGACCTTCATCGTCTTCATGAACTGGATCGAGAGCCAGTGAGGATCGCCGCGGCGGGCGGTTTCGAACTTGTCGATGGCTTCGAGGAAGAAGGTCTTGCGCCGGTTCCACTGGCGCAGGCCGCGCAGGCCCGTGCCGCCGAGCACCGCCTTGCGCGGGCGCATGCCCTCCCCCACCGCTTCGACGACGGTTCGCGAGCCCAGCGAGAAGCCGCCGAGGTCTAAGTCGGTCAGGCCGAGGTGGGCGACCAGCTCGCGAAGGTCACGCGCGAGGATCCCTTTGGAATAGAAGCTCGCCTCCTGCGGCTTGCCGCTCAGGCCATGCGCCCGAAGGTCGGGCATGATCACGCGGAACCCCTCGGCCGCGATGCGCTCGGCATGGCCGAAGTTGATCCAGTTCATCGCGGCGTCGGAGAACAAACCGTGGAGCAGGATGACCACCCTGCCCTCGCCGAGCTCACGCCAGGCAAGCTCGACCCCGTCGGACGCGGTCCAGCGGCGGGTGGTGGCCTGCGTCATGCGCGAACCGCTTGTGTCGAGCGAAGCCGAAACGCAGCGAACGCAGCGACCCTACGCGTGCGCGTGTACGCGCGCGCGCCAGGCCCACGGTTGGTTCGGCCTACGAGCAAGCGTGAAATTGCGGCCTTGGGAGCGACGGATTTCATGGCGGCGCCCTGTGCCACAGCACCTGCGCTGTAGGACAGGTTTTTCTAATGTCTGCCTTGGGTAGAAAGCGTTCCCGGGACTAGCATATCTACGGCGTGCTCACCGGCTTGCACATCGCGAGGTACCAGGGGAAGCGCCGCCGTTTCGCGAGTGGCGGGCGCCTCTCCTCGATGATGTCGAACCCGCCATGCTCGAGAAGCTCGCGAAGGCAGCCCGGCGTATAGAACCATGTGCCATAGCCCTGGCGAACGCTCGTCTTGCCGAGCTTCTTCTGGCGACGGACCTTGAACTTCGCCCAGTTGCCCGGAAGCGGCAGGACTTGGGTCGTCTGCATGATCAGCCGCTCGCGCGTGAGCTGCCCGACTTGCCGAAGCAGGAAGGCGGGATCGGCGATATGGTAGAGGCCGCCGAGGCACAGGACCACGTCGAATGGCTCGTCGAAATCATCCTGCAGCCGGTAGACGTCGCCGACCCGCAAATCGACCGTTGGCCGAGAACAGGTCGAGGACTCGCTTGCCGCGCACCGACTGGCTGATCCAGTTCGGCGACCATGTCCTGCTCGATGTCGTTGTTGGCAAGCAGCCTCGGGTCGGGATGGACGGGTGACTCCGCGTTCTGGAAGACGACGTGCGTGAACCATGTGGTGGCGGGGATTGCCGCCATCTGCTTCTTCTGGGCATCGGTCAGTGCAACGTCGAGTTTGAGCGGCATCGAGTGAATCTCCTTGGAACGCGCGACCAATGGTCGATCGGCGTAGTGAGCACAATAAGCGCGGGCGAGCGGGCCTAGTCCGGCATCTTGCCGGTTGCGGCGATCCACTTGTCGACCAGCTTCTGGTGCTCGTCGGTGCGGGTTTCAGGCAGCCCTTCGGTGTTGAGCCAGGCGCGGTGGATGCTCTCGGCGCCGAAGTGGCTGGTCGGGCGGAAATGGCCGGGCTCGTCGAACGCGGCGACGGTCAGGTCCATGTTCGGGCCCTCCTTGAACTGGAAGCCCAGCGAGGTCCCGCATTCGCGGCAGTAGGGCCTGCGCGCAATCGGCGAGCTGTCGTACCAGTCGGGCTCGCCCTGCCAGCGGACGTCGGCCTGCTTCACGTTCTTGAACGCGATCGAGACCGAACCCGTCGTCCGCTGGCACATGCGGCAGTGGCACAGATAGGCCTCGTCGCTGTCGATGCGGGCGGTGAAGCGGACTCGTCCGCACGCGCAGCCGCCGGTCATTTCGAATGCTTGCGTCATGACGTCAGCTTCCGTCCGCCGGCTCGAACTTCAGCACGCCGGCGACACGGGTCCTGTGCTCGGGATCGTCCGACGGGTGCCGAAGGCCGTCGTTTACGGTCACCTCGGCAAAATCGAACGGCGACAGGCCCTCGAAGCAGGCGACGTTGACTCCGAGCTCGTTCGGGTTCGAGCGCCGCTTGTGGTGGGTGTAGATGCCGCACGTGGTGCAGAAGTGGTGCTCGGCGACACCGGTGTTGAAGCGGTAGGTCGCGAGCCTGTCGGCGCCCGAGAGCAGGCGAAAGCCGGTGACGCTGCCCGTCACGGAGACGGCGCCGCGCATCCGGCAGATGCTGCAGGTGCAGCGGCGGGCCGAGGCGAGGCCGTGCGGAAGCTCGGCGGTGAAGCGCACGGCGCCGCAGTGGCATGCGCCGTTCAGGGTCATCGCCTCTGCGGACTTCGTGTCGCTCAAGCCGCCACCTTCTCGAGCGCCCGGCGGACTGCAGCGAGGGCTTCGTTCGCCCTGGCCGCGTCGGGGCCGCCGCCTTGCGCCATGTCGGGCCGACCGCCGCCGCCCTGCCCGCCCAGCGCGCTGACCGCCGCCTTCACCAGCTCGACCGCGCTGAGCTGCGCGGTGAGGTCGTCGGTGACTCCGACGGCGACGCTTGCGCGCCCGTCGTTGACGGCGACGAGCGCGCCCACGCCCGAGCCGAGACGCTTCTTCATGTCGTCGACCGCTGCGCGCAGGCCCTTGGGATCGAAGCCCTCGACCACCTGGCCGAGGAAGCTGTGGCCGTTGACCTGCTCGGGTGCGGCGGCGTCGGATCTGGCCGAGCCTGTGCCCATGGCGAGCGCCTTTTTCGCGTCGGCAAGCTCGCGTTCGAGGCGGCGGCGCTCCTCGACCAGCGCGGCGATGCGCGCTGGCACGTCTTCGGGCGAGGTTTTGAGCGCGGCGGCGGCCTCGCGAAGGCGCGCGTCGCGCTGGACCAGCCATTGGCGCGCGGCTTCGCCCGTGAGCGCTTCGATCCGGCGGACGCCCGAGGAGACGGCGCTTTCGCTGACGATCTTGAGCAGCTGGATGTCGCCCAGCGCGCGCACGTGGGTGCCGCCGCACAGCTCGACCGAATAATCGGCCTCGCTGTGCCGGCCCATCGAGAGCACGCGCACCTCGTCGCCATATTTCTCGCCGAACAGGGCCATTGCGCCCGCGGCGATCGCCTCGTCGGGGCTCATCAGGCGGGTCATCACCTCCTCGTTGGCGCGGATCTGGGCGTTCACGTCGGCCTCGATCGCCGCGATGTCGTCTGCGTTGAGCGCCTGCGGGTGGGCGAAATCGAAGCGCAGGCGGTCGGGTGCGACCAGGCTGCCCTTCTGGGTGACGTGGCCGCCGAGGCGGTGGCGAAGCGCGGCGTGGAGCAAATGCGTCGCGCTGTGGTTGGCGCGGATTCGGTCGAGGCGCTCGGCGTCGACCGACTGGTGGAGGGTCTCGCCCAGCGCAAGCTCGCCCTTCAGCACCTTGGTGCGCAGCACGTGAAGCTTGCCGATCGGCTTTGACGTGTCCTCAACTTCGCCTTCGAAGCCCTTGAGCGAAGTGAATTTTCCGGTGTCGCCGATCTGTCCGCCGCTTTCGCCGTAGAAGGGCGTCTGGTTGAGCAGGATCTCGACCGTCTCGCCCTCGCCTGCCCTTTCCACCCGCCGGCCGTCGCGGACGATGGCCAGCACGACGCCTTCGCCCTCATGGCCCGAGTAGCCGGTGAACTCGGTCGCGCCATGCTCCTCGGCAAGGTCGAACCAGACGTCCTCGGCGGCCTTTGCGCCCGAGCCTTTCCAGGCGGCGCGGGCCGCGGCCTTCTGCTCGGCCATCGCCTTGTCGAAGCCGACGCGGTCGACCTCGAGGCCGCGGGCGCGCAGCGCGTCCTCGGTGAGGTCGTAGGGGAAGCCGTAGGTGTCGTAGAGCTTGAACGCCGTCTCGCCGGGAAGAGTGCCGCCGGCGGGGATCTGGGCGGTGGCTTGGTCGAGCAGCCTGAGGCCGTTGGCGAGCGTCTGGCGGAAGCGGCTTTCTTCCTGCGCGAGGACCTGCTCGAGCAGAGGCTGGGCGCGGATCAGCTCGGGATAGGCGGCGCCCATCTCGGCGACGAGCGCGGGGACGAGCCGGTGCATCAGCGGCTCCTTGGCGCCGAGCAGGTGGGCGTGGCGCATGGCGCGGCGCATGATTCGGCGAAGCACATAGCCCCTGCCCTCGTTGGCCGGCAGGACTCCGTCGGCGACCAGGAAGCCGGAGGCGCGCAGATGGTCGGCGATGACCCGGTGGCTTGCGCGTTGCTCCCCTTGCGCCGTGGTCCTCGTGAGTTCCTCGCTCGCCGCGATCAGCCCCTGAAATGTGTCGGTTTCATAATTGGAATCGGCGCCCTGCAGGAGGGCGGCAACGCGCTCAAGGCCGGCGCCGGTGTCCACCGAGGGCTTTGGCAGGTCGATGCTGCTGCCGTCGGGCAGGCGCTCGAACTGCATGAAGACGAGGTTCCAGAATTCGAGGAAGCGGTCGCCGTCCTCGTCCGGGGTACCCGGCGGCCCTCCTGAGAGCCGGTCGCCCTGATCGTAGAAGATTTCGCTGTTTGGACCGAATGGTCCGGTGTCGCCCATCGACCACATATTGTCCGGGTGACGCACGATCCGGTCGGGAGCGATGCCGGCAATCTTGCGCCACAGCTCGGCCGCCTGATCGTCGGTGGGGTGGACGGTGACCCACAGCCGGTCCTTCGCAAAGCCGAGGTCACGCGTGATGAAGGCCCAGGCGTACTCGATCGCCGCTTCCTTGAAATAGTCGCCGAAGGAGAAATTCCCCAGCATTTCGAAGAAGGTGTGATGGCGCGCGGTATAGCCGACATTGTCGAGGTCGTTGTGCTTGCCACCGGCGCGCACGCATTTCTGGACCGAGGTCGCCCGCGAATAGGGCCGGGTCTCGAGCCCGGTGAAGACGTTCTTGAACGGCACCATCCCGGCGTTGGTGAACATCAGGGTCGGGTCGTTGTGGGGGACGAGCGGCGCGGAAGGCACACGGACGTGGCCTTGTCCTTCGAAATAATCGAGAAAGGAGCGGCGGATGTCGTTGGTCGAGGTCATCTCAAGCGCCATGTAAATGCGCTGCCCTACTGCGGCAAGGCGAGCGCGGCCTGTGCCGGAGCCCTTGGCACCGGCGGCCAGCGGCGGCTAGGGCGCGGGCATGGCGCCTGCTCCCAAGTCGACGATCCCGCACTACAAGCGCAGGCGCACTCGGTCGCTGCCGGCGCGGATCGTCGGCTGGATCGTCAAGCTCATCCTCGCCTTTTTGATTATCTCGGTGCTGTGGGTGCTTGCCTACCGCTTCATCAACCCGCCGATCACCGCGACCATGCTCGGCGACGTCTTTGCCGGGCGCGGGGCGACGCGCGACTGGATGGGAATCAACAGGATCGACCGCGACGTGGTGCGCGCGGCGATCGCGGCCGAGGACAGCAAGTTCTGCCAGCACGACGGCTTCGACATTGAAGCCATTGAAAACGCGGCAAAAAGAAACGCGTCGGGAGGACGGATCCGCGGCGGGTCGACGATCAGCCAGCAGACCGCGAAGAACGCCTTCCTGTGGCAGGGCGGCGGCTATTTCCGAAAGGGGCTCGAGGCCTGGTTCACCTTCCTGATGGAATCGACCTGGTCGAAGCGGCGGATCATGGAGGTGTACCTGAACCTCGCCGAGACCGGCCTTGGCACTTACGGGGTGAACGCCGGCTCGCAGCGCTATTTCGACCATGATTCGAGCGCGATGAGCCGGACCGAGGCGGCGCGGATCGCGGCGGTGCTGCCGCTCCCGAAGGAACGCGGCGCGGTTGCTCCAAAGGGCTTCACCCGCCGCTACGGCAACACGATCGCCTCGCGCGTCGGCGTGGTGGCGCGCGATCGCCTCGACGCCTGCGTGTATGAGGGCGTCACTCCGCCCAGGGAGAAGACGCCTCCGCCGACGCGCGCGCCCAGAGAGCTGCCGGGCGAGGAATATGAAAGCGCGCGGCCGACTGTCCCGGCGGAGCCGCTGGACGAGGTGGTGAACTCGCTGCCGCCTGCGCCCGGGCCGCTCGAAGCTCCCGAGGCGCCGCAGGAAAGCGCGCCCGAGCCGGCGCCGCCGCCCGAGGGTGCGGAGACGCCGGTGACGGCTCCGCCTCCGCCGACCGAGCCGCCGCCCGAGCCGCCTCAGGCGCCGCCGGGCGGATAGGCCCCTTTTCACCGCGCAGTTTTGCGCTCGCTCGGGGAACGCTCGCCCTCCCCTCGCCGTTCAGGGGGCAAGTCCAAATGGAGGTGAGACAATGGCCAGCCGTACCCCGACTCGAACGCAGAACCGGAGCTCCGCAACCAAGCGCGGCACGCCGCGCAAGACGACGAAGCGCAGCGAAAGCGGCAGCCAGAAGAGCAGCGGCCAGAAGGGCAGCAGCACGAGCCGCAGCAGCGAGAACCGCAGCGAGAACCGCAGCTCTGGCCGCGAGCGCGAGACGAGCGCATTTTCCTTCGGCGACAATGGCGGGGCAATCCTCGGCGCGGCGCTTGCGGGCGCAGCGATCGGCTTTGCCGCCAATTATGGCCGCAAGTTCCTGATGCAGAGCCTCGAGGCGACCGCGGGCGACTGGGACGAGATCCTGGTGGCCGAGCATGAAGCGACTCTCGCCGTCTTCGACCGGATGCTCGCGACCGACGAGACCCAGACCTGGAAGCGCAGCATGCTTCTGATGAAGCTCACGCACGCGCTCGACAAGCATGCGCACCAGGAGGAAATGGTCGTCTATCCGGCGCTTCGCGAGGCGAACATCACGCATGATGCCGACACCCTCGAAAGCGAGCACGGCTACGTGAAGACCTTCCTCTATGAATTGAAGCAGATGGGCCCGAGCGCTCCCAACTGGCTGGAGAAGGTGCGCGAGTTCCGCACCTTCATCTCCAAGCACATGCACATGGAGGAAGAGCAGGTCTTCCCGAGCTTCAAGAAGGACCTGTCCGAGGAGCAGAACAGCAAGATCACGCGCCTCGTGAATTCCGACGGGTTCTGGATGGCCTGACGCGAGCTAGCCGACGAGGGCGAGCTTCGGCGGCTCCTGGACGGAGAGGTCGACGCTGCCCTCGCCGGTGATTCGTTCGATCCGGGCGGCGAGCTCGGCGTCGAGGACGAGCTCGAGGCCGGCGACGTCGACCGCCTGGCCGCCCGCCGCGAGCGGGATCAGCAGGCGCAGGGCGCCGGTGCCGCCTCGTGCGGAGGCGAGCTCGCGCGACAGCTCGGTGATCAGCGCGCCGTCCGACACGCGCACCTCCATCTGCAGGCGCGTGCGCTTCGCCAGCGCGTCCAGCGGCTGGAAGCGCTTGATCGCGACGCGCGGAAGCTCGTCACCGGCACGCTTGTCGAGCTCGACGGTGACCAGGCCGCAGGTGCCGGCGCGAGCTGCCGCCTCGACCGCCTGGGTCACCTCGTCGTCGAACACGGTGGCCTGGAACTGGCCCGAGGAGTCGCTGAGGGTTGCCATCAGGTAGCGCCGGCCCCTGGCCGAGGTGCGCCAGCGGGTGTCCTCGACCAGGCCTGCCATGGTCGCGGCCGTTCGGCCCTCGGCCGCAAGCGGCATTTCGGCAATCTCCGCGAAGGTGCGCGCCTTGTTGGCCGCGAGCAGGTGGCGGTGCGCATCGACCGGATGGGCGGAGAAGTAGAAGCCGAACGCTTCGCGCTCGGCGGCCATTCGCCTGGCAAGGGTCCATTCTTCCGTTTTCGCAAGCCGGATCGGGGCGACCGACGAAGCCGAGCCGCCGAACAGGCCGTGCTGCCCACTCGAACGCTGGTCGGCCGCGCTTGCCGCATGCGCGAGGATCGTCTCGGCCGAGGCGAACAAAGCTGCGCGGTCGGGGGCAAGCGCGTCGAACGCACCCGCGGCCGCGAGGCTTTCGATCTGCCGGCGGTTGAGCAGGCGCGGGTCGATGCGCTCGGCGAAGTCCTCGAGCGAGGTGAACGGGCCCCTCGCCTCGCGCTCCTCGATCAGCGCCTCCATCGCTTTCTCGCCGACACCCTTGAGCGCTCCCAGCGCGTAGCGGACGGCACCCTTGTCGACCGAGAAGGACGCGCGGCTCGCGTTGATGCACGGCGGCAGGCATTCGACGCCGCCGCGGCGCATGTCCTCGACGAACAGGCAGAGCTTGTCGGTCTGGGTGATGTCGAAGCTCATCGAGGCCGCGTAGAATTCCGGCCGGTGGTGCGCCTTGAGCCAGGCGGTATGGTAGGCGACCAGCGCGTAGGCGGCGGCGTGGCTCTTGTTGAAGCCGTAGCCGGCGAACTTGTCGATCAGGTCGAACAGCTCGGACGCCTTTTCGGGGCCGATGGCATTGGCTGCGCAGCCCTCGACGAAGCGCGCGCGCTGCGCGTCCATCTCGCTCTGGATCTTCTTGCCCATCGCCCGGCGCAGGAGGTCCGCTTCGCCGAGCGAATAGCCGGCGAGCACCTGCGCGGCCTGGATCACCTGCTCCTGGTAGACGAAGATGCCGTAGGTCTCGCTGAGCACGTGCTCGAGCATCGGGTGCGGATAGGCGATCTCGGCTCGGCCGTTCTTGCGGTCGCCGAACAAGGGGATGTTGTCCATCGGACCCGGGCGGTAGAGCGACACCAGCGCCACGATGTCGCCGAAGCCGGTCGGCCGGACCGCGGACAGGGTCCGGCGCATGCCTTCCGATTCCAGCTGGAACACGCCGACCGTGTCGCCGCGCTGGAGCAGATCGTAGACCGCCGGGTCGTCCCAGGTCAGCGTTTCGAACTCGACGTCGAGCCCTTGCGCGGCAAGCAGCTCCTCGGCCTCCTTGAGCACCGAAAGCGTCTTGAGGCCGAGGAAGTCAAACTTCACCAGCCCTGCGGCTTCGACATATTTCATGTCGAATTGCGTGACCGGCATGTCCGAGCGCGGGTCGCGGTAGAGCGGGACGAGATCGTGCAGCGAGCGGTCGCCGATCACCACGCCCGCGGCGTGGGTAGAGGCGTGGCGCGGAAGGCCCTCGAGCTTCATCGCCAGATCGACCAGGCGCCGAACGTCGGCGTCGGATTTGTACTCGGCAAGGAATTCGGGGGCTGCTGGCAGGAGCTCCTTGGTCTTGTCGTCGCGCGCCCGGCCGAGGCAGCGCTCGAGCGTCCACGGGTCGGTCGGGTGATTGGGGATGAGCTTGGCGAGGCGGTCGACCTGGCCGTAGCTCATCTGCAGGACCCGGCCGGTGTCCTTGAGCACTGCGCGCGCCTTGAGGCGGCCGAAGGTGATGATCTGCGCGACCCGGTCGCGGCCGTACTTGCGCTGAACGTAGGCAATGACCTCGTCGCGGCGGGTTTCGCAAAAGTCGATGTCGAAGTCGGGCATCGACACGCGCTCGGGGTTGAGGAAGCGTTCGAACAGCAGGTTGAGGGCAATCGGGTCGAGGTCGGTGATGGTGAGCGCCCAGGCGACCAGCGAGCCCGCGCCCGAGCCGCGGCCGGGGCCGACCGGGATGTCGTGCGCCTTCGCCCATTTGATGAAGTCGGCGACGATCAGGAAGTAGCCGGCGAAGCCCATCCGGATGATCACGTCGAGCTCGAAGTCGAGGCGCTCGCGATATTGCCGCTGCTCGTCTTCGCTGCGCCCGCGGAGCCGCTGGTCGAGCCCGGCGGCGGCGTCACGGCGCAGCTGCTCGTCCTCATGGTCGGACAAACGCGGGAGGATCGGGCGGCGCTGGGGCGCTCCGACCGCGCAGCGACGCGCGATGACCGCGCTGTTCGCCACCGCTTCGGGAATGTCCGCGAACAGATCGGCCATCGCCGAACCGGGCTTGAGCCAAGCTTCGGGCGAAGAGGTTACCCGGTCGGCGCTCTCGATATAGGCGGAATGGGCGATGCACAGCATCGCGTCATGCGCGGCGTGGAAGCTGGGGTCGGAGTAAGCGGCCGGGTTGGTCGCCACCAGCGGAAGGTCGCGCTGGTAGGCGAGGTCGATCAGCGCTTCCTCGGCCGCTTCTTCGACCGGATCGCCGCGGCGGACGATCTCGACGTAGAGGCGGTCGGCGAACAGCGCCTGGAGGCGGTCGAGATAGGCGCCGGCCTTGTCGGCCTGCGCATCGGCGAGCAGGCGCGCGACTGCGCCCTCCGCGCCCGCAGTGAGCGCGACGAGGCCGGCGCAGGCGTCGGTGAGGGCGGCGAAGGGCACATGCGGATCTTCGTTGAGCGGGCGGTCGAGGTGCGCCGAGGACACCAGGCGGCAAAGGTTCGCATAGCCCTCCTCGTCCTTGCAAAGCAGGACGAGCCAGTCGAGCGTTCCCGCCGGTCCGATCTCGGGCGGACGAGCGACGGCGAGCATTGCGCCGACGATCGGCTGCACGCCCTTCTCGAGGCAGCCTTGCGTGAACGGCATCGCCGCGTAGAGGCCGTTGCGGTCGGTGAGCGCGACTGCGGGGAAGCCGAGCGCCGCCGCCTGGGCCGCGATCGCCTTGGGCTCCATCGCCCCTTCGAGCATGGTGAAGGAGGAGAAGACGCGAAGCGGGACGTAGGGCTGGCTCACGCCGGAGATTATGCGGCGCTGCGGCGGATCAGGAAAGCGCGGGTGCGGGACTTATCCCCAGCTAACGCTGGGGCGTCCAGCGGCCCGCGAGGATGTCGCTGATCTCACGCATTCGGCCGCGGTACGTCTGGGCGATGCAGGCGTTGCTGGGGCAGTTGTCGCGGTAGCGCAGGAAGTCGCTGCGCGTGCGCAGCAGCAACGCGCGTTCGCTCGCGTTGGCGCGCGACAAGGCAGAGTTGAATTGCGCGGCCATCTGGCGGTCGAGCGAGGCAAGGCCGGGGTCGTTGCACACGGCGTTCTCGCCGCGGGTACGGGCGTTCGCGCAGTTGAAGCTGGGGCTTGCGGTCGATCTTGGCGGCGGTGCCGGTTCGGGCGCCGGTGCCGGCGCGCGCGGCTGGGACGGCGGCGACGGGCCCGCTTGGCCGGGCTACGCGCCCGGCAACGGGGCCGGCGCGAACGGATCCTGACCGGCCAGGTCGGCGCCAGGATCGAGCGAGGCCTGGTCGGCACCGCCGACTCGGGCCAGGGTCGCCAGCGGAGTGACGATCTCTTCCGCATTGGACAGGGTCACGACAGAGCCGCTGCCGTCCGCCGCAGGCTGGACGGTGTAGACGATCTCGGCGGACAGGGTGCGCCGGCCGCCGACCACGGCAACCCCCGGCGGCAGGTCGAGCGAGAGATTGCCGCTGCAGGTGGCGCCGCCGGTCTCGGCATTTTCGTCGCGCAGCACCGGCGATTCCATTCGCACGGCCGAATAGGCCGAAAGCTTGTCGAACACGGCCTGGTCGCTTCCGCGAAGCTGCGCGGCGCGGCGGAACAGGTCGCGCTTGATCAAGGCGTAGGTCGTCTGGCTGCCGCACAGCTTCTCGGGGTTGGCCTGCGCCTGCTCGGCACGCGCGTCGGTCAGGCGGTCGTCTTCCGAGCCGCGACCGCGCAGGGCTATGGCGGCGATGGCAAGCAGCAGGATCACGCCAAGCGCTATGGCCGCAAGGACAGTAGGGTTCTGGCGCCGCACGGTGCGGCTAACGCCTGTGTGCCGGTCCGGCTCCGTCATTCGAGCTTCCCTTCGTGCAGGCGCAGGACGCGGTCCATCTTCGCTGCGATCCGCTCGTTGTGGGTCGCGACGAGCGCCGCGCTCCCCTCGCCGCGCACGAGGTCGAGGAATTCGGCGAAGACGACGTCGGCGGTGGCTTCGTCGAGGTTGCCGGTGGGCTCGTCGGCGAGCACCAGCGGCGGCTTGTTGGCAAGCGCGCGGGCGACCGCGACGCGCTGCTGCTCGCCGCCGGACAGCTTCGAGGGGCGGTGCTCGAGGCGCTCGCCGAGGCGAAGCTTGCCGAGCAGATCCCCTGCCCTTTGCCGCGCTTCGTCATTGTCCTTGCCGCGGATGAGCTGGGGCAGGATGACGTTCTCGCGCGCGTCGAAGTCCGGAAGCAGATGGTGGAACTGGTAGACGAAGCCGAGCGCCTCGCGCCGCAGCTGGGTACGCTGGTCGTTGTCGAGCTCGGCCGCTTCGCGCCCCTGGATGCGGATCGAGCCTTCGAACCCGCCTTCGAGCAGACCGACGGCCTGGAGGAGCGTCGACTTGCCCGAGCCCGAGGGCCCGAGCAGAGCGACGATCTCGCCGGGGCCAACCTCGAGGTCGACTCCGCGAAGCACGTGGATGGTGACGTCGGCCTGGGTGAAGCTGCGCTTCAGCCCACACGTCGCGAGAACCGGCTCACTCATAGCGAAGCACCTGGACGGGATCGGTGCTCGCCGCCTTCCACGCCGGGTAGAGCGTGGCCAGAAAGGAGAGGCCCAGAGCGATGAGGATGATCGCCGTCACTTCGAACGGATCGGTCTTCGCGGGCAGCTCCGACAGGAAACGGACCGACGGGTCCCAGATGTTCTGCCCGGTCATGAACTGGATCGCGTTCACCACCGCCTGGCGGAAGAAGAGGAAGATCGCGCCGAGGATCAGGCCGAGCAGGATTCCGAGCGAGCCGATCGTCACTCCGACGGTCATGAAGATCTTCATCATTCCGCGGCGGCTCGCGCCCATGGTGCGGAGGATCGCGATGTCACGGGTCTTTGCACGTACCAGCATGATCAGCGACGACAGGATGTTGAACACGGCGACGAGCACGATCAGCGACAGGACGACGAACATCGCCACCCGCTCGATCTCGAGCGCCTCGAACAGCGCCGAGTTGAGCTGCTGCCATTCGATGATTGCGCCGCGGCCCTGGACCAGTGGCTCGAGCGGGGCGAGGATCTCGCGCGCGCGGTCGGGGTCGGTGGTCTGGACCTCGATGATGCTGACCTCGTCGGGCATCATCAGAAGGGTCTGGGCGTCCTCCATCGGCATGATCACGAACGCCTTGTCATAGTCGTAGACGCCGACCTCGAAGATCGCCCCGACGGTGTAGGTGACGATCCGGGGCACGGTGCCGACGACGGTCGAGCGGCCTTCGGGGCTGATCAGGCTGATCTCGCCGCCGACATAGGTGCCGAGGTTCTGCGCGAGGCGCGAGCCGATCGCGATTCGCCCGCTTCCAGCCGTGATCGATGCGAGGCTTCCGCTCTTCACGTCGCCGGAAATCACCGGGTTGCTGCGGATGTCCTCGACCCGCATGCCGCGCAGAAGCACGCCTTCGACGCGGCCGTTGGAGGAGGCCATCAGCGGCTGCATCACCAGCGGCGTCGCGGAGGTCACTTCGGGCAGCTTGGCGGCGCGGTCGGCGACCTGGCGCCACTCGGGCAGGCGGCCTTCGTATCCCTGGATGATCGCGTGGCCGTTCAAGCCCACGATCTTGTCGAACAGCTCGGCGCGGAAGCCGTTCATCACGCTCATCACGATGATCAGCGCGGCGACGCCCAGAGCGACCGCGAACAGGCTGATAGAGGCGACGAGGAAGATGAACCCCTCGCCCTTGCCCGGCAGCAGATAGCGGCGAGCGACCATTCGCTCGTAGCGGGAGAGGATCACTCGGTCAGCCTCGCAAGCGCGGATTCCACGCTCAGCTCGTGGCGTTCGCCCGATGAACGGCGCTTGATTTCGACCGTGCCGGCGACGATGCCGCGCGGGCCGACGATGAGCTGCCAGGGGAGGCCGATCAGGTCCATGGTCGCGAGCTTTGCGCCGCCGCGTTCGTCGCGGTCGTCGTAGAGGGTCTCGATGCCGGCGAGCGTGAGATTGCCGTACAGCTCCTCGGCGGCAACGACGCTCGGCTCGTCGTCCGCGCGCATCGTGACGATGCCGACCTGCCACGGCGCGACTGCTTCAGGCCAGACGATCCCCGCCTCGTCATGGCTCGCTTCAATGATTGCGCCGACCAGGCGCGGATGCCGATGCCGTAGCTGCCCATCTTGGGATGGACGTGGCTGCCGTCGGGCATCGACACGGCCATGTTCATCGCCTGCGTGTACTTTTGGTCGAAGTAGAAGATGTGCCCGACCTCGATGCCGCGCGACGTGCGAAGCGCATCCCCGGCGTCGCGTTCGCGGTTTGCGTCGCGCTTCTCGTCGGTCGCCGCATAGTCGGCGGTCAGGCCGGAGACGAACGCCTGCAGCTCGTCGGGATCTTGCGCATTTACACCTTCGGCCTCGGCCGATCGGTCCCGCTCCCACGCCTGGTGGTAGAACACCTCGCTTTCGCCCGAGGGCGCGAGGATGATGAATTCGTGGCTGAGGTCGCCGCCGATCGGCCCGGTGTCGGCCTGCATCGGTATCGACGTGAGACCCATCCGCGCGAACGTGCGCAGATAGGCGATGAACATGCGGTTGTAGCTGTGCCGAGCGCCCGCCTCGTCGACGTCGAAGCTGTAGGCATCCTTCATCAGGAACTCGCGGCCGCGCATCACTCCGAAGCGCGGCCGCACCTCGTCGCGGAACTTCCACTGGATGTGGTAGAGGATTCGCGGCAGGTCCCGATAGCTTCGGACATTGTCGCGGAACAGCGCAGTGATCATGTCCTCGTTGGTGGGCCCGTAGAGCATCTCGCGGTCGTGGCGGTCGCGGATGCGCAACATCTCGGGGCCATAGGCGTCGTAGCGGCCGCTCTCGCGCCACAGGTCGGCCGACTGGATAGTCGGCATCAGCATCTCGATCGCGCCGGCGCGGTCCTGCTCCTCGCGAACGATCTGCTCGATCTTCCTGAGCACTCGATAGCCCATTGGAAGCCAGGCGTAGATCCCCGCCGCGGTCTGGCGGATCAGCCCGGCGCGAAGCATCAGCTTGTGGCTGACGATCTGCGCATCGGACGGGCTTTCCTTCAGGACCGGTAGAAAATAGCGGGAAAGTCGCAACTCGTCCTGGCTCCTTGCGCGGCTGGAGCCGTGCTCCCTGGGGCGCGCGGCTGGAGCCGTGCCCCCTAGGGCGCTCGGTTGTCGAGCGCAATGCGGCGGCGCGGCACACAGCGATGTGGCGATGCCGACACAGGCGCGGCGCAAAAGCTGCTGTGGTTGAGCAAAGCAGGTGACAAGCGCGAGTGCATCGGCCTAGCGTGCGCTCCTCGTCGGTGGCTGCCCCTTTGGGCCGAGGCCGGGGAGTTCGCCGCAGGACACGCGAAAGCAAGGCTTCGGCGGGACACCAAGGGGGCTGACGAGCAATCGTCACGCAGGACGCCCGGATCGCTTGCGGTCCGGGCGTTTTGTCCATTCCGGCTGATGCGTTCGGGGAACAGTAAAGCGCGCAATGTGTTGCGATTGCGTGCGCGACCGAAAGACGCGCGCGAACAGGAGGGAAGAATGCGAACCCGCTGGATGCTGGCCATCCTTATCGCGGCCGCAACGCCCGGTTCCGCCGCACTTGCCACTACGGGTGACGACGTTGCCACCGAAACGCAGGAACGGCTGCGTCGCGGCGGTGGCGGCATCGACTGGGCCAATCTGATCGGTCTCGTGGGCTTGTTCGGCCTAATGGGCCTCAGGCGCGAGCACGCCGAGGACAGCTACCGCCCCGCACCGCTGGAATAGCGCGGGCTGCGTAGGGGGCGGAAAACGCCGGCCGCCATCGATGCGGCGCGCGGCAGGCGTCTTGCCGGCTCGTCAGACGCGATATTCGACCAGCACCTGGTCGCGAGGGTGGTTCCAGTCGCCGATGTAGCGTGCCTGGAAGCCGTTGCGCGTCCCGAAGGCGAGCATCTCCTCCTGCGAATAGTGGAACACCCGGCGCGCATGCGGCTTCGACGGGCTCGTGTAGCCCGGCTTGGGCGTGTAATAGGTCGCGTAGAACAGCGACTGCGGCGTCATGTGCGGACGCAGCCGGGTGAAACACAGGTCGATCAGGTCCGGCGTCAGGTGGGTGAACAGCGACTGCGCGATTGCATAGTCCGGCTGCGCCGAGAACTTGTCGAACTCGAACGCCGAGGAGACGACCAGCTCGGGCTTCTTCTGCTCGAACAGTTCGGGCCCGAGCCTCCTCGTCCACGCCGGCCTTGAGCAGGCTCTTTTCCTTCTCGAGCCCGTGGATAGTGCCCGGGCTCGAGGTACGGGATCGCCTTGACGCCGAGGCGAAACGAGCCGCAGGCGATGTCGTAAAGGTGATGATGCGGCTGCATTCCATGCGAGCGCAGCATGTCGAGCTGGAGCTGCCCGATCTTGTCCCAGTTCTTGCCGCCGCCGCCGACATAGCGGCGGTGGCCCGACAGGCGGACGCCCAGCTCGCCCCCGGGCCTGCGCAAGGCCATGATGATCTTGACCGCCAGCGACTTGGCCAATGAGGCCATGAACTCCCTCCCCCAGATTCCGGTGAGCGAGCTGATATATGCGAGTCGAGCCTTAGGGAAGGTGCAAGCTGACGTATCCCCTGGGGCAGGTGGTAGCGGAGGAGGGACTTGAACCCCCGACACGCGGATTATGATTCCGTTCCAGGTGGCGGAAATCAGCCATTTTCGCCAATGTTGTAGCATTGGCGTAGCACGGGCTGTCTTTGCCTTAGTGGGGACGGGTAACTGTGCGCATCTGTCAACGATGGCCAATTCTGCTAGATGCCGAAATGCCTGTTAGTTCCCTGGTTCAGAGCAAATAACCTCCATCAACACTCCCACAAGGGTTTCCGGAGCCGGATAAATAGAGGGGCCAGGGCGGTTGACGCTCTTTACCAAACGACCATCGCTTGCATTATAATTTCGGGTAAGCTGACGCGCTGTTTGAGCTACGCAATCAAAACCCACTAAAAATGTCATCGAGGAAGCAGTCGGAGGGGCATCGGGCGGGTTTATCTGTTTCATCCACACCTTCGCATCTCTCGATTTCGGCTGAAAAACTATGTCCTTCCCGCGCACATAAGTGGGGCTCTTATCATCCTCTGAACCCGGAGCTAAGAGCCAGTCGTCGCCTGCGGCCTCGGGCCCTGTGCTCGGGATGGTTTCAACCGCATCGACTGTCATCCCCCAAGCTGGGTTTTCCCATCCTGCCAATGGAGGCGAAATGCCTACGAGCATCATCGTCGCAGCAAAAAGTATTGGATGCATCTGGGCTTGCTCCCGCTGAGTACGACGCTACTCCAAGATCAAGACATTGCACAACTGCCGGATGTGTCCAACAGCGTGCCTCGTTAGCTGACAGCTCGCAAAATCAGCCTCGGTNGTCGGCGGGTACGTTCAGGCGCCACCACAAGCCTGCCGCATCCTACTCTGCTTGTCCGTCCAGGTGCCGGCGGCAGGCAGGCCGGGGTTCAATGTATACACCGGCTGAGGCCGTCGTACTGTCACACCCCAGCCGGCGTTTAGCGGGGCCTGATGAGGCTTAATGACGAGATCATTGCCGAGATCAGCGACTGTGCCCAAAATCGGGCATGCTTCGTCTAGTCTTTCTGCCATGGTCTGCCCCGGTGAACGTGCTGCCGCAACAGCTATCCCGTGTAGCATCCGTGTCGCATGGAGCTACCGGGAGGATCCTGTAAATGGCGGAAAACGAAGCAAAATCAAGGAAAGCGCGGGGAATGCTAAATCCTGAGCACCACGCTGAGGCGCGCTGCCTACGTGGTTGTTTTCATTGAGAAGGAAGGTGGTAGCGGAGGAGGGACTTGAACCCCCGACACGCGGATTATGATTCCGCTGCTCTAACCAGCTGAGCTACTCCGCCCCAGCCATTGCACCATCGTCGAGTGCGGCAGGATTTTGCGCGTCCGAAAACGGCCGGTGCGCGCCGGCCATATAGGTGCGGGCCCGATGCCGGTCAACGAACGAGCGCCACCTAGGAACCGCTTACGGCTGCTCTCGTTGAGCGGGGCATATCGGAGGCGATGAATGGACCCGCTGACCCCGCTCGAGACCCTTTGCCGGATCGTCCTTCGGGCGCGCGAATATGAGGCCCAGACTCCGACCGACTATGACGGCAACGAGGCGGCCGACAATGTCGACGACGAGGAGGAAGGCGCGCTTTCCGTCCTCGACGACACGATCAACGACAGCGTCGAGGAAGAGCTGCGCGGCGTGTTCGAGGACCTTGGCGAGGACCAGCTGGCCGAAGTCGTCGCCTTCTGCTGGGTCGGCCAGGGGACCTATGACATCGCCGACTGGGACGAGGCGATGGAGGAGGCGCTCGATCTCGCCAGCGACGGCGGCGAAGCGGCGATCGACGAGCTGCTCGACATGCCGATGCTCGCGCCCGTGCTCGAGGCGGGGCTCGCCGCGTTCGACCTGAGCTGCGACGGGGTCGGCGACCTTAGCTGAGCGGATCTTAGTCGGGCCACCCAGCGAAGGCCGGGGTCAGGTCCGGATCACCCCCTGAACGCGCAGCGCCGCAGCGTTTCCCACTCAGCGCCGAGATAGCGGTGCAGCCCCAGGCCTGCGATTTGGAGCGGCCGGCGCAGATGATCATTGCCGAGCGCCTGGATGAGTGCGCGGGCAGCGCGCGGCTCGGCCTTGTTCTGGATCGTCACGTGAGCCGACCAACCGGCGCAATCCTGCGGCGTCAGGAGCCCGCGCAGGCGGTCCGCGAGCTCGTCGCGCAGAAGGTCGAGCTGGTCGGAGGCGATGCGGAACGCCACTCCGCGGCCGAGGTCCATGACGCCGGCGATGTAAGCGGCGGGCGGCGGCCTTGCCGAGGCGGAGCGCAGCAGCCGCGAAAGCTCGGGCTCGGCCGAGGGCGGAAGCGTTCGGAACAGGGTCAGGTGGGCGGGGACGCGGTTGCGCTCGGGCGGGTAATGGCGGCGGCGAAGACCGTCGAGCCAGGCGAAATCCTGGGGGCCGAGCTCGGCAGTGACGATCAGCGCTCCGGCCACTGTTCCCTGCTCACCGTCTCGAGTTCGGCGAAGCGCCGTGGATCCAGGCGCCCGACCAGCTCGTCGCCTTCGAAATGGGCGTCGCGCCAGGGTATTCGGCGGAGCGTCTCGCCGACACCGGCGACCCCGCCTTCGGAAACGACGACATAGGAAAGGCGGCCGCTGCCGCAGCCGAGCATCGCGTCCACGCAGGTGCCGACCTGCTTGTCGCCGCAGCGCACCTTTGCGCTGGTCAGCAGCGATGCGGGGAAGAGGGACTCGCCGGACGAGCCCGCGCTCGCCTCCGCCGCCGCATGCGCGCCGCTTTCGACCTTCGCCTGGCGGCCGAGCCAGCGCCACACGCCGAACAGGTTGAGGAAGGTCATCACCACGTTGGTCCAGACCAGCGGCGGCTGGTCGGTCATCATCCCCAGCGTGAACCAGGCGATCGCGCCGATGGTGAAGGAGATGAAGCCGTAGCCGGTGATCCGAGCGCCGAGGTTCGAGGCAGTGAGGCTTGCGCCCAGGATGGTCGCACCGGTTGCGACCCAGGAGACGATGTATTGCATGGGCGCGGCAACCCGCGAGGGTGCCGCCGGGTTCAGATCTCGACCTGGCTCCCCAGCTCGACCACGCGGTTGGTGGGAAGCTTGAAGAATTCCATCGCGCTTTCGGCGTTGCGCAGCATCCAGGCGAACAGCTTCTCGCGCCACACGGCCATTCCGGGCCTCGACGAGGGGAGCAGAGTCTGGCGGGCGAGGAAGAAGCTGGTGTCCATCATCCTGCACGCGGGGCCGCAGCCCTTGAGCCTGCCGAGCATCGCTGGAACGTCGACTTCCTCCATGAAGCCGTAGCGGACGATCAGCCGGTAGAAGCCCTGGCCATAGTCGGCCATGTCAACCCGTTTCTCCTCGGCGACGTAGGGCACGTCCTCGATCCGGACGGTGAGCAGCATCACTCGCTCGTGAAGCACCTTGTTGTGCTTGAGGTTATGCAGCAGCGCGTGCGGCACTCCCGTCGCCGTGCTGGTCATGAACACTGCGGTGCCGGGCACTCGCGTGGCGCTTGCAGCGGCCGACTTGATGAAGATCTCGATCGGAAGGGTCGCCTCGTCCATCCTTCCGATCATCAGCTGGCGCCCCTTGGCCCAGGTCGTCAGCAGGGTGAAGGCGATCGCTCCGACCAGCAGCGGGAACCAGCCGCCCTCGGGCACCTTGAGCATGTTTGCCGAGAAGTAGAGAAGGTCGATCGCAAAGAAGAGCGCGAGCAGCGGTATCGCCTTCCACGCGGGCCATTTCCACAGCGAGAAGAACACGACCGCGATGAGCATGCCGTCGATCAGCATCGCGCCGGTGACCGCGATCCCGTAAGCGGCCGCGAGGTTGGAGGAGCTGCGGAAGTTGAGGACGAGCAGGATGACCATGGTCATCAGCGCCCAGTTGACCACCGGGATGTAGATCTGGCCGCGCGCCTTTTCGCTGGTGTGAGTGATCCGAAGCCGGGGCATGAAGCCGAGCTGGATCGCCTGCTGAGTGACCGAGAAGGCGCCGGAGATCACCGCCTGGCTGGCGATGATCGTCGCTGCCGTGGCGAGCAGCACCAGCGGCAGCCGAAGCATGTCGGGCGCGAGGTAGAAGAACGGGTTCTTGACCGTCTCCAGCGCCTGGGCCGCAGGTTGGGAGAGCAGCATCGCCCCCTGCCCCATATAGTTGAGCAGCAGCGCGGGCATGACGAGGAACAGCCAGGACACGCGGATCGGGTTGCGGCCGAAGTGCCCCATGTCGGCGTAGAGCGCCTCGGCGCCGGTCACGGCAAGCACGACCGCGCCCATGGCGATGAAGGCGGGCAGCGGCTCGGCGATGTAGAACTGGATCGCGTTCAGCGGATTGAGGGTCTCGATGAGCACCGCCGGGTGATCCGTGATGTGCATCACGCCGAGCACCGACAGCGTCGCGAAATAGATGAGCATGATCGGCCCGAAGAGCTGGCCCACGCGCGCCGTGCCGCGCGACTGGAGCGCGAACAGTCCGAGAAGGATTCCGATGGCGATCGGGATGACGAACCGCTCGAGGGCCGGATTGACGGTCGTCAGTCCCTCGACCGCGGACAGCACCGAGATCGCGGGCGTGATCATGCTGTCGCCGTAGAACAGCGCCGTGGCGAACACGCCGAGCAGGACGATGCCCGTCGTCCATCGTCTCTTGTCGCTCGTGCTCCGGTTGATCAGCGCCAGAAGGGCCAGGCTTCCGCCCTCGCCCTTGTTGTCGGCGCGCATGATGATCGTGACATATTTCAACGTCACGATGATCATCATCGACCAGAAGATCAGGCTGAGCACGCCGTAGATGTGAAGCTCGTCGGGATTGAGCCGATGGTGCCCGGCGAAGGTCTCGCGGAACGCGTAGATCGGCGAGGTGCCGATGTCGCCGAAGACGATCGCGATTGCGCCATAGGCGAGCTTGAGCAGCGGCCCCTCGGCGTGACCGTGAGAAACGTCCTCTGGGGCGGCGGCCTCCACTCCGCCGCTTGCGGTAACGTTCATCTCCGGACGGTCTGCCTGTAAGATCCGCGAATGCGCATGTTGCCAGCCTCTGCCCCGCTTGGGAGCGGCGGCGGAGCGGCGCACTAGCACCGGCGCTGAACAGCCGCAAATCCCCGCGCAATCTGTGAGGACAAGGGCTGCAGGCGCGTCTATAGCCCCGCGCGCAACGAAGATCAGCTCGCGGAGGAATGATGCGCGTCGGTGTGCCCAAGGAGATCAAGGTCCACGAATATCGGGTCGGACTGACGCCCGCTTCGGTCGCCGAGCTCGTGGCGGCCGGGCACCAGGCGTTCGTCCAGGCCGGCGCCGGGAGCGGGATCGACTGCCCGGACGCAGCCTTCCAAAGGGCCGGGGCGGAGATCCTTGCCGATGCCGAGGCGGTGTTCGCCGCGTCCGACATGATCGTGAAGGTCAAGGAGCCGCAGGCGCAGGAAATCGCTTTGCTCGAGGAGCGGCATATCCTGTTCACCTATCTCCACCTCGCGGCCGACAAGCCTCAGGCCGAGGGGCTGATGAAGTCGGGCGCGACCTGCATCGCCTATGAGACCGTCACGTCCCGCACCGGAGCGCTTCCGCTGCTCAAGCCGATGAGCGAGGTCGCGGGCCGGATGTCGGTCCAGGTCGGCGCCCACTATCTCGAAAAGGAGCAGGGCGGTCGCGGCGTTCTGCTCGGCGGCGTTCCCGGCGTTGCTCCGGCCAAGGTCGCGATCCTGGGCGGCGGCGTTGCCGGCGTCAACGCGGCGCAGATGGCCGTGGGGATGCGCGCGGACGTCACCATCTACGACATCAACATGGAGCGCCTCGCCGAGCTCGACATGTTCTTCTCGAGCCAGATCAAGACGGCGTTCGCCTCGCGCAGCGCGATTGCGGGGGCGGTCGAGAAAGCCGAGCTGGTGATCGGCGCGGTGCTCGTGCCCGGCGCGGCCGCGCCAAGGCTCGTCACACGCGACATGCTCAAGACGATGAAGCGCGGAAGCGTGCTGGTCGACATCGCAATCGACCAGGGCGGCTGCTTCGAGACGTCGCGCCCGACCACGCATGCCGACCCGGTGTACGAGGTGGACGGAATCATCCATTATTGCGTCGCCAACATGCCCGGCGCGGTTTCGCGCACCAGTGCCTTTGCGCTCAACAATGCGACCCTGCCCTTCGCGTTGAGGATCGCGAACCTGGGCGCCGAGGAGGCCATGCGGCAGGACCCGCACCTGGCCAACGGGCTCAACGTCTCGGGCGGCAAGATCCGGCACGAGGCCGTCGCCGAAGCGCTAGATCTGGACTACGAACCGGTCGCGGCCTAGCGGAACATAGGTAGAACACCGGCGTTGGTGCGCCAATCAGGAAAAGGTGCCCACATGTCGACCAGCATCTCAGACGATCCCAAGCAGCACCCGACCGGCAATGCCGTGAAGGACCGGAGGATTGGGTCACCGGGGACGAGCCGATGACCGGAGCCCAGGCCTCCTACCTGCAGACGCTGAGCGAGGAATCGGGCGAGGAGTTCGACGCTTCGCTGACTAAGGCGCAGGCGTCGGAGCGGATCGACGCGCTTCAGGCGAAGACTGGCCGCGGCCAGGATTGAGCGCGGCCATCGCCTCCTCGACAAAGGGACGCCAGCCCGCGTCGGCGGGCGCATCGGCGAGAACCGATTGCCACAGCGCGAGCGCGTTTCCCCGGTCGCCTGAGCGCGCGAGCGCGAGCCCGTAGAAGAAGCGCGGCGCGGGATAGCCCGGCGCGAGCTCGGCGGCGCGGCGGTAGGCGAGCTCGGCGGCCGGAGTGATCGTGCCCGCGTGGTCGACCAGAGCATTGCCGAGGCCGACCCACAGCGACTGGTCGGCCGAATGCGCGCGTACCGCTGATTTCAGCACGCCCACAGCACCCGCGGTGTCGCCTCGGCGGGCGTAGGATTCGGCGATCAGCAACCAGTGCTCGGTGGGGCTGAACTTGCCGAAGAAGGCATGGCGCAGGGTGGTGAGCGGCACGGGCGCCTCGCGCTGCCCCGCTGCTGTCGGCGCGGCGTCGAGGCCGGGACGCCCCTGCACCGCATAGCCTGCTGCGCCGAACATCAGGGCAGCAATGCCGAGCTGCAGCAGCGGGCCGCGAACCCCGAGCAGCCGAAGCAGGCCGAGCGTCGCGCCGAGCAGCACCAGAAGCGGGATCCAGCTGCTCACTGCGCCTTCCTCCTGAGCCGCTTGCCCGCAAGCAGCGCGCCGAGCCCGAGCAACACCAGCGGCGCTGCCCACAAGGGCCAGCCGATCGGCTCGGCAGGCGGGCGGTAGCTTACCCAGTGGCCGTAGCGCTCGACCAGCCAGGCGCGGACTGCGCCCGGCTTCTCGCCCGCGGCAATCCGGCGGCGGACGAGGTCGCGCATGTCACCCGCAATCTCGGCGTCCGAATCGGCGATCGACTGGCCCTGGCACACGAGGCAGCGCAGCTCCTGCATCAGCTCCTGCGCCTCGCGTTCCTGCCGCGGGTCGGGAAGCTGGCGGTCGGCCCAGTGGGACGGCGGCAGGTTCGAGTCCGCGAGCGTGGGAGCCGCGAGTGCAAGCGCCAAAGCGAGTGCCAGCGCCCTCATCGCGCCTTCTCCAGCTCGGCCATCAGCACCGGCACGTCGTCGGGAGCGATCGGGCCGATGTGCTGGTAGCGGATCACTCCGCGCCCATCGACGACGAAGGTCTCGGGCACGCCCGAAGCGCCGAGCGCGAGCTGAACGCGGCTGCTGCTGTCGGAGCCGATCCGATCGAACGGGTTGCCGTGGTTCTTCAGGAACAAGGCGAGGTCCTCGGGGCGCTCGCGGATCGCAATGCCGTCGATTGCAACGCCTCTGCGTTCGAGCTCCGCGAGGACCGGCGCTTCGGCGATGCAGGGCACGCACCAGCTGGCGAACAGGTTGACAAGCCGCGGCTTGCCGCTCGCGAGCTCGGCCGAGCTGAAGCCCGGGATGCCCGGCAGGATCGGCGGGAGCTCGAACGCGGGCACTGGCCTGCCGACCATGCGCGACTGGATGGTGCTGTCCGGCGGGTTGGCGATGCGCCAGATGAACGCGCCGATCAGCAAGGCCGCGACGATCACTGGAAGAAGGCGCAGGCCGCGGCTCATTGCGCCGCTCTTCGCCGAAGCGCCCTGCGCGCATGGCCGGCGAACGACAGCAGCCCGCCGAGGCCGACGATCGCTCCCCCGAACCAGATCAGTGTGATCAGCGGCTTCCACCACAATCTCAGCTGCCAGCGGCCGTCCTCGGCGGGGCGGCCGACGACCGTATAGAGCTGCCCGTTGAGCATCGTATCGATTGCCGCTTCGTTGGTCTCGGTCGGCGGGTCCGTGAAGTAGCGAGTTTGCGGACGAAGCACATGCACGCCACGGCCGCGCGATGCGCGCAGCTCGCCCTCGACCGCGGTCCATNACGTGGCCGAAGGCCGGGGCGAGATCATCGACGACGAGAAACAGGTCGGCGGCTTCCAGAAGGTGACGCCGACCCGCGCCCCGTTTCGCGAAGCGGAGTGGAACCTTGCTACAATGGAGCCTAGATCAGGTCGCTATCCTGGACAGAAGGACGATTTCGTCCAGCAGCCCGGCACCGCCCGCGACCGCGAAATGCGGCAGCAGGCGCGTTAAAGTGCTTTCCAGTCAGGTGAACCACCTGACGGCTCGGAAAGCACGGCCATCAAAGGAGTCTAAGTTCCTGGCTGGACGTAGGGCACGCGGGCGAAGAGTTCGCGCTCCCATTTGCGCGGGTCGTTCGCGACGTGCGGAGCGGTGTCGAAGATCATCGTTTCGCGGCTCGGCAAGCTGTGGACCGGCCAGGCAGGCAAGCCCGGGAAAGTGGGATCGCCGCCTCTGGCAAAGGCCGTGAAGGCGGCCATCATCTCCCTGGACAGCCTGCGCGAGGCCGCACCAGTTCCGGTGATCGAACCCTCGGCATCGATCGTGCCGAACACCAGCGGGATGTCGAGCGTATGCGGCGCGCCGCGCCACGGCTCGACCGGCGATTGGAAGTCGAGCTGATACACCCAGGTCCGCGTGCCGGCCCGCGCCCGCGCGTCCGCCTCTTCCACCTGCCCGCGCCAGCTTCGCCCAGCCGTCGTCGCGCGAAAAAAAAGCTGCTCCGGCGTCAGCTCCGGGAACATGCGGCGATATTCCTGAACCACCCATTCGGGATGGATGTCGATGCGCAGCTCGGGCGCCATCCGCTCCGCGATATTGTGCCAGCTGAGCCCCGCCACCTTCGGGTGATCAGGGCCGAAGAAACCCCGCGTCTCGTCGCGCGTATTGCCCAGGATCATTGGGATCGGGTTCGATTGCGCAGGGGCATCGGGCCAGAAGGGGTGGCGGTGGAGCCACTTCATGTCGAGCACCGGCCCGAAATAGACGCCGCCGCCGAGGATCGGATCGGTCGCGGCGAGCCCCTCGACCAGGGCCCCGGTAGGCAGGCCGAGCAGCGCATCTACGGAACGCACCTTCAGGATGTTCATATAGGCCCGGGCTCGGGCAGTGGCGTTGAGCGGACCGGAAGCGGTAACCTGCTGCCCGCTCATCGTGGCGGCGCGCTGGAACAAGCCGGCGGCCCCCGGCATGGCCATCATGGTCGCGATCTTGGCGCCGCCGCCGGACTGGCCGAACACCATTACCCGATCAGGATCTCCGCCGAACCGGGTGATGTTCGCCCTGATCCAGGAAAGAGCGAGGATCAGATCGGCTTGGCCGGCATTGCCGCTGTCCGGAAAGCGCGGGTCGAGCCGGGCGAGGTAGAGATAGCCGAATGCGTTGAGGCGATGGTTGACCGTGACGACGATCACGTCCCCGCCGGCGGCGAGGTGGCGGCCGTCGTTGAGCGGATCGACGACGCTTCCGGAGGAATAAGCGCCGCCGTGAATATAGACCATCACCGGCCGCTTGCACGCCTGCGAGGCTTCGGGAGTCCAGATGTTGAGGTAGAGGCAGTCCTCGCTCTGCGGCTTATAGCGCTCGCCGCGCTGCGGAGACGAAGGAGCGAAGCGAACGGCTTCGATGATTTCCCGGCTGGGACGCGGCGGGCGCGGCGCCTGGAAGCGTTCGGCAACCCCGTAGCGCAAGCCCCGGAAGACGTGCAGCCCAGCCTTGCTCGTGCCTCGGACCGGACCAAGGGTGGTTCGGACGACCGGACGCTTCGGCGCGGCCATGGCGGGAGCCGCGGCGGAAGCGCCGAACGACGCTGCGGCTGCAAGGAATGTGCGGCGCTCCATCCTATCTCCTGACGTCGAGCTCTCCCGACATGAAGGCCTCGATATCGCGAGGGCCGAACAAGCTCGCATCACCGGGCAGGCTGTGCTTGAGCGCGGTCACAGCGAGACCCGAGCGGACGGTCCAGTCGAGGTCTCGTCCGGTTCGAAGTCCGTGCAGGATACCCGCCGCGAAAGCATCCCCTGCGCCGATCCGGTCGATGATGCCGGCGACAACCACTTCATCGGCCTGCGCCCAGCTGTCCCGTGCATCGATCCGTGCCGAGATGCGGTGCCGATCGGCATCGTCGATATCCCTGGCGGTGGATGCGATCAGCTTCAGCTTGGGAAATGACGCAAAGGCCGCCTCAGCAGCTTCGCGGCGACGATCCGCCCCTTCTCCGCTGAAGCTGGTGCCGAGCAGCAGCGAGATGTCACGATGGTTGCCGAACATGATTTCGGCCTTTTGCACGAGCTGCGTCAGGATCTCGGCGGGATTGCTGTCCCACCGCTCCCAGAGCTGCGCGCGGTAATTGCCGTCGAACGAGATGGCCACGCCGAGCCGCTCGGCGGCTTCGGCAGCCGCCACCGCGGCTTCGGCGGATCGCGGCCCGAGTGCCGGGGTTATCCCCGACAGGTGGAGGAGGCCGACACCCTCGAGCAGGCGGTCCCAATCGAAATCGTGGCTCTCGGAGCGGGCGAAGCTGCTCCCCTCGCGGTCATAGACGATCTCCGAAGCACGGAGCCCCGCGCCCTGAGCGAGAAAGTAGAGACCCATGCGTCCGGGCGCCGTGGCGACCTGCGAGGCATCGACGCCGTGGCGCCGGAGGTAGCCGATCGCAGCTTGCCCGAGCGCGTTGTCCGGGACAACGCTGACCATCGAAGCGTCCGCGTGCAGAATGCTCAGACGAGGGCCAAGCAGCGACAGCGCGGCTGCGAACCACAAAGCCGCAAGGCCGGTCTCGGCGATCATCGCTGCAGCGTCTTTGCCGCCCGCTGCTCCGCGGCCTGGTTGCCGAGCTGCGGCGGCATGTAGCGTTCGTCATGCTTGGCGAGGATATTGTCGGCAACGAACGTCCCGCCCGGCGCGAGCTGGCCCTCGGCGACCACTCCGCTCCCTTCCTGGAACAGGTCCGGCACGATTCCGCGGAACAGGACCGGCACGCGCGCCTCGCCGTCGTCGACCACGAAGCGCGTCGTGATACCGTCGGGATCGCGGAGGACGGAGCCGCGCTCGACCATTCCGCCCAGGCGAATCGCTGTGCGGGGCTGTGCCTTGCCCGCAGCCACGTCCGCCGGCGTGTAGAAATAGGCAGCGCGATCCCTCAGTCCCCACATCGCAAGCAGCGCGGCGCCGAGGACGGCCGCGAGCGCGAGCAGAACGAGCACCAGGCGCTGGTGCTTTGGACGCGCAATCATCTTTGCCGCTTGAGCTCCTCTGCCGCCGCCTCGGCCTTGCGCATCGAGGCGAACGACCAGGCGAGCAGGCCCGCGGTCGCAAGCAGCGTCACGGCGTAAGCCGCGATGACGAACGCCCAGTGGTTCATTCCGCCGCCGCCCGGCGCATCCGCGCCTCCACCCTGGTCTGAGCGAGCTCGGCGCGCATGCGCATCAGCACCGCGGCGGCGAACAGCGCGGTGAAGCCAAGCGCGGCGAGCGGCAGCGGCCACAGGATCGAAGCATCGATGCTCGACCCGGTAAGGCCGATGCTCTGCGGCTGGTGGAGCGTGCGCCACCACAGCACCGAATAATGGATGATCGGCAGGTTGACTGCTCCGACCAGGCCGAACAGCGCCGCGAGCCGTCCTTCACCGCCGCGCTCGCGCTCGGCCGCGGCAAGCGCGATGTAGCCGAGGTAGAGAAAGAACAGCACCAGCATCGAGGTCAGGCGGCCGTCCCATTCCCACCAAGCGCCCCAGGTGGGGCGGCCCCAGATCGAGCCGGTCAGAAGGCAGACAGCAGCGAAGGTCGCCCCTGCGGGAGCGATCGCGCGGCCGGCGACGGCGGCGAGCGGGTGGCGCCACACGAGCTGGCTGACCGAGGCTGCGGCAATGGCCGCCCAGCCGGCCATCCCGAGCCAGGCCGAGGGCACGTGGACGTAGAGGATGCGCACCGTCTCGCCCTGAAGATAATCGGGCGGAGTGAAGGCGAGCCCACCGATCAGCCCGGCGGCGGTGAGCAGGAGGCCGATCACCAGCAGCCAGCTCGTCGCGGGGCGCGCGATCCAAAGGAACCTTGCCGGGTTGGCAAGCCGGTGCACCGTCGGCTCCTAGCCCCTGCCGATCAGCCGCTGGGCGGTCGCGTCGGCGACGGCCTGCGGGTCGCGGCCCGTCTCGGCGCTTTCGGCCCAGATCTGCTCGAGCCGCCCGGGAATGCCTTCGATCCGCCGGCGCACCAGGCTCGCATCGCCGTCGCGCAGATATTCGGTGCACACGTTGATGATCCCGCCCGCGTTGATCACATAGTCGGGAGCATAGAGGATCCCACGCTCCTGAAGCCGGATGCCGTCCTCGGGCGTGGCCAGCTGGTTGTTGGCACCGCCCGCGACGACCGCCGCCTCGAGCGCTGGGATCGTGCGATCGTCGAGGATCGCGCCCAGTGCGTTGGGGCTCAGCACGTCGGATTCGAGGCCGAGTATCTCGTCGGGGCTCACCACCTTGCCGTTCACCCCGCTCGCGAGCTTGTTCGCGCGCTCCTCGTCTACGTCGGCGATCGACAGCCGAGCACCCGCGGCGGAAGCATGCAGGGCAACGCCGGTGGCGACGTGGCCCGCGCCCTGAATAGCGATGTGCAGCCCGTCCACGCTGTCGCGGCCGAGCGCGTGCCGGACGGCCGCATTGATGCCGAGGAACACTCCAAGCGCGGTGTGCGGGCTCGGGTCGCCGCCGACGCCTCTCCCCTCGATGGGCAGGCCCGCGACGAACGGCGTATGCCGGCGGATCTCGATCATGTCGGCGACGCTCATGCCGACGTCCTCGGCGGTGATGTAGCGTCCGCCCAAATTGCCGACCGCGCGGCCGAACGCGTGGAGCAGCCCGGGATCCTTGCGCGATTCCTCATTGGCCAGGATCACCGACTTGCCGCCGCCAAGCGGGAGGCCGGCCATGGCGTTCTTGTAGCTCATGCCACGCGACAGCCGAAGCACGTCGGTCAGCGCCTCGGCCGGGTCGTCATAGTGCCAGAAGCGGCAGCCGCCCGCCGCCGGGCCCAGATGGGTCGAATGAACGGCGATGATCGCCTGCAGTCCGCATTCCTCGTCACAGACGAAATGCAGGTCCTCGTGCGCGTCGAAATCCTCGAAGCCCCAGGGCGTGATCATGTGGTCGAAACTGTCCTTTGACTGCGGCCGCGCATGAGGACCGAAGGGCATCGGTTCGCCGGCAGCTGGGTCGTTGAATTCATGGGGCGACCGACGGGACTTGAACCCGCGACCCTCGGTACCACAAACCGATGCTCTAACCAGCTGAGCTACGATCGCCACGACGCCCACGAGGCGGACCCCCGGTGGCGCGCGCGCTCCTTAGGGTTGCCGCCTCTTTAAGGCAAGCGAACCCCTGTGCCCGATGAGCGCGCAGGAGCCACCATATCGCTGGGTTAATATGGCGGTAGATAGGCCTGCTTTTAAGCCTTCTTGCGTAAAAGGCTGGCGGGGCGCATCCTCACTCTCGGAGAAGATCGGAAGATGCAGGCGAGTCGCCGCTCGGGGCAGACCGCCGGATCCGGCGTTTCGCTCCGCGACACGTTGGCTGCGGCTGGCTTGAACCCAGACCTTGCGCAGGAACTCGAAGACATGCCGCACAAGCTGGTGCATGTCGAGCCGCGCCGGCCTTTCCGCGATCCGGGCGTCCCACGCGACGAGGTGATGTTCGTCCGGTCGGGGATCCTGTCCAAGTTCAAGGCTGACGCGACCGGCCGACGGCAGATCGTGGCGCTGCGCTTCCCGGGCGAGGGCATATTGCCGCGCGAAGGCACTGCCAGTTACGGCATCCAGGCGATCGTCCGAAGCGAGGTGATGGTCGGCAAGGCGGCGGATTTCGACCGCATCCTCGACGCCCATCCCGAGTTGCAGGGCTTCTTCCGGAGCCTCATCCAGCGCGACGAGGACATCAGCTACGAATGGCTGGTGAACTGCGGGCGGCGCGATTCAACGGCTCGCGTCGCGCATCTGCTGTGCGAGACGGCGGTCAGGAGCCGGCTCAACATCCCCGACGAGCCGCTGCAGAACCCGTTCACGCAGCAGCAGATCGCCGAGATCACCGGGCAGACCTCGGTCAACGTCAACCGGGTGCTTGCGGACCTCGAGCGGCAAGGGCTGATCGAGCGGGCGGGCCGAGAGATCCTGTTCACCGACTGGCCGGAAATGCGGCGAGTGGCGAGCTTCCAGCCCGGCTATCTCGAATAAGTCAGCCCGACTGGCGGGCGCCCGGACGGCACGGGACCGACATCAGCGCATCGGTGAACCGTTTCCTCCACCAGCGGACATCCTCGCGCTGGACATTGTCGAACATGTGCTTCCAGCGCCTGATCCGTTCTTCGCGAGGCATGCACGAGGCGGTCTTGATCGCATCGGACAGTTCCTCGGCGCTGTATGGATTGACGAGCAGCGCTTCGGTCAGCTGCGCCGCCGCGCCGGCGAAGCGCGACAGCACGAGCACTCCGGGGTCCTCGGGATTTTGGGCGGCGACGAACTCCTTCGCCACCAGGTTCATCCCGTCGCGAAGTGGAGTGACGAGGCCGATCTTGGCGGCGCGGTAGATCCCGGCGAGCACGTCGCGCGGATAGTTGCGGTTGACGTAACGGATCGGCACCCAGTCGACGTCCGCATGCTCGCCGTTGATCCGCCCCGACATGCCTTCCAGCACTGCGCGGATCCGCTGATAGGTTTCGACCGCCTCGCGCGAAGGCGGTGCGATCTGGAGCAGGAACACGCCTTTGCGCTCTTCGGGATTGTCGACCAAGTAGCGCTCGTAGCCGGCGAAGCGCTCTTCGAGGCCCTTGCTGTAATCGAGGCGATCCACGCCGACGATCATCGCGCGACCGTTGGCGCTTTCCTGCATGACCCGGCAATGTTCTGCCGCAGTCGCGCCGGCAGACAGCTCGGCGAACTCCTTCGCGTCGATCCCGATCGGGCATGCGAGCAGCCGCACCTGGTGCCCGTTCACCCGCATCAGTCCGTCCTCGACTGTGGCGCCAAACTCGGCAGTCGCAAAATCGCAAAAGGAGTGCAGCCATTCCTCGGTGTGAAAGCCGACGAGGTCGTAGGCGAACATTGTCTCGACCAGCTCGCGTGCCTCTGGAAGCGTGTTGAGAAGCCGCCGCGGCGGCCAGGGGATGTGGAGGAAGAAGCCGATGCGGTTGCGAAGCCCGCGCTTGCGCAGCTCGGCGCCGAGCGGGATCATGTGATAATCCTGCACCCACACCGCGTCCTCGGGCTCGATCAGCGGCAGGACCGTGTCGGCAAATCGCTCGTTCGCGCGCTGATAGCCGCCCGCGAAATCCCGCTCATACTGCGCAAGGTCGATGCGGTAGTGGAACAGCGGCCACAGCGTGCGGTTGGCGTAGCCGTTGTAATATTCGTCGACGTCCTGCTCCTCGAGGTCGACCGTCGCGGTCGTGACTCCTGCGTTGCGCGAGAAGTTGATCTGGCCGGTGAATTCCTCCGTGAGCTCGCCCGACCAGCCGAACCACAGCCCGCCCGATTCCCGCAGCGCGGCGGTCAGTGCGACCGACAGGCCGCCCTGCGCTGCCGAAAGCTCTCCGCGAACGGCCGAAACACGGTTGGAGATGACGATCAGGCGGCTCATCGGATCGAGCTCCACGGGTCGCTGAGCAGGACTGCGCAGTTGATAATCCCTACCAGCGAGTAGGTCTGCGGATAGTTGCCCCAGAGCTCGCCGGTTTCAGGGTCGATGTCCTCGGACAACAGGCCGGCCGCGGTCCGGCGCTCGAGCATCTGCTCGAACAAGGCGCGTGCGTCCGCCGAGCGCCCGGTCGCGTCAAGTGCCTCGATCAGCCAGAACGTGCACATGTTGAAGGCGGTCTGAGGCAGGCCGAAGTCGTCCTCGGTCGCGTAGCGAAGCATGAACGAGCCGCGGCGAAGCCCATCCTCGACCGATTTGAGCGTGTCCTGGAAACGAGGATCGTCGGGCGACAGGAAGCGCAGGTCGAGAAGCTGGATGACGCTTGCGTCGAGATCGTCGCCGGACAAAGTGGCCGACATGCGCCTGGTTTCGGGCCGCCACGCCTCCTGCTCGATGCGCGTGCGGATGGACTCGGCGCGCTGCGACCAATGCTCCTGCCGGTCCTTCAGGCCGAGAACTCCGGCGGCATTGGCGAGCCGGTCGCAGGCGGCCCAGCACATCACCGCGGAATAGGTGTGCACGGCGGTCCGGGTGCGAAGCTCCCACAGGCCGGCGTCGGGCTTGTCGTGCAGTTCCCAGGCGCGCTCGCCGACTTTTTCGAGCGCTCGGAAATCCTCGATCCCCGAAGGGCGGAACAGGCGTTGGTCGAAAAAGGCCTGCACGTTGCACAGCACGATCTGGCCGTAAGCATCGTGCTGGACTTGCTGGTAGGCCTGGTTTCCGACGCGCACCGGGCCCTGGCCGCGGTAGCCGGCCAGCCGCTCGGCCGTGCGCTCGTCGAACCTGGTTTCGCCGCTGACGCCGTACAGCGGCTGGATGTGCCCGCCATTCGCCTCGTCGACGATGTTGCGCAGATAAGCGAGGTAGGATTCGAGCACGTCGAGCGCGCCCAGGCGGTTGAGCGCCTGAACCGTGTAATAAGCGTCGCGGATCCAGCAGTAGCGATAGTCCCAGGTGCGCTGGGATTCGGAATGCTCGGGGATCGAGGTGGTGAGCGCCGCGACGATCGCGCCGGTCTCCTCGTGCTGGCACAGCTTGAGGGCGATCGCTGCGCGCACGACCGCCGACTGCCATTCGAGCGGGATCGCAAGGCCCCTCACCCATTGCTGCCACTCGAAAGTGGTTTGGCCGAGCATCTTGTCGACAGACTGAGCGACGTCGCCTTCGAAACTTTCGTCGGGTCCGAGGAAGAAATGGAGCGGCCGCTCGACCCGGAAGTAGCGCTCCTCCCTGACCAGGCCGACGGGCGCATTGGTCGTCAGCCGCATCGGAACAGCGCTGAGCTGATAGCGCAGATGGTTCGAGCCGCCCGGAAGCGGAAGTGAAGCCGCCCCCCAGTCCTGTGTCGGGCGCAGCTGCACGCGGATTCGCGGGCTGCCTTCGAGCGGACGGACGATCCGCACGAATGCGACCGGGCGATATGTGCGCCCGGAGCGCGTGAATCGCGGGCAGAAGTCGAGGATTTCGATGCTGTTGCCGTCCCCATCGCGCTGGACGGTGCGCAGGACAGGCGTGTTGCGCAGATAATCCTGCTCGATGCTGGTGACGTCTTCGAGTTCGATTCCCCAGCTGCCGGCCCGAGCCTCGGCGCCGTCTCCTCCCAGCAGGCTGGAGAACAGGGGATCGCCGTCGACGCGCGGAACGCAGGCCCAGACGAACCGCCCGGAGCGGTCGATCAGCGCGCTCACCTGACAGTTTCCGATCGGCCAAAGGTCGAGCGAGCTCATGCGTGCGCCCCCGCTTCGCGCAGCCAGTCGAGCGCCTCGCGCACGGACGCAATCCGGTAGGTTGCTGCGCTTTGGCGCGGCTCGCCGATCAGCACGCCTGCCCCGCCCAGCCGCCGTGCTGCCTCGAACCCCGCCTCGTCGGTGAGGTCGTCGCCGAGGAACACCGGCACGGTTCCGGCAAAGGGAGGCTCGTCCATCATGCTGAGCAGCGCGGCTCCCTTGTTGCCGCCGGGCGGCTTCAGCTCGAACACCATCTTGCCCGGCTGAAGCTCGAGGCCGCAGGTGAGCGCCGCTTCGGTGACGGCAGTGCGGCAGGCCTCCTCGGCCTCCGGCGCCTGTCGGTAATGCAGCGCAACGCCGAGCGGCTTGTCCTCGATGAGCACGCCCGGATAGCGCTGCTGCAGCGCCCGCAGTTTCTCAAGAGCCTGGTCAAGGCCGTGGGGCCGCTCGGCACGCACCGCTGAAGCGCCGTTGATGCGTGTCTCGAGGCCGTGACTGCCCCCCAGCACCATCCGGACCGGTTGCAGCATCGACTCCACGTCATTGGCTGCGCGGCCGGTCAGGATTGCCACGCGTCCGTCGAGCCGCTCCTGAAGCAGCGTCAGCAGGCTGCGAAGCTCGGAGCTGACCTGAACGGCGGCCGGATCGGCGGCGATCTCCACTAGGGTCCCGTCGAAATCGAGGAACAGGCTCGCGCCGCGCAGGAGCGTGACGGGAGGCGGAGCAAGCTCGGTTGGATCGCGAGGGCCGGTCATCGCTCGTCGAACGCCGCGGCTCCGTTCGAGGTTCAAGCGAGGAGCGCCATGCTCGCCAGTCCCCCGGACTGGCTGCGCGTGCCGCTGGTGGGCGCGGTAGGGATTGAACCTACGACCCCACCCGTGTGAAGGGTGTGCTCTACCACTGAGCTACGCGCCCGCCCATCGGACCCCATCAAAGCGGTACCCTGATCGGAACCCTGCTGCAGAAGTCGCGGATATAGTGGCGGCCGCGCGCGTGTCCAGAAGGCCTACTGGACCGCGTCCTTGAGCACCTTGCCCGGGCGGAACTTGGGCTGCGCGCTGGCCTTGATCTGCATCGGCTCGCCGGTGCGCGGGTTGCGGCCGGTCGAGGCCTTGCGGCGAGTCACCGAGAAATTGCCGAAACCGACCAGCCTCACCTCGTCGCCGCGCTTCAGTGTCGAAGTGATCACCTCGAGCATGGTCTCGACCGCACGCGAAGCGTCGTTCCGGCTGAGGCTCGCACGATCAGCGACATGGCCGATCAATTCCTGCTTGTTCATAGAGGTCGGCTCCCCGGAACGAGCGCGCGAGACTCGGCCCGCGCGCGGGTGTTCCTTAAGGCAAGAGTCTCAGGACAAGTAAAGGCTAGTGCCGAAGGCTTGTCTCGGCATCGGACGGATGGCCGGGAAGCGGGGGTTCGGCCGCATGCTCGTCCGCATCCGTCCACTCGATCGGCTGCATCGGCTGGGTCATCGCGCGGGCGAGGACCTCGTCGACATGACTCGCTGGAACGATCTCCAGCTGGTCCTTCACGCTTGCCGGAATCTCGGCGAGATCCTTTTCGTTCTCGGAAGGGATCAGCACCGTCGTGATGCCGCCGCGAAGAGCCGCGAGCAGCTTCTCCTTGAGGCCGCCGATCGGCAGCACCCGGCCGCGCAGAGTCACCTCGCCGGTCATTGCGACGTCGCGGCGCACGGGGATTCCCGTCAGGGTCGAGATCATCGCGGTGACCATGGCGATGCCGGCCGAGGGCCCGTCCTTGGGCACCGCGCCTTCGGGCAAGTGGACGTGGATGTCCTTGCGCGCGAAGATTGACGGCTTGACGCCATAGGCCGGGGCGCGCGCCTTGACGAAGCTCATTGCCGCCTGGATTGACTCCTGCATCACTTCGCCGAGCTTGCCGGTGGTCTTGATCTGGCCCTTGCCCGGGACGGTGACCGCCTCGATGGTCAGCAATTCGCCGCCGACCTCGGTCCAGGCGAGCCCGGTGACCGCACCGATCTGGTCCTCTTCCTCGCCGACCCCGTAGCGGAAGCGGCGCACGCCGAGGAACTCACCGGCATTATCGGGGGTGAGCTCGACGCGCTCGGCCTTCCCCTCGAGGATCTGGCGAAGCGACTTGCGCGCGATCTTGGCAAGCTCGCGCTCGAGCGTGCGCACGCCCGCCTCGCGGGTGTAATGGCGGATGATCGCGCGAAGGCCTTCGTCGGTGAAAACCAGCTCCTCGGCCTTGAGCCCGTGGGCTTCCATCTGCTTGGGGATCAGGTGCCGCCTGGCGATCTCGACCTTCTCGTCCTCGGTGTAGCCCTCGAGCCGGATGATCTCCATTCGGTCGAGCAGAGGCTGGGGCATGTCGAGCGAGTTGGCCGTGGTGACGAACATCACGTCCGATAGGTCGTAATCGATCTCCAGATAATGGTCCTGGAAGCGCGAGTTCTGCTCGGGATCGAGCACTTCGAGCAGCGCGGATGAAGGATCGCCGCGAAAGTCCTGTCCGAGCTTGTCGATCTCGTCGAGCAGGAACAGCGGATTGGACGTGCCCGCTTTCTTCAAGTTCGAGATGATTTTGCCCGGAAGGGAGCCGATGTAGGTGCGGCGGTGGCCGCGGATTTCGGCCTCGTCGCGCACTCCGCCCAGCGACTGGCGAGCGAATTCGCGGCCGGTGGCCCGAGCGATCGAGCGGCCGAGCGAGGTCTTGCCGACGCCGGGGGGGCCGACGAGGCACAGGATCGGACCCTTGAGGCGAGTGGTGCGCGCCTGGAC
>JAUJOV010000049.1 GCA_030447545.1 Sphingomicrobium sp. | reverse complement strand
ACTGCCGAGTAGGTGGTTCGGGAAGCGGACATGGGGAATGTCCGCTTTCCACCCATTGCGGACATTACGCATGTCTGCTTTCGACCGAAGCGGACATCAGCCGAAATCCCACTACAGGCGCCTAGTCGCCTCTTCGCCGTGCGGGGACAAACGCACCGAGGAGCGATCTCCGCTGGTTTCAATCACAGCAGCAACGTGCTCGGCCAAAAGCCTGTCGAGCTGATCGAGCAGTGCTTCCAGAGACGATCTGCCGGCGTCGAACTCGAAGCTGTGGGATTGGCCGGCGTGCGGGCTCAACACCAGCTTGACCCGGCTCTCGGCCCCGGCCCGGATGGCTATCGCCAGCCTGAACTTCGCATCCGCGCAGTTCAGCTCGCTGCTGCGCCGGACCCCCTGCAGGAGCAGCCGAAGCTGCTTGCGGAAGCTCGCCACTTCCGCCGTCGCGAGGAAGCCCTGTGCTTCGACGAATGCTTCACTGGCCTGCATCTGCGCCTTGACCCTCAGCCGCGGGTCAGAGCTTGAGGAGTGCGGACCATTCACCTCGATCGAAAAGCCGCCGACGCGCAGGTCGCAGCGCGATGCATCAGCCGCGAGCCGCGCGAGGACTCTGCTGACCTGCATCGCGGTCCACTTCTTGCCCCTCGTGCTCACGAGCCCCCTGGAGTTCAGAAATTCCGCTATCTGACGCAGCGACGTACAGCCCTCGGCCTGCGCCTGCATCAGGTAAGGAAGCAGATCATCCAGTCGAGAGCGGTTTGCCGATGACCGGACTTCAAGCGACTTCCTGATTGCGTGCCAGGGCGCCTCGTTCATTTACATCCCCCAGGCAAGATCACGACGTTGCCGCGGAACTCGCGCAGCCGCGCGAGTTCGGTGTTGCCGAGGTCGAGCTGGAACCCGCGACGGCATCGCTGCTGCGGGCCCAAGGAGAGCGCGTGATCGCATCGCATTTAACCCCACTGTTGCAGCAGGGCAGATCAATGCGCTGATTGAGCGCGCCCAGCGAAGTTCGACAAACCGCAGCACGGTTCTGCAGGGCTCCTCGTGAAGCCGACGGACGACCGGGCGCGGGATTTGGCCAGAGCGTTGCTGACATTGCAGTTGGAGCCCTGCAGATGGCAGCATGCGTATTGCTGTATTATAGCGATAGTGCACCAGTCAATGGCAGGGTCATCTTTCATCCCCGCTTGCCGACCCATTGCGGACATTCACATGTCGACGGTCAGGCTCATCTGGAAGCGCCGGGGTAAGTTGTAGTAGTAGCCCTCGCCGATGTTATTGTAGCCGTACGGGTTGTTCACCGTCGCGAGCTGCGCTCGGAACGTGGCCGGCTTGTCCAACAGATCGAAGCGGTAGCGGCCGCCCAGTGATGCGACATATCGCGCCGGAATGACGAGCGTGTCCTCGGTGGTCACGCGATCGGACGTGCTTTCGTAGGCGAGATCGAGCGACAGACCCTCGACCCGGGGCACCTTCCAGTTGAGCGCGCCAGTGACGGTGCGGCCGACCGAGCCGACCGGCCGCGGTCCAATCAGCCCCAGATCCACCGAATCGCCGCTCACCGTCGCATCGAGGAAGACGGCGCCCAGGACGATGCTGAGCCGCGGCGTGATCTGCCCGGCGAGCGACATTTCGATACCGCGGTTGCGCACTTCGCCGAGCTCGCGGAACACTCGTTCGGGGTCGAGCGCGAAATAGGGCTTGCGAACGTCGAACAGGCCGGCGACCAGGCGCAGATCCCTGGTGATGGCGTAGCGCAGGCCCGCGTCCATCTGCTCGGTGATGATGGCCGGCGGCGCTTCGCCGCGATTGACCGCGAAGTCCGGAGCGACCGGGCTTTCCTCGAGCCCCTTGCTGTAGCCGGCGTAGAAGACGAGGTCGCTGCCGGCGAGGATCGACAGCGTCCCGTTGAACAGCCAGGGGCTCGCTTGCGACACGGGCAACGCGCCGGACGGGCGCACCACCTCCTTCTCGTAGAAGGTGCGCTGGATGCCGAGGCTGAGCTCGCCCACGCCGCGCCACCGGCCCTCATAGCCGAGGCCGCCGGTCAGCTGGCGCACCTGGTCGGTGGTCTGCGGCCCGAGCGTCAGAGCCGGCTCGGGCGCCTCAATGGGCTCGTCGATTCGGCCGCGGCCGAAGTCGAAGCGCTGTCCGCCGCCATACCGGCGGTCGCGAATTCGGCCGCGAGTCATCAGGTGAATCAGGTGGAGGCGGTCGCCCTCGACGAATTGCCGAGTCAGGCGCAGCTCGCCCGAGGTGGAGGCGAAGCGGCGTTTCTGTTCGGCAATGACGGCGCGGTCGGCCTCGCCCTCGGGCGTCGTGTTGAGGAACAGGGGCGTGAAGTTGCGATAGTCGTGCGCGATCGCGCGGAACGCACCCCAGCGAAGGGTCCAGTCGCCAAAGCCCAAGGTGGTCAGAAGCCCGTAATTGACGTCCCGCCCTTCGTTCTGCGCCCATTGCGGGCCAAAATAGCGGCGGCGCTCGATCTCGGGCGGAAGATACGCGCCATCGGTGAAGATGATCGGCTGCGCCTCCTGGCCATCCTCCTCCTGCATGCCCCAGAAGGGAATGATTTCGACATTCTCCGCCGGCCGCCAGCGCGCGACGACCGCAGCGCTGAGCAGGCGCTGGTCCCCGCCATGATAAGTCTCCTGCTGGTTCACGCCCAGTCCGGCGGCGATGCCGAGCGTGTCGGTCACCGGAAGCTGCGCATCGAGCTCCACACGCGGACCTCCAAATGGGCCGATCCCGACCACGGTGCTCGCGACCGCTTCCGATCCCGGCAGGCGCAACGAAAAGTCGGCCACGCCGGTCGGTGCCGGAAACGGATAACCCTGAGCCGTGAGGCCGACGCGCACGTTGCTGCCAGCGATCAGACGGTCGGTGAGGTCCGCCTGATAGTCGATATACAAGCCGTTGATACGGACGTTGCCCGCCTGCACCGGGCTGAAGCCGCGCGCGCCGAACGGCGAGTAAAGGCCGACCCTCTCGTTGCCGACGCTGGTGCCGAACGCGTCTTCGGCAGTCTCCACCGCGTTCTCGGCGGTGCGTTGAGCCAAAGCAGGAGTCGCAGACGCGAGCAGGATGGCGGCAACGCTGGCGGACCGTAGCATGTGTCACTCCTTCACTTCGGTCCGTCCCCAATGCCGCTTCTCGCCAATGCAAATAAGTGCCGTAGGTCGCCCGCCGGACCCGTGACCTTCGGCCTATGGTAAGGCGGCTCGGGCTGTGGCAGCATTCGCCCATGGCAGAGCATCTCAGATATCGGCATCACTGGACCTTTTGCGTCGCAGCGCTTGGTCTGTGGCTTGCCTATGGCTGGCCCGTTTTCACGCAATTTTCGTCCGGTGGGACGATACGCGACGTTTCTGTGTCGCCGCTTTGGTTTGTGCCCTTCGGGGTTATGGGAGTGGCAGTCCTTGCAGCGATGGTCCTGAAGCTGCGAACGAGCCTGCACGCAGGACCTTGCTCTGCATCCAGCTTGGTGCGGTGGTGGCGATGACGGCAATCGTCCCATGGGCCGGGATATCGTCGTTCCTCGTCATCATCGCGTGGCAGGTTGGGATGTCCACGACACCCGCCAAAGCGCTGAGCTGGGTCGCCATGCAGAATCTGGTGATCATCGGCACGCTGGCGCAAGCTCTGAACCCCGATTTGTGCTGGGTCCTGACCAAGTCTGCCGCGTTGCAGCTGTTGTTCCTTTTCACCGCGCAAGCGCTGCGAAGGGAAGGGGAAACGGCGCGAGCAGCGCCCAGACCAACAGGGAGCTCAGGTCCGCACAAGCCATCATCGCCAACACCGTGCGCAACGCCGAGCGCCTGCGCATCTCGCGCGACCTGCACGACGCCTGGGGGCATGAGCTGACCGCGCTTGGGCTGCAGCTCGAAATCGCAAGCCACGTGACCGAGCCCGGCCGGGCGAACGATCATGTGATGCAGGCCAAGGGCCTGGCCGGCGCCCTCCTCGCCAAGGTGCGCGACGTCGTCGGCGCTCTGCGCGAGGCGGAGCGCTGCGATCTGAAGGATGCACTGGAGGCGCTTGCGCAAAGCGTGCCCAGGCCGGCGGTTCATGTGGAAATCTCTCCCGCCGTGCGAGTCAGCCCGGAGCAGGCCCACGCATTGGTCCGTTGCGCCCGGAAGCCGTTACCAACGCCGTCAGGCACGCGGACGCGTCCAACCTGTGGCTTCAGGTGACCTTAGACGGTGAAGGCGTGCGTCTGGTCGCGCGCAACGACGGCAGCGCCCGGCCCGCCGCTTCCTCTCCCGGCTCGGGTCTTGTGGGAATGCGTGAGCGGGTCAGATCCCTGGGCGGCCGACTGGCGGTGCAGGCGGGATCGAGGGATCGGCTTCACCATCGATGCCTGGCTGCCTGCGAGTGCGCCGCAACCCGCATGATCCGAGTCGTTCTCGTCGACGACCAGACGCTGGTTCGCCAGGGCGTGCGCGGCCTGCTGGAGCTGGTGCCCGACATCGATGTGGTGGGGGAGGCGAGCGACGGCGAGGAGGCGCTGGAGAAGGTGCCGGAGCTCAAGCCCGACGTGCTCCTGCTCGACATGCGCATGCCGCGGCTCAACGGTATTGGCGTTCTCGAGGCGTTGAGCGAAGCGGGCGCGCTGCCGCCGACATTGGTGCTGACGACCTTCGACGACGGCGACGCGGCGATCGCGGCCATCAAGGCCGGCGCCAAAGGGTTGATGCTCAAGGATGTCTCGCTCGGCGACTTGGCTGAGGCCATTCGCGCTTTGGCCGACAACAAGACGGCTTTCAGCCGGCATTGACCGAAAGCCTGATGGCGGCGATCCGCCGCAGCCCTTCGGCTTCGTCCGACAATGAAGTTTCGGAGGCGCTCACGGTTCGTGAACGAGAGGTGCTGCATCTGATCTGCGCCGGCTACAGCAACCGGGAGATCGCGGATCTGCTGGCGCTGGCGGAGGGGACGGTGAAGAACCACGTTTCCAACCTCCTGCTGAAGCTCGACGCCCGCGATCGCACTCGGGCAGCGCTCAAGGCCTTGCAGCAGGGGCACCTGGGCTAGCCGTGGGACAGGCGACGTGCGAGCGCACCGACCGCCGCTGCTCGACTTAAGCGCAGTCGCCGATCAGGGGCCATGCAGCTTGACGTTGCGTCGGACCATGGCGTCCATGGCTTCGTCTGCTGCGGCGGCATCGTCGACGCGCTTTTGAGCTTGCCGCTTCGAGCGCTCACTGCGCTGCTGTTCGGTTTCCGGCGTTCGCTTCTTTCGCATCGAGCCTCCACGACGACCTGAATGCAGGCACCTCTCAGGCTTGTACACCGGCAGCGTGCCGGTGGCGAAGGATTGAACGCGGCTCGGCTAACGAACGAAATCGCCGCTGTCAGCGTGTGGAGGCCGTCGAGGCGGATCATGAAGTCGGCCACGCCATCGCCGTTGGTGTCGCCCGAGACGAAGGTGTGGCGCTCGGTCTGCTCGAAGCGCAGCTCGCCGGCGGTGCCGCTGAACTGGGCGGCGCCGATGAAGGTGAAGTTCTGGCGCCCGGTGAGCGTGCTGTTGGCGTCGAGCGCATCGAGGTTGAGCAGGTCGCCTTCGGCCTGGAAGTCGCGCACGATGTCGGCGGTTGCGGCCGTTGCGCCGGCGAAGTCGCCGGGGCGGAAGACGAACTGGTCGGCGCCGGTGCCGCCGTAGGACTGGTCGCGCCCGGTGCCGCCTTCGATCCGGTCGTCGCCGCCTGCACCGCGGATCACGTCGTTGCCGCCAAGGCCGCGCAGCAGGTTGGCGGCGACGTTGCCGGTGACGATGTTGGCAAGCTCGTTGCCGGTGCCGTTCACGCCAGCAGTGCCGGTCAAATAGAGCCGCTCGACATTGGCGCGCAGCGCGTGGCTGATGGAGGAATAGACGCTGTCCGTGCCGCCGTCGTAACCTTCATAGACATAGTCGGTCGTGTCGCCGACGATGTAGCTGTCGTTGCCCCCCCCGCCGTAGAGCCGGTCGGCGCCGTGGCCTCCTTCGAGCCGGTCGTTGCCCTCGCCGCCGTGCAGCCGGTCGTCTCCCGCAAGGCCAAGGAGCCTGTTCGCGCCGATGTTGCCGGTGATCACATTGTCGAGCTCATTGCCCGTGCCATTGGTGTCGCCGAAGCCAAGCAGCCGCAGGTTCTCGATGTTCGAGGCGAGCGTCAGGCTGACGGTCGTGTTGACGAGGTCGATGCCCTCTCCGGCACGTTCGACCGTCCGGTCGCGCCCAGTGTCGACGAAGTAGACGTCGTTGCCGTGCCGCCATGCATGCTGTCGACGTTCGCACCGCCATCGAGGACGTCGCTTCCCGCGCCGCCTTCGAGCATGTCCGCTCCGTCGCCGCCCGAGAGCTTGTCCGATCCGACGCCGCCGGTCAGCCGGTCGGAGCCGAGGCCGCCGATCAGATGGTCGCCGCCCAGCTCGCCCAGCACGATATCGTCGCCAGCATTGCCGAACATGATGTCGGCCGCTGCCGAGCCGGTGAGCGTGTCGGCCTGATCGGTGCCGGAGATCGTGTTGAGCTCCAGCACTACGGTGGTCTGCCAGCTGAGCCAGGTATTGTGGGGCAGGAGCAGGTCGAGGGGGCGGCCGGTCTGCACATGGTCTTCGACAGCGTTGATGGCGGCGTCGTAGACCTCGGCGGACATGTCGTAGAAGGTCACATCCTCGGGGCGGACGTAATAGGACCAGCCGATGTTGTGGTCGGCAGGAGCAACGGTGACGGTTCCGCCGATGCGGGCGCTGTCGGTCGTCGTGCCGGCGATCAACGCGCGGGCATGGTCGATCTGCGCAGGGTCAAGGATTTCGAAGACGACAGTGT
>JAUJOV010000008.1 GCA_030447545.1 Sphingomicrobium sp. | reverse complement strand
TACAAGCCGTTCGAATACCCGTGGGCGTTCGAATATTGGAAGCGCCAGCAGCAGATCCACTGGATGCCCGAGGAAGTGCCGCTGGGCGAGGACTGCCGCGACTGGGCGCAGAAGCTCACCGACCACGAGCGCAACCTGCTCACCCAGATCTTCCGCTTCTTCACCCAGGCCGACGTCGAGGTGCAGGACTGCTACCACGACAAGTACGGCCGAGTGTTCAAGCCCACCGAGATCAAGATGATGCTCACCGCCTTTTCCAACATGGAAACGGTGCACATCGCCGCCTACTCGCACCTGCTCGACACGATCGGCATGCCCGAGAGCGAATACAGCGCCTTCCTCCAGTACAAGGAGATGAGCGACAAGCACGACTATCTCGGCACCTTCAGCGTCGACACCGACGAGGACATCGCGCGCACGCTCGCCATGTTCGGCGGCTTCACCGAGGGGCTCCAATTGTTCGCGAGCTTCGCGATGCTGATGAATTTTCCGCGGTTCAACAAGATGAAGGGCATGGGCCAGATCGTCAGCTGGTCGGTGCGCGACGAGAGCCTCCACTGCGAGGGCATCACCCGCCTGTTCCACGCCTTTGTGAAAGAGCGGCAGTGCCTGACCAAGGCGGTGCGCGAGGACATCCTCGACGTCTGCCAGAAGACGGTCCGGCTCGAGGACGCGTTCATCGACCTGGCGTTCGAGATGGGCCCGGTCGAGGGCATGACGCCCAAGGCGATCAAGAAGTACATCCGCTACATCGCCGACTGGCGCCTCGGCCAGCTCGGCTTCTCGCCGATCTACATGGTCGACGAGCACCCGCTGCCGTGGCTCGCGCCGATGCTCAACGGAGTCGAGCACGCGAACTTCTTCGAGACCCGCGCGACCGAATATTCGAAGGCGGCGACGCGCGGGCAATGGACCGAGGTGTGGGACGCGTTCGACCGTCGGCAGAAGGCGAAGGCGGCGGCGAATGATGGCGACTCGTCCGCCGAAGCCTCGGCGGACGCGGGAGCTGATGCGGCGGGCGAGCCGGACATGTTTGCAAGCGCGGGGGTGGCGGCTGAGTAGTTGCGGTGGATGAGATCCAGTACTAGAACGTAAAGAGAACGATACACGGCGGCGAGGCCTATGCAGATGGAACGGCCTACCCACGCGCCTTACGATGCGAGGTCTGTGGCCAACCTGTTTTTGGATTTGGCTGAGGCGAGAAATGTCTCCCTCACTCAAATGCAACTTCTTAAGTTGGTCTACTTTGCAGGCGGCTGGTATTTGGCTCGACGAGGTGTCCCATTGATACGTCAGGATTTTCAAGCGTGGGACTACGGGCCGGTTGTCAAAGTCGTTCGGGACTCATTCAAGCACTACGGGAAATCTCCAATCACTGGTCGCGCAGAAAAGATGGATATTTTTACCGGAGAGTTCGTCCAAGTGGACGACATCGACTGCGAACTAGACAGAAATTTCATTCAGGCGGTCTTCGAGAAATACCACGTTTACAATGGTTGGGAACTATCTGACTTTACCCACGAAGAAGGTACGCCGTGGGACGCAATTTGGAACTCAGATGAGCCCATTCGGTCGCTTGGGTCTGAAGATCGATAACGAAGCAATCAGGGGACTTCGTCGAATTATCGACTAGACGCACGAATTGATTGGAGACTTCCGAGGCACGCAGGCGCGCAATGGATATCATGGATGTTGGACGTGCATTGGGCCAGCGGCCTTTCCAGGCTACACCGCGGTCTGTCGCTGACTGGCTAGCTGTAAATTACGTGAACACAAAGGGTGGTGCGTTCGACTACAACACCGCCATCGTAACTACGCACGATGCCTTTCGCGGTTTGCACACGCTCCAGTCGGCGGTCGATTTTTGCAAAACTCACGGCAACCCAAAAGGTCGAGAGCAGAATGCATCAGCTATTGCAGCCGTGATGCCCTACGCTTTGGAACATAAATCCGTGTGCCACCGCATTGGCCTCACAGCTGTTGCGGTAGGTCGTTTCAGCGGGCGGACAGTTTATGCAAAGATCAAGGCACCTCTGATGCGGATCGAGGGCAGTGAGGCTTTTGTCGTCATGCCAGGTTATCGAATGGGCTACCGGCCCCTCGACATCGAAATCGACTTCGCCTGCTCGGTCGCCCTGGAAACTTTCGCCCAGGATGATCGCGGGGCAGCAGACTTCGAGTATCTCTTTGCAGGTCCGAGCCCGCAGTCGAGTAAACTCCGCATGTTCCAAGCTATTCGCGGCAAGGATCGGTTTCGCTTTTCTGAGGACCAAATCAACCGGTTACTGGATTCTTCGTAAGAGGCGTCGCGCTCGCCCATGACGAAGGCTTGGACCGGTCGGAGCCGCACCTAGCAGGTTATAAGATCATCGACCCCCCGCGAGCCTTTGTTCCCGTGGTGAGCAGGTGGTTTTTTCTACATTGTCCCGGAACATATGTTGAACATCAGCGTCGGCGTGCCTAAAGAGTCACACACCTCACGGGAAACGTATGGCTCGAGTGGAGGCGCTTGTTGCGGCGCGTTCGGTGTGAGAATCGTTTCGGAGGCGGTCTTGCGCGTGGAGGAGATGGGTCATGGCCATTAGGAAACAGTTTCTAAAAGCGGCAGCGCCAGACCCGGAGCTGGTTGAGCTCATCAAGAAGCGGAAGAGCAAGCCAGTGACGGATGAGGAGCTCCGTAGACAGCGGCTTAGCTTCGCGTTCGGCAATGCTATGAATGCAGAAGGTGTTACGAAAGAAAGCGTTCAAACCGCTTCAGACAGGATTCGTTTAAGAGCGTAAGGAGGAGGGCCCGCGCTGCGGGCCCTTTGTTATGTCAATCAGAGAAAATGACGATGCGGAACTGTTCAACCGCGTCCAGGAGCAAAACCTCCTTCGTTAGTATGATCTGCTGACGAACTGCATCGAGATAGGTCTAGCTCGCGGAATTGAATTCTTCGACAAATATACGCTTTGGTCGCTGAACGCTGCCGCGGTGGCTAACATCGCACAATTCGGCGGACGGTGGCGAGAGGAACCAATCTACGTCGGAAATCACATTCCTCCTCACTTCAAAGAAGTACCGGAGCTAATGGATCGCTGTATCTCGCTGATCCATGAGAATTGGACTGGCGCGGACCAATCCATGACACTGCCCGCCTACGTTCTGTGGAGAATGAATTGGATCCATCCATTCGTGGAGGGGAACGGGCGTACTGCGCGTGCAGCTTGCTACTATCTCATCTGCATGGCCTACGGTGACCTACTTCCTGGAAGCAAATCGGTCCCCGAGCGAATTCGTGATAATCGGCAACCATACTATGATGCATTAGGCGCCGCTGATCGAGCGTGGGCCGATGGCCAGTTCGACGTTTCCGAACTTGCTGCTTACCTTACAGTTCTGGTCAAAGCGCAGCTCTCCGAGGAGTAGCCGTCACGAAGTGAATTCGTGACGTCGGACGGGCTCTCCCCGGACCACGTCCGGGGCGACCCGCCGGCCGAGCAAAAAACGTCTCTACGCGCTGGCTCCCGATTGCTTTCGCAATCGCTCACCTGCGCTCGGCGTTTTTTGCTGTCCTACAGCACGGGCCGTGATGTAGCTGGATCGACTCCTCGAACCAGAAGGAGTCGCACATGGCCACCAAGCTCAAAGTCGTCGAAGACGTCGCGGACATCGTGCCTGCGCCGCAGCCGCCGCAATTCGACATTGCCCCCACCCGCAAGCAGCACGCCGGCTGGACCGCCGAGCGGCAGCGCAGGTTCATCGAGCATCTGTCGCTGACCGGCAACGTCGGCGAGGCCTGCGCGGTGGTGGGCGTGGCGTCGAGCTCCGCCTACCGCCTGCGCAACAAGGCCGGCGCGGAGAGCTTCGCGCGCGCCTGGGACGCCGCGCTTCGCCTGTGCCCCACGCGCTCGCCGCGATCGGGCTCGACCGCGCGCTCAACGGCCGAGTCGAGCGCCACTACAAGAACGGCGAGCTGGTCATGGAGCGGCGAATCCCGTCCGACTATCTGCTCACCTGGTTCTCTCGCGGCTCGACCCCGCGACGTTCGGCTCGCCGTCCGCAAAGGCGCTTGCCGCCGCCACCGGCGACCCGCGCGACGCCGCAAGGAACAGCCTGCCCGCGCTCATGGCCTCGTTCGAAGACGTGCCGGAGGAAGAATGCGCGTTCGAGCCGATCGACTTCCTCGACCCGCGGCTCGGCGAGACCGGAAGCGGCGAGCGGATCGAGGACCACGAGCGAGAATGACTCACGCGCGTAGGCTCGCTGCGTTCGCTGCGTTTCGCGGCCAAGCCGCAGAGCACAGCGAGGAAATCGCTCTCGCGATTTCGGAGCAGTGCGAATAGACGGCGCAGCGCCCGGCCGACGACCCGCCTGGCGGTGTCGATCGACGTCACGCGATTTACTCGCGTGACGCCCCACGCGCCGACGCCCCCCTCAACCGCTGGTGATGTGGCTGAACCCGATCACGATGGTCGCGATCGCGAGCCCGAACAAGGCGACCCCGACGACCACGACCCACGTCTCCCACTCGCTCGGCTCCCAATATCCCCTGTCCGCGCCCGACTTTGCCGCGGGCACGGGATCGCGCCGGATGCGCGACGCTCGCAGCTCGACGGTCGGCTTGTCTGGGTTCCGGTGCTTGCTCACACCCGCGCTTCTACGCGCGCCGGCTTACCGTTCGGTTAGCGCCTTCGCGGACCTGTCGCGTGACGGCGCTGTCGGCGCCACCCCCGTGACATCGCGCCCGTCCCGCCGCATCATCGCCCGCGCCAACAGGGAGGCCGCACATGTCCGATGAGAACCTCGCGCTGATCCGATCGATCTATGACGCCCTTGCCGCCGGCGATGTCGGCGCGGTGCTCGGCGCGATGAGCGACGACATCGTCTGGAACGAGGCCGAGAGGCAGCCACTCGCCCAGGGCAGGCCGCAGGCGGTCGCGAGCAGGGTGTTCGCACCGCTGATGGCCGAGTGGGACGGCTTCGCGGTCCTGCCGGAGGAGTTCCTGGCGGCCGGCGACAGCGTCGTCGTGCTCGGCCGCTATCGCGGAACGCACAAGGAAACCGGCCGCTCGATGAACCCGCAGATGGTCCACGTCTGGCGCGTCTCCGGCGGCAAGGCGGTGGTCTTCCAGCAATATCTCGACACGCTCGCATTTGCCCGCGCTAGCCTCGCGGTGTGACAGGCCGGTGGAGCGGCGCGCGCCAACTCCGGCTTGCCTCCGGGCCCATGTCCTGTAGGCGCGTGTCGCCATGGCCGACCTGACGCCGATCATCGAGACGATGGAGAACCGCTGGATGCGCGCCTGGGTGCAGCGCGACGCCGCCGCATTGAAGGCGCTGACGGCGCGCGGCTTCATCCTGCTCACCGGCTCCAAGCCGCCGGCGATCCTCGACAACCGCAGCTGGGTCGAAGCGGCGACGACGCGCTGGCTGTGCCGCTCGTACCGCTTCGGCGACATCTATGTGGGCGAGGTCGGCGGCCTTGCCCTGTTCGCTTCGCAGATGGAGCTCAAGGCGAGCATGGACGGCGAGGACTGGTCGGGCACCTGTTGGGTGACCGACCTGTGGAAGGCCGCGTCCGGCGCCGCTGGCGGATGGTCCAGCAGGTCGTCTCCCGGGTCGACGACAAGGCCGAGGTCGCCGCCGGGATCCGCGCACTTCAGCTGTGGAAGCCGGCAACCGGCGCTGCCGAGCGGTAAGCGCCCACACGCGGCTGCAACGCACCCCGCCCGCTCCCGCGTTTTGCTCAGGCCGGACCGGGGAAAGACAGGAGTGCGCTCGTGATGCGTGCCATGATCCTTGCAGCTGCGGCGCCGCTCGCCGCCTTCGCTTTCCGCCTCGCCCGCCGCAGCGCAGGGCTGGACAGGCCCGCCTCCCTCCACGGCGGCGGCGCCGGCCGCCGAGGGCGATTCCGTCGCCCGCCATCGCGGCGGCGACGGCCCCGCCACCACGCCGGCACCGGCGCCCCCGGCACCTTCGTCGTGGTTGCCCCGGGTGCCTTTGGCTGGCCCGCGCCAGAGGGCTGGGCGCTGTACAACAACCGCAGCTGAGATCGGACAGCTACAACGACTGGTGGCACGACCAGCCGTGGCGCAGCTACCCCGCTGGGTGCAGGACAACGACGCCACTTGCGAGCCCAGCCGCATGTGGTGGAGCGGCGGCGGCTGGAGATGTTGAGGGAAGGACGTGCCGTCACGGAGTAAATCCGTGACGTCGATCGACACAGCCTGCGGCCGGTCGTCGGCCGGCTCTCGCCAGCTCTACGCGCTGCCTCGCGATTGCTCGCGCAATCGCTCACCTGCGCTCGGCGGCTCGAGCTAGCACCAGCTCCGCGTCAAATCCCCGATCTCGCGCGCCAGGTTCGCGGCGACCATCGCCTGGCCGACATCCTTGCCGTTGACGGTGACGCTGCGCAGCAGCAGGCCGTAGCGCTCGAGGTCGTGGCCGACGCGGCTCATTTCGAGCTCGCCCGAGTTGAGCAGGCGCTGGAGCCTGAGCGCGGACTCGGCGCCGAGCCGGGTCTCGCGCGGGCAGGCGGCGCCGTAGAGCTGGGGGGCCTCGATATTGGCGATGCGCACCGTCTTGCCGCCGAGGTAGAAGCTGTCGCCGCTGGCCACGCAATTGGTGAGCCCACCCTGGTCGCACAGGCCGAACATCAGCCCGCGGCTGGTGGTCGCGCCCGCGGCGCTCGACGCGGCTGCCGTGGCCGCGGTGGACGGCTGGCCCAATCGGTCGAGCGTGCCGCTGCCCCACAGGCCGATGCCGACGGCAAGCGCGACCGCCGCGACCGGCAGCCACAGGCCACGCGAGCTCTTGCGGCCCGGCCGCGCGATCTCCGTCTCGGGCAGCGGCGGCAGGCTTCCCGGCGCCCTCCAGTGGACGTTGCCGGAATGCACATAGGCATGCGGCACGTAATCGGTGATGCTCGTCCAGCGGCGCGCCTCGCGCCGCTCGTACGGGGCAATGTCGTTGCGTTTGGTCACTCGTCTCACCCGCGACTCGCCTGGTTAACGGACAAAGCTAAGCAGGGGAACGGCCCGGAAGGAAAGAGGCAGTTGCGCCGGACCGGTTTCACCCCGCGCCAGCGCGGCTCACTCCACCTGCGTGAGCACGAATGCATAGGTCTCGGCGACCTCGTGCAGCCGCTCCCAGCGGCCCGACTTGCCGCCGTGGCCCGCGCCCATGTTGATCTTGAGCAGCAGCAGGTTGGAGTCGGTCCTGGTGGCGCGCAGCTTCGCCGCCCACTTGGCGGGCTCCCAGTAAGTCACTCGAGGGTCGGTGAGGCCGCCGGTGATCAGCATCGGCGGATAGGCCTGGGGCCTGACATTGTCGTACGGGCTGTAACTTCGGATCAGCTCGAACGCGGCCTGGTCGGTGATCGGGTTGCCCCATTCGGGCCATTCGCCGGGGGTCAGTGGCAGCGTGTCGTCGAGCATCGTGCTCAGCACGTCGACGAACGGCACGTCGGCGACCACCGCGCCCCATAGCTCGGGATCGGAATTGGCGACCGCGCCCATCAGCTCGCCGCCCGCGGAGCCGCCGTTGATCGCGATTCCAGCGGGCCGGGTGAAGCCGGCCGCGACCAGGCCCCTGGCCGCGTCGACGAAGTCGTTGAACGTGTTGGTGCGCTTTTCGAGCTTGCCGTCGAGGAACCACTGATAGCCGAGGTCGTCCCCGCCGCGGATGTGGGCGATGGCGAACGCCCAGCCGCGGTCGAGCAGGCTGATGCGGTTGCTGTTGAAGGCCGGCGGAATGGCGAGGCCGTAGGCGCCGTAGGCGTAGAGGAAGAGCTTGCCGCTGCCGTCGCGCGGGAAGCCTTTGCGGGCGACGACCGACACGGGCACGCGGCTGCCGTCGCGCGCTTCGACCATCAGCCGCTCGGTCTCGTACAGCGAAGCGTCGTAGCCTGACGGGATTTCCTGGACCTTGAGCGTCTCGAGCCGGTCGTCCACCGGATGATAGTCGTAGATCGTCGCCGGAGTGACCATCGAGGAATAGGACAGGCGGTAGGCTTGCGGAGCGAACTCCGGGTTGCCCGAGAAGCTCGCGCTGTAGGTCGCTTCGGCGAAGGGGATGCGCCGCTCCTCGCCGGCGTAGGTCCGAAGCACCAGCTGGTCGAGGCCGTCGACCCGCTGCTGGATCGCGAGATGGTCGCGGTAGGAGTTGACCTGGCGCAGATAGACGCGGGGCGAGCCCGGGACGACGGTTCGCCACTCGCCCGGGTTGGCCGGGTCGGCCTCGGCAAGCCGGAAGTTGACGTGCTCGTCGTTGGTCAGGATCCACAGCCTGCCGTGGGCGGCGTCGACCTCGTACTGGCGGTTGGCCTTTCGGGGCGAGACGAGCGTCAGCGGCTGGGCGGGGTCGGACGCGGGGACGAAGCGCACTTCGCTGGTCGCATTGTCGCCGGTGCCGATGATGATGAGGCTGCGGTCCTGCGAGCGGCCGACGCCGACCGAGAAGCCGGGGTCCTCGGTCTCCTCGTACAATGTCACGTCTTGCGCGACGGGAGTGCCGAGCCGGTGGTAGCGGGCGCGGTAGCTGCGCCACTGCTCGTTGACCTCGGTGAAGACGATTCCGGCGGAGTCGCTGGTCCACACCGGCTGGCTGATGGCGACGTCGGTGACGGTCTCCAGGTCCTTTCCCGACGCGATGTCGCGGATGCGCAGGGTGAAGCGTTCGCCGCCGCTCTCGTCCACCAAAACCGCGGCGAGGCGGCCGTCGGGGCTGACCTCGAGCGCGCCGAGCCGGAAATAGTCCTTGCCCTCGGCCTCGGCGGGCTCGTCGAACAGGATCTGGTCGTCGCCTCCGGCGAGCCGCTTGCGGTACCAGGTGCGGTACTGGGCGCCCGGCCGGAACGCCCACCAGTAAAGCCAGTCGCCGTCGCGGATCGGGACCGAGCTTTCGTCCTCCTTGATGCGCCCCTTCATCTCCTCGAACAGCTCGCCGATCAGCTGCTGGTGCTGCTGCGCCCACTGCTGGAAGTAGTCGTTCTCGGCCGTCAGATAGGCGAGCACCTGCTCGTCCTGGACCTGCGGATAGTTGGGATCGCGCAGCCAGTGCCACGGGTCTTCGATCGTGACCCCGTGGCGCTCGTAGCTGTAGGGACGCTGCTCGGCCTCGGGAGGGGGCAGCGAAAGGGTAGTCCGCTTGTCCATGCCCGCGCTCTTAGCGCGGCGGCCCGTCACCGAAAGGGCAAACGTGCGGCGCCAGTATCTGCCTTGGGTGGAAAGCGGACATTCCGCGCCGTTCACGGTTGGCTGTGCAGCAAGGCTTAGCTAAGCGGCGCGGCGTCAGGAGGGGAACAGCGCAATGGACGGCTTGATCAGCCTGTTTTCGGACCCGGGCGTGTGGGCGGCGCTCATGACGCTGATCGTCATGGAAGTCGTGCTCGGGATCGACAATCTCATCTTCATATCGATCCTTTCGAACAAGCTGCCGGAGCACCAGCGGCCGCGGGCCCGCAGGATCGGGATCGCCTTGCCTTGGGAATGCGCCTGGCGCTGCTGTCCGCGATCGCGTGGCTCGTCGGCTTGACCGCCCCAGTGTTCGATCTGGGCATCCAGGGCTCGCCAGGACCTTATGGTGAGCCGACGTTCGAGACGGAATTCTCCTGGCGCGATCTGATCCTGATCGCCGGCGGGCTTTTCCTCGTGTGGAAAGCGACCAAGGAGATTCACCACAATGTCGATCCCCACCCGACCGACGACGTCTTCGACGTGCCGCGCAAGGCGTTGAGCTTCGGTGCCGTGATCGCTCAGATTCTCCTCCTGGCCCTCGTCTTTTCTATCGATTCCATTCTTACGGCTGTCGGAATGACGGACCACCTGCCAGTGATGGTCATTGCGGTGGTGTTCGCGGTGGTCGTGATGCTTCTGGCCGCCGATCCGTTGGCGAACTTCATCCGCGACAACCCGACGGTCGTGATGCTGGCACTCGGGTTCCTGCTGATGATCGGCGCGGTGCTGATTGCCGACGGCTTCGGGGTGCACGTTCCAAAGGGCTACATCTACACGGCAATGGCATTTTCGGCCGGTGTCGAAGGCCTCAACATCTGGGCGCGGAGGAGGGCAGTCAGGCGGCAAGGAGCAAGCTAGACGGATAGGGGCCGTGGCGGTTCAAACTGCCTGATGTCCGCAAATGCCGCGCCGGCGACCCGATTGGCGCGGGGCGCTTGTTGCGGCTTGTGCGCAGGCTTAGGAAGCGCGCATGTCCACCTATGCTGACCGCCTGAACGCTCTTCGCGAGCAGTTGAAAGCCGACCGGCTCGACGGCTTCGTCGTTCCGCTGACCGACGAGCATATGAGCGAATATGTCGGGACCTATGCCCAGCGGCTCGCCTGGCTGACCGGGTTCGAGGGGTCGGCCGGCTCGGCCGTGGTGCTGCCGCAGGAAGCGGCGATCTTCGTCGACGGGCGCTACACCCTGCAGGTGCGTAGCCAAGTGGACGCTCAGCACTGGCAGTACCAGTCTGTGCCCGAGACAGCGTCGCGGAGTGGCTGAAGGAGCATGCACCGGACGGCGCGCGCATCGGCTACGACCCGTGGCTGCACAGCCGCGAATGGGTGAAGCGCGCGGCGAGGCGCTGGCCGGCCGCACCAAGCTGGTGGCCGTCGAGCAGAACCCGATCGACAAGGTATGGCGCGACCGGCCCGAGGCGTCGAAGGCGCGCCTGGTCGTTCACGGACCAATATGCCGGCCGCTCATCGGCCGACAAACGCCAGGAAGTCGCCGACTGGCAGAAAAACAGGCTGCCGATGCGGCCGTGCTCTCCGCGCTCGACTCGATTGCCTGGGCGTTCAACGTGCGTGGGCAGGACGTCGCGCGGACGCCTGTCGCCCTCGCCTTCGCTCTTGTGCACGCCGACGGGACTGCCGACCTGTTCGTGGAGCCGGAGAAGGTCGACGCCGAGGTTCGCCAGCACCTGGGCAATGGCGTTCGCCTTCATGACCGCTCGCAATTCGAAGCGGCGCTCGGCGAATTCTCCGGCAAGACCGTTGCGGTGGACCCGGAGCGCGCCGTGGCGGCGATCTTCGAGGCGCTCGAGCGCGCCGGGGCGAAGGTGATTGCCGTCCGCGACCCGACGATCCTGCCGAAGGCCTGCAAGAACCCGCAGGAGATCGCCGGCCAGCGCGCCGCGCAGGAGCGTGACGGAGCGGCGATCGCGCGCTTCCTGCGCTGGGTCGAGGCGGAGGCGCCCAGCGGCCAAGTGGACGAGCTGAGTGCGTCCGAGCGGCTCCACGACCTTCGCGCCGAGGCGCCCGAGCTTCGCGACCTGTCGTTCGACACGATTTCCGGCGCGGGGCCGAACGGCGCGATCGTCCACTATCGATCGAGCGAGAAGACCAACCGCAAGCTCGAGCCGGGCACGCTTTATCTGGTCGATTCGGGCGGGCAATATGTCGACGGAACCACCGACATCACCCGCACCGTGCCGATCGGCGAGCCGACCGACGAGATGCGTGACCGCTTCACGCGAGTCCTGAAGGGCCACATCGCGGTGGCCACCGCGATGTTCCCGAAGGGCACGCGCGGAAGCCAGCTCGACAGCTTCGCTCGCCGGCCGCTGTGGGAGGCGGGGCTCGACTATGCACATGGCACGGGCCACGGCGTCGGCAGCTTCCTGAGCGTGCACGAGGGGCCGCAGCGCATCTCACCGGTGGGAAGCGTCCAGCCGGGCGGGGATGAGCCGCTGCGCGCCGGCATGATCCTGTCGAACGAGCCCGGATATTACAAGACCGGCGAGTACGGCATCCGGATCGAGAATCTGGTGCTGGTCGTCGAGCGCGAGATCGAGGGCGCGGAGAAGGAGCTGCTCGAGTTCGAGACGCTGACCTTCGCGCCGATCGAGCGGCGGCTGGTGGTGAGGGAAATGCTTTCAGACGCCGAGCTCGAGTGGCTGAACGGCTATCATTCGCAGGTTGTGGCGAAGATCGGGGCGAGGCTGGAAGGCGAGGAGAAGGTCTGGCTGGAGCGGGCGTGTGCGCCGCTGTGATGAGTTTTATGTCCTCACGCCATCCGGCGGATTTTCGTGCTCGCCAGTCCCCCGGACTGGCTGCGCGCGAAAATGGTGCTGCCGGTGAGGATTGAACTCACGACCTCAGCCTTACCAAGTCTGTGATCCGTCCAATCCATGCTCTGCCATTCCCCGCTGTGGTTTGACCGGAACTGGCCGTTTCCTGGAGGAATCCTCTTATTTGCTCCGCCATAGCCCGCCATAGCTTGTTCTGCCGTGCTTATCCGGTTATGACAGGTACGAAATGGGAACGGGCCGGATCACAAAGCGTGCGGTGGAAGCCGTGCAGACGCCCCCCGCGGGAAAGCGCGCTTATTTGTGGGACGATCAGCTCAAGGGGTTCGGGGTCATGGTCACGCCAACCGGCGCGCGGTCGTACCTCGTACAGTACCGCATAGGAGGGCGGGGACAACCTACCCGACGCTATACGATCGGCAAGCACGGGTCGCCCTGGACGGCCGACAAGGCGCGGGAGCGGGCGACCGACCTGTTGGAGCTGGTCCGCAAGAAGGTGGACCCGATGGATGCCGACAGGGCGAGTCTGGCGGCGGCGGTGGAGACGAAGGCGGAAGCTGAGCGGTTGGCTGTCGCAAGCTACGTCGAGACGTTCATCCGCCTTCACGCCGAAAGGAAGAAGCTGCGGAGCGTCGGCGACATACGCTCGGTGTTCCGCCGCGACATTGTGCCGCACCTTGGCGCGAAGTCATTAAAGGCGCTTCGGCGATCCGAGATCCAAGCCTGCCTTGATCTTGTAGGTGAGCGCAGCGGGTCAGCGGCCAATAAGGCGCACAAATGGCTGAGGAAGATGCTGGCTTTCGCGGTCAACCGCGGTGATCTTGCCGCCTCGCCAATGGAGGGGATGGGCCCGCCCCATCTGGAAGGAAGGCGTCAGCGGGTCCTCAGGGGACCTGAGCTTGTGGTGGTCTGGCAGGCCGCGGGAGATGCCGGAGAGCCTTGGGCTTCCTTTCTGCGGCTCCTCCTGCTGCTGGGCCAGCGCCTGCGCGAAGTTGCAGAGATGCGCTGGGAAGAAGTGGATCTCGCGACGGCGACGTGGATCATTCCCGCCGGCCGCACCAAAAACGCTCGGGAGCATCTGGTTCCCCTGCCTCCCCAGGCCGTTGCTATTTTGGAGAGCGTCCAGCCTGACAAGGCGCAGCGGAAGGGGGTGGTGTTCTCCACCAACGGGCGCTCGCCCATTTCCGGCTTCTCCAAGCTCAAGACCCGGCTCGATCGGCTGATACAAGAGCGGGTGAAGCAGTCCGGTGATCTTCCCCTGCCTCTTGAGCCCTGGGTTTTTCATGATCTTCGGCGATCGGTGGCGACGGGGTGCCAGGCGCTCGGCTTTCCAATTGAACACACTGAGGCGGTTCTAAACCACGTATCCGGCAAGCGGGGTGGGCTCGCGGCGGTCTATCAGCTTCACGAATATCGCGACGAAAAGACGGCATCTCTCAATGCGTGGGCGCGTCATGTCGAAGCGCTGCTGTCCAGTGATACCAAAGGGAGGGTTGTTCCGATCCAGGCGGCCCGGGCATGAGTGTCAGCTCCATGGTTGGGCTACTCGAAGCTATCGCGTGGATCGGCTCACGGGATTGGGCTTGGGCGGATGAAGCGCAACGTCAGCGCGCTGCGGATGTCGAACTCGGAAGCGGCGGCTGCCGTGGGATCGTTGCTTGGTTTTGGCTTGAACAGGCACTTCTGGACGACGGCAAGCCCACCGTGGGGACCATTTTCAACGAGTTGGCCGAACACTGCACGACAGGGAAACCAGTGGCCTTGGGCTTGCGATCTGGGCAATCGGGTTACCAAGCAGTAGGTTGCAACGACTGGGTTGGAGCAAAGCTCGAGGAGCTATGCGACGGGATCAGGGTGGCCAGCCCCAATGGCGAGCAATCCCTAAACCAACTCTTGAATGCCGGCGAAAGCGCGTGCGCGGACTCAGACTATTGGCGCTTGGTGAGATTTAAGCGCAGCGATTTAACGGCGGTGTGGCCTGCTCTCGTGTCTTCACCTGTGGCGCCGGCTCCTTCGCGCAAGCGGACTTCGAAGGATTCGCTTAGGCGCAAGGTTCTTCGAAAGTTCATCCAGAGATACGCGGTGCCGAACGAATGGCTGTTAGAGGGGGGTGAGCACTACCGCACTCAAGAAGACATGCACGGCGTCTATGTGACTCTGTGCCGCAAAGAGCATCCGCCCGTGAAGCCGTACCAGCTGTCGGCCTTCAAAAGGTGGTTGACCAGGTTTAACCGAGGCGAGTGGGCTTAGCCACGTCTCAGCCACGGTAACAGCCACACCCAGCCGCGCCCCCCTCGGACGCATACGCGCACCCTCGCTGTTTTAGCGTGGCTCATTCGTGGCTGTGAGCCTGCCGTGTTTCATTCCCTCCATAGCCCCCCACGGTTGGCGGTGGCGCTGCTCAAGGAGGGAATACCTTGGAAAACACTACATGCGCATCGGACGCTGTGCCGATCAACCGGCAAGCACGAAGGGCGCGAGATGCTGGAGCGGAGTTGCTTCTTTCCGGTCTCGCCCCCGCTCTCGATACATCGCAGGCGGCGCTCTACACGGGTCTCGCAGAAAAAACCTTAGAGGGTTTGCGTTGTCGGGGCGGCGGACCCCGCTTCGTCCGGTATTCGCGCAAGGCCGTGAGGTATCGGGTGGCGGACCTTGATGAGTGGATGAACGCCCGCGCGGTCGCATCAACCTCGGTGGCCGCGTGAAATGCGCGATCATCTTGGGCCCTCGCCCGCAAGAGAAAGGCGCGCCGAGCGTAATCGCCCTGCGCGCCTCCGTGTCCCCAGCTTGGTCGGCCTTGGGATTGACACAGATAGCCCTGAAGCGCGGTCTGCGCAACGCTTCGCCCAGTCCCTTATCGCAGCGATCGAGGCGTGGCAGCATCGCGAACGCAGACGGCGTGAAGGGTGGCGGCGATGAGCGCCGTAACCCCCGAGCTGCTGCGTTTTGTCGCCGCTCTCAATGCCGCTCAGTCCGTCCGTCAGTCGCACCAGGTAATGGCGCGCACGGCGCTTGGCTTCGCGGCGCTTCTGACGCCGGGCGAACGGTGGTTCCTCGACGCCGTAGCCAAGCTCTCACAGCTATCAGAGCCCCAACGGACACGGCTCCTCGAGATTGCCTCCAAGGTAGAACGGAGGCGCAAATGAGCGCGGCCGATCTGGACGTAGAAATGAAGGAAGCTGCGAAAGCGTCCTCCCTCGCCCACGCCAAAGCGCTGATCGGCCTCGGCGTGTCGCTGAACACGGTTGCTGAATTGCGGCGGCACCATTGGGGGTGGGGCGTTACTCACGCCTTCGATGCCGGCGATGGTCTGTATTACCCAGGCGAGGGGCCGCTTCACCTTGTCCTGCCGGTGCACGAGAACGGCGAGCTAATCGACCTCTGCGCCTTCCGGTCGGCCGATCCTACGACATGGTTGCTGCGGACCGGGCTCGGTTGGGCACTCGGGCTGGAACACGGCCTAGAACGCCTGACGTGGGGCGATCCTGTCAGCCTGCACGTCTCGCCGCTGGATTGGTTACGCGCCGGGGCTGATGGTCTCTGCGTGCTCGATTGGGACGCGCCGGAGCTTCGATACCTCTCTGAAATACCTTCCATCGCGTGTGCAAACGCGGAGTTGGCGTCGTGCCTTGAGGCGGCCCTGAGCCAGCCTTCGCGGCTCCCGCAAATCAGAGTGATGGAGTTGGCCAATGCCGCGTAGCTACGGAGCCGCGGCTGCGGCAACAGCATTCGAGGCCGCATTCTCGAATGCTGAAGTTCTTGGGCAGGAGCCTCCACGCCCTCTGCGCCGCGAGCTGCGCGAAGCGGAACCGTATCCGGTGGAGGCGCTTGGCGGGGTCATATCCGGCGCGGTCAAGGGCGCTCACGACATTATCCAGGCGCCGCTTGAGATTTGCGCTCAGTCAGCGCTCTCCCATGCTGCGCTCGCGGTTCAAGCTCATGCCAACGTCGTGCTGCCTACTGGGCACGGCCGGCCGCTGTCGCTGTTCTTGCTGTCCGTGGCGAGTTCCGGTGATCGCAAGTCTGCTGCCGACAAGGAGCTTGGTTGGGGGTTGGCGAAGCACGAGCGCAACCTCGCTGATGTTTTGGTGCAGGCAAAAGCCGAATACCAAAATGACAAAGAGGCGTTCGAGGCCGCGCGAGCAGTTGCCAAGTCCAAGGGCAAGGATGGTGGGCGCAATGAGATCGCAACAGCCCTGGAGGCTGTCGGCAACCCACCCAACCCGCCGCTTGACGCGGTCGTGTCGTTCCCAGAGCCGACCCTCGAGGGTCTGCACAAATACCTGGCCATCGGTCAGCCCTCCATGGGCCTGTTCTCCGACGAAGGCGGAATGTTCGTCGGCGGCGTCGGCATGTCGAAGGAGAACGTGCTGAAATCGGCTGCGGGCTTCTCGCAGCTGTGGGATGGTGCGCCGGTCAAGCGGCTGCGGTCACTCGACGGTGCAACGGTTCTTTATAGTCGGCGTGTCTCACTTCACTTGATGCTCCAGCCCGAAGCCGCGGCGCGGTGGCTAGCCGACGAGACCCTGCGGGACCAAGGCTTGTTCTCGCGGCTCTTAGTGGCCGCCCCTCGGTCGATTGCTGGCACGCGGCTCTTTCGGGAGCCATCAGCCGATGCTCGTCCTAACCTCGTTGTTTTCGGCTCTCGGGTGTTAAGCGCCCTCGAGCGCAAACCTCGGGTGGTCGAGGGAACGGTCGCCGAACTGGACCCTCGTGACCTCCCTATGACTGCCGAGGCTCAGGCGATGTGGCGGGACTTTGCGGACGCGCTGGAGCGCCAGCTAGGGCCGCGTGGAAACCTTCGTCCGGTGCAGGGGCTGGCAAACAAGATCCCCGAACATGCGGCTCGCCTCGCTGCTGTGCTGGCTCTCTTCGAAGACCTCGACGTGCCGGAGCTCGATCGCGAGACACTGGCTCGGGGAATCAAGCTTGCTCAATGGTATCTCGGGGAAGCGCTGCGGCTCGCTGAGGTTGGGTATATCCCGGAGGACGTGAAACTGGCTGAAGCCGCGCTTGAGTGGCTGCGCGGTGAGTGGTCGTTGCGCGACGACGTGTCAGACGGGCGCCTCTTCTCTCTGCCGGACCTTTACCAGCTGGGTCCCAACAGCATCCGTCACCAGGAGGTCGCAAGCCGCGCCGTCGCCGTTCTCATCGAAGATGGCTGGGGCGTGATGGTGGAGGGGACACACAAGGTCCGCGGCGTTCCCTGGCGCGAAGTCTTTTCCTGAGAGGCGCATGATGGCTCGGCTGCTCGACTTTGATCCTGACAAGTGGGGTCGCGAGACCGACGCACCGGAAGGCTCGACCCCTGCTAAAGTTGCTAATCCCGCTAAACCGGGACAGACTTTAGCAGCTTTAGCGACTTTAGCGGGCGGTCTGGAGAGCACCTTGCCGGTTGGCCTGGAGCAGCTCGAATCCATGTCACCGCCCAAGCGCTGCGATCCTGCATCCTGGCAGGAATGCGTTACCGATGCGTTGCGGCTGGTGTCGGATGGGTGGGCAGCACAGGCCTTGGCCCTCGGCTGGACGCCCCTCGATTTGTTCGGCGTTGTCACTGATCCTGAGGGCAATCCTGACGCTGACGGTTTGGCTGTCAAACTAGGTGGCCGGCGCGTGCTGGCGATCTGTGAAGGCTTCGCGACCGTCGAAGATGAGGGCGGCGGTCGGTCATACCTCCATCGGGGCGACACAAGCGGAACTCGGCTGCTGTGGGAGCTTGGCACATGAACGACGATAAGCCTGCAAATGCAGGACGAAAGCAGGGCGGAAGGTTCCAGGTAGGGGTCAGCGGCAATCCCGCTGGCAAGGCTGCCGGAACCCGTCATCGTGTTACTCGCGCCGTGGAGGAACTGCTCGAAGGCGAACACGAGGCTCTGACTCGGAAGGCCATCGACAAGGCTCTGGAGGGGGACGGCGTAGCGCTTCGGTTGTGCCTCGATCGCATCGCGCCAGCGCGCAAGGACGCGCCGATCTCCGTGGCGCTGCCACCGGTCAAGTCTGCTGCCGACGCTGTGGGCGCATCTGCGGCGCTTCTGAGTGCCGTCGCGGCAGGCGAAGTTACGCCCGACGAAGCGGCCCGGGTCATGGTGTTGCTGACGGCGCACAAGGCCATCGTTGAGGCGGGCGATCTGGAGAGCCGCATCACAGCATTGGAGAAAGCGAAGTGAGACATTTGCAGAAGAGGGTCGCTGGCCTGGAGGCGCGGGCGCCTCACAAGGCTCGCCGCATAGTTTGGGCGGAGCCGGAACATATGGATGCGCAAGCGCTCGCCGTGGCCGGCTGCCGTGCCGACGACAATGTTCTCATCGTGTCCTGGAGGAAATGATGCAGCTTCGAAAGCGTGTGGAAGGTCTGGAAGCGCGGTTCATTCCGCCGATGCCGCCGACTGAGGTTCACATAATCGGGATGGAGCTAGGGGAAACCGAGGCGGAGGCCCTGGCTCGCTACGGGCGGCCAATCCCGGAATGCGACCACGTCAACGTCATCTTTCTGGTGCCGGGGCGTCACGATGAAGCGGCTTGATGCGAGGGTGGCCGACCTGGAGGCCAAGCACATGCCGGTCCAGCGCGTCGTTCGGGTGCGGTGTCACGAAGGGCAAAGCCAGGAGGAAGCGATCATCGCTGCCGGGTACGATCCCAACGACGAGGGGCTTTTCATCATCGTCCGCACGCTTGTCTCGCCCCGGTTCAAACCTGATCCGAGTTCGAGCTAATGTCTGCTTTCGACCCGATGCGGACATTCACCTCGGTTCATCAAAGAGGAACTTTGCGAGCAGCGCGGCCAACGCTGCTCCTATCAGTTGGGCGACGACGAACAGCGGCACATCGGCTGGAGCAATCCCGGCGAAGGTGTCGGAGAGGCTGCGCGCGACGGTGATCGCCGGATTGGCAAAGCTGGTCGATGAGGTGAACCAATAGGCGGAAGTGATGTAGAGGGCGACGCTCGCCGGGACCCACTGCGCGCGGTGGCGGACGGTGCCCAGGATGGTCAGGATCAGGCCGAATGTGGCGATCGCCTCGCCAGTCCATTGGCCCAGGCCGGTTCGCGCCTTCACCGACAGTTGCAGGGTCGGCAGGTCGAACATCAGGTGCGCCGCCCACGCGCCGAGGATTCCAAAGGTGAGCTGGGCGAGGACGTAGAGCGCGGCGTCGGCCCAGCGAAGCTCGCCGCGAGCGGCGGCGACGAGGCTGACGGCCGGGTTCATGTGCGCCCCCGAGATGGGGCCGAGCATGGTGATCAGCACGAACAGGATTGCGCCCGTGGCAATGGTGTTGGCGAGGAGCGCGACCGCCTCGCTGCCACGCGACAGGTTCTCGGCCATGATGCCTGAGCCGATCACCGTCGCGAACAGGAAGAAAGCGCCAACGGCTTCGGCGGTCAGTCTGCGTGGCAACGCAGGCCGATCAGGCATTGGTCGGCTCTGTGGTCTTCCCTATCTGGCGCAGCTTTGCCGCAAGAGTCATCTCGTCAATGGCTTCGAAGGGCAGCGCCATGAACAGCGAAATGCGCGTCTTGAGGTAGGTTAGTGCAGTCAAAAAAGCCTGCTTTTGCCGCGGCCCTTCAATCTTCGCCGGGTCTTCGATGCCCCAATGGGCAGTCATCGGGTGCCCCGGCCAAATCGGGCAAGTTTCGCCCGCTGCGTCGTCGCAGACTGTGAAAATGAAATCCATCCTCGGTGCATCTTCAGCAGCAAACTCATCCCAGCTTTTGGAGCGCAGCCCAGCCGTCGGGAAGCCGAGATCACGAATGACCTCTAGCGCCATTGGATGAACCTCGCCCTTCGGGAAACTTCCGGCAGAGAAAGCACGAAAGCGGCCGTTGCCGACTTGGTTCATCACCGCTTCCGCGAGGATCGAGCGTGCGGAGTTTCCAGTGCAAAGGAAGAGCACGTTGTAAGGCTGGTTCATGACACGTCGTTACGAAGGCTGAGTTACGGGCATGTGACAGTGGAGACGTGCCAAGTTGAACGTCCGCTTTCCACCCAAACCCGACATTAGCCGAACGTCCGCGCGCCTGCCGGCTGGACTTTGCTCGCATTATGTGCTAGCGCGGTCCGGTTCTCGCGAGTTGGCGGGATCGCGAGTTGAGGCGAGCCACGCCAATGACGCCGGAAGATGTTGGATTGGCAGGTCAAGGCGACCCGGCAGCGCTGCGGCGAATGCGCGACCATTGGCTTGAACTCGCGAGCGGCGAGAGGTTCAACCCGCTGCTTCCAAGAGATGAGACACTTCCACAGGTCGAGCTGCTGGCGGAGCTGGCGGCGGGAAGCGGCCAACCGGAGGACCAGCTTGCCTTGGTCGTCGCCTACCATGTTCGCATCGAGGTTCTCGAACGCAACAAAGCCGCGGCTGAAGGCCTCGCCAAAGAGGCGGCTAAGGCGCACGATGCGGACGCGCTCCTTCGCTTGACCTCCTCCATCATGGAGTTCGAGGAGCGACTGGGGCGCTACCGCGCAAAGATCGACGCATTGCTGGCAGCGATCCTCAACAGCAGCGGTGCGGAAGGGTCAGCGCTGATTGTCTCCGCACTCACGATCCAGGCTGACAGCGGCGATGAGCGGGCAATAACCATGCTCCAGTTCATAATGGACTCGGTCACTCCCGAGCGGGCGCAAGCCATCCAAGCCGAAGTTCGCAAGATGGAAAAGGAAGCAGCTCAATGAGCATGATGCCGCTAGCAAGGCCATTCCCACCGCGCTTCAACCTGGGGCACCTGCTCGCAAGTGTTGCTGCTGGGGGTGTCCCGCCGCTCTTCCGCCCGGTGCTGTCAGTTCTAAAGTTCCACCCTACCGACCTGCGCCAGGTCCTCACCAGCCCCGCGGCCGGCGGAGCCCCGCCACCGCCAATGAATGGCGGCGAGCCTGTCCGGTCCGCTCCGCCAGCCGACAACCCCGCAACCCCTTTGGGCTCGACCTGGAGACTGTCACCCAGCTTGGCATCGACCGCGCAAATGCCACCGCAACAGGCCCCACAAGCGCCGCCACAGCGCCAAGGCATGAGCAATGGCTGATCATCGCCGGTATCGTCGGCGACATGCTTGCCGGCGCGGCAGGCCAACCGGGACAGTTCGCTGCTCATATGGCACGGCAGAAGCAGCAAGAAGCAGAGGACGTGCGCTGGCACCGTAACCGACAAGCGGGGATCGCGGATTATATGCAGAAGAAAACATCGACATGGCTTACGACAAGCCAGATGTTTCTCCCATGGAGCGGGACGCTGCGGCATGGGCAAACATGACTCCAGGTTCCGCGAAGTTTACCGCGCAATGCAGGCGGCCAAGCCCCAGTTCATTCCTGACGGAATGGGCGGTGGGCAATGGGTTCAGCCACCTGCGCCGGCAGCGCCAAGCCCGGCTGTCGCACCTCCAGACGTGACGTTCACACCGCTTGATGATGGAGGTCCGACGCCGCCCGCGTCGGGTCGGTTTCTCCGCTACGGACCTCGATAACAGCGGGAAGTGAGAGCGGTAACCGTGATTACTACTCTGGCGGACGCGCCGTAGTTTCCAAGGGCGCTCTCCTGTTTTGCGATGCGTAATGCCAGAAACAGCGCGCTCGCCAGGCTTCGGCTTACGCCCAGCAATCCAAACGACCGGCAGACATGAACGGCTTGGGCGAGAATACCGCGCCACAACGGAGCGTCGGTACGGTGGGGATCCTGCGAAGATGGGTGCCTACAATGCAGGACCAGGGCGAGTTGGATAGCTTGGTCCGTCAGTTCGGGGAAACTGGCTTAGCAGGGCCCCGTGAAACGCAGAACTATGTTGCGGCGCAACCTCCGCGCACTGAGAGGACGCTAAATGGTTCAATACCGCGAAATGTCCGCGCCTCCAGTGCAGCGACGCAACATTTACGGGCGTCGTGAACGGCGTTCCTACGTTGCAGGACGGGGCACCTACTAGCGCTATCGTGCCGCCCAATCCGATGCGAGTAGCTGAGAAGCAGGCAGAAGAGCGGCGACGGGCGGAAGATCAGCAGATACAACGCGAGCAGAACCAGCGTTCTGCTGCTGCGTCTGAGCGCGGTGCTGGAGCCGCGGGAACGTCAAGCTGCTACTGCTGAGCGCACGGCCGAGAACCAAGATTCGGCAATCTGGATGCAGCCCGCGATCGCTTACGAGAGCCTGCCGCCAGTGAAGGAATACCGCGTCACGCTGGGGAACCTGGCGACCGGCCTGAATACCGGCGACGATGGAACCGGCGACACGACCCTGCTCTACAATTACGCAAAGGTGATGGACCCCGCCAGCGTCGTGCGCGAGTCCGAGATGGGCATGGCTGAGTCAGCAGCGGCTCGGTTTTCCACTCCAGAGTAGCGAACCTGAAGAAGCAGTTGGGCATCGCCGGCGGCGGCAATCTTCAGACCATTCGTGACCGTCTTCGTCGGAAATGCTCAACAAGACGACCAGCCTGAACAAGATTTATAGCCTTGTAGCGCAACCGCTTCATCGAAGACGCCAAGGCGTTCGGCATGGACCCAGCGCGTGTCATCGGGCCTCACGATGGCGATGCGGTTCGCGACAAAGTTCTGCCATATCAGAAGGCGCACGGCCTCGCTCCACCGGACGCGGATGGAAAGCACGATCCGGCTGTTGGAGAACCGCCTGAAAACGAAGGCAACCTCGCTCCCCCGACCAGTGGTCAACGATTGCCCGCGACCCTCGCGTTAAGGCGATGGTCGATAACCTAATAAATGCCGGCGCAGGCGAAGCCACGATCAATGCCGCGCTGAAGAAGGCGGGATTTCCCACAACTGGTCTGCCGACCTGCGGGCTGCTCGCCAGTGGATGAAGGATAATCCCGGCCAGCAGTACAAGTATTCCGATCCGACACGGACGGAAGGGATGAGCACTTGGCAGCGAACTCTGCCAACCCGATTGTTGCCCCCATAGCCGCAGGCGCCGCGAACTACGCCAACATGGCAACTGGCGGAACGGTTAGAGCGCTTGCCGGCGAGGAGGCATCAGGCGCTCTCGACGCGGCCACCGCCATGAATCCAGCCTCATCTCTTGCGGGTCAAGTCCTCGGCGGTGTCACGGGTGCGTTAGGTTCGCAGGCCGCTCTGGCGGGTCGTTTGCCCGGCTTCCTCGCACCCTACGCGGACAAGGCTGCGGACACCATTTTCGGCGGCTTAACCGGCTTCAACGAAGCGGGAGAGGGCCAGGGCCTGACGGGCGCCGCATGGGGCGCTGGAGCGGGCCTTGCGGGCAGCTTCGGCGGTAATCTCGCCGGCAAAGGCTTGAGCCGCATCGGTATGCCCTCAGAGGGTTATCTGTCCCCAGCCGAACGCTCTATCGCTGGAGTGGTAAAGGGTGACTTCACGCAGATCTGCCCGCAGTTTAACGAGGCGGTGCGATTGAATGTGCCGCTGTCGCTTGCCGACGCGGACCCGCGGCTAAGGGCATTGGGCGGAGTCGCTACGCGCAAGTCGGTGAATGCGGCAGCAGGCTGAAAACATCTTCGAGCCGCGCAATCTTGGACAAGCCGACCGTGCCATTGAGGCAATTGACGCGCACCTAGCGCCGATCACCGACATCGCCCAGAGGGGCGGGCAACATATCCAGAACGCCAGAACGGCAAGCAACCTGCTCTATGCCGCCGCCAATGCTCGCGCCGCGCCCGTCGACCCCGAGGTGGCAGCGTTGCTTCAGACCGAAGCGGGGCAGGATGCGTTGGCTCGAGCACAGCGTATAGCTTCAAACGAAGGCCGCGATCCCAACGCAATGGGCTTTGACCTGGATGATCAAGGTAATGTCGTGCTTCGCGATGTGCCGTCATTCGAGACGCTGGACTTGGTGAAGCGCGGGTTCGATTCTCGTCTCGCCGAAGCCCGCAATCCGATGACCGGACATCTCGACCTGACCGGCAATCCTGAACTTGGCGCAATCGAGGGGCTGCGTCAGCGGTTCGTGGGACGACTTGATGAGATCAACCCCGAGTATCCCAAGGCCCGTGCTGCCTACGCCGAACACGCTCAGCGGAAGGATGCCCTAGATCGAGGCTACAAGGCGCCCACCTCGGCGCTTCGCCCCCGCGACCTCAACCATGTTGTCGGTGGGCTTGAACCTGAAGGTCAACTGCCCGAGTTCCAGCGCGGGTATGCAACGAACCTGGCCGACCAGACTGAGGCAATGCGGCGGGTGTCAAACCCATTCACGGCGATCACTGGAGCGCCCGCCCAACAGCAGAAGCTCGGTATGGTCTTCCCGCGAGGGGCGTCCGACTTTCAGCGCATTGCTGACCTTGAGCGCGCAATGTCCAAAACCCACACTGAGCTTTTAGGTGGGTCGCAGACTGCCGGACGGCTTCAGGCCGATGCCGAACTCGGAGGTGGCTTGGCAACCACCGCCGTTGATCTGGCAACTGGCGGCGGGCTTGGCTCGCTGTGGCAGGCCGGACGGCGGATTGTAGGCGATACCGCGAGGCTCGGTATTGGCAGCGCAGGAGTGAGGCGTGCCGAAAGCGTTGCAGATCCGCTGTTCACCACCCAGCCCGTAGATGTCGGGGCTTTTCTCGATGACTTGATTGCCAGACAGGCTGTTCGGGCTGCTCGGCAAGGCAAGGCGGGCAGGGTTGGGTCAGGGTTCGGTGCGGGTATTCTACTGCCGGCAGTTACAGGCCAATAACCTCTAACGCGCTCGTCGCCAGTCCAGCCTTGCCAACGCCGCATGATCAGCGGCGGGTCTGTGGCCGGTCTGCTCGCACCATTCCTCATAGGCTTTAATCACGCGCTTATGTTCTTCGCGGCGTAGCGCCCGCTTTTCCCAATCGGGCCACCAGCCCTTGTGGACGAGATAGGCGACCAGCAGCCCCTTCAGGAATACCGACACGAAGATCACTGCGGTCGTGGACATCGGGGGCGGATTCTATGCCTTCCGAACTTCTCGCACAACGGAGTTATGTGAATGGCGCTTCAAAGACCGGTTCGATTCACGCGGGGAAACAATAAACGGATCGGCGCCGATCGCGACCCCTCCATCGCCTCCACCGGGTTTTGCGCCTGCCCGGTAGGGCGCGGCATGAGAAAGCACTCTAAAAATTGACGGCTGACGGGCGAGGCCCTTTCCGCCACATAGGCCGGATGGACTCTATCGTTTCGCCGCGTAATTCGAAAATGGTCGGGGATCCGGCTCTGCTGGACCGTCTGTTGGTGACGCTTGACGTGGACGTGGAAAGCTTCGCGCTTTGCCAGGTCGAGCGCGGGCGGCGACTGATTGGCGAAGCGGTCGATGCCGTCATGGTGCACTATGTGCTCGCCGGCACGCACTACATGACCATTCGTGGCCACGAACCTCTCGTCTGCCCCGCCGGCTCGATCGTAATACTCCCACCTTCTCTCCAGCCGCGCGTTTCATTGGACGGCGGGCCAGCCGTTGACGTGGTCGCCCGGGAACACTCCACCCTTACGCGCGAGGGTTTGTTCTCCGTGGATGCGACGACGAGTGGAGCGTATGATTTATGCTACGTCTCCGGCATTGTGGAGGCGAGCTTCTTCGGCTCTTTCGGTCTGTTCGACAATTTGACGAAGCCCGTGGCGCAGCACGTGGGCGAGCATCAGATCGTGCAGCAGGCGTTCGGAGTGATGGTGGACGAAGTGGGCAGCCCGGGCCTCGGGGCGCGCGCACTGACCAGCGCGCTCATGAAAGCCTGTCTCGTGCTGATGATCCGGCAGACCCTGGAGAACGGCGGGGAGGGGAGCTCCATGGTTGGTGCTCTCTCCGACAGGCGGCTGGGCAGAAGCATTGCAGCCGTGCTCGATCGGCCAGCTGACCCTCACACGGCCGACAGCATGGCGGAGATCGCGCGGATGAGCCGGGCAAGCTTCTACCGTGCTTTCGCCGAGGCCTTCGACATGACCCCCAAGCAGTTCGTCGCCAAGACGAGGCTTCACCACGCGGCGCAGATGCTTCGATCGACACCGCTTCCAGTCAAGCTGATCGCAGGAAACGTCGGCTTCTCCAGTCGAAGCCACTTCTCGCGCCTTTTCAGCGAGGCTTACGGCGTGGATCCTTCGGAGTTCCGCGCGCAGACACGCAATCGGCCGACCGATCCGCCCAAAGCGGTGCATTAGCCGCGCCACCCCTAGACGTGTATCTCGATCAGGTGGCGCGTTCGCCTGAGTGGCGGGCCATGAATGACGACGAGCGGGCAGAGTTCGTGAAGGAAACGATGGAGAAGTTTCGCGCTGTCGGCAGGGATGCGCTGAAGGCTCGCTATCCCGAGCTTGCCGCGGTTCCTGGCGCTGCTTCAGCTCTGCCGTCGGGCTTTGAGCCCCAGGCTGGACGGAAGCCCGTTAAGCTTAAGCCGAAGTCACTGAGAGAGATCGTACCGCCTGAAATGATGGCGAGCCCTCCGCCTACTCCGGCGGGATTCGCGCGGGCTCCGTAGGCGCGTCTAATGTCCGCTGTAGCGCGAGTTCGTGGGTAATCGTTCGGTAGGATATTCGAGACACACTGCGCGGATGCACGAATCCGTCTCATCCGGTACGCCCCTTGGCAGCGCCTCCAAGCAGGCGTCAAATCGTAGCCCACGAACTGAGACGCGCGTTCCCGGTCCCGCAGTCCGGCGCCTTCAGCGATCTACTAGAGGCGATCGACGAGCAGGATCTGCATTTCACCGAAGGTGGAGATGTACATGGATCTAGATAGTGAAGAGCAATCGTCAGAACGCGCCGAGCCTTCATTTCTCGCGGCGCTAACGGATGAGTTAATTGAAGTCCCTGCTCGCGAAGACGTAATGAACCGTACGCAATGCAGGCTACCGTGGCGAAGCGGTCAGCCAGCGCACCGGCAGCGAACCACGAGTCCGGCGTGACGCCGCAGCCCTGGCGCTTCTAAACTGCCTTTGCTTCTGCTTCGCTCTTGTGTCCGCTTTCCACCCATTCCGCACATCAGCGCAATCAGGTTCGGATGCTACCGTTTAACAACGTATTAGGTCGTCACTTCGCCACGATTAATAAAGCTTGCCGATCCAACTGTTTCAGAATTGATCAGCCGTCTTTTGGGGAGTCGCAATGCGTCAGAATGTCCACTTCTACGCGCCTCGCGGCGAGGAGTCGAAAGCCGCGCGGAAGGCTCTTACCGATGTCGCCCGACTGCGACATCTCGAGATGGCTGAACTCTACAAGAGACGAGCGAGAGGCTTGAAGCCAAACTGAACTTTTCCTCGCATGGAGGCCAGTGACCGTGTCGCGACAATCGGAGGCAGCGGAGAAACTGCGCGTCCGCGCGGGAACAGTGTCGCCGCATCTCCTGCTACATTCATGATCAGCAAATGGTTTCGAACCTTGTTCATTAGCGACTGATCTCGAAAGCAGAGCGGAAAGGCTAGAGCGGAGCCTGCCGAGAGGCGTTTAGATCGAGCGCTCGGCGCGCTTCGCCAGCAATCTGATCTAAGCTGAATTCAGCCCTTGCCGCACACAACCGAGAATGTCTGCTTTCGACCCATTGCCGACACTACAATTTCGCTGATCAGATCCGTGAACCGGCCGATCCATGGGCGAGCGGCTCGAGCCCCAGGTGCCGCTCCGTGCCACAATGGCGCGCACTAGATCCTCATAGCGCTCTGCCATCTCCAGATGAGCCTGCCGTGTTCCCGAGTGACGAGATTGCAATGCAGCTGTGCGTTCCTCCGACGCTCTCCGCCTGAAGTAGATTGTGTCGCTTTCCATGGAACCCCCGGTGAGCGACTGCACTACATCCGAGTCGCTAGTGCAAAGTTATCCACATTCCCGCGAGTTGCAAATTAACAGCTGCTCGAGGTGGTCGGCGGCCACACAGGTCATATGCCCGCTTCCCACCCATTGCAGACATAAGAAGGGGAGCCGACAACCAGGCCGACCTCTTCTCACTGACGGGGCTTGCCTCGCCGATCAGAACCCCCTCAGCCTGATCGTGTGGTTCGTCGGTCACGTTGCCGCCGCCCGGATCGCTGACGGGGCAACCGCAGCCGGCTCCTGAGCCGTAGTGGAGTGCCCAAGGGCTAAGCCCTCGTCCTCCGTGTCGGTGGCGTCCTCAAGGTCTGGGTCCCCGTCCTCCAGGTCGAGCCGGTCGATCATTTGCTCCACAAACCGCTTCAGGAGCGGACGCGGAAGGCTCGGGATCAGAGCAAGCGCGCGGCGAAGTGGGAGAGCCGGAACCCTCCCGAAGTTGTAGGAGTGGGTCGCCATCATGCGCTCCCGCTGGTCAGGAGGCGGCGGGCGTCCTTGCGAACGGTGCTGACCCTCTCGGCGTCCTCGGCGTCCGCTTCTTCCAGCATCCCTGCCAGCAGTTCGATCTTGAACAGCAGGCATTCGTGATCGGGAGCGTCGGTGGCGAGCACAGCTTCCTGCGCGGACGCCCGCTCATCCACCGCTGCGTCAAAGCGCTTTTCCCACGCGTCATGTTCGCGGAACGCCTCCTCGCGGCGCGTGCACCACGTTTCGAAGTCGTCAACGACCCGCTCAGCTTCTTTCCGCGCCGCCTTGGCTTCGCTGGCCGCGCCGTGTGTGAACGACGATGTAGCGGTCTACCGCGCTCCGTGACCCGCTCGTTCACAACCGCAATATGAGCTGACTTCAAATTGCGCTCACGGCTCCAGCCACAGCCCAGCCCGTAGCGGCTGAAAAACTCCCGCCGATAAGGGCACGCCGCCTCGGCTGCATCGTGAGTTGCCGAGGAGTGGCCGTAGATACGCTCGTATTCGGTCTCGGCTGTTTTCAATCGAGCAACTGCCCTGTTCCATGCGCTGCGGCCGGGCTCGGTCGCCGCCTTGGCGATCGACGCCCCTGCGACGGGAACAGCTGCGGTTGCACCCGCGAGGCCAATGCCGATCAAGGTCTGTCGGCGGCTGATGGCGTGCTGGCGGTTCATCACAGCACCGCCTTTCCGGCCAGCTCGGCGTCGGCGATGAAGGTTGCTGCGATGGGCGCGCTGCCCAGGGCGAGCGCGATGAGGAAGGCAGCTAGAGCCCTCCAGTTCACGGTGGTATGATGCTTGGTAGCCATAATCGTCTCCAATCAGACGGTGGTGGTCAGAGCCGGTCGGAAGTTGGCGCTTCCGGTCGGCTCGTTTCACCGTTATACCGAAAACGTGTCCGATGCAATAACGGTTCTACCGAAAAAACGTGGCCGCCCTGCAACGGGGCGTGATCCGGGAATAGGGCTGCGCCTCCCGGCGGAAACGCTTACGCGCCTCGACGCCTACGCAGCAGCTGAGAAGATCACGCGTTCGGAGGCGATCCGCCGCTTGGTTGATCGAGGCCTGGGCAACGGTCGCGATCGAGCGGCGAACGGCCGATGAGAAAGTGAGCTTGCGTCACTCATCAGTGGGCTGATTAGCGTGCGGGAACCGCGTATCCTCTCACTCTCCCAGTATAGGCGGCGTGCCCACCGTCGGATGGCGCTGCTCGGCGGCTCTGTTTTTGTGGTGGTCTTTGCGACTGGGATGGCTGTCACGTCAGGTGGGCCGCTGGTTGACAAAGCCAATGAGGCAGCATCTTCGCTTGCGTTCGCCGCTCGGTCTGACTCTGACTTTCAGTGCACCGTGGCCAGCGTTACTGATGGCGACACTCTGCGCTGCATCGAGCGGGGATCTGACGGACGAGCAATCCGCGTCCGCATCTCCGGCATAGCGGCTCGAGAGCGGGACAACTCATGCTCGCCTGGTCATCCTTGTCCTGCCGCATCTGCTGCAAGCGCAACTGCCGAGCTCGAACGTCTCGCCTCAGGCCAGGCGCTCCAGTGCCGCGCTGTTGGTTCCACTTACGGACGCGTGGCCGCCTTCTGCACGAACGGGAGCGGTGTCGATCTAAGCTGCGCGATGGTCGACGGCGGCTATGCGGCCAAATGGGAAAGACACTGGGGATCTCATCAGTGCTGAGGTACTAACCGTTACAGGCGCAGCCCTTGCCCTTGTGGCACTCTTTGTCCCGCGAAATGCAGCTGTCGCCGCATGCCTTGCCTTTCGAGCAGACCTTGCAACAGCGACCGAACTCCGAGCTCGCCCAGGCTGGTGAGGCGCAGCTGAGGCTTGTGGGTCCGATCGCGAGCGAAGCGGCTGCGATCAGTATGGAGCTGAATTTCATCGCGACTTTCCCCCTGTCCAGGGAGAGTGCGCTTAGCGGTGGCCAGAGTCGAGCCACAACAGCAACCAAGCTGCCGACCGAGCGTTTTAAGTGTCTGGAACGAAATCCCCTTTCCTACTGGACCCGGTGTGATCTCCCTCCGCCGGGTCCGGCTTTCATTTCGGCTACAGCTAGTCCAAGCTGCCGACCCTAGAGCGGCAGCAGCACCGTCAGCGGCGGCGCGTCCCCGCTCCGTGTGCGCCTCGGAGCGCGTTCCCAAGGGGCGACCGCACTGACATTCAGGGCCGAACCAGCCCTTGTGGGGGCCTACTACCTTGCCGCACCGAGTGCGGTGTTTGAGGTCGGGCGGGGTCGGCGGCTGCGGCATTACCGCTCGATAGCGGCGGCGGAACCATCCGAGAACAAGCCGACAGCTGCTGCCGTAAAAAGGCGGCCCGGCCAACGACGGTGGGTCGTGGCCGGGCCGAGGAACGACGTGCGAGCCGCGAGAACAGGACGATTCGCGAGTGCAGCCTAGCCGATCCGCGTGAGGAAGCAACAACGGCGCCCTTCAGTCGTTTAGCTGCCGGGAAATCCCCTTCCCATCCAGCCTCGGCCCAGCGTGATCCCCCTCCGCTGGGCCTTTTTGTTTCGGACGCGGTTGCTCAGCTGCATGCCACTTGCGCTCACGCGATCTCGTGGCGTTTCCTGCGCTGCCGGAGTGGTGGTATTGCAGTGGCCATGCCTAACCATTGGGACGACCTGAAGGCGACCTTCACGCTCTCGGATGCGCGGATCGTGGCCGCGCTGGCTGGCGGCGGAGCAGTGGTTGAGGAAGGCTTGCAGCTCTGCGCCAGCGAAGGCCGGCAGCAGAGCTGGCGCACCGTGGGCAATCAGACGATCTGTGAGCTCGAATACAAACTCCTCCTGTGGGTCGATAATGATCGCGAAGCTGAGGTGATGGAGGCAGTGAGAGCGCGTATCATCGTCGAGGGAGTTCACCGAAACGGCCTCCGGCTGGAAGTTAGAGGGGAAGGCTGGATCGGCTTCAACGAGCATAGTGACATTGAGTGCTGGTTTGACGAGCCACCCGGGATAATCGCTGAGGACCGGGAGGAAGATCGCTACCCGGTTCCTGCTGAGGATATGGAAGCCTTTGAGGGCGCGCTCGATCTGCCGTCTGCGAAGCCCTCGCCACAGTTGGCGCGAGCTTTGCACGGCCGCCGGGTTGATGAGGCCGATGAGCACGACGAGGGGGATGACGACGATGAGGAGGAGTGGCCAGTTAAGCCACTTTAGCCTCTAGCCCAGGTGATCACTCTAGCTAGGTCGTCCCGCGTCGGCCGGAACCGACGGCACGTCCTGAACAGGCGACGCTCTGCGGGCTGGTGTGACTTTGGCAGGTTTAGCAACTTAGCAGCTTTAGCAGGGTCGCCGCACCCGACGGAGCTGGAGACGTAGCAGAACAGACAACGGTATGAGCATAGTGCCGGCTGGCGCTAATGCCCCCAATGGAGTTAATGTCACACCCTCTGGAACGACGGGCATAGAAACGTGAAACTCGATCAGGCGCTTATCACGTGCTTATCCGTAACGCACTGCGCCACAAAGTTACAGCCGCAAATCACAGCTAAGTGCTTGAGATTGAATGGTGCTGCCGGTGAGGATTGAACTCACGACCTCAGCCTTACCAAGGATGCGCTCTACCACTGAGCTACGGCAGCACGTTTCGAGGAGGACGGGCGCCTATGGCCGGGCCTCCAACTCGCTGTCAACCCGGGCTAGTTGGGCATGAATGGCGGGAAGGACAAGTCGAAGGAAGAGCGGCTCGCCGCTGCCTTGCGCGAAAATCTGCGGCGCAGAAAGGCCGGCGCGGCAGCCCGATGGGCGTCAGGACAGGCGACGATCAACCGTAATCGGGCTCGAGCAGCCCTTCGATCACGTGGTGCTGGATGACCTGGCTGAGCTCGTCGGTCACTCGATAGGTCAAATGGTCGCGGACCCGTGACGGGAGGCTTCGGAGATAGCCCCTCGTCACCTGCAGATCATGATGGTTGGCGTTGGTGCCGTCGGGCGCGTCGGCTGCGACGACCAGCACCGGCCGAGCCTCGTTCGAGCGGTTGGCGGTGCCGCGGTGGATGGTGAGCGCCGAGCGGGCGGAAATGTCGCCGCGCTGCGGCAGCTTCTGCACGGCGCGGGCGATGTAGCGGTCCCACAGGCTCTTGTCCGGGAACATGTCGTCCTTCGCGCCGGCGATGTCGTCCCATTGCGTGCCCAGGGCGATCTCGAACGGGCCGTGCTCGGGCCTGGTGTCGACCGTCGTCAGGTTGAAGGCGAGGCTGTTGAGCTTGCGGCCCTTCAAGGTCGCTTCGGGCGACTTGAAGTCGCGGTGCCAGGGCTGGTCGGCCGCGCCGGGGAACGGGATGTCGAAGCCGATCTCGACGATCTTGTACTCGGGGCCGAGCACCGCCTCGCACACCGCGACGAACCAGGGGTGGGTGGCGATATCGACGAAGCCGCTGATCCGCTCGGGCTGGACCTCGACGTAGAAGCGCTGTGGTCCGCGGGGCAGCGCGCCTTTCGGAACCGCCCTCGCCTCCTCGAACAGGGTCATGATCTCGCCGTACAGGCGGTCGGCCCATTCGGGACTGAAGGCGCCCTTCAGCCCGATGATCCCGTCGCCGTAGAGGCCGCCCATGATCGCGGCGACGTCGTGGTCCTGATGCTGAACGCTCACCCAGAGCCTCCCGTGAGTTGCTGGAGTGAACCTATCACCGCTGGCTTGCCATGGGAGAGCGAATCCGCTTGGGAGCGCGGCCATGCGCTTTTTCTCGGACAATGCGGCGGCCGCCCATCCGGCGGTGATCGAGGCGATCGCCGCTTCGAACCGGCTCGACACTGCCTATGACGGCGATGAGTGGAGCCGCCGGCTGGACGGCGCCTTTTCGGACCTGTTCGAGCGCCAGGTGCGCGCGCTGTGGGTGACGACCGGGACCGCGGCCAACTGCCTCGCGCTCGCGGCTTTGTGCCCGCCGCATGGGGCGATCATCTGCCACAAAGACGCTCACATCGAGAACGACGAGGCCGGCGCGCCAGGCTTCTACGCTTCGGGCGCAAAGCTGATGCTGGTCGAGGGTCCGGGCGCGAAGGTCACGCCCGAGGCGGTCGAGGCGGCTGTCGGGCGGGTGCGCAAGGACGTGCACCAGGTGCAGCCGAAGGCGCTGTCGATCACCAACGCGAGCGAATACGGCCTTGCCTACAGCGCCGCCGAGGTCGGCGCGCTCGGCGATCTGGCGAGAGCGCGCGGGCTTGGATTCCACATGGACGGCGCGCGCTTCGCCAATGCGATCGTCTCGACGGGCGAGAGCCCGGCGGACGTGACCTGGCGCGCGGGCGTTGACGCTTTGTCGTTCGGCTTCGTCAAGAATGGCGGGCTCAATGCCGAGGCGCTGATCCTGTTCAGGACCGAACTCGCGGACGAGATCGCAATCCGCCGGAAGCGGGCCGGCCACCTGCTGTCGAAGGGCCGAATGCTCGCCGCGCAGATGCTGGCGATGCTCGACAATGAGCTGTGGCTCGACAATGCGCGCGCCGCCAACGCCGCGGCTCGGTCGATCGCCACGGCTGCGGGCGAGCGGCTGGTCTACCCGGTGGAGGCGAACGAGATCTTCGTCCGAGTGACGGCTGAAGAAGCCGCCGCGCTGCGCGCGCAGGGATTCGACTTCTACGATTGGGGACCGGGGCAGATCCGGCTGGTGACGAGCTGGGACCAGGCCGGTGAGCCGATCGAACGGCTGGCCGCCGCGATCGCTTCCTTGTGACGGCGGCACCCCGGACGGCCTTTGCAGAGGTCGTCATTCCCTTCATCGTCTTCACTACGATCTGGGGAACCACCTGGATCGTCATCCGCGACCAGCTTGGCCCTGTGCCGGCCCAGTGGTCGATCACCTATCGATTCGTGATCGCCGCCGCGGCGATGGCGCTGATCACGCGCTGGAAGGGCGAATCGCTGCGCCTCGGCCCGTCCGGTTTGGCAGCGGCGGCGGTGCTCGGGGTGCTGCAGTTCGTGATCAACTTCAACGCCGTCTATCTCGCCGAGCACCATGTGACCTCGGGGCTGGTGGCGACGGTGTTCGCGCTTCTGCTGATACCCAACAGCCTGCTCGGCTGGGCCTTCCTGAGGCAGCGGCCGAGCGGCCGCTTCGCCGCGGGATCGCTGATGGCAGTGGTCGGCATCGGCCTCCTGTTCGCGCATGAGCTCCAGGAGAATTCGGCGCGGACCGACGCGATCCTGGTCGGGATCGCGCTGACCCTGGTCGGCATGCTCGGCGCGTCGGCGGCGAACGTCTTCCAGGCGCTCGAGCGGGTGAAGCATGTCCCACTGTTCGCGCTGCTGACCTGGGCGATGCTGCTCGGGGCGCTGATGGACGGCGCAATCGCGCTTGCGCTCGCCGGGGCGCCGGTGGTCGAGAGCCGCCCGGGCTACTGGGTCGGCCTGGTCTATCTCGCCGTCTTCGCGTCCGCCCTTTCGTTCAGCCTCTATTTGCCCGTCGTGCGCAGGATCGGGCCGGGCAAGGCGGCTTACGCAAGCGTGCTCGTGCCGATCATCGCGATGGGCTTTTCGACCTGGCTCGAAGACTATCGCTGGACTCCGCTGGCGGTCGCCGGAGCGGCGCTCGCGCTGGGCGGGATGGTCGCCGCGTTGAGCCGCGCCCGCTCGGTTGTGCCCGCTCCGGACGCCGCCTAAGCCGCGAGCCATGGACGCACGCATGAACCCCGAAGCTCCGCCAAGCCCGGAGCATGTGACCATCCGCCGCGAGGATTACCGGCCCCCCGACTGGCTGGTGCCGGAAATCGCGCTCGACTTCGAGCTCGAGGCGGAAGCGACGCGTGTCAGGGCGAGGCTGACGGTGGAGCGCAACGGCGAGCACCGCCGGCCGCTCAAGCTCGACGGCGACGAGCTGGTGCCGCTCCGGGTGTCGGTCGACGGACGGGATGCTGCCTGGAGGATGGAGGGGCAGCGTCTGGTCATCGACGTCGCCGACGACCGCGCGGAAGTGGAAACCGAGGTGGTGATCCGCCCGTCGGCGAACACCAAGCTGATGGGCCTGTACGAATCGGGCGGGATCCTGTGCACCCAGTGCGAGGCCGAGGGGTTCAGGCGGATCACCTTCTTCCCCGACCGGCCGGACGTGCTCAGCCGCTACCGCGTGCGCATGGAGGGGGACGAGCGCCGCTTCCCGGTGCTTCTGACCAACGGCAACCCGATCGCGACCGGCAGGAGCGACGACGGGCGGCACTGGGCCGAGTGGGAGGACCCGTTCCCCAAGCCTAGCTACCTGTTCGCTCTGGTCGCGGGCGAGCTCGTGGCGAACCGCGACCGATTCACCACCATGTCGGGGCGCGAGGTCGAGCTTGCGATTTGGGTGCGCGACGGCGATCTGCCCAAGACCGCTCACGCAATGGAGAGCCTCAAGCAGGCGATGGCGTGGGACGAGCGAGTCTACGGGCGTGAATATGACCTCGACCAGTTCAACATCGTCGCCGTGTCCGACTTCAACATGGGCGCGATGGAGAACAAGGGGCTCAACGTCTTCAACTCGCGCTACATCCTTGCCGACGAGGAAACCGCGACCGATGCCGACTTCGACGCGATCGCGGGCGTCGTCGCGCACGAATATTTCCACAACTGGTCGGGCAATCGAGTCACCTGCCGCGACTGGTTCCAGCTGAGCCTGAAGGAAGGCTTCACCGTCTTCCGCGACCAGAGCTTTTCGGCGGACATGGGCAGCGCCGCGGTCAAGCGGATCGAGGACGTGCGGCTGCTCCGCACCATCCAGTTCCCGGAGGATTCGGGGCCGCTCGCGCACCCGGTGCGGCCCGACAGCTTCATCGAGATCTCGAACTTCTACACCGCGACCATCTACAACAAGGGCGCCGAGCTGATCCGGATGCTGCACACCACGCTCGGGCCCGAGAAGTTCCGCGCCGGCACCGACCTCTATTTCGAGCGGCACGACGGCGAGGCGGCGACCTGCGACGATTTCGTAAGAGCGCTGGAGGACGCGAGCGGAATCGACCTCGAGCCTTCGAAGATCTGGTATTCGCAGGCGGGCACTCCGCAAGTGCTCGCGCGGCTGGACCACCATGAGACCGCGGGCGTTGCGACGCTGCAGCTCGCGCAGCATGTCCCCCCTACCCCAGGGCAGCCCGACAAGGCGCCGATGCCGATCCCGCTGCGCACCGCTCTGATCGGGGAGCGCAGCGGCGCAGAAATCGCGCCCGAGCGGCTGATCCTGCTCGATCAGGCCGGGCAGTCGATCACGTTCGACGGGATTACAGAGCCGCCGCTGCTGTCGATCAACCGCGGTTTTTCGGCGCCGGTGGTGATGCTCGCCGAGCGCCGGCCGGGCGAGCTCGAGCGGCTCGCTGCAAGCGACACCGATCCGTTCGCGCGCTACGAGGCGATCCAGGAGCTTGCGCTTGGCATCCTGACCGCCGGAGCATGCGGCCTGAGCATCGATCCCGAGCCGGTGGTGCGGGCGATCGGCAACACGCTGCGTTCCAACGAGCTGGACCCCGCGTTCAAGGCCGAGGCCATCCTTCTGCCGCTCGAGTCGATCGTCGCCGATCGCATGGAGCTGGTGGACCCGGACGCCATCCATGCCGCGCGCGACGATGTTCGGCTGGCGATCGGCCAGGCGCTCGGGTCAGAACTCCTGGGTGCGCATTCGGCGAGGGCCGGCCCTGGGACCGACCTGTCGCCGCTGGCCAAGGGCACGCGCAAGCTGCGCTCGGTTGCGCTCGGACTGTTGTCCGCAGCCGAGCCGGCCGAAGCCGCGCGGCTGGCGAAGGCGCAGTTCGACAGCGCCGACAACATGACCGACCGGCAGGGCGCGCTCAGCGTGCTCGGATCGCTCGATCAGCCGCAGCGCGAGGAGGCGCTCGCCGCCTTCTACACGCGCTTCGAGCAAGACCCGCTGGTGATCGACAAATGGTTCGCGATCCAGGCCGCGGCGCAGCGGCCCGACACGGCCGAGCAGGTCGAGCGGCTGGCAGCGCATCCCGCCTTCACCCTGCAGAACCCGAACCGACTGCGCGCGCTGGCCGGCACCTTTGCCATGAATCACTGGGCGTTCAACCACCGTTCGGGGCGCGGCTATCGCTTCCTTGCGGCCATGATCCTCGCGGCGGACAAGCTGAACCCGCAGATCGCAGCGCGGCTGGTGCCGCAGCTCGGGCGCTGGCGGCGCATGGAGCCGGTGCGATCGGAATTGATGCGGGGAGAGCTCGAACGGATCGCGGCGACGCCGGCCTTGTCGCGCGACGTCTACGAGCAGGCGAGCAAGAGCCTAGGCTGACGGCCTCAGGAGCCGCCGATCCAGGCAGCGGCTTCGAGCGCGACCTGGTTCGCGGCGCGATTGAGGGCGGTCGCAACACTTCCCGCCACTGGCGCGGCAGGGACGCTCGCCTCGAAGCGGCGAGTCTCCACCCGAGTCCCGCCGGCGGTCGACAAGGCTCCATCGAAGCGCACGACGACTGCTCCAGACGCCTCGTCGAAGCCGAAGCGGTGCAGCTGTCCGCTGACAACCAGGCCGGGGTCGAGCGCCGATTGCCTGGGGTCGAGCACGACTCGGTTGGTCCTGCGCCGCAGGGTCTCGGCGAGCAGGTCCTTGAACAGGTCGTCGGGCGTGTCGACCATCTGCAGGTCCTCGATGTACTGGAGGCTCGCCTGCCCGATGTGCGCGGCCACGCGCGTCGTGCGCAGCTCCTCCGAGATCACCGGAACGTTGATCGTCACCGCTTCGCCGGCGTTGGCAGCCCGGGCGAGCGACGCCAATGGAGGGGCCTCCGGCGTGAGCGTCAGCAGCCACGGCGGGGCTTTCCCCGCGCCCAGCAGACTGCCCACCGAGCAGGCCGCGAGCGAGGCCGCCAGCCCCAGCGGGAAGGCCACGCGCAACACTATCCTCATCGCCGGTTCCTCGGATTGTAGTCGGGCAGCTTTTCGGGTCCGAGCGCTCCGGCGATTCCGCCCTGCTCGACCCGCTCCGACACGCCGCGCAGGCTGGTCGACAGCTCGCGCAGTTCGCGGATCAGGCGGTTGGCTTCGGGCAGGGTCGACTTGCTGAAGTTCTGAACGCCGGGCCGCGCATCGGCCACCATCGCGTCGAGATTGGCCGCCGCCCGGTCGGCCGAAGCAATCGCCTTCCTGAGGTCCTGCGCGACAGGCCTGCCTTCCTCGTTGACCAGCGCGGTGGTGGTGTCGGCAAGCACCCCGACGCGCTCCGCGGCAATGCCCGCCTGGCGCGCGGCAATGCCCGCCTGGCGCACTGCAATGCGCGTGTCGGCAATGGCATCGCCAAGCTCCGGAGCGCGCTGGCGAAGCACTTCCGTCGTCGCCCGGACATTGTCGAGGATGTCGGCGATCGCGTTCTGATTCTCGTCATTGACCAGCTCGGTCAGACGCTCGGTCAGGCGCTGAATGCGCTCCATAAGCTCTGGCGCACTGGCAAGCAGTGCTCCGAGCCCGCCGGTCCTCGCCGGGATGACCGGGCAGCCGCGCGGGCCGTTCTCAGTCATCTGCTGGGTGCCGCGGGCGCCGCCACTGAGCTGCACCTCGTTGGCGCCGGTCAGACTGACTGCCCGGACCGACGCCGTCGTCCCCTGCCGAACAGGCGTTTCCTCATCGACTTCAATCCGGACGTAGACGAGCTCCGGCCGCTCCGGAAGCAGCGAGATCTCCGTGACCTGCCCCACGGGCACGCCGGAAAAGGTGACGTTGGAACCCCTGCTGAGGCCGCTCACGCCCTGCGCGAAATAGATGTCGTAGCATTGCCGCCTCTCGCCCGAGAGGCCGGCCAGCCAGACGGTGAACAGAAGCAGGCCCGCGAGCATCGCGAGCGTCACTGCGCCAACCATCACATAGTTCGACCGTGTCTCCATCAGACTCTAGCCGGCTCCTCTGAGCTGTTGGCCGCCGCTCGTCCGCGCGGTCCGTTGAAATATTCCTGTATCCAAGGGTGGTCCAAAGCCAATAGTTCCGGAATCGTTCCGACCGCGATGACTTTTCGGTCGGCAAGCACCGCGACACGATCACAGATTGCGTAGAGCGTGTCGAGATCGTGCGTGATCAGGAACACCGTGAGCTCGAGCCGCTGCTGGAGCGAAAGGATCAGTTCGTCGAACGCGGCCGCTGCGATTGGGTCGAGCCCCGCGGTCGGTTCGTCGAGGAACAGGAGCTCCGGATCGAGCGCGAGCGCTCGCGCGAGGCCGGCCCGCTTGACCATGCCGCCTGACAGCTCCGAGGGAAACTTCGGGCCGGCATCGGGCGACAGGCCGCCCATCGCCAGCTTGTAGGAGGCGATCTCGTCGACCAGCGAGGGCGAGAGGAACGGGAAATATTCGTGGATCGGGACCTCGATGTTCTCAGCGACCGTCAGCGTCGAGAAGAGCGCGCCGTTCTGGAACAATATGCCCCAGCGGCGGCGGATGTTCTTTGCCTCATCCTCGTTTCGGCCGACCATGTTTTCGCCGAGCACCTCGACCTCGCCCTCCGCGGGAGTCTGCAGGCCGATGACCGAGCGCATCATGACCGACTTGCCAGTGCCGGACCCCCCGACCACTCCGAGGATCTCGCCGCGGCGAACGTCGAGGTCCAGCCCCTCATGCACGACCTGCTCGCCGAAGCGGTTGGAGAGGCCGCGGATGCGGATGACGATCTCGTCGTCAGTCATTTCCATCCGATCGAGCTGAAGAATACGGCGAACACCGCGTCGAGCACGATGACGAGGAAGATCGCCTGGACGACGGCAGTGGTGGTGCGCAAGCCAACTTCTTCCGAATTGCCCTCCACCAGCATGCCCTGGAAGCAGCCGGCAAGAGCGATGATCAGGCCGAACACAGGCGCCTTGATCAGACCGATCCACAAGTCGGTGATCGGGATCACTTCCTGCAGCCGCTGGATATAGGTGAGCGGCGGGATTTCGAGGAACAGCCAGACGAAGATCCCACCGCCGAGCAGCGACATCAGCATCGCCCAGAAAGCCAGCAGCGGCATCATGATCACCGACGCGATCACCCGCGGGATGACGAGGGCCTCGACCGGCGAAACGCCGATAGTGCGCATCGCGTCGATTTCCTCGGTGATCTTCATCGTGCCAAGCTGTGCGGCGAAGGCCGAGCCCGAGCGGCCGGCGACCATGATCGCCGTCATCAGCGGACCGAGCTCGCGCACGGTGATGCGGCCGATGAGGTTGATCGTGAATGACTCTGCCCCGAATTGCGCCAGCTGCACCGCGCCCTGCTGCCCGATGACGACGCCGATCAGGAAGCTCATCAGCCCGATGATGCCAAGTGCGCGAATGCCGACAACGTCGAAGCGCTGGACCACGGCGTTCCAGCGGAAGCGGCGGGGACGCCTTATGAGATTGCCGAAGCCGATGAGCGTCCCCCCGAAAAAACCAAGCAGGCCGACGAGAGTGCGTCCGGACTCGCTGACCCATTCGCCCAGTTCGCTGAACAGGCGCACGACACCCGGCCGTTCCTCGGGGCGCACGCGGGCCGGATGGTCGAACTCGGCGACCTGGTCGAGCAGGCTCTGCGCCTGCGGGGTTGCGCCGACCACCCGCGCGTCCCTGTCCCTCACCGTCCGGTAGATCAGCCACGCGCCGACCGTGTCCATGCGCTCGACGCCGGAGAGGTCGATCGTCAGCGGGTCGGGCGCAGCCTGGATCTCGCGCTCGGTGGTCGCAGCGCGCGAGATGGTGAGCGCGCCATCGACGCGGAACGGTTCGTTGTCACCCGCGGACTGCAACGGAGGGGTTGTGGCGGCCATTGCGCGCGACACTGCTAGAATTCGTCTGGAGGGGCAAGTGTGGGCCGTGACCGCCACTTTCTTGCCCGACTTGTTGCCTTTATGCCCTCGCGATGCCCAGCCAGGAGCGCCCAGTCTTCGTGCCCGTCGGCGCAAACCCCGCGCGGCTGTTCGGGATGGACGCGCGCACGCGCGCTTGCCGGCTGGCGCAGAACATTGGCCTTGAGTGCGCGGACGAGCCGCCCGGGCAGGGCGCTGCGGTGCTCGCGAACATGGGCTTCGCCTGGGATCCTGCATGGCTGAGGGAGATCGCCCGCCGGCCGTAAGCGGTGCTGGTGAAGCACGGGGCGCCCGTGCTCGCGCACGTGTCCGATGCCGCGCCGGTTGTTGCCGCGAGTGAACAGGGCCGGCCGCTCCCGGGAGGGTTGGACGTCGTCGACGCGGACACGGCCGAGCTCGCCTATTTCGAGCTCAGGAAGCGCGAGCGGCCGTTCGTGGTGCCGCTGGATCCCGACAATCCGGCCGCAGTCGAACGCGCGGCCTATGACGCGGCGTACAAGGGCGTGACCGACATCCTGACGCTGTACCTGTGGCGCGGTGCAGCCTTCCACCTGACGCGCTGGGCGGCGCAGGCGGGGCTAACCCCCAACGCCGTCACGGCGGTCGGCGCATTCTTCTGCGTGCTTGCATTCTACCTGTTCTGGATCGGCAGTTATTGGCCGGGCGTCGCGGCGGGCTTCGTGTTCATGGTGCTCGACACGGTCGACGGGAAGCTCGCGCGCTGCACCGGAAGCTCGTCGAAATGGGGCAATGTGTTCGACCATGGGATCGACCTCGTCCACCCGCCATTCTGGTGGTGGGCATGGGGCCACGGGCTCGAGGCCTATGGCACCGAGCTCGAGCCGGTCTATGCGACCGTGCTGCTGTGGGTCATCGTCGGGGGCTATGTTGCGCAGCGGCTGATCGAGGGGATTTTCATGCGCCGGTTCGGACGCATGCACATCCATGTGTGGCGGCCGATCGACAGCAGGTTCCGGCTGATCACGGCCCGGCGCAACCCGAACATGGTGATCCTGGTCGCAGCGCTGCTGTTCGGCAGGCCTGACGTGGGGTTCGAGCTGATCGCCTTGTGGACTCTCGTCTCGCTGATCTTCCACGCTGTGCGGCTCGCGCAGGCGAAGGCGGCGCACGAGCGCGGCGAGCCGATCGTCTCCTGGCTCGGCTGATGCGCTGCACCGCAATCGTGCTCGCGGGTTCTCGCCCCGGCGGCGATGCGCTGGCGAAGGCGCACGGCACTCCGCTGAAGGCGCTGATACCGGTTGCAGGAGAGCCGATGGTGAAGCGGCCGGTGCAGGCGCTGCTGGCGTGCACGCAGGTCGGCCGAATTCGCGTGCTCACGCAGCAGCCGGATCGTCTCGAACCGGTGCTGCAATCGGACGAGCGCGTTGCGGTCGAGCAGTCGGGCAGCACGATCGCGGCGACGCTCGAGGCGTTCTGCTTCGACGGTTCGGTCGAATGGCCGCTGCTGGTGACGACCGCAGACCATGCGCTGCTGACGAGCGACATGGTCGATGATTTCCTCAGCCGAGCGAGCGGCGCCGACATTGCGATCGGCCTGGTCGAGAAGCGCGCGCTGATGAAGCGGTTGCCGCAGTCGGAGCGCACCTGGCTCAAGTTCCGCGGCGGCTCGTACAGCGGGGCGAACCTGTTCCTGCTCGGCAGCCCCAAGGTTCTGCCCGCGCTCGAGCTGTGGCGGTCGGTCGAGCAAGACCGCAAGAGAACGTGGCGGCTGCTGTGGATGCTCGGACCGGCGACGTTCGCCGGCGCTGCGCTGCGACTGCGTACGCTGCACCACACAGTCGACCGGATCGGGCGCAAGCTCGGCCTGAACACCCGGGCCATCGAGCTGACCGACCCACTCGCCGCGGTCGACGTGGACAAGCCCGCGGACCACGCGCTCGTCGAAGCGATCCTCGAGGGGCGCGCATGAGCGACCTTGCGGTCTATGATATGGATCGGACCGTCACTCGGCGGGCGACCTACACGCCGTTCCTGCTGCATTGCGCGCTCCGGCGCCAGCGATGGCGGCTGCTGTTCGTGCCGCTCGTCGCCGTGGCGATGCTCGCTTACACGCTCCGGCTGTTCGACCGTGGCCAGCTCAAGGAGATCGGTCAGCACCTGCTGCTTGGCCGCACAGTTCATCCCAAGGAGCTCAAGCCGCTGGTCGACAGCTTTGCCGATGCGACGGTGAGGAGCAACGTGCGGCCCGGCGCGCGCAGCGCGATCGAGCGCGACAAGGCCCAAGGCCGGCGAGTGATCCTCGCGACGGCATCCTACCGTCTTTACGCGGACGCGATCGCCGACCGCCTGGGCTTTGACGACGTGATCGGCACCGGCTCGGTGATCGGGCTCGACGAGCGCGTCCACGCGACGATCGCGGGGAGCAATTGCTATGGCGAGGAGAAGATGCGGATGATTGCCGAGTGGGTCGAGAAGTCGGGGCTGCTTGGCAAGCACGGGCACGTGCGCTTCTATTCCGACCACGCATCCGACCAGCCCGCTTTCGAATGGGCCGACGAGCCGGTGGCGGTGAACCCCCATTCACGCCTTGCCCGTCTGGCCGCGACCCGCGGCTGGGCAGTCGAGGACTGGGGCTGAAGCGCGTAGCCATGCTGGGGGCATGGCGAGCACTGAAGCGCGCAGCTTCTAGACCGCCCTCAGCGCATTGTCGAAGTCGGCGATCAGGTCGTCCGGGTCTTCGACGCCGATCGAGATGCGGACCAGATTGTCGGTGATGCCGAGCGCCTGCTTGCGCTCGTCGGGCACCGATAGATGGGTCATTGCCGCCGGCGCGCTGGCGAGCGTCTCGGTGCCGCCAAGGCTGACGGCGAGGTGGGCGATGGTCAGGGAGTCGAGGAAGGCGAAGGCCTCCTTCTCACCGCCCTTCAGATAGAGCGAGAAGGTCGAGCCGGCGCCGGTGCAGTGGCGGCGATAGATGTCGGCCTCGCGTGAGCCGTCCTCGAGGAAGCCGAGGTAGCCGACCCGCTCGACCTTCGGGTGGTCGCGCAGGAAGGCGCAGACTTTGGCGGCGTTCTCCCCGGCTCGCTGCATCCTGAGCTCGAGCGTCTCGAGGCTTCTGAGCAGCATCCAGGCGGTGTTCGGGTCGCAGATGGTGCCGATGGTGTTGCGCATCATCCGCATCTGGTCGATCAGCCCCTTGCGGCCGACCAGCCCGCCGGCGACGAGGTCGCTGTGCCCGCCCGCATATTTGGTCAGGCAGAAGACGCAGATGTCGGCGCCCTGCTAGAGCGGCTTCGACCAGAGCGGGCCGAGGAAGGTGTTGTCGATCGCGATCGGCGGCGTCTCGCCATTCGCGAAAGCGGCGGTGCGAGAGGCGGCGACCGCCTCGCCCTCTCACACAGCGTTGGTCGCGTTGGCCGGGCTTTCGAGGTAGATCAGCGAGACTCGGCCGACGTCCCTGGCGCGGGCGATAACCTCGTCGATCTCCTGACGCGTCGCACCGGCGGGGAAGTCGACGTAGGACACTCGAAGCGGCCGAGGATCTTGGCGATCAGGGTCTCGGTCGCAGCGTAGAGCGGGCCCGAGTGAACGACCACGTCGCCGGGCTGGACGAAGGTCAGCAAGAGGGTCGCGATCGCCGCCATTCCGCTCGAGAAGGCGAGCGCGTCGTCGGCCTCTTCCCAGACGCTGAGGCGATCTTCCAGGATCTCCTGGTTGGGGCCGTTGAAGCGCGAATAGATGAGGCCCTCCGCGCCGCCGGGCCGCTTGCCGGTTACGCCTTCGAAGAAGCGCTTCCCGGCGGCCGCATTCTCGAACACGAAGGTCGAGGTGAGGAACACCGGCGGCTTCAATGAGCCTTCGCTGAGCGCCGGGTCGAAGCCGTAGCCCATCATCAGGGTCGCAGGCTTGATCTTGTGGTTGCCGATGCTGGTCGGCGACGGCGCGGGGCGGCGGTGCGGGGTGCCGCTGAGCTCGGACTCGTTTTCCTGGGACATAGCGGCCGCCCTAGCCCAACAGCGGGGCAATCATCCAGACAATCCCGACCATCAGCGGGACTCCGGCCAGGTCGAGGAGCAATCCCGCCTTGAGCATCCGCGGCAGAGCGATGTGACCGGTCGCCCAGGCGATGGCGTTGGGGCCGGTGCCCGACGGGAGCATGAAGCCCCAGCTGGCCGCCCAGGCAGCGGGAAGGGCAAGGAGAATCGGGTCGATCCCCGTCGCAGCGATGATGCCCGCGACGACGGGGATGATGCCGCTTGCCGCGGCCACGTTCGATGCAAACTCGGTGATGATAATGACGATCGCGACCAGCACGATTGCGACGACCAGCGGGTGAACGGCGCGAAGCGGCTGGAGCGCGAGCCGAGCCAGTCGCCGAGTCCGGACTCGCCCATGCCGGCGGCCAGCGCGAGGCCGCCGCCGAACAGCATGATGACGTCCCACGGCGCTCGGTTCGCTTCCTTCCAGTTGAGGATCGGCCGGCCGGTGCCGTCCGGGATCAGGAACAGAAGCAGCGCCCCGGCGACGGCGATGGTGCCGTCGGTCAGCGAATCCTTCGGCAGGTACGGCGTGATGAACGGAAGCGCGATCCAGCCGGCAAGCACCGCCGCAATCAGCGGCACGAGGCGCTTCTCGGCGGTCGACCAGGCCCCCGCCTCGCCGATGCCCGCGAGCGCTGCCGCGGGGTCGAAGTCGGTCGGGCGGACGCGCTGGACCTTCATCAGGATCCACCAGCAAAGCGGGATCGAGGCGAGCACGAGCGGGATTCCGTAGATCGCCCAGGCGAGGAACGAGATGTGGAGACCGGTCGCGCGTTCGATGATGCCCGCGGCGATTGCATTGGTCGGCGAGCCGACGAGGGTGCCGAGCCCGCCGATCGAGGCTGCAAAGGCGATGCCCATCGCAAGCGCGCCGGCAAAGCCGTCGGTGTGACCCGGCTCGATGCGCGCGGCCGCGAGCACCGCGACCGCGATCGGCATCATGATCAGGGTGGTCGCGGTGTTGGAGACGATCATGGAGATGATCGCGGTTGCCGTCATGAAGGCCAGAAGCATGGCCGCGGGGCTCGCTCCGCCGCGGCTGACGATGGCCAGCGCCAGCCGGCGGTGGAGGCCCGTGCGCTCGATCGCAAGAGCAATGATCGCGCCGCCGAGCACCAGGAACAGGATCGGCGAATAATAGGCCGCCGCAGCGTCATTCGCGCTCATGATCCCGAACAACGGGAACGCAAGAAAGGGGACCAGCGCAGTCGCGGTCAGCGGCAGCGCCTGAGTCATCCACCAGGTCGCCATCAGCACGACCACGGCGCAGGTCCGCCCGGCGGCCAGCGGCATGTCGGCGGGCGCGGGCAGTGCAAGCATCACCAGGAATGCGGCAAGCCCGCCCCAAAGCCCCCAGCGTGCGGCCATCACTCCCCCTTCGCGGCGGGTGATGCCAGACGCGGCATGCGGCGGCTAGTGCGGCGGCGAGATCACGCCGCCGCGATGTTCACCTGGAGTCCGGATCAGCCGATGATCTGGAAGTCCGCGTTGGTGAGTGCGAGGCCGGCGGCCACCTGCGCGAACTGCACCGCGGCTCCCGAGCCATTGCCGTCGGCATCATAATATACCCGGCCTGTCGCGCTGTCGTAGATGATCCGGTCGTCCGCATCCTGAGCCGATGTCCCCGCGACGAATGCCCCGGCCGAAAGCATCCCCGTCCCCAGTTGCGAAAAAATCGTCTGGTCGAGAACGATGGTGTCGTCAGCGACCGAGAAGCCGACGATCTGGTCGACGTTGCTGCCGGCGTTGAGAGCGGTGTCGAAGAGGAACTTGTCGGATCCCGCCGCTCCCTTGAGCGAGTCGTTCCCCGTCCCTCCATTGAGCGTGTCGTTGCCGGCTGCACCATCGAGCCTGTCCGCGCCTGCCGCGCCATTGAGGATGTTGGCGGCGCCGTTTCCGATGATGATGTTCGCAGGGCCGTTCCCCATGCCGTCGACGGCGGCCGAGCCGGTCAGCGTCAGATTTTCGACGTGGGCGCGCAGGACGAAATCGACCGAGCTTCTGACAAGGTCCGTGCCGCCCGCGGAGCTGTCCTCGATCGCCCTGTCTGAAGCATTGTCGACCACATAGATGTCATTGCCGGCGCCGCCGTTCATGGTGTCGGCGCCTGCTCGTCCGTCGAGGATGTTCGCGCCCGAGTTTCCGACGAGCAGGTTCGCAAGCTCGTTGCCGACGGCGTTGACGTTGGCGGTTCCGGTCAGCGTAAGCCGCTCGACATGTGACCCGAGGCGGAACGAAACGGAGCTGAGCACTGTGTCAGTGCCTCCGCTGGCGCTGGATTCGATCGCCCGGTCCGAACCATTGTCGACCGTGTACCTGTCGTTTCCACCGCCGCCGTACATTGTGTCGGCACCAGCGCCGCCATCGAGCCGATCGTGACCGCCGGCTCCGCGGATGATGTTGTTGAGGCCGTTGCCGGTACCGGTGAACGAGCCAGTTCCGACATAGGTGAGATTCTCGACGTAGCCGAAGTCATGAACGGGAAGCGCGTAGGTGCCGGCGGTCGAATAGCCGTGTCGACGCCTTCGCCGGCATTTTCATATAGCTGATCGCCGGCGCTGTTCACGCGGTACGAATCACTGCCGAGGCCGCCGATCAGGTGATCGTTGCCGCCGCGGCCGTCGATCGTGTCATTGCCGCCGAACCCGAAGAGGACGTCCACGCCGGAGCTGCCGATCAGTCGGCTGCACGAAGCATGTGAGCGAACAGGCCGACGATGTCGTCAGCTTCCACGTAGGCCCTGAAATCAGGCACGCTGATCGAGGCATTCGAAAAGCTGAACAGCGACGCACCATTGACGCTGTAGCTTCCGCCGGCGACCGTCCCTCCGTCAGAAAAGTGTACATGTCGAACGGACTGTCTGCGAGCAGGCGCGTCATAAATCCCCCCCCCAAGGACCCTGTTACGATTCCATTATCGAGGTGTGTTAAATGCTTATTTTCTCGTGTGCGCAATGGGGCCGTGCGCTCGAAAGCTGCTCGAGAGTGCCCCGCCCGACGAATGCGGGTCGGCCATTGCGGCCCCGGTGACGGGAGGGCAATCAGACTCATGTGACCGAACGGCAACCCGCGCAAGGCACCGAGTCCCGGCTTCAGCCAGGACGCGCAAGCCTCGAGGCCAGACTCCGCCGAACGATCGGCTCGCGGCCGAGGCGATCTGGCCCCGCCGAAATTGCGCTCGGCGTGGCCGCGGCTCTCGTCGCGATTGCAGTGCGCTACTGGCTGCCGCTTGCCCCAGGCCAGATCCCGACGCTCACCGTCATGGTTGCCGTGGCCATTGCGACAATGGTCGTCGGCCCCGTGGCCGGGATCACCGCCGCCATGGTCGGCGGGCTGCTGTCGTGGCGCTTGTTCTTCACGCCGTCGGGCTGGGACCTGAGCCGCGACAGCCTGATCCCCCTGGCCGCTTTCGCCGTCCTGGCGGCCGTGATCGTGACGACTTCGCACCTCTACCGTTTAAGCGAACAGAGGCATCACGACGCGCAGCTCGCCGCGGTTCGGAGGCAGGCACAAGCTGCGGAGCTGTTCGCGCGTGAGATGGCACACCGGCTGAAGAATGCGCTTGCCATCGTCCAGTCCATCGCAGTTCAGACGCTGGGCGAGGGCCCCAACACGAGCAAGTTCGCCGGGCGGCTCAAGGCTCTCGCCGACGCGCACGACCTGCTCAGCGAGCATGTCGAGCGGCCGACGGCGAACGTCGCGGACGTCATCGATGCGACACTCAAGCCGTTCGCCGATGGCGGGGAACGAGTTCGCGTCGAGTCCGCCGACGCGCGCATCGCGGCGCAGCAGGTCGTCTCGCTCGCGCTCGTGGTGCACGAGCTGTGCACCAACGCATCCAAATATGGCGCGCTCTCGCATGGCAGCGGGTGGGTGTCGCTCAAAGTGGATGATGCGGGCGATCGACTAAGGCTCATATGGAAAGAGCATGATGGGCCCCAGGTGCCGCCTCCAGCTGAACGCGGCTTCGGGACGAGGCTGTTGCAGCGGGTGGGCAGCAACACGGAGCTCGCGTTCGAGCCTGACGGGGTGCGCTGTTGCTTGTACCTGCGCAAATCATAGAAGGTGCAGGCGCTCAGGCGACGAGCCCGATCATCGAGATGTGGCGTCCGTAGGATGGCTCGCCGCGATGGGTCGAGCGGCGATAGCTGTAGAACAGGTCCGGGTCGCAATAGGTGTCGAGACGAAGCGTCTCGACCGCGCCGATCCCCGCACCAAGCAGCCGGTGACGAACGTAGCCGGAAAGATGGAAATGCGGCCTTCCGGCGGGTCCCGCGGTGAAGAAGCGGTCGTTTGCGGCGTCCTGTTCGAGGAAGCGGGCGCGGAAGGCTTCGTCTACCTCGTAGCTGTCCTGGCCGATGCACGGGCCGACGGCGGCACAGATGCGCTCGCGCCGCGCTCCGAGCCGCTCCATCGCGGCAATGGTGGACTCGGTGATTCCGCCGAGGGCGCCGCGCCAGCCGGCGTGGGCCGCGCCGACTACGCGCGCATCAGGGTCGGCGAGGAGCACCGGCGCGCAGTCGGCGGTGAGGATGCCAAGCAGAAGGCCTGGGCGATCGGTGACGAGCGCATCGGCGCGGGGGCGCTCCGGCTCGGGCCAGTCCCCCGCCTCCACGCATTGGGCGCCGTGCACCTGGTGGACGGTCGTGAGTTGCGCGCCTGGAAGCACTGCCTCGATCGCGCGGCGGCGGTTCTCGGCAATGGCGGCGGGATCATCGCCGCTGCCGTAGCCGGCGTTGAGCCCCCACATGGCTCCGGCGGACACGCCGCCGCTGCGGCCGAAGAAGCCGTGCGGCATCGCGCCAAGCACGGGCGAGCGGAACAAGGCAACGCTCATTCGAACCCCGCGGGCGCCGGCCAGGCGGCGGAGTGGATTGCGATCACCTTGAACAGCTCGCCCATTTCGCCGCGATTGCACAGGCGGTCGCGCGCTGCACGGATTTCAGGCGCGCGATCCGGGTGCGCCTTGGCCAGCGCCGCGGCGCGCGTGTCGATACCCACGTGCTGGAGCCATTCGCCCTGTGTGACGAGCTTCGTCACCTTCACATCGTGAGCGCAAGCCGCCTTGCGCAGCGCCTCGAAGTCGACGTGCGAGGTCAGGTCCTGCTCCCCGGGGCCGGCGAGAACCGGCGCGTAGCCGTGGCGTCTGACCGCCTGGAGAGTGTCGCCTGGCGCGCTGTGTTCGTGGCCGTAATCGATGATCAGGGCGACACCTCCCGATGCGTGCAATCGCGCAGCGATCTGGCGCGCGACCTGTTCGCGCGCGGGGGATGTCTCGACGATGTCACCGTCACGATCGAACGCGAGACCGGCCGGGGTGAGCGTGACTCGCCGCTCGATCGCGCCGACGAACTGGCGGACAGGCAGCGCGTCGAAGAACTCATTGGCGACGAGCAGAAGCGGCGCGGGCGGGACGTCATCCAGGCAATCGTGCCAATTTGCTGCCGGCACCGCCTGCGCTTGAGCGCTTCGAAGCACCGGGCTGGTTTCGACCAGGTGCACGGCTCCGCGGAAGCCGGCACGACGCAGGACGCGCAGGGCATCGGCCGCGAGCGTGCCGCGGCCGGGGCCGAGCTCGACATATGCGGCATCGCGCGGAGCGCCGCCGCGAGTCCATGCATCGGCGAGCGCGGCGCCGACAAGCTCCCCGAACATCTGCGAGATTTCCGGCGCGGTGGTGAAGTCGCCGGTCGCGCCGAGCGGATCGCGGCTCGCATAGTAATAAGCGTTGCAGGCCTCCATATACGCCTCGACGCTGATCGGGCCTTGTGCCCGGATTCGTTCGCGAAGCGCCCGCTCCAGCGGGGTCAGGCGACGCTCTGCGAGCCGGCAAACGGCTCGACGCGCTGGCGGCGCGACTTCGCGGTCCACATCAGCCATGCGCCGCCGACGATCATCGGCAGCGACAGCCACTGGCCCATGTGCAGGCCCGTCGCTTCCGTAAACTCGAGCAGCTGGGCGTCCGGCTCGCGCACGAATTCGACCGCGAAGCGGAACAGGCCGTAGAAGAAAATGAACGCACCGACGAGCTTGCCCGGCTGGTAGCGCGCGTCGGTCTTCCAGAAGAGCCACCAGAGGATCGCGAACAGGACGACGCCCTCGAGCGCGGCCTCGTAAAGCTGGCTCGGGTGCCGCGGGGGGCCGAGCACCGGCAGTCCGTTCTGGACCTCGTTGAAGCGCACGGCCCAGGCGGCGTCGGTCGGTGCACCCCACAATTCGCCGTTCACGAAATTGGCGAGGCGGCCGAACAGAAGGCCGAAGGGCACGCAGCAGGCGACGTAATCGTGCACTCGGAGCCAGTTCAGCTTCTCCTTGCGCGCGAGATAGAGAATGCCGACCACGGTACCGACCATCCCGCCGTGGAACGACATCCCGCCGTCCCACAGCTTCAATATGTCGACTGGGTTCTGGAGGTAGTAGCCGAGGTTGTAGAACAGGACGTAGCCGAGCCGGCCGCCGAGATGATGATCGAGCGCGGCGTAGAAGACGAGGTCGTCGGCGTGGCGGCGGGCCATGGGCGCGCCGGGCTGCTTGAGCAATTTCAGCATGTACCAGTAGCCGATGAAGATTCCGGCGAGGTAGGCGAGGCTGTACCAGCGCAGCTCGAAGAAGCCGAGGTCGAGCGCGACGGGATCGAGCGGAAGCTCTTCCCAGGTGATTGCGTCGGATGCGCCGGTGGCGGTGGTCAAGCTCTTCCCCGTTGGTTGAGCGCCTCATAAAGAGGGCCGCCCGAAACGCAAAGGAGCGAGCCAAGAAATGGCGACCAATTCCGGCCGGACTGGAGTGCTGCTGATCAATCTTGGCACTCCTGATGCTCCCGAGCCGGCGGCGGTGCGCCGCTACCTCGCCGAGTTCCTGAGCGACCCTCGAGTGATCGAGATCCCGCAGTGGCTGTGGCAGCCGGTCCTGCGCGGAATCGTCCTGCGCACCCGCCCGGCCAAGTCGACGCGCGCGTATCGCGAGGTGTGGACGGAGGAAGGCTCGCCGCTGGCCGCGATCACGAGGCGGCAGGCGCAGGCGCTGCAGCAGCGGCTCGGGCAGGATGTGACCGTCGATTATGCGATGCGCTACGGCAATCCCGGGATTGCTGCGGCGGTGAAACGGTTCGTCGAGGCCGGGTGCGAGCGGATCCTCGCCGCGCCGCTCTATCCGCAATATTGCGCGGCGACGACGGCAAGCGCGCAGGACGCTTTGTTCGCGGCGCTCGCGGCTATGCGCCGCCAGCCGGCGCTCCGGACTTTGCCGGCCTATTATGACGATGCGGAGCATGTCGCGGCGCTGAGGGCGACCATCGAGCGGCAGCTCGCGGCGCTCGAGTTCGAGCCGCAGCGGCTGCTGATGAGCTTCCACGGAATGCCCGAGCGGACGCGCGAGCTCGGCGACCCTTATTACACTCACTGCATGGAGACGGCGCGGCTGCTTGGCGAGCAGCTGGCCGTGCCGACCGATGTCGCGTTTCAGTCGCGCTTCGGGCGAGCCAAGTGGCTCGAGCCCGCGACCGACAAGGTGCTCGGCGCCTATCCGGCGCAGGGTGTCACCCGGATCGCGATCGCCGCTCCCGGCTTTTCGGCCGACTGCGTCGAGACGGTCGAGGAGCTCGGCATCCGCGGGCGGGAGACCTTCCTCGAGGCGGGAGGCAGGGCCTTTGCGCGGCTCGACTGCCTCAACGACTCGCCCGAGGGCATGCACATGCTGGAGAGCCTCGTCCGGCGCGAGCTTGCGGGCTGGTTACCCGGGACCTAAGCGGCCCCCGAAGAAAACAGGGAGAGGAAGAATGGCACGAGTCGCGATCGTGACCGGCGGCACCCGCGGGATTGGCGAGGCAATCAGCATTGCGCTTCGCGACGCCGGGATGAGCGTCGCGGCCAATTATGCGGGCAATGAGGAGCGCGCGCGCGAATTTTCGGACCGCACCGGCATAGCCTCGTTCAAATGGGACGTGTCCGACTTCGACGCCTGCGTCGAGGGCGTTCGCCGCGTCGAGGCGGAAGTCGGACCGGTCGACGTGCTGGTCAACAATGCCGGGATCACCCGCGATTCTACGATGAAGCGGATGGACCGCGGCAAGTGGCAGGAAGTGATCGACGTCAACCTCGGCGGCTGCTTCAACATGGCCAAGGCGGTGTGGGAAGGCATGCTCGCCCGCGGCTACGGCCGGATCGTCAACATCGGGTCGATCAACGGCCAGGCGGGGCAATACGGGCAGGTCAATTATGCCGCGGCCAAGTCCGGCATTCACGGCTTCACCAAGGCGCTCGCTCAGGAGGGCGCCCGGTCCGGGATTACGGTCAACGCGATCGCTCCGGGCTACATCGACACCGACATGGTCGCCGCAGTGCCCGAGGACGTGCTCGGCAAGATCGTTGCCAGGATTCCGGTGGGCCGGCTCGGCAAGGCCGACGAGATCGCGCGCGGGGTCGCCTTCCTGGTCGACGAGGGCGGCGGGTTCATCACCGGCTCGACGCTTTCGATCAACGGCGGCCAGCACATGTACTGATGGGCGAACCCGCCCGTTACGCGCCGCCGCAAAAAAGGTCGGTGACCATTGCCGGACACGAGACGTCGATCAGCCTCGAACCGGCCTTCTGGCGGGCGCTCGAAGAGGCGGCGCGCGCCGCCGGCCAGCCGACGAACGCGTTGATCGCGCGCATCGACGCCGAACGGCTGGAATCGCCGACGCCGCCTAACCTCGCCTCGGCGATCCGTCAGTGGCTGTTTGCGCGCGGGCGCTCGCCCTAACGGCGAGCCGGCGGCGGGGTTATCGCGCCAAAAGAATTCGCGCCTGGGCAGCAATCTGCGCGAGCATGGGCGCGCTGACTGACCCTTCGGTGCGCGCCCGATCAATCAGGTTGCGGAACTGCTCGAGCCGCGGCCCCTGGTGCGCGATCCACTCATCGACCGCCGTCTCAGGATCCTTGCTGCGGAGCCGCGCGAGGAAGTCGATGCGCAGCTGCTCGAAGTCGCGCGCGAGATTGGCGGTCAGCAGGCGCTCCCACTGGTCGCCGGGCACGAAACGCGCGATCTGCTGATGCGCCCAGTCGACGCCGAGCGCTTCGCCCAGCCGCGTGTAGGCGCGAGTGAGCGCAAGCTCGTCCATCTTCTTGCGCGCAGCGAGCGCGGCGATCCCGAAAACGCCGTCGAGCTCGAACAGGCGCACCAGCCCGCCGACGATGTCCTCGCTCGCGCCGAGGGACACCAGCCGCTCGCGGCGGGCCTCGGCCTCGTTGCGAACTTCGGCACGGAGCAGCTTCGTCGCCGCTGCGGAAATCTTGTGAACGCCGCGCTCAAGGAGCTTGGACAAGGCCGTGACGCTCGCCTCGTCACCGACCGAACGAAGGATGTCCGAAAGATGTGCACGCACGCTGTCGGCGGCGATGGCGAACAGCTCGACGCGCACCGCTTCGGGGAGCGCGGCCTTTTCGATCTGGGCCCAGAGTTTAGGCAGGTCGAGCAGCTGCTCTGTGACGAGGAATGCGGAAACGACCTGCGCGAGCGAGGCGCCTTCCTCCTCCGTCATGTCGAGCGCGACGCTTGGGCCGAGGCGGTTGACCAGCCGGTTGGCGACCCGGGTGGCGAGAATTTCGTTCCTGAGGCGATGCGCGCGGATGGCATCGGCGTGCGCCTTGCGCATCGGCGCCGGGAAGGCCTCGAACAGCTCGCGCTCGACCGTCTTGTCGTCGGCGAGTTTGAGGGTCTCGGCCGCCTCCTGGAGCGCGAGCTTGGACATGGAGAGGACAACGGCAAGCTCAGGACGGGTGAGGCCGCGACTCTCCTGCTTGCGGCGGAGCAGCTCCTCGCTCGACTGCAGGCCTTCGACCTTGCGGTCGAGCCGCCCGGACGCCTCGAGCAGTTCGATCGTGCGCACATGACCGGGAAGCGCGCGCACGCCGCGGCTTTCTGCGACCGACAGCGCAAGCGTCTGCAGCCGGTTGTCCTCGAGCACCATCTCGGCGACATCTTCGGTCATCTTCACCAGCAGCGCGTTGCGTTTCGCCAGTGTCAGCCGCCCGTCCCGCATCTGGCGGTTGAGCGGGATCTTGATATTCACTTCATTGTCGGAGCAGTCGACGCCCGCGCTGTTGTCGATGAAGTCGGTGTTGATCCGCCCCCCTTTTTCCGCGAACTCGATCCGTCCGGCCTGCGTGACCGCGAGGTTCGCGCCTTCGCCGAGCGCCCGGGCGCGAAGCTCGAGGCCATCCACCCGGATCGCGTCGTTGGCTGGGTCCCCGACGTCGGCGTTCGACTGGGTCGAAGCCTTCACATAGGTGCCGATCCCGCCGAACCAGAGCAGGTCGACCGCGCTCTTGAGAATGGCGCTCATCAGCGTCGAGGGGTCGGTGACCTCGCTCTCGATGCCGAGCGCGTCGCGCGCCTGGGGGCTCAACTTGATCGTCTTTTCGGAGCGCGCGTAGATTCCGCCACCCTTGGACAACAGCTTGCGGTCGTAGTCATCCCAGCTCGAGCGGGGCAGCTCGAACAGGCGCTGGCGCTCGGCCCAGCTCGTCGCGGGATCAGGATTGGGATCGATGAAGATGTGGCGATGGTCGAATGCGGCGATGAGCCTGATGGTCTTCGACAGCAGCATGCCGTTGCCGAACACGTCGCCCGACATGTCGCCCACGCCGGCGACGGTGATCGGATCGGTCTGGACGTCGATGCCCATCTCGCGGAAGTGGCGCTGCACGGAAATCCACGCGCCGCGCGCCGTGATCCCCATGGCTTTGTGGTCGTAACCGTTCGAGCCGCCGCTCGCGAAGGCGTCGCCGAGCCAGAAATTGCGCTCGAGCGCGAGCGCATTGGCAACGTCGGAGACGGTCGCGGTCCCCTTGTCCGCAGCGACCACGACATAGGGATCGTCGCCGTCGTGGATCACCACGTTGTGGGGGTGGACGATCCTGTCCTCGACAATGTTGTCGGTGATCGACAGCAATGAGCGGATGAAGTACGTGGTAGCTTTCGGTACCTTCGGCAAGCCAGGCGTCGTGGTTGGTCGCGGGCGGAAGCTGCCGGATAGAAGCCGCCCTTGGCGCCGGTCGGAACGATCACCGCGTTCTTGACCAGCTGCGCCTTCATCAGCCCGGAGAATTTCGCGGAAGTCGTCACGCCGATCCGACCAGCGAAGGCCGCCGCGGGCGACCGGCCCGCCGCGCACGGATTCCTCGACGCGCGGCTGTACACCCAGATCTCGCGCCACGGCACGGGCCGCGGAAGGCCGGGAACGCGCGAGCTCGTCGATCTGGAATGCGAGCGCTTCGCCCGGACCTTCGGAAAAGGCATTGGTGCGAACGATTGCGTCCACCAGCGAGCGCAGCCGCCGCAGGATGCGGTCGTCGTCGATCGAGCGGACCTTCGACAGCGCCTCGGTGAAGTCTGCCTCGAGCCGCGCAACATCCGCGACACGCTTGCGGCCGACTCCAGCGATCGTGTCCGCGCGAGGAAGAGGCCGATCAGGGCACGGGTCGCATCGGGCGCCCGGCGCAACGCGTCGACCACCGTGATCAGGCCAACGAGCCTTCCCGTCTGGCGCAGGTAGCGAACCAGGCGCGCAGCCAGACGACTGGCTTGGTGTTGAGCTCCCGCGAACAGGCTCAGCTGGTTGAACTGTCGTTCTCGGCCATCCCGCCGAGCACGCAGCCGATCGCGAACTCGATTTCGCCGCGCGGTCACGGCCTCGACCACGTCCCGGCCGGGAAGTCCCAGCCGGAAGTCGTGGATATAGCCGAGCGTCCCGCCGCCAAGCGCGGTCGGCATCTCCTCGAGCACTCGGAATCCGAAATCGCTGAGCACCGGCACCGCGTCCGACAAGGATCAGCCCGCCGCGCCGGTAGGTCTTCAGGGTGGAACGGGCCGGGCGGATCGGAGGGAAGGCTGCACAGCCGCACGCCCGCGCTGCTCGGGCGTGCTGAGGGCCGCGAGCCGGGCAATGTCCGCGGCGCTCATCTGCGGGCGTGCGGGTGCGGTAATCGTCGGGAAATTCATTGCAATAGCTCAGCACATAACGTCGCGCGAGCGGGCCCACCATGGCGACCAGAGCCTTCCTCGACTGCGGGCGCCCAGCCGCGGACCATTTCGCCGAGGCGGTGATTGAGCGCCTCCACGTCTGCGCAGCGCCGCTCCGGATCCATATTGCATGTAGCGGATCAGCGCGAGGTCGCCCTCGCCGAGCCCGAGCGACCAGCGGGGATCGCGGCGGTCGTGGCCGCCCCCGCCCTGTCCGCAGTTCGGCTATGGCGGGACGTTTTTATTGTCGTGGCGCGGAAGACAGACTATGTTGACCAGTTGGCCGTGGAGTATGTTTCGAAGCATCAGCAACGCGGGGCGCGGGGGGTCGGCGAGCGACATCGCCATCATCACCAGCTCGCGCATGGATTCGAAGCTGAGGTTCAGGAGGAGGTCGCGTGGAAGCGACGACACCGCGTGGCGCAGCGCCTTGCCCGAATGGCCCTTGCGATCGAAACCGAAATCCTGGTCGAGCCGGTCGAGGCGGCGGCGAAGCACCGGCACTTCCTCGGCCGGCCAGGTGAGCGCCTGGCTGGTCCACAGGCCGGCATGGACGCCTATGCCGGTGACCCGCCCGTTCTCGCGCAGCGGGACGACGACCAGGTCGAGCGGAACGCGCCGGTGAACGGTTGCCTTGCGATCGGCCTTGGCCATCAGGGGCACTTCGCCGCCCTCTTCGAAATAGCGCATGGCGCCAAGGCTGCCGCCGTCGTCGGTCGGCGCTCCCGGGATGCTGAAGATGCCAAGAGTCTCTGAGGGCTGCTCGCCCGGCCGCTCGACCTGATAGCCGAGCAGGGTCATCGATCCGTCGGCAAACCAGTTGAGCAGGTCCCGACCTTCGGGATCCTCGATCCGCTCGGCGTCTTCGCACATCTTGGTCTGGAGCGCGTGCCAGTCGCGCACCGCGGATCGGACGTCGGCGAGGACGGCGTGGAGGTCCTCGACGAGCTGCTTGCGTCCGCGCGCGTGGGTGCGGTCGAGCTCGATGTACATCATCGATTCGCGCCGATCAGTTTCGCCGCACAAGGGCTCGACCGAGGTCAGCCGCCCGTCGGAGTCGCGCTCGACGCAGACGACCGGGTGAAGCAGCCGGTGGATCGTGACCTGCCGCGCGGCGATCGCGTTCGCGACCGAGTCCACAAGGAACGGCATGTCGTCGTTGACGATGCCGATGCGCATCCGTCGGTTGCCCGCCTCGCCCCCTGTGGATTCAAGGGCGATTGCAATCTCGCCCTTCTTTCGCTTGGCCGCGACTCTCGCCAGGAATTCGGCGGCCTCGCGGTGCTGCCTGGAATCGAAGCCTTGAGTCTCACCGGGAAGGGCATTGCTGGTGAGCGCCTTGCGAAGCGACGATACGAGTGGCCGCGCGAGGCGCGTGTGGGCGGTCATGGACGAACGGGCTCCGCGGGGGCTGCGACGCCCGCGGCCTATAGACGCCGCCCGACGAGCGGGACAAGTCCGCTGCGGTCAGATTGCGACGCGGCGGATCGCGCGTTCGACCATCGCTTCGTCCTCGACGATCGCGACGGGCTCGATGCCTCCGTCGGCGCGGCGGCGGGCGATGACCAGCGCGAACTCAGCCTCAGTGCTCACCGTCTCGAGCGCCATCGGGTTAGCGGCGCGGAGCCTCGAGCGGGCGAGTTCGGCCGCGGTGTCGGGACGAGCTTGCGGGCGGCGCGCCTGCCGCTCGGCCGCGACCAAAGCCTTCAGGCCTCCGGCCTGGCTTTGGATCAAGGGGAGGAAGCCGCCCTGCCCGATGTCCTGGCGACGCGCGTACGACAGGGCCGCAGCGAACTCGGTCAGCCGCGCCTTGTCATAGTCGATGCCGAACACCAGCTTGACGATCGGGGTCATCGGCGCGCGGACCTGCGCCTTTACGCCCGAGTTCTCGAGCAGCTCGGCAAAATCCTCCGGGTCGCGCTCCGCGGCGAGTGCAAAGTCGTAAGCCTGCGCCAGGGCACGGTACAGCGCCGCTCGGCTGCGCAAGTCGGTTTCCTTGAGCGCCTCGGCCGTCTCGCGTGCGGCCCACAGCCGATCGGCGAGCGCGGCATCTGCGGGCAGCGCGATCTCGGGAAGTGGCGCGTCGGAATCGGGGTCGTGAAGCGGCCCGTCTTCCCGTGAGAAATGGGGTACTGGCGGCGCGTCGGCGGGCTCTTGCGAGGCCGCCGGCTCCTCTATCGCCTCCGCTTCGGCCTCGGGCTCCGGCTCGAGCGGCGGCGGCGGTGGGACGACGGCGGGCTCGTGGCTCGCATGATCGTCGGCGCGCTTCCAGTTGATGACGCCGTAGATGAAGTCGATCGTGTCCCGGTCCGAGGAGAACGGCATCAATATGCCGCGGTAGCAGATCGGCTGGCCGCCCTGGTTCTCGAACTCGGCCTCGAAGCCAACCGGCGCGCGGTTGGCGATGATCTGCATGTAGTGGTCGGTCAGCCGCGACAGCAGCGAGCGGCTCGGCACCTGGTCGATCGTCTCGATCCCCTCGCCGAGCCCGCACTCCTCGCGGATGGCCGAGCCGATGTAGGGGGTCGCGGGATTTTCGCGGCCGGCGGTGAAGTCGAGCAGCACGCTGTTGGGCGCGAAATCCTCGACCTCTCCCGGCTCGAGGTCCTCGATCGAGGGAAAGTCGCGGCCGTCGAGCAGCGAGACCCAGTAGTTGTAGGCGCGCACATGCATCCGACGCTCGTCCGTGCCGATGTCGATCCCGGCCGGCTCGCCCGGCGAGACCGACGCCTCGGCCGACCACGCCAGGTCGAAGTCGCTAGGGTGCTCGCGATAGCTGTCCATGCCCGGCCCACTTCCCTCCACTTTGGGAGGAAAGATGGAGGCCAGCGATGAAGAAAGCGTTAAGCATATCCGTTCAGGCGGGGGCGAGGGCGCCCCTCACCGTCAGGCTTGCCGCACGCCGGAGCCGCTGTTAGGGCAAGCGCCGCTTCCGAGCCAAGCCGCTTTAGCTCAGCTGGTAGAGCACATCATTCGTAATGATGGGGTCGTGGGTTCGAGTCCCTCAAGCGGCACCACCCCTTCCACAAGGCAAACGCGCGGCGTCTACTCAAAGCGCGCAACGCCTTGGCCTTGCGCTGGGTAAGGTTTGGGTCCTTCCGGACTTCAATGGATCTGTTGGAGCTGCATGCAGGTTCCACCAGAAGAAACGGTGCGTCGCTTCGGCGTAAACCGGAACGATCAGCGGGCGGCCGTGACGACCAGCCATTTGCCACGATTAAACGGTCGGGTTAGACCTTGCATGCTCGGGGTCGTAGAGGTGCACAATGGCTCGGACGGCCAGCAAGCCGATCGCCTCAACAAAGAAGGTGGTCTGTCCGGTCAGGTACGAGGCCGCGAAGTTGGAGGGGCTTTATCCTGTCCTCGACGGCGTCGCCTGGATGGATGCACCGTCGGCCACGCAGCTAGCGCAGTTCTCCGAAGCAGATGGCAGAACCGTCGGGAAACTGCTCAAGAACGCCGAACAGATCGGGCTCCTAGCTAGGCAAGACTCCGGCTACGTACTCCTCACGCCGTACCCTTACGATGGGACCGCAGAGCAGAAGGAGCATGCGGTAAGAGAGGCGCTCCTTCGGCTACCCTTGTTGGTCAGCGCTCGTCAGTTTTTGAAGCTAGGCGACACGGAAGCGAACGCGCTTCGAAAGGCCGCGACGGTTCGCAACATCGTTCCCTTCGATGCCGCTAGCTTTGCGCCTCTGATGAGCTGGGCGCGCAAGCTTGGCGCGATTGATACTTCCGTCTTGGTTGAAGACGTCATCGACGAAGCAGTTGCGGCCAAGGAAGTGCGACACCTCAACGATGAGACCGGAGTGCAGCAGAAGCTCGGAAAATGACTGGGCCACGTGACTCTATGCAGGGGCGCCGACCGGCCCGTCCGGTGCCCCCGGTGCCGCCGGGCGCTCTGGCGTGTTGAAGGGAAGTGCCTTCGGCTAGGGGCGGCTCTCGGCCTCTGGGCTGGATCACCCTCCGCTGCATGCTTCGGGTTGTGCTCGCAAGCGCGCCGCGACCACGTGCGCGAGGCGTGTTCGTCTTAGTCGCTGCGCGGCTGTGCGCTTACGTCCGCTTTCTACCCATTGTGGACATTAGTTGTTCGTGTTTCACCTCTGCAGCTGCCGCGTTGCGATGGGAGGACGCTTATGTCGCGAGGCTTGACCGGTATCGTGGGAATACTCTGTCTGTCGGCCTGCTCTGCTGCCAACCCACCATCACTTGGAGCCACTTCATCGCCGCCCGAAGCGGCAGCGCAACGGGGTGCTGTAGAGCATTAGATAAGAGAGCTGGAGGATCGTTGGGCTCAAGCTTTCTTGCGCAGCGACACACAGTTCTTACGGCGAATCCTTGCTCCGGAGTTCAAGATTGCGAATAGCGCGGGCGGCGAAACCGCCGTTGCGTCGCGCGATGATTGGATCCGAAGACTAAGCAGTTTCACCTTTCTGGAATATGCGGCCAGGGTTGTTGATGTCATCGTCGCAGGAGAAACAGCAGTCGCGAGGGTCGAGGGGCATCGGACCGTTCAGCAGGGTGGCGGTCCTATAGGCCGATTCAACTTCATAGCTACTGACACCTGGGTTAGGCGCGGCGGCGAGTGGAACCTGATCTCTCGTCATGCCTACACCGTTCCAGAGGAACGTTCCCAGTAGCCGCGGAATGACCGCGTTCCACGCATGGAGGATATCCCGTCAATGTCCTCTTTCCACCCATTGCAGAGATTAGCCGAATGTCTGCTTTCGACCCGTCGCGGACATTAGCGGCAAAATCAGGTTTCGGATGCCACCCGTTTACGAGGCATTAGCTCGTCACTTCGAGACGATTAATAAAGCTTGCCGATTCAACTGTTTCAGAATTGGATCAGCTGACGTGCACTCTTTGGGGAGAGTCGCAGTGCGTCAGAATGTCCACTTTTACACGCGCCTCGCCGCGAGGGAGTCGAAAGCGGCTCGGAAGGCTCTGACTGATGTCGCCCGGGTTCGACATCTCGAGATGGCTGAACTCTACAAGAGACGAGCGCAGGAGCTTGGAAGCGAAACTGAACTTTCCACGCATGGAGCCCAGTGACCGTGTCGCGACAATCCGAGGCCGCGGAGAAACTGCGCGTCCGCGCGGAACAGTGTCGCCGCATCTCCTGCTACGTTCATGATCAGCAACTGGTTTTGAACCTTCGTTCATTAGCGACTGATCTCGATAGCAGAGCGGAAAAGCTAGAGCGGATCCCGCCGAGAGGCGTTTAGATCGGGGCCGCTCGGCGTCGCTTCACCAGCAATCCAATTTACGCCGGAATCTCCGCTTGCCACCCCTTGCCGCACACAAGCGAGAATGTCGGCTTTCGACCCAAAGCGGACATTAGTGCTGCTGTAGCGCGGGTTCGTTTAGGTAATCGTTCGGTAGGGGTATTCGAGACACACTGCGCGGATGCACGAGTCCTCGCTCATCCGGTACGACCCCTTGGCAGCGCCCTCCAAGCAGGCGTCAAATCGTAGCCCACGAACTGAGACGCGCGTTCCCGGTCCCGCAGTCCGGCGCTTTCAGCGATCTACTAGAGGCGATCGACGAGCAGGATTCGCATTTCACCGAAGGTGGAGATGTACATGGATCTAGATAGTGAAGAGCAATCGTCAGAACGCGCCGAGCTTCATTTCCTCGCGGCGCTAACGGATGAGTTAATGAAGTCCCTGCTTGCGAACGGGGTAATGAACCGTACGCAATTGCAGGCTGTTGAGGAAGCGGTCAGCCAGCGCACCGGCAGCGAACCACGAGTCTGGTGACGCCGCAGCCCTGGCGCTTCTAAACTGCCTGTGCTTCTGCTTCGCTCTTGTGTCCGCTTCCACCCATCGCGGACATTAGCTGCTAAACCGGCCGAAGCACCGTAAGCCGCGCTGCCTTGGCGTCGCATCGACCCGGACCAGAGCCGCTTCGGGCCGGCCGAGAGGCGAGAGAGCTCGCAGAGACAGCCATCTCACCTCTCCTCGGAAAGGGACGGAACGCCTACACGCGCTCGTTCTGCGTTGCCTAAGTGAATAATGCTAGAAGCGTATTCCTCACGCGAGCAAATGCTGCTCACTTCCGCCGATACCGGCGATGCCGCGTACGGGGAGGACGCGGGCGGCACCGTCGCGCAGGCGACCACGGCGAGGATGAACATGGTACGGGCCTGGATCATAGCGAGTGATCACCCATGCACAGGGGGAGAGCGTGCGCACCGCGGTCCTTCGTGAAGAAGTTACGCAAGGGCATCATCGTTGGTTGTGCGGAACAGGGATTCCAGCGCTGCTACCGCTTTGCCTGAGAGGCTTAAGAAGCTGCGGCGGCGGTCGGATTCGTCTCGCTGCCTTTGGATCCAACCACGATCTTCGAGGTGCTCGAGGGTTCGGAGAGCGGTCGTCATGGGAGCCGCGGAAGCTAGGCAGAGGCTTGTAACACTCTCCCGCCCGCCCGCTAGGGTTGTGGCGTAGAGTTGCAGGAGCATATCCCACGCAGGCTCACCGAAGAGATTAGCGCCGAAGAGGGCTTCACGCTTGCGCCTCAACTTGAGGGCCCTTCTTACCCTCTTCTCCACAATGGGGCCGCTCTCGTCAGTCCCCAGTCGCGCAAAGGGCGCGGAGTGCGACCACCACTCGGTTGCTATCAGCCGCTGGTCGCGCGGCATGGAAGATCCACACGTTGACCTTGAGGAATGGGTTCGACTTAGATCGGGAGGAGGCATTCACTCGACTCCGAAGCACTGCACGCGAACTCGAGAAGGTCCGCGGTGAACAAACGAACCGGCGCCGAAATTCTCCACGCTCTGTTTCAAAAAGACACGATTGCCTCAAACCACTTCCGTGAGCACGAACGTGATCTTGGGTCCGCACCTTTCCACCTATTGCGGACACTAGCCAAAGCCGGCGTCGCCCATTTTACTTTAGGAAGCGCCCCTTTTATCGTGACAGCATAACGCACTCGGAAGCGCTATTGGACGATCACTCGCTACCAGTGGCTTGATTACGCAGCGCCACGCCGGCACTTCCGGCCAGTGCCCCTGCTGCGACAGAGACAATGAGCAGTTCCAGTTGCCCTGCAAAGTGGACCGGCTGCATAGCCTGCTGGAGCAGAAATGCGGATGCCCCGCCGAGCCCTCCAGAAAGTCCTGCAAACCAGCAGCGCCAGTCGCAGCGTTCCAATGAACGAATGCAGCGCCGGACTAAGAAAATCCCGCCGTTCTGTTTAGCCCAATCATTGGCCCGGCGAGCTTTCAGCATCCTTGGCACACCGTTTCCAATTGGTGCTCCAGGTGCCGCTCAAAGGTCAGGATGGCGCGCCCCAGGTCATCATAGCGGTCGGCCAAGTCCAGGTGAACTTGCCGGACGCGGAGATCATACGCGGCGAAGGCGACACCCCTTTCTTCAGCGGCTCGACACCTGAAGTAGGAAGCGTCGTCTTGCAGGAGTACTGCCCGTGCGCGGCTCCACTCATCCGAGTTTCTATCCATCCACACTCACCCTGGGGCAACTCTGAGCCCTCTCAACGTCGCTCTGGCGGGCAAGTTCACACGCGGGATTTTTCAACGGACCGTGTTTCGAAACTGCACACCGGCCACTGCCGCAACTGGGGACATCCAATTGCGGCCCGGCCTCCTTTTGGGCCGGGCCGCACCTACGAGACGGAATGGCGACGAAGCCCCGCGAGCGTTGAAGCGGAGCCTTCCGGTCCGTGGTTCGCTATACTTGTATCGCAGAGCCTCTCAGTGGCCTCTTTGCGACTGTGAGACTTGCTTGCGCCCCGCCAGATTAAGAGCGCACCAATGCCCCGCCATTCGCATGTTTGTAACGGTATGGGTTTTGTCGAAGCCCCAGAGGGCACCTGAGCTTCCTGACCTTACAACAGCCCGGCAGAAAGCTATCGAGGGCCTGCGTGACCTGATGGCGGGGGATGAAGTCCGGTCAGCTCAATAAACTTCGTTTGTGGAAATAGCGGACGAAGCTGGTGGTCTGCTGGCTATTGTGTCCTTCGCCGACGCAGTGAACGGTGACTTCGAGCGAGTGCCAGCCAATTGCCCACAAAGAAGGGGAGCCGACGGTAAAGCCGACCTTCTAACCGACTGACGGGCGGTGGCGTCGGCCCTTAATCCGCTGTCCAGATCATGCCCTGCCCGCCGTCAGGCGGCTCAAAAGCTGTGTAAGGCTCGTGCTTTCTTTCGTAGAAACTCGTGCTTGGCAAACCTTCGAACGATCGCAGCCCTAAAGGAAAGGCACGGCGCAACACCTGTCCGACCAAGGCGCGGTCCGCAAGGGTGCCGGGATACATACCAAATGTCTCGCGTCTCATCGCAACATCTCCTTGCCGCCGCCAACCTACGTGAGAAGGCGAGGTGCCGCGAGTTGCAGCTGCGAAACGTCAATCTGCGCACTGGGAGAGGGAACGAAGCACAGCAGCCAGCTTAGGCCTGTGCCTGTCGGCTTTCGGCCCATTTTAAACGGTTGAGCCTCTAACCTGGGTTCAGGCACGTAGGCGGAACCGCTGAACCCAACAGTTTAGAGCGTGGAGGTCGGCCGTGCCCCAGTATCACATCAGGCTACGAACCGAGAGCACAGTCTCCGAGACGCTCGATGTGGAGAGCGACGATCTAGTCGGTCTTGAGGATTGAACTTGCTCGGTTTGTCGGCGAACTCTTGCAGGACCACGCCAATCAAATCTGGGTCGATGAAGACTGGCGCGTGGACGTAACCGCCGAGAAGGGCCTCATACTGTACGTCATGCACGTTTCTGCGATGCAGGCAGCTGCGACCTCCGCGCCTTCTGCGTCGCGTTCATCAAAGCGCAACGCCACCCTGCCGTTGCCCTTGCTAACAGGTTGCCCTGCTTGCAGTGATCCGCTAATTGGGAGTGTCCACTTTCCACCCATAGGTGACATAATCCACCTAGGCCGCTTTGGAGCCATTGCGAACATGGCGGCGGCAGTCTCTAAGCGCAGCCCACCCACGCACCCTCCAGGTCAGCAAGATGTCGTTCAAAGAGCCCAGCTTCCAGGACGGGATTGGCAGTGCTGCCAAGGCCAAGGAGAAGGCCCTGGAGCAACTGCGGTCGAAGCCGCCGCTGGACGAACGGGTGGTAGCCGAGCGCAAGGCCAAGCGGCTGACCGCGAGAGTCGGCAAGTTGAGAAAAGCGCGGCCAAGAAGGCGAGCGCCTGCAGGCTGCAGAGGACAGGCCGCTGAAGCTGCAGCCAAAGCCGCAATCCCGCCGCTGCGCACCGAGGCCGAGCTGAAGGCCGCCCGCGATGCGCGTTACGCCAAGCGAAAGGCACGCAAGTAGGGCTGGCAATATGCGACGTCGCTATGTCCGCTTTCAACCCGTTGCGGACATTCGAGGCGTCGGAGACGCCCCCTTCCGGGCGTCCCGCCTTTACGATTACTCGCTGCCTTCAGCGGCCTTCAGGTTAGTCGCCTTCATCTTGCCGCGCTGGTCCTCCTCGACATCGTAGGACACGCGCTGGTTTCCCTCAGCGTGGACATCCCGGAGCGTTCCACGTCGGAGATATGGACGAAGTGTCCGGTCCGCCGCCCTCGGGCTGGATGAAGCCGGGAAGCCTTTGACCTTGTTGAAAAACTTCACTGTGCCTGTGGGCATTTGATGATCCTCACGTTAGTTGAATCCGTATGCCGGATCTTCATGGCCAACAGCAGCGATACAGGAGCAACGGGGAGCCTCCAAGCGCCAGTGCCTGTTTATCCCCGAACGTCAGCACAGCCCGCATACCGCAACTCCCAGGCTTTGTAAGCGCCAAGTTTCCGCCGAGCTGCATCACACCCCACTCGCCACTGCTCTTTGAGGCCGGACTTATGTCCGCTTTCCACCCATTGCGGACATTGTCACCGGCTGCAAAGCTGACCTAACCAAAGAGGGATCGATGATCGGATCTCTTCCAGCCTCGCGTCGCTTCTGACACATGCATCGGCCAGCAGCGGCCCCTGCCTTGGCTCCGGGTCGCACCGGCCACCAATCTCTTCGAACAGAAAAATCCGACCGCTCCGGCTGTCCTGCCCCTCCGCGACAGGGCGCGCTTGAAGATCGGATGCTCGCCGAGCGCCTGGATCAAATCGTGCCAGCGCTGATGCGTGAACAGAAGATCGACATGTGGGTCCTTATCGCGCGCGAGTATGTCGAGGATCCAGTCATGGCGACGATGCTCGACGCAGAGAATATGCACGCAAGGCGGCGCACCGTCCTGCTGTTCTACGATCCGGGGCCTGGCCGGCCCGTCGAGCGCATGACGGTCAGCCGCTACGGATTGGCCGATCTGTTCAAGCCCGCGTGGAATCCGGATCAGGAGCCGGACCAGTGGCGGCAGCTTGCAAAGCTCATCCAGGAGCGTCAGCCAAAGCAGATTGCAATCAACAGCTCCGCACTGACCCAGTTCGCGGACGGCCTGACGCTCAGCCAATATGAAGGGCTGATGGCCGCACTGACGCCCGAATTGAGGGCGCGAGTGGTCAGGACGGACGAGCTTGCAGTGGGATGGCTCGAAACCCGGACGGCTGCGGAAATGAAGGTTTATCCGCAGATCGTCCGTCTCGCGCATTCGATCATTGCGGAAGGGCTCAGCGATGCCGTTATCACGCCGGGGCGAACCTCGGCCGACGACGTAGTCTGGTGGTTCAGGGAGAAGGTCAGCAGCCTCGGCCTCCAAACGTGGTTCCAGCCGTCGCTGGGGATCCTACGGCAAGGCAAGCAGGGGATGCTTGAGGGTGATGAAATCATCCAGAAGGGGGACATGCTGTGGACGGATTTCGGCATCACCTACCTAGGCTTGAACACCGATACGCAGCACCTCGCTTACGTGCTGAAGCACGGGGAGCGGGAGGCCCCCAAGGGACTGCGCGATGGCATCAAGGCGGCCAACCACGTGCAGGACGCTCTGACCAGCTCGTTCAGGACCGGCCGCACCGGTAACGACATCCTGGCCGAGGCGCGCGCGAAAGCCCTAGCGATGGGTTTGAAGCCGTCCATTTATTCGCACCCGATCGGCTTTCATGGGCACGGGGCCGGCAGTAGCATTGGCTTCTGGGATAATCAGAAAGCCGACCCACGAGGTCAGCATCCGCTGCGGCCGAGCACCGCCTGGTCGATCGAACTCAGCGCGAAATCGCTCGTGCCCGAGTGGAACAACCAGGAGGTTGAATTCCGACTCGAGGAAGACGCATTTTTCGACGGCAGCACGGTGCTGTATTTGGATGGCCGGCAAAGCGAATTCCACCTCATTGGAAGACGGTGAAGACGCGAAGCGCGTGACGTGCTCCAAAGCAACCCGGATGGGCAATGTCCGCTTCCGACCATTGCAGACATTAGGCTGAAGCGGCAGCGGCAAGCTAGCAGCGGGCTATTTTGTCGCCGGCTTCGCCTCCAGAGCTTTCTTCAGCTGCTCCAGTGACCAGCGGTTGCCCGCCGCGAAGAACTTATAAACACCCTCATACGCCGGCCCTTTTCCAAAGCCCGGCTGGGCCACAGTGACGCGCGTCCGCGTGCTGATGATTGGCTCGAAGAAGTTGACCGTGTGGATTTTCTGGAAAGTTGGTCCATCGAACGGGAGTTTTGGAGGGGCTTGGATGTTCCGAATAGCCAGCATCCTCTGCGGCACGTAGGCCACTATTTCGTTCTTGATGTTGCTCGGAGCACCGATGCGACCATTCCGATCATAGGCTGCTTCAATCGTGCCGCCGAGGCGGAAATCTACATCCGCTATGGGTGCGGCCCAACTGCGGAAACCCGCCGTGGTCGTGAAGGCGTGCCAAACACGCGCTACAGGCGCATCGATCTCGATGGTGTGTTGAAGGACGCGTTCACCGCCAGGCGCGACGTAGGATGTATCGGCCACCGGGCTAGGCGGTGCCGCCGGGGCTGCAGTCGAGCTTGCGAGCGCAGAGGCCGCGATCAGTTTGGCCACGAGAGACATAAATGCTCCAAAAAACACGGCAGTTCGTCAGTTTATACCAAACCTGCTGATCATTCGAGCAATGTCCGCTTTCCACCCAATCCCCGCATTAGCCGAGTGTCCGCTTTCGACCCATTGCGGACATTAAGCCAACGCGGCACAAGTGAGGCGTGCACAGACGTTTGCTGCCCATCCTCGCACTCGTGCCTTTGACGTCGTGCACCACGTATGTGGCAGCCGTGACGGGGTGGACGTCCGAGCCGACGCTCACTCGTCCAACAGATGCGTTTGTTCTACTGCACGGACCGGAGCAGCAGGTGCAAGAAGTGATGCGCGAGGCAGCCCTGCTGGGCTATTCCCGTGTTGATCACGCCCCAACACAATCCGGAACAGCTTTCGCGCTGCTAAGGGCCCCAGCCACGCTGGACCATGGTGCGGGGGAGAAACTCTGGCAGCTCGCCCAGCGACATCAGCTCAGTATTGGGCCAGCCATTCCGCCTCGCTAATCCCCGGTGTTCCAGTGCCCGCTTTCCACCCGTTCCGGACATCAGCCGTGGGTTATCTTCTTACAGGGTTGGCAAGACTGCTGTTTCAGGATCATCCGGATCAATGTCTTCACCCGGCTCGGGCTCTTCCACCTCGAGCTCATCCTGGAAAGGCCCAGTGTAGACCTCACCCTTGAGGGCGGTGCCATCGGTTTCTGCCAGCGCAGCGTTCAGTTCAGCGCCCAGGACAACGCCCATACCGATTAGAAAGAAGTAGATCAGCGCCACCATCACTCCCGCAAGCCCTCCGTAAGTGAGGGCGTAGCCACCGAGTAGTCCGCGTGGGGCAACAATTCTGTTGTTCCGAGCCACCATGAAGTCACCAGGAGCGCCCCCGGCCATTGGCGGCATCCCTTCTTCCGATATCGTCCCGGCGTCAGCGCATACAAAAGAGCGTAGAAGGTGCCGAACAGGAACAGCGCGGGCGCAAGCCGGTACAGGCCAAGCGTGCTGATTGCCCCCTCCGCGAAGGGAATAAATGAAACCACCAAGTGATGAATTGAGCTCAGGACGACCGACAGGGCGAACGAAAGCATCAAGAGAACTACAGCCGCCAGCATGAGGCCGATTGACCACAGGCGGTACTCCCAAAAAGGTTTGGAAAACGGCACCCCATAAGCTCGTCGCAGTATGTCTCTGATCGTCTCAATCAGACTTGTCGCGGTCCAAAGTCCCACGATCGCGCCGAGCCACAGGAGATTACCGGTGCGAGCGGTCAGTACGTCATTGATGGGAGTTGCGAGAACCTCCGCGACGTTGGGCGGGAATTGCTCAAGGAATATGGCTACCGTTCGCCGCCCGTCCGCCGCACTGCCGAGCAGCCGCGTAAGAGCCGCAGCGAAGATGAAGAAGGGAAACAGAGTCAGGATTGCTAGGTATGCGAGGTTCCCTGCGTGGATAAAGCCGTCATTGTAGGTGCCCACTACAACTCGCTTCACTACTTCGAACGGGCGTGTCCCGGGCTTCACTCGGTCTACTACGGCGGACCCGAACCGGGCTTTCATCAAGGCCAGCCGCTTGCGTCTCGCCTCAGGAGAGTACGGGGATGACTCCATCATGTGATCAAGCTCGGCACAGGTTCCGGAGAGGCCATGCGAGTTACGCTCACGCGATTACGTGCAACGGCGCGAACGTGCTTGCTTGCCTCGTGCACAGCACGTTGAGTAGCCCGGCTCGTATTTGGTCCGGGCTGGCGGCACGACGTGCATGTGAGTTGATATTGCGCACCCGCTCGCGGTTGCAGCTTCCACCTTGAGCGCAGATGAACCCTTCTTTGCTTCGCCATTCGCGTCCACCGGCGCATCTACCCGAATGGCGCTTCCCACCCATTGCAGACATCACCTTCGGCGGTCACAACAGCGGCATGGGCGCTCGAAGCCGATATGCAGGTATGACGGTCAATGAGCGGCTGTTCCACGCTGGCCTGACAGACGCGTTCGACATCGCTGCGAGAGCAGGGGATCGCTCAGAGATGATCCGCTCCTGACGGACGTGGAGGTGGACGATGCCGCGTGGTCGGCGGCCACCATTCTACGCAAGCCGGAGAAATACCGCTTTTAGCAGTGTCCGCTTTCCATCCAAAGCAGACAGCCGAGGTCCGGCTTCCCACCCATTCGGCACGTTGAGCGGTAGTCACGAAGCGCAGGTTCAGCGAGCTGCTAGCGCGTCAGCCTCGACCCGCTTGATCCACGCACTCTTGCACTCGGTGTAGGCATGACTGTCGGTAGGATGCAGCATGGCGCACCGGATCTTTTCCCGCTCATACTGGGCGGCGAGCGCGCGCCTCATACGCAGATAGTCACGGAACGCTAGGTGGCGAACGATCGCCGGGTCGCCCTTAGCAAAGGCGTGCAATTGCGCGCGGCGCTCGCCGGTTTCGGGGTGGTTCAGGGTGCAGTAGCGCCGCCCGCGCAAACCATATTCGCCGTGCCAGGCATAGCCAAGCGCCTCCAGCGCGGACCTTCTGGTGTCCAGTTCGCCAAGACTGGAGGCGACCGCCAGCAGGTCGAGGATTGGCTTGGCGGCGATGCCGGGGATGGCTGTCGAGCCAATGTGGTGTACGTGGAGAATGACCGGACCGGCCGCATGTTGCACTCGGTCGGCTTCGGCCTCCGCAAGCGCAGCCCAGCCGCGATCATGTGGCACGAGCCCGACTGAGATCGGCTGCGGCATAGGCTTATCTCGCTCAAAGCAGGGCGTGCCCCAGGACAGGCACCTGGTTGCCCTTATGCCCGCTTTCCACCCAGAGCAGACATTAGATGATCACCGGCTGCAGTGGGTCAGGAGGAGGTCACATTCCGCGCCGCGAACGGGCCAACGCGCGTTAGCTCAGAAGTGACGGAAAAGGCGCCTCGCCCGGGTTTGGGTGGTGCTTGGGAGGGCGCTCGGCGGCGGCCCGGAACGGGCGCTAAGCGGAGGATTCGCAACGCTTTTCCCCGCGGCTGCCGCTGCCTTCGTAATGATGGGGTCGTGGGTTCGAGTCCCTCAAGCGGCACCACGCCTTTTCAAGCATTTAGCTGCTAAGTAGGCGTTGCCGAAAGCTGGATGTTCTCACCCACTTAATCGCAACGTAAACAGCAGAGGCGTTTTCGCCACGCTATCAGGCAAGATCGGCCCCCCCGCGATCGAGCCGTGCCATTAGTGCCGTTAGTGCCATTAAGCTAAGGCTGGGCTGTAATGCCTCGGGGACGCTGACCTCTCGCCGTTTGTCCCTGTCGCCCGACGGCTGGCTCTACGGGCGCGAGGCGGTTCTCATATAGCGCCCGCCTGACAATAGCGACATTAGTGCCAATAGCTCTCCGGCATACCCAAGATCCTAGAAAGGGCATTAATGTACTTGACTCGGAGACGCGCTAGTGTCTGCTTTCGACCCAAAGCCGACACTCGGCAGGGCGCGGCGATCGACTGCTTCTGGCCTAAAGCAGCCCGTCCGCTTCCGGCGGCCCGAACGAGGAAGGGACGCTCAGCGCCTTGTCATATGAGCGCAAGCGGCTCCGCGACGCTTCTGCAAAGCGGAGGAACACAGCCCGTCAAGCGGCTCGAGGGACGCCGGCTTCGGCAGCGCTTCATTGAGATTAACAGATAAGAAAAACCCCCGGCCGAAGCCGGGGGTTTCCTTGATCAGTCTGAAGAAGCCGGGGCCACCGAACTTCTCCGTTGTGTGGTGCGACCGAAGACGGTTGCCGGCCGCACTTACACAAGCTGGGAAGCTGATCAGCCCTCGTCGCCCTCGTCGCCCTCATCGCCCTCATCGTCCTCGTCGTCCTCATCGCCCTCGTCGTTCTCGTCGTCCTCATCGAGTTCGTCGCCCTCATCGCCCTCGTCGCCCTCATCGTCCTCGTCGTCCTCGTCGTCCTCATCGCCCTCGTCATCGTCGTCCTCATCGCCCTCATCGCCCTCGTCGCCCTCGCCGTCGCCCTCGTCGTCGCCCTCGCCGTGCTCACCGGCCTCGCCGGCCCCATGGTCCTGGTCGGCCTCGTCGTCCTCGTCGGCGTCGTGGTCCGCGGCGGCGGCAGCGTGGTGGTCGCGGGCGTCGGCGGGGGGGTGGGGGTGGG